>NZ_BAAANF010000017.1:0-308912 GCF_039529655.1 Kribbella yunnanensis | reverse complement strand
TCGCGCTGTGACTTACTTCGCCAGGTTCTGCATGATTTCGCGCATCAGGTTGGCGGTCTCGGTCGGGGTCTTGCCGACCTTGACGCCGACGGCCTCGAGGGCCTCCTTCTTCGCGGCCGCGGTGCCTGAGGAGCCGGAGACGATGGCGCCGGCGTGGCCCATGGTCTTGCCCTCGGGGGCGGTGAAGCCGGCCACGTAGCCGACGACCGGCTTGGTGACGTTCTCCTTGATGAAGGCGGCGGCGCGCTCTTCGGCGTCGCCGCCGATCTCGCCGATCATCACGATCGCGTCGGTGTCCGGGTCGTCCTGGAACGCCTGCAGGGCGTCGATGTGCGTGGTGCCGACGATCGGGTCGCCGCCGATGCCGATCGCGGTGGAGAAGCCGAAGTCGCTCAGCTCGTACATCATCTGGTAGGTCAGCGTGCCCGACTTGGACACCAGACCGATCCGGCCGGCGCCGGCGATGCTCGCCGGGATGATGCCGGCGTTGGACTCACCGGGGGTGATGATGCCCGGGCAGTTCGGGCCGATGATCCGGGTGGTGCCGGAGGCCTGCGCGGCGGCGAAGAACGCGGCGGTGTCGTGCACCGGCACGCCCTCGGTGATCACCACGACCAGCGGCACCTCGGCCGCGACGGCCTCCAGTACGGCGTCCTTGGTGAACTTCGGCGGCACGAAGATGACCGACACGTTCGCACCGGTCTCCTTGACGGCGTCCGCGACGGTGCCGAACACGGCCACCGACGTACCGTCGAAGTCGACGCTCGTGCCCGCCTTGCGCGGGTTGACGCCACCGACGATGTTCGTGCCGGACGCGAGCATCCGCGTCGTGTGCTTGGTGCCTTCCGAGCCGGTCATGCCCTGGACGATGACCTTGCTGTCCTTGGTCAGGAAGATAGACATTTCAGCGATCCCTTACTTCGCAGCCAGCTCGGCGGCCCGCTTGGCGGCGCCGTCCATCGTGTCGACCCGCTCCAGACCGGCGAGGCCCGCCTCGTCGAGAATGCGGCGGCCCTCCTCGGCGTTGTTGCCGTCCAGCCGGACGACCAGCGGCTTGCTGACGGCCTCGCCGCGGGCGGCGAGCAGCTCGAAGGCCTGCACGATGCCGTTCGCGACCGCGTCACAGGCGGTGATGCCACCGAAGACGTTGACGAACACGCTCTCCACCTGGGCGTCGGAGATGATGATCTCCAGCCCGTTGGCCATCACCTCGGCCGAGGCGCCGCCACCGATGTCGAGGAAGTTGGCAGGCTTGACGCCACCGAACTCCTCACCGGCGTACGCGACGACATCGAGGGTCGACATGACCAGGCCCGCGCCGTTGCCGATGATGCCGACGGAACCGTCGAGCTTCACGTAGTTGAGGCCCTTGGCCTTGGCCGCGGCCTCCAGCGGGTCGGCCGCCGACGAGTCGGCGAAGTCCGCGTGCTCCGGGTGCCGGAAGTCGGCGTTCTCGTCCAGCGAGACCTTGCCGTCGAGGGCCTCGACCCGGCCGTCCTTCAGCTTGACCAGCGGGTTCACCTCGACCAGCGTCGCGTCCTCGCTCAGGAAGACGCCGTACAGCTTGACGATCTCCGGCGCGACGGCGTCGATGATGTCGGCCGGGTAACCGGCCGCGGTGGCGATCTCGCGGGCCTTGGCCTCGTCGACACCGGTGGCCGGGTCGATCGAGATCTTGGCGACCGCGTCGGGGTTCGTGTGCGCGACCTCTTCGATCTCCATCCCGCCGGCGGCGGAGGCGATGCAGAGGTAGTTGCGGTTGGCCCGGTCGATCAGGAAGGAGAAGTAGTACTCCTCCGCGATCGCCGCGGCCGGGACGATGTTCAGCGTCTTGACGACGTGACCCTTGATGTCCAGACCAAGGATTTCGCGAGCGCGTGCCTCGGCCTCGTCCGGGTTGGCGGCGAGCTTGACGCCACCGGCCTTGCCGCGGCCGCCGGTCAGCACCTGGGCCTTCACGACCACCGTGCCGCCGCCGAGCTTCTCGGCCGCCGCGCGGGCGTCCTCCGGCGTGTTGACGACTTCACCCACCGTCGTCCCTACACCGTGCTTGGCGAAGACAGTCTTCGCCTGGTACTCCATCAAGTCCACGACTGTGGTCCCTCTCTCGCCTGTTCGAGTCCCGCGTTGTCCAGATTAGGCACGGCAGGCTGCGGTGCAGAGGGCACGGTCGCCGGCGCGTTCCGTCGGCCTGAGACTAGCCACCTCGGCACCCGGTGCGACAGTCGGGGTACACGCTGAGACGACCGTCACAACCTTGTCGGTGCCCCGTGGCAGGCTGGGCCCCATGACTGATCCAGGCACCAGACCAGCTGACGACTGGTGGCGTAGCGCCGTCGTCTACCAGGTTTACCCGCGGTCGTTCGCCGATGCGGACGGTGACGGCACCGGCGATCTGAACGGTATCCGCGCCCGGCTGCCCTACCTGGCCGACCTCGGCGTGGACGCGATCTGGATCAGCCCCTGGTACCCGTCCCCCCTGCTCGACGGCGGGTACGACGTCTCCGATTATCGCGACATCAATCCCGAATTCGGCACCCTGGCCGACGCGGACGCCCTGATCGCCGAGGCGCACGCGCTCGGACTGCGGATCCTGATCGACCTGGTCCCGAACCACTGCTCCTGGGAGCACCCGTGGTTCAAGGCCGCCCTCGCAGCCGGCAAGGGTTCGCCCGAGCGCGACCTGTTCTGGTTCCGCGACGGGGTCGACGGCCGCCCGCCGACGAACTGGCCGGCCAGCTTCGGCGGTGGCGCCTGGCAGCAAATCGATGACGGCCAGTGGTATCTGCACATGTTCGACATCTCCCAGCCCGACTGGAACTGGGACCACCCGAAGGTGCTCGAGGAGTTCGACTCGATCCTGCGGTTCTGGTTCGACCGTGGCATCGACGGGTTCCGGATCGACGTGGCCGATTCGATGGCCAAGGACGCGACACTGCCCGACGTACCGCTGAAGGACGGTCAGCCGACGCACGAGAAGTATGTCGGCAACCCGTACTACGACCAGCCGGGCGTGCACCCGATCCACCAGCGCTGGCGAGCGATCGCCGATGAGTACGCCGGTACGCCGCAGGGCCCGCGGGTTTTCGTGGCCGAGGCGTGGTTGTCGCCACCGGAGCGACTGGCCAAGTACGTGCGGCCGGATGAGCTGCACTCGGCGTTCAACTTCGACGCGCTGCGCGCTTCGTGGGATGCGAAGGACCTGCGCGAGGTGATCGACCGGTCCACGGGGAGCCTGTGGGCGGTCGGTGCGCCCGCGACCTGGGTGCTGAGCAACCACGACACGATCCGGCACCGCACTCGGTACGGCCGGGCGCTGGAAGACGCGCTGGAGGGGGCGGGCGTCGTACCGACTGATCTGGAGCGCGGGCTGCGCCGGGCCCGGGCGGCTGCGCTGTTGGAGCTTGCGCTGCCGGGTGGGGCGTACATCTACCAGGGTGATGAGCTCGGGCTGCCCGAGGTTGAGGATCTGCCGGAGGAGGTGCTCGACGACCCGGTGTGGGAGCGGTCTGGGCACACGAACCGCGGTCGGGACGGGTGCCGGGTGCCGATCCCGTGGTCGGGGACAGAGCCGCCATACGGGTTCGGACCGGGTGAGGGTCAGCCGTGGTTGCCGCAGCCGGCTGACTGGGCGTCGCTGACCGCGGAGGCTCAGGTGGGTGACCCGAATTCTCACCACAGTCTCTACAAGGCCGCACTGCAGATCCGGCGGGAGCACCCGGAGTTGGGCGAGGGCCGGCTGACCTGGGACGAGGACGCACCGGCCGATGTGCTGTCCTTCACCCGCGGGTCGTTCCGCTGCGTCACCAACCTCGGTACGGCGCCGACCACGCTGCCGCCGTACCAGCAACTGCTGCTCACCAGCGCCCCGGTGTTCGACGGACAGCTGGCATCGGACGCGACCGCCTGGCTGACTATTTGAACATCGCTGTATAGTTCTGAACATGAGTGTTCAGACGGAAGTGATCCTGGAGGTCGCCGCCAAGGTCCTGACCGCCAACCCGGCAGCCTCGCTGGCTGACGTCGCGAGCGCTGCCGGGGTTGGCCGGACCACGCTGCACAACCGCTTCCCGACCCGGGAGGCGCTGCTGCTCGCGCTCGCCTACGACTCGCTCGACCACTGCGCCGCGGCCTTCGTCGCGGCCGGGGTGGAGGCGGTCGACGCGAACACTCCCCCGGCGGAGCTCTACGCCGTACTCAAGCGCGTGGTCGAGGCGCTCATCCCGCTCGGTCCGCGGATCGACTTCCTGTTGCAGCATCCGCGGGCGAGCGTCGACCAGGAGCTGCACGACCGCATCGAGGAGCTCGACGCCCCGCTTGAGCGCTTTGTCACGCACGCCCAGGCGGCCGGCCTGATCGCGCGCGACCTCACCCCGTGGTGGGTGGTCGCCACGATCTACTCGCTCACCTACTCCGCCTGGGACGGCATCGCCGCCGGCAAACTCGCCCCGCGGGACGCCGGACCGCTGACGCTCCGCACCCTGCAGCACGGGGTTGCACCGTGAGCCTCGCTCGCCCGCTCCACGGCCTGCTCGGCGCCACCGCTCTGTCCGTCACCGGGAACGCGATCGTCGCCGTAGCCGTGCCCTGGTTGATCTTCCAGCGGACCGGCAGCGCCACCGCAGCCGGAGTCGCAGGCGCGGCAGCGATCGCACCTATCGTCTTGTCCGCGCTCTTCGGCGGTGCGCTCATCGATCGCCTCGGCCGCCGGTTCTGCGCAGTCGGCGCCGACCTGCTGAGCGCGACTGCCGTTGCCCTGCTCGCGATTCTCGACGAGGCGTTCGGCCTGCCGTTCTGGGGGATCCTCGTGCTCGTCGCCCTCGGCGCCCTCTTCGACGGCCCCGGCGCGGCCGCCCGCGAGACGCTGCGGCCGGACGTCGCCCGCGCCACCGGTACGCCGCTCACCCGCGTCAACGCCTGGGGCGAGGCCGCCGAGGCGATCGGCGCACTGGCCGGGCCCGGCATCGCCGGCGTACTGCTGGTCGCGATGGGCGGCTTCAACGTCCTCTGGGTCACCGTAGGAATGTTCTTGCTCTCGGCAACCATCACCGCGCTCACCATCCCGAAGCACCTCTCACCCGCACCGGCCCACGAGCCCTACCTACGCTCGATCGCCACCGGCCTCCGGTTCCTGATCACCGAGCCCGGCCTGCGCACGGTCGCGATCACCGCTGCGGTGTTGGTCGGCTTCATCGCCCCATTCGAGTCTGTTGTCCTGAACGCACACCTCCAGGACAACGGCCTGGCCGACTACTACGGCTTCGTCGTAGCCGCCTTCGCCGCCGGCGGCCTGATCGGCGCCATCCTGTACGGCGCAGTCGGCCACCGTCTCCGCGAACGCGGCGTGCTGATCGGCTCACTCGTCATCAGCACCATCGGCCTAGCCGCCTTCGCGCTACTCCCGTCCATCCCCCTGATGATCGCGCTAGCCTTCACCACCGGAATCGCCACCGGCCCGATCAACCCAGTCGTCGCAGTCATCATGCAGGCCCGCACCCCCGAGAATCTCCGCGGCCGCGTCATCGGCAGCTACACCTCAATCGCCCTGGCCACAGGCCCCATCGGCCTACTAGCCATGGGCCCCATCGTCGACCACGCCACCCCAGCCACCGGCTTCATCGTGATAGCCACCGGCTGCGCCCTGGCCACCGCGTTCGTCGCGGCGGCCAGGGCACTCAAAAAGCCAACTACTTGACGCCACCTGCGGTGAGGCCGGCGACGATGCGGCGCTGGAAGATCAGTACGGCGATCACCAGCGGAATGGTGACGACCACACCGGCCGCCATCTGACTGCCGAACGGTTGGTCGCGACCCGACGTACCGGTGAACCCGGCGATGACGACGTTGGCCGTCTGGATCTCCTTGCGGTTCACCATGCTGAGCGCGATCAGGAACTCGTTCCAGGCCGCGATGAAGGTGATGATCGCGGTGGTGAACACACCGGGTGCGGCCAGCGGGATGATCACCTTGCGGAAGGCCTGGGCCGGCGTACAGCCGTCGACCATCGCCGCCTGCTCGAGTTCGCGCGGCATCTGACGGAAGAACGCGGTCAGGTTCCACACGGCCAGGGGCAGGGCGAACGACAGGCTGGGCACGATCATCGCCTGGTAGGTGTTGATCCACTCGATGTCGCTGAACAGCTTCTTCAGCGGGATCACCAGCGAGATCCCGGGGAACATCGAGGTGGTGATGATGATCGCCAGGACGGCGTTCTTGAACTTGAAGTCCAGCCGGGCCATCGTGTACGCCGCGACCATGCCGATCACCAGCGTCAGGATCGTCACGGTGCCGGCCACGATCAGGCTGTTCAGCAGCCCCCGGCCGAAGCCGGTACCGGGCTTGAACACATCGGTGAAGTTGTCGATCGACCACCGGGTCGGAATGATCGAGTTGTCGAACTGGTCGGTCGGCCGGCGGAACGCCGACACCAGCATCCAGTAGAACGGCAACAGGCAGTAGAGCACGATGATCCCGACACCGACGAGCGGCAACCACCTGCGATACCAGGGTGCCTCGGCCGCCTTGATGTCAACTCTCTTCGGTGCCTTCTCAGCAACGGCCATCACGCACCAACCTTCCCGCGGGACTTCTTCGGCTTGACCACGCGAGCGCGAGCCTCACCGATGACGTCGGCTCCGAGCAGTTTCACGAAGGCGTAGGCGACCACCGCGACATAGATGAACAGCAACGTCGCGTACGCCGCGGCCGGCCCGTACCGGGTGTTGTTGGCCTCGAGGTACGCGAGGATCGACAGTGTCTCGACCGACGACTTGTTCGGGCCGACCAGCACGAACGGCAGGTCGAACATCCGCAGGGTGTCGAGGATCCGGAACAGCACTGCCACCAGCAGTGCCGGTTTCACCAGCGGCAACGTGATCCGGGTGAAGGTCTTCCAGGGACTCGCCCCGTCCACCTTCGCGGCCTCGTACACCTCGTCCGGAATGGTCTGCAGACCGGCCAGCACCAGCAGCCCGATGAACGGCGCGGTCTTCCAGGTGTCGGCGATGATGACCGACAGCACCGACTGCCAGCCCTCCGTCGACCACAGGATCTGGGTGCCGGCGACGACGTTCGCGATGCCGTCGGCCTGGAAGATCCACTTCCACAGCAGCGCGGACACCACGGTCGGGATGGCCCACGGAACCAGGATGCTGGCCCGGACGATCGCCCGGCCCTTGAACGCCTTGTGCATCACCAGGGCCATCAGCACACCGAGCAGCGTCTCGAGGACGACACAGACGACGGTGAAGAACGTGGTGTTGTAGAACGCGTTCCAGAATCGGTCGCCGGTCTCGCCGGAGAAGATCGCCGCGAAGTTGTCCAGCCCGACGAACTGCGAGCCCTGGATGATGAAGCCGTCCTCGTCGATCCGCTGACCGCTTTGGTACAGCGACTCGCGGAGCGCCGACAGGATCGGGTAGAGCACGACCAGGACCAGCACGATCAGGGTCGGTGACAGCAGCAGTGCGGCCAGCCGGCCGGTGCCCTCGTTGAACGACGTACGCCGAACCTTCTTGCCCGGCTCGACGACCGAGGCGGAATCACTCACCTCATGCCTCCTTCTCTGTCCGCCCACCTCCGTGGGCGGTGACAACGCGGGGCCGGTGCGCAGCGTTCACCGCACACCGGCCCCACGTCCGGGTCACTGGGTGATGAGTGTGTTCAGCTTGGTCTGCAGATCCGTCAGTGCCTGCTTCGGATCCGTACCGCCCGGCTGCTTCAGTGCGCCGTACGCCGCTTCCTGGATCGCGGTCGTCACGTCGCCGTACTTGACCACCTTCGGCCGCGACTTCGCCGAGGCGATCGACGCCTTCAGCGGAGCCAGGTACGGGAACTGCTTGTTCAGTGCCGGGTCGTCGTACAGCGACGCCCAGGTCGGCGCCTGCGAGGTCTTCTCGACGTTCGCCTTCTGCCGCTCTTCACTGGACATGAACTTGATGAAGTCCGCCGCGGTCGCCTTGTTCTTGGCGAACTCCGAGATGGCGTAGTTGTGACCGCCCAGCGTCGAGACGCCCGGCCCGCTCAGGCCCGGCAGCGGCGCGACCGCGAACTTGCCGGCGATCTTCGACGAGCCGTCGGTCTTGTTCGCCAGCGCGTACACGTACGGCCAGTTGCGGTGGAAGAGCAGGTTGCCCTCCTGGAACGCGCGGCGTCCCGGCTCCTCCTGGTAGGTGATGGCGGCCTTCGGGATGAAGCCCGTCTTGAAGCCCTCGACCAGCGCGGTCAGACCGGCCAGTGCCTCCGGGGTGTCGACGTTCGGCTTGCCGTCGTCACCGACGACCACACCGCCGGCGCCGTTGACGGCCTCGGAGAAGTTCACCGTCAGGCCTTCGTACTTCTCGAACTGGCCCGCGTAGCAGTTGATGGCCTTGCCCTCGGGCAGCGCCTTCACCTTGGCGCAGGCGGCGACCATCTCCGGCCAGGTCTTCGGTACCTCGACCCCGGCCTTGTCCAGCAGGTCCTTGCGGTAGTACAGCAGACCACCGTCGGACGTCACCGGTACGGCGTACAGCTTGTCGCGGTACTTCGCGGTGTCGACCGTGGTCGGCAGCAACTTGCCGAGGTCCGGGAACTGGTCCTCGGGCAGCTGGGTGATCCACCGGTTGGCCGCGAACTCGGCGGTCCAGACGACGTCCAGGTTCAGCACGCTGAACTCGTCGGACTTGATCTGGGCGTTCGAGATCATCTGTGCGCGCTGCTGGTCGGCCGACTCGGGCAGCTCGGTCACCGTGACCTGCTCGTCCGGGTGCTGCGAGTTCCAGGCCTTGACCTGGTTCGTCAGGTTGCCCGACGTGTCCTTGCCGGTGGCGAACTTGATCGGCCCGCGGCCCTCGAGCGCACCCCCGGCCGCACCGTTGCTGCCACCGCCGCCTTCGTCGCCGCCACACGCCGCCGTGAGCAACACCAGGCTGCTCACCACGGCCAGAGCGACCGCCTTGCGAGTGTGTGATCGTTCAAACCTCATCGTTACCTGCCCTCTCCCGATGGGAATCGCATCGTCCCTGCGCGAGCGGCGTCCAGGCCCCCACCGCACTGTGACGCCACCTGTCCGGACAGTAACCGAAGACGGGGGTGATGTGTTCTGAGTTACACACCCGTCACTGAACGGTTCAGTTACCGGACGTACCGCATGGCTGTATGCGACCGCGATTCGAGAGCCTGCACAACCAGGTGTTTCTTAACGATTCGGTATTACCAAACAGTAACTTCAGGAGGCGGGGGCGGAGGCGTCGCCGACGTGGCCGCGGACCCACTCGACGATCTCGGTGGTGGTCGCGCCGGGAGTGAAGATCTTGTGCACGCCGAGCTCGGCCAGCGGCTGCAGATCCGCGTCCGGGATGATGCCGCCGCCGAACACCACGATGTCGTCGGCCTCGCGCTCGGTGAGCAGTTCGCGGACCCGCTTGAACAGGGTCATGTGCGCGCCGGACAGGACGGACAGGCCGATCGCGTCGGCGTCCTCGGCGATCGCGGTCTCGACGATCTGCTCGGGGGTCTGGTGCAACCCGGTGTAGATAACTTCCATCCCGGCGTCGCGCAGTGCGCGGGCGACGACCTTCGCACCCCGGTCGTGGCCGTCCAGGCCGGGCTTGGCGACGACGACACGCAAAGTGCTGGTTGAAGGCATATTCGCAGGTTAGCCGGTGCCAATCTCACGGATAAGACACGGAGACGTGTGTTCCCCGCCACGGTTGTGGGGAACCGGTTACCGTGGAAGAGAGATCGGACCACCGGGGGGTCTGGTTTGCTGTGAGGAGCCGCAAATGACTTCTTGGCAGGACGAGGTGCGAGGCGCGCTGGACGGCCTCGCGTACGGCGCCCGATCGGCGATCACCCCGCGGGTGCTGCACGGCGCGGCCGTCGAGATCGGCTGGATGACCACCCACCTGGCGATGTATCCGCTCGGCCTGCTCGGCGGCTCAGGTTCCCGCGCCGAGCGACTCTCCCTGGCCGGTCTGACACCGGCCCAGCGCAGTCTGCTGGTCAACGACGTCCGAGCCGCCGGTACGCCGATCCTGCTCGCGCACGGGATCATCGACAACCACACGATCTTCGCGCTGATGCGCCGGCAGCTGATGCGGCGCGGATTCAGCAGCATCCACACCTTCTCGTACTCACCGCTGACGGTGGACGTCCGCCGTACGGCCGAGCGGATGGGTGCCGAGATCGAGGCGATCTGTGAAGCGTCGGGGTCGGACCAGATCCACGTGGTCGGCCACAGCCTGGGCGGGCTGATCGCGCGGTACTACATCCAGAAGCTCGGCGGTCACGAGCGCGTCCACACCTGCGTGACGCTGGGGACACCGCATCAGGGGACGGTCGCGGCTCGACTCCTGCCCTGGCCGCTGGTGAAGCAGTTGCGGCCGGAGAGCGATCTGATGGAAGAGCTCGCGGAACCGGCGCCCGGCGTACCGACGCGGTTCGTGGCGTTCTACAGCGACGTCGACCAGCTGATCGTGCCGCAGCGGCGTGCTCGGCTGCGGCATCCCGACCTGATCGCCCGGAACGTCCGGGTCCGCGGGGTGGGTCATCTCTCGTTGCCGTTCCACGGGGACACGGTCCACGAGATCACCGGCGTGCTGGCGCATCTGGACGACCAACCGCAAACTGCCTGATCAGGCAGCCTTTTGGCGCTCACACGGCTGATGCACGTGCAGCGGCTCATGCAAAAGTTTCGTGAAGGTGCTGCGGAAAACTGGGTGGCAGGGTTTGTCGGCTCGTGACTCTTCCGTTATCGTGCTCAAGTCCTCACCGGGAATAAACCCCCGATGAGGGCGAAAGGTTGCAGAGCCAAGCACCACCCCAACCCCTCCCCTGTGACCGGAAGGCCACGTTGTGTCCCAGCATCGTGCCGCGGGCAACCGCGTCACGCCAGGCAACGCTGCGCGCAAGACCGGCGCAAGTCGTCACAGCGCCAAACATCGTGTTGCCAGGCGTAACACCCCCAGCAGTACCCAGATCGTCGGTTTGACCGCAGCGCTTGCTGCGGCGGCGGGAGCCGTAGGCTTCAGCCACAGCGCCCTGTCGTCCCCCACGCAGGCCAACACAGCGGTGAACCTTGCCGCGGCCAGCCTCGACAACGGCAACCTGTCCGGCATCACCACTGCTCGCATCCAGGCACGCCAGCTCGCCACCCGTGACTCGTCCCGCGTCACCCTGGCCGGCAACGACACGAACAAGAAGCAGGCGGCCGCCGCGGCGCTGGCCAAGGCCCGCGCCGCGAAGCTGAACGCGACGAACACCCTGACCGCGAAGCGCGCCACCGCGCTGGCCCTGGCCAAGAAGGCCGAGGCGAAGAAGCTCCGCGAGTCCCTGAACCGCTGCGAGATGATGATCTCCGGCTACCACATCACCGCGACCTTCGGTCAGGGTGGCAGCCGCTGGGCCCGCAACCACACGGGCACCGACTTCGCCGCTCCGACCGGCACCCCGATCCGCAGCGTGATGCGCGGCGTCGTGATCTTCGCCGACTGGGCCGGCCCCTACGGCCGCCAGGTCCAGGTCCGGCACGCCGACGGCACCGTCACCTGGTACAACCACATGAACAAGTTCAGCGTCTCGGTCGGCGAGACCGTGATGGCCGGCGACCAGGTCGGCGCAGTCGGCTCCACCGGTAACGTCACCGGCCCGCACCTGCACTTCGAAGTGCGTCCCGACGGCGGCGACCCGATCGACCCGATCCCGTGGCTGCGCTCGCACTGTGGTCTGAACCCGTAACCGGTCTGAACCCAACACTGTCGCAGTACTAGGATCCCCGGCATGCGCCCCGCTGCCGGAGAGGTTCTGCACTTCTCCGAAGACCCCACCATCGAGGTCTTCCGGCCCCAAGCAACCTACGTCTGGGCGGTCGGCCACGACCGTGCCCCCGACTACTGGTTCCCGAGGCAGTGCCCCCGCGCCATGGCGTGGCTGGGCCCCTCCACCACCCCAGAAGACCACGCCCGCATCATCGGCCCCGGTTCCGGCTCCCGCGTCCATGCGGTCGAATACGGCTGGCTGGAGGCGATGCGAACCGTCGAGCTCTACGCCTACCGCCTCCCCGCCGCGCAGTTCAGCCTGCATGACGCAGCCTTCGTCGCCACCACCGACGTGAAACCGCTCGGGCCACCCGAACGCGTCGGCGATCTCTTCGAGCTGCACGACGAGGCGGGGATTCAGCTCCGGGTTCTGAACCGGCTGCACGACTTCTGGGCCGAGGTCATCACCAGCACGCTTGAGTTCAGCGGGATTCGTCTTCGGAACGCGCGAGCATGAAGTACGGCGAACTGGCGGAGGCCGCCTGGACCTGGGTGCTCGACCAGGTGCAGTGGGACGACGACGGCCCCTGGATCCCGGAGTTCCTGGGTGCCGAGAAGCCGACCGAGTTCCTGCACGGGACCTACACCGGGGTCGGCGGGCTGGCCTATGCGCTGGCCGAGATCGAGCTGACGCGGCCGTGGACGACTGCCGAACGGGAGCTTGCCGACGGGATTGCTGCACGTGTGCGGGGCTCGATCCCGACCGAGTCGTCGATCTCGTTCTTCGACGGGCTGGTCAGTTCGATCGGCGTGCTGACCGTGTTGGGTGAGCCGGGTGTTGATGCGGCTGTCGAGCGGGCCTTGGAGATCGGTACGGCGACCGGCTGGCAGGAGGGGTTCCTCGCTGAGTCGGACTCGTATGAGCCGGGTGCTGTGTGCAACGACCTCACGCTTGGTACCGGTGGTGTGCTTCTCGGGGCGCTCTGGGCCATCCGGCATGGCGTGCCGGCTCATGAGCTGGCTGATCGGGCGATAGAACGGCTACTGGCTGAGCAGGAGGAGACCGCGGCCGGTGTGAACTGGCTGTTCGTGCCACGGCGTTACCTCCGCGAACCACCGCCGCTGGAGATGCCCAACCTCACCCACGGTCTGGCCGGCATCGCCGCCGTACTGGCTCTGGCTGGGGCTGAGCTGGACCGTCCCGAGCTGATCGAGACCGCTCGCCTGGGCGCTGAGCACCTGATCACCATGGGCCGCTCTGCCGGAGGAGGCTTCGAGGTCCCGCGCGCAGTCCCGTGGTCCGAGCGCCACGGCGACGAGTACACCTACAACTGGTGCCACGGCCCAGCCGGCACCGCCCTGCTCTTCGACGCACTCGAGTACGCCGGTGTGGACGCAGTAGCCGGTGTCTCGTCGGCCACCTGGCGCCAGCGCCTCCTCGACGCCGTACGGCACTCCGGCATCCCCAAGCGCCTCCACCCCGGTTTCTGGGACAACGACGGCCGCTGCTGCGGCACCGCGGGCGTGGCCGACGCGTTCCTCACCAGCTACCAACGCACCAACGACCCGGCCGACCTCGCCTTCGCCACGCATCTCGCCGACACTCTCGTCGCGAACGCCGGCTCCTCGCCGTACTGGCGTTTCCTCGAACACAAGAACGACGACCCGCTCCTCCCACCCGGAATCGGCTGGATGCAAGGCGCCGCCGGCATCGCCACCGTCCTCTTCCGCTTCGAAGCCCAGACCACCGCCGTCCCCCGCATGGACAACTGGTGGCCCGTACAGAAGGTGGGTCCACCCACCAAATAGGAGGTTCCCACCCCAGAATCCGGTGGGGGAACCTCCCACCGGATGGGTGAACCCACGAGGTTGCTGGTTCCCCACCCGCATGCGAGTACAGAACCCACAAGCTCATGGGGGAACCCATCAGATGGCGGGCGGGGAAGGCAGGCTAGCGGCGCCAGACCTCGGCGGTGGTGAGGAAGGCTGAGGAGCCGGGCTTGTCGGGGGAACCGTCTACCTGGACGAAGCCGGGGACGGAGGCGCCGCCGATGGAGACGGTGGCGGAGCGGACGGGGGCGATCACCAGGCTGAGACTGTGGTTGCCGTCGGCAAGCTGGAAGTTGTCGGTCGCGAACAGACGCCGGTCGAGGACGCCGCCCATCTCGATCTGGATATCGGCCGCCTTCGCGCTCAAACCGTCGGCCAGGTTCATCGACACCTGGACCAGATCGCGCTCGATGGCCGGCTCGTGCCAGGGCAGCCCTTGCACCTCGAGGAACGAGCGGACGAAATACCGCTCCAGCCACGCAGCCAGGTCGACGTCCTCCGAAACCACCCGGACGATCCCGTCGAACCACAGCACGACCGCCGTCCCGGACCCGCGGATCGACCAGTCGACCATCCAGATCGAGGCGTACGCCGTCACTTTGCCGGCCTCGTCGAACAGCCGCAGCCCAGGGTTCGCCCCGGCCAGAATGATCCGGCGGTGACTGTCTGCTACGGGCTTGGGCATGGGGACGACGCTTCCACAGGTGGGCGCAAGATGCTCGATTGTCTCAATCTCCGGCATATATGCAACGCATTGGTCCGGAAAGTTGCCCGATCTCTGCGATCAGCCCGTCACCCGACGCGGCTCAGATCTTCTCCACCGGTGCGTACCGAAGCAGCAACCGCTTCACACCTTCGGAGCCGAAGTCGATATCGGCCTGTGCCTGCTGACCCTCACCACGGACGACCACGACCGTGCCCATACCGAAGCTGTCGTGGACGACGCGATCACCGGGATCGAGGTTGATCACGGGCTTGTCGGTCGAGCTCCGGCGTGACGTTTCGTAGCGACTCGGGATGCCGCCGCCCGACGACGTACCGGATCCGGACCAGCGGGTGATCGCGGACTCGTCGCGGCGCCAGTCGAGCAGCTCGGCCGGGATCTCCTCGAGGAAGCGGGACGGCGGGTTGTGCTGCGGAGCACCGAACGCCGACCGCACCGCGGCCCGCGAGATCGCCAGTCGCTGCCGGGCCCGGGTAATGCCGACATACGCGAGCCGGCGCTCCTCCTCGAGCTCCTTCAGGTCGGTCAGCGACCGGGAGTGCGGGAAGACGCCGTCCTCCATCCCGGTCAGGAACACGACCGGGAACTCCAGGCCCTTCGCGGTGTGCAGCGTCATCAGCGTGACCACCCCACCGTCGTCGTCCGCATCCGGGATCTGGTCCGCGTCGGCGACCAGCGCGACGCGCTCCAGGAACGCCTGCAGATCCGCCGACTCACCGGCCGCGGTCCGCTCCTCGACGAACTCCCGGGCCACCGAGATGAACTCGTCCAGGTTCTCCAGCCGGGTCTCGTCCTGCGGATCCGGCGACTTCTGCAAAGTCTCGTAGTACCCCGAGCGGTGCAGCGCGCTGTCCAGGATGTCGTCCGGCGGCGCACCCGAGTCGACCATCGCGGTCAGGTCGTCGAGGATGTCCACAAATCCCTGTACGGCGTTCGCCGAGCGCGAAGCCATCGCCGGTGCGTCCTGGGCCCGGCGCATCGCGGCTGCGAATGAGATCCGGTCTCGTTGCGCGAGCGCCTCGATCGCAGCCTCGGCCCGCTCGCCGATGCCGCGCTTCGGCTCGTTCATGATCCGGCGCAGCGAGACGGTGTCCTCCGGGTTCACCAGCACGCGCAGGTACGCGAGCGCGTCGCGAACCTCCTTGCGCTCGTAGAACCGGACGCCACCGACCACCTTGTACGGATGGCCGGTCCGGATGAAGACCTCTTCGAACACTCGCGACTGGGCGTTGGTCCGGTAGAAGACCGCCACATCGGACGGCTTCACCTGGTCGGCGTCGGCGAGCCGGTCGATCTCGTCCGCGACGAACTGCGCCTCGTCGTGCTCGTTGTCCGCGACGTACACGGCGATCTGCTCGCCCTGCCCCTGGTCGGACCAGAGGTTCTTCGCCATCCGGCCCTCGTTGCGGCTGATCACCGCGTTGGCCGCGCTCAGGATGGTCTGGGTGGAGCGGTAGTTCTGCTCGAGCAGGATCGTCTCGGCGCCGGCGAAATCCTCCTCGAAGGCGAGGATGTTGCGGATCGTCGCCCCGCGGAACGCGTAGATCGACTGGTCGGAGTCGCCCACCACCATCAGCTCGGCCGGCGGCGCGGTCGGCTGGCTCGCGCCCGGCGCATCCTCACCGCAGAGCTCGCGGATCAGCGTGTACTGCGCGTGGTTCGTGTCCTGGTACTCGTCGACCATCACGTGGCGGAACCGGCGCCGGTAGTACTCCCGGACCTCGGGGAAGGCCTGCAGCAGGTTGACCGTGGTCATCAGCAGGTCGTCGAAGTCCAGCGCATTCGCCTGCGCCAGCCGCTCCTGGTAGATCCGGTAGCACTCGGCATACGTCTCCTCCAAGTGGTTGGAGGTCTTCGCCGAGGCGGTCTCGTGGTCGATCAACTCGTTCTTCTGGGTGCTGATCCAGTTCAGCACCGCACGCGGGTTGTACCGCTTGACGTCCAGGTCGAGCTCACGGCAGACCAGCGTCATCAGCCGGCGCGAGTCGGTCGCGTCGTAGATCGAGAACGTCGGGTTGATCCCGAACTTCTTGATGTCGCGACGCAGGATCCGCACACACGACGAGTGGAACGTCGACACCCACATCAGCTTCGCCCGCGGCCCGACCAGGTCGACGACCCGCTCGCGCATCTCCGCCGCCGCCTTGTTGGTGAACGTGATCGCGAGGATCGACCCGGGGTGCGCGTCGCGGGCACCCAGCAGGTACGCGATCCGCCGCGTCAGCACGCGCGTCTTCCCCGACCCGGCACCGGCCACCACGAGCAGCGGTTTCCCCGCGTGCACGACAGCAGCCCGCTGCTGCGGGTTCAGCCCGTCCAGCAGCGCCTCGGGGTCGGTCCGGTGCTTCTTCGGCTCCTCGAGCGGCACCGGCAGTTCGTCAGGCGAGAAGAGCGTAGTCATCACCGAACACCATAGGCGCACCCGCCGACAGTTACCGAAAACAGGTTCGATCGAATGAAAAGATCCACCCATGGACGACACCCGGTACGACGCCCTCGTGGACCAGATCGAAGCCCTGTACGCCGAGTCCCGGTACGCCGACGCGATCGCCGTACTGGATGCCGCGACCGATCTCGCGCCCTGGACCGCCGAGCTGGCCCATCTCCGAGCCTGCCTCCTAGGCGCCTCCGGCGACCCCGAAGGCGCCCTCCAAGCCCTCCGGACCGCAAGCCGCGCCGGCAGCTGGTGGCGCCCCGAGATCCTCACGGACGACGACGACCTAGCCGCCCTAACCAACCACCCAGAGTTCCAACAGCTGGTCGCCGAGTCCGCCACCCGAGCAACCGACGCCCCCACCCCCGCCCTGATCACCCTCCCCGAGGGCGACACCTCCCCCGACACCCCATCCGGGAGCGGCCTCCCCGGGCGCGCCCCCTCCGACGATTCCCTCCGCGACAACAAGCTTCCCGACCCGACTCGGGCTCGGGGTGTTGTGGTTGCTCTTCATGGGGCGGGACAGCGGGCAGAGCACGCACAACGTGACTGGTCCGCCGTGCTTGATCTCGGGTATGCGCTCGTTTGTGTCGAATCCTCTCGCCGGATGTCGCCGATGTACCGCACCTGGCCCGACCCCGAACAAGCTGCGGCTGACATCGCGCGGGCACTCGCCGAACTCCCGACCGAACTGACCGGCCTCCCGCTCATCGCCGCCGGCTTCTCGGCCGGTGGTCGAGTCGCGCTCAACTGGGCGCTCACCGCGCAACCGGCACCGACGGCCGGCGTACTGGCTATGGCTCCGGCACTGCGCGAGCTCCCGGACAGCTCGGCCAACTCGTTGTCTCCGGCAACGATCTGGATCGGCACCGACGACGACCTGCTCGAGGTAGTGGACGCAGCCGAGTCCCACCTATCCGCCTGCAAGATCGAGCGGCTACCTGGCCTAGCCCACGCCTTCCCAGCCGACTTCGCCCAGCGCCTGGCTACGACAGTTGGCGGGTGAGCTGGAGCTCTACCGGTACGGCGGAGCCTAGCCAGTGCATCTTCGCGGTGTGGTCGTTGCAGGAGCCGATGCGCAGGCCGGGGACACCCTCGATCTGGCCCTCGTAGTCCTTCGCGGCCAGCAGCGCGACGACGTCTGAGAGCTCCGGTCCGTCGAGCCATTCGATCCGGGCGAAGTCCGGGCGGGCCTGCCACATGTCGACCCAGGCAGCGGGGTCCTCGGTGAAGAGCGACGTACGGAGGATCATCGAGACCGCCCCGAGCAGGGTGGCGGCTGGAGTGGCCGTCCGCTCCAGCAGGTTGCGTTCGGAGTCGGACAGGTCGTCCGCGATCAGGATTGCGGTATCGCTCAGATTCACAGTGGAGGAGCCTGCCACAGCATCTTGTCGGCTCTCAGCAGACTTGCCGTCAGCAGAAAAACTGGGGTACGACGGTTCTGCGCGCCCACAGTGGACACATGGCAGAAGAGACCAAACCACCGCTGTTCAACCCGTCCGCCCGGCAGCGGCTGCTCGACCGCCGCGTCGTCGTGCTGGACGGTGTCCTCGACGACGACAACGGCACGCTGCTCGCGACCCAGATCCTGACGCTCGCGGCCGAGGATCCCGACCGCGACATCGCCCTGTGGATCCACTCACCCGGTGGCTCGGTGCCGTCGATGCTGGCGATCCGGGACGTGATGCGGCTGGTGCCGTGCGACGTGTCCACGCTGGCGATCGGGCTGGCCTGTAGCGCGGGCCAGTTCCTGCTGTCCGCCGGTACGGCGGGGAAGCGGTACGCACTGCGGAACGCGCGGATCCTGATGCACCAGGGCTCGGCCGGGATCGGTGGCTCCGCGGTGGAGATCGAGATCCAGGCCAACGACCTGCGGCAGCTCCGCGACACCGTCCTGTCGATCATCGCCGAGGACACCGGTCAGTCCTTCGAGACCGTGCACGAGGACTCGCTGCACGACCACTGGTACACCGCCGGCCAGGCCCGCGAGTACGGCTTCATCGACCACATCGTCTCGACGTTCGACCAAGTGATGCCCGCGCAGAAGGAAGCAGCCGCATGAGCAGCTACATGATTCCTAACGTCATTGCCCAGTCCCCGCGCGGTGAGCGGGTCATGGACGTCTACTCGCACCTGCTGTCCGAGCGGATCATCTACCTCGGTACGGCGATCGACTCCGGCGTGGCCAACGCGATGATCGCGCAGTTGCTGCACCTGGAGTACGACAACAACGAGCGGGAGATCAACCTCTACATCAACTGCGAGGGCGGTGACACGACGGCCGCACTGGCGATCTACGACACCATGCGGCTCATCTCGGCGCCAGTGGCAACCTTCTGCGTCGGACAGGCTATTGCGGCCGGTGCGGTCCTGCTGGCGGCCGGTGCGCCCGGACGGCGTTCAGTACTGCCGCATGCGCGCGTCGTACTGCACCAGCCGGCCGCGCGGGGTCAGGGCACGATTCCCGACCTCATCCTGCAGGCAGACGAGGTAGTGCGGGTCCGCGCGCAGGTGGAGTCGATTCTCGCGGAGCACACCGGCCAGTCGATCGAGCGGCTGCGGCACGACACCGACCGGGACCACGTGCTGACCGCTGAGGCGGCTCGTGAGTACGGCATCGTCGACCGCGTGGTGCAGGAACGGGTCGCCGTACCAGTCCTCAGCTAGCCGGCCGAAGCGAGGACGCGGTCGGCCACGGCCACGTGGTGGGCGAGCTCAGCGGTGCGGTCGGTCACATAGGCATAGGCGAGCTGCCGGTCGGGGTCCGCCCACCCGACACAGCAGTTGCTGCCGTTGTGACCGAACGTCCGCGGACTGCTCTGCTGACCGAACGCCGGGTCACTGGTCGGCGCAACCGCGGCTGCGACCGACTCCGGCCGCAGTACGCGGCCCGCCGTACCGATGCCGTGGTTCAGCAGCATCTGATAGAGCGCTGCAAGGTCACGAGCGGTTGCCGACACACCTTCACCCGGTACGACGGCCTCCCGGGTACTGCGGCGGTTCACCAGCCGACTGCCCTTGACCGGGACCTGTTTGCCCCACAGCTCTGGCGGCAGACCCAGGTGAGTGTCGGCCACCCCGAGTGGTCGGAGCACCGCCTCCTCCAGCACAACCTGGATCGGATGCCTGGTGATCCGCTGGACCACCTCACCCAGGATGAACCCGAACGCGAGCGAGCTGAGCGGCCAGCGCAGCGGCGCCTCTTCGATCCGGCGCAGTGACTTCGTCCAGTCGCTCATAGCCCGTACGTCGGCCCGGGGTGCCGCAGCACCGGACTGGTTGCGCAGCACGTCGCGAATGGTGACCCCGTCCTTGCCCTCCCCCGCGAACTGCGGCCAGTACGCCGCCACCTCGTCGTCGAAATGCAGTACGCCGGACTCCACCAGCTGGTGCACGAGAATCGCGACGTACTGCTTGCTCGCTGAGAACAACCAGAACAGCGACTCCGGTTCGCACCCGAACCAGCGGTCGACGACCACGCGCCCGTCCCGGATCACGCACAGCTGAGCCGCACCGCGACGTGTCTGTGCCTGCTCGATCGCAGTGCGCAACCGAGCAGCATCCAGACCCACCTCCAGCGGGTCGCACTCGCCGCCGAACTCCACAGGTCCACTGTGCCCAGATAGGGCAAGTAAGGTCGATGATGTGACTGTTCCTGCAGCCAAACCGCGTCCTGACAGTGAAATCGAGCGTGTACTGGCAGTCGTCGCGCACCCCGACGACATCGACTTCGCCGCGGCCGGAACCGTCGCAGCGTGGACCAAGGCCGGGATCGAGGTGCACTACTGCATCGTCACCGACGGCCAGGAGGGCGGCTTCGAACCGGACCGGGATCGCTCCGAGATCCCCGCGGTCCGCCGGGCCGAGCAGACCGCAGCAGCCGGGCACGCCGGCGTACAGGACCTGCACTTCCTCGGGTACGCCGATGGTGCCGTGGAGCCGACCACCGACCTGGTCCGCGACATCGTCCGGGTGATCCGCCAGGTCCGCCCGCAGCGCCTCATCACCTCGTCACCCGAACGCAACTGGCAACGCCTCCAGGTCTCGCACCCCGACCACCTGGCCACCGGCGAAGCCACCCTGCGCGCGTTCTACCCCGCAGCCGGCAACCCCTACGCGTTCCCCGACCTCACCGAGGAGCCCTGGGACCTCAACGAGCTCTGGCTGGTCGAGCACCCTGCGATCAACCACTACGTCGACATCACCGACACCATCGACCAGAAGATCGCCGCCCTACTCTCCCACACCAGCCAGCACCGCGATCCCGACGCACTGGCCACCCACATGCGCCAACTGTCCCAGCACCGCGCCGCCCTCGCCGGCCTGCCGAAAACCAGTTACGCCGAACCTTTCACTGTGATCCGATTGGGCGCATGACCCCTCTCCTCCTGCTCCACGCAGGCGTAGCCGACAGCCGTATGTGGCAGCACCAGGTGGAAGCGCTCAGCGCCACCCACCAGGTGATCACTCCTGACCTCCGCGGCTACGGCGAAAACCCTGTTGTCCCCAAGTACTCCGACGCGGGCGACGTCCTGGCTCTCCTGGACGACCTAGGCCTCGACCAGGTCGCAGCAGTAGGAGCGTCGTACGGCGGCTATGTCCTCCAGCAGGCGGCGAGTCAGCAGCCCGACCGCTTCACCCGCCTGGTCCTCCTCTGCGCCCCCACCGACAACGTGGAACCGGACGCAGCCCTCGAAGCGCTGTGGACCGAGGAAGAAACGCTGATCGAAGCAGGCGACCTCGAAGCCGCCACCGAACTCACCGTCCAGCACTGGATCGGCCCCGACGCGGACGACGCCGCCCGTGACCTCCTCCGCACCATGCAGCGCCGAGCCTTCGAACTGCAGATCCCCGCCGGCGACGTGGACAAAGAGGACTACCCCGTCACCCCCGAAACCCTCACCATGCCCGTCCGCCTCATCACCGGCGCCCATGACTACCAGTTCTTCGCCGACTCCGCGACGTACCTGATGGACCGCCTCCCGAACGCAGAACGAAAAGACCTCCCCTGGGCAGGTCACCTGCCAACCCTGGAGAGGCCTTCCGAAGCGCTACAGCTGATTCTTTAGTCGGCGAGGGCGCCCATCGGGTCCCAGGCCGGCAGGACGATGGGGTCGTCGGCGAGGCGGGCCTGGAGGTCGGCGGGGAGGGCTGAACGGCGGACGGCGATCTCGAAGACGTGTTCGCCGTACCAGGAGTCGTTCATGGTCCAGAAGCCGCTGTCGGCCTTCTCGTCGCCCCAGCTGTTCTCCACGCGCCAGCGGCGGGGTTCGCCGTCGACGACGTCGACGCCGGTGAAGAGCATGGCGTGGGTCATCAGGGTCTCGTGGTGGAGGAGGCGCTCGGCCTTGTCCAGGGTGAAGCTGGTGTGGTAGACGGCGCCGTAGTCGTACAGGTTGGCGTCCCAGATGCCGAGGTCGCCGTTCATCTGCTTGCCGACATCGCAGCCGAACCAGACCGGCTCGCCGCCGACGATGGCGTCCTGGGTGAGCTTCTTCATCAGGTCGATCTCGACGTTCAGGTAGACGACCGGCGGGGCGTCGATGACGTTGCCGAGGTAGTCGACGGTGAAGGTCTTGCCGACCGGGCTGGACTCTCGCGGGTCGTGCACCAGGCAGACGTAGTCGTCGACCGGGACCTGCACGTACGCCGCGGCGAACTCGGCTGGGGTGGTCCAGCCGTCGCGGTGGAAGGCCTTGTCGCTGTCCTTCCACTGCCACAGGAACTTCTGCGGCGGCGTGCCGAGGTGGATGCAGAGCACCCGGTGCACGGTGGTCAGGATCTCGCGCTTGCGCTCGCGCTGCGCCTCGGCGCTGTCGAGGCCGCGGAGGTCGCGGGCGCCCTGGCGGAGCAGCTTGCGGAGCGTGTCGTTCAGCTGGCCGGTCGACGACGAGCTCTCGGTCTCCGGCATCGCGGACTTCGGCACCAGGCCGTGCTTGCGGACCAGCGCGACGAACATGTTCCACTGGCCGCCGTCACCGATCGGGTCGGACAGCAGGTGCGCCACCGTCCGGTCGTCGACGTCGCGGCCGGCGGTCTCGATGATCGCCTCGAGGAAGAAGTTCGAGCGCTCGAACTTGTCCCAGAAGAGCAGGTAGTTCTGGGAGAACTCGAAGTCCTTCACCTCGAGCTTCTCGGCCGCGCCGACGCGCAGCAGGTTCAGCCCGGCGAACAGCCAGCACCGCCCGCTCTTCTTCTGGTTGGTGACCTTCCAGTCGTCCAGCAGGTTCGACACCGAATGGTCGATGGAGGTGACGACCTGGCGGTCGAGTGCGATGGCGTTCACCGGCGTCTGCGTGACGGCGTTCTGCATCACCCGGTACTGCGGGTTGGCTGCGAACTCCTTCTCGAAGAGCGCGAGTTGTTCGGCTGTGAGATTCCGCTCCATAACCATCGACGGTATCTCAGCCACCAAGCGTCCACCGCCCCTGCCGGGGTGGCGAATCTGTGCCCTGTCCACAACCAGCCACCCGGTTCTGCCGGCCGGTCTCAGGAGATGAGACCGCGCTGGTACGCACGGACCAACCGGCGCGGCACGCGGAGCTGTTTGCCGGCCACGACGATCGGCACCAGGTCGACCGGAGCGGCCTTCCACTGGGCCCGCCGGTTGCGGGTGTTCGAGCGGGACATCTTGCGTTTCGGAACGGCCATGGGGCTATGCTAAATGAAAACGACATTCAATACCAAGGGAGCGACGAGTCATGGCGCGACGACCACCGGTCACCGGCAAGCGCAAGCCCAAGCAGAACCCGCTGGACCGGGACGGCATCACGTTCATCGACTACAAGGACACCGCGCTGCTGCGGAAGTTCATCTCCGACCGCGGCAAGATCCGCTCCCGGCGCGTGACCGGGCTGAGTGTGCAGCAGCAGAAACAGGTCTCCCGGGCGATCAAGAACGCCCGGGAGATGGCCCTGCTGCCCTACACCTCCAAGTAGCTCACCCTCACCAGAAGACGGCGATGGCAGCGTTGGCTGCGGTCAGGCCGCCGATGGCGAAGAAGGTGCCGCGGGTCAGGGCCGGCTTCTTGCGGTAGGCGAACAGCAGTCCGGCGATCACCAGTACGACGAGCAGCTTCACGCCGACCTTCGTGTTGTTCACGGTGAAGTCGTCGTCCTTGATGCCGGAGGCGATCCCGACCAGCAGGACACCGGTCACCAGCTGGGTCAGCGCACCGTGCAGCATCGCGGCGTTCACCACCGGGGTCTTCGTCTTCAGCTGGGTGAAGAACCCGCCGAACAACGCCGCGAAGCCGATCAGGTGCAGAAACGTCAACAGGTGATGCACAAAGTCCATGCGGTCACCCTAGTCCGAGGCGACCACCACAGCTGAGCGCCGCTCCACCACGCTCACCGAAATGGCCGCGAGCCCGCCCACCAACGCGAACGCGTAGAAGCCCCACGGGAACGCGAGTCCGGCCGACAGCAGAGCACCACCGAGGATCGGTCCGGCGATCGCACCGAGTCGGCCGACACCTGCGGTCCACCCAAGAGAGGTCGCACGATTCGCGGCCGGATACAGACGACCGACGTACGCGTAGACCAGCACCTGTGCAGCGAAGACAAAGACACCGGCCAGCAGTACGACGGCGTACAGGATCACACTGGGGAGTCGGATGCTCAGCAAGGCCAGCGTGATCGTCGCACCGGCGAACCAGCCCAGTGTGACTGGCCGCAGCGCCACCTTGTCGGCAATGCGCCCGGCCAGCAGCAGTCCGGCGACCGCACCGAGGTTCAGCACGAGCAGCAAGCTGAGTGCCGCACCGAGCGGGTAGCCCGCTTCCCGCATGATCTGCGGCAGCCATGTGTTCAGGCCGTAGACCAGCAGCAGCCCCATGAACGACGTCACCCAGAACGCCAGCGTCGAACGCCGGAACTCCGGGCGCAGCAACGACTTCACCGGCTCCAGTCCTCGCTTGGACACCTCTCGCCTGAAGGACGGCGACTCCGGCAAGTACTTCAGCATCAGCGGCAGTAGCACCAGCGCAGGCGCCGCACCGATCACGAACATCGCCCGCCAGCCCAGCGACGGAATCACCAGGATCCCGAGCAGCGCAGTGAGCACAGCACCAACGTGGTACCCGGTCATCACCAGTGTCGTCGGCCCACCGTTCCGACCGCGTGGCGAGTACTCCGTCACCAGAGTGATTGCTGTCGGCAAGCATCCACCCAGACCGAGGCCAGCCAGGAACCGCAGTACGCCGAAGCTACCCGCACTCTGTGCAAACGCGCAGAGCAGCGTGAAGAACGAGAAGCCGGCCACCGCCACCAGCAACGCCCGCCTGCGGCCGATCAGGTCGGTCACCGTCCCGATCGTCAGCGCACCCAGCGTCATCCCGGCCAGACCGGCCGTCGACACCGTCGCCGCGACAGCCGGCGTGTAGCCCCACACCTTGTCACTGAGCAGGACCGGGGTGATCGTCCCCAGCACCACCAGGTCGAATCCGTCCAGCAGGACGGCACTCCAGCACAGCGGCCGCACCCAGCCGCTCCGAGTCGTCGAGACCGTTGACATCAGACCCTCCGGTCCGCCGGACGGGCGGATCCCGGCCAGGCTTCCCAGAAAGGTCTCGGTACGGCGCTGTCCGCGCCAGCGTCCCTTTCGCTCAGTGGAAGAGCGGTCAGACCAGGCGGCGGTCGGTCGCCCAGCGGGTCAGCTCGTGACGGTTCGAGAGCTGCAGCTTGCGCAGTACCGACGAGACGTGGGTCTCCACGGTCTTCACCGAGATGAAGAGCTCCCGCGCCACCTCCTTGTACGCGTACCCCCGTGCGATCAGCCGCAGCACCTCACGCTCACGCTGCGAGAGCCGGTCCAGGTCCTCGTCGACCGAGGCGATGTCGATCGCTCCGGAGAAGGCGTCCAGCACGAAGCCGGCCAGCCGCGGCGAGAAGACCGCGTCTCCCTCGGCGACCCGGTTGATCGCGTCGACCAGCTCGGTACCGCTGATGTTCTTGGTGACGTAGCCGCGCGCACCGGCCCGGATCACGCCGATGACGTCCTCGGCGGCGTCCGACACCGACAGTGCGAGGAACTTCACCTCAGGGTGCCGCTGGTGCACCTGCTTCATCACCTCGGTGCCGCCGCCACCGGGCAGGTGCACATCGAGCAGTACGACGTCCGGCTCGGCCGCGACGATCGCCTTCACCGCGGAGTCGACGTCTGCGCCCTCCCCGACGATGTCGACCGACGCACCGATCTCACTGCGCACTCCGGCCCGGAACATGTCGTGGTCATCGATGACGACAACGCGCCTGCTGCTCATCTGTCCATCTCCAGTCGCACTTCGGTCCCAGTCTCCGGATCGGAGCGCACTGTCGCGCGTCCGCCGTGCCGTTCCATTCTGCCCATCACACTGTGCCGCAACCCGAGCCGGTCGTCAGGTACGCCGTCCACGTCGAAGCCCTTGCCGCGGTCCCGGACGAACATCTCAGCGCGGTCGCCGTCCACCTCGACGAACACATCGATCTTCGCAGCACCGGAGTGCTTGGCCGCATTCACCATCGACTCACGGGCCGCCCGCACCATGGCCGACATCCCCTCGGTCAGCTCACAGTCCCCAACCGTCACGACCTCGATCGGCACACCATGGGA
Organism: Kribbella yunnanensis; assembly: GCF_039529655.1. Taxonomy (NCBI): domain Bacteria; kingdom Bacillati; phylum Actinomycetota; class Actinomycetes; order Propionibacteriales; family Kribbellaceae; genus Kribbella; species Kribbella yunnanensis. The sequence goes on along the minus strand of NZ_BAAANF010000017.1, from coordinate 282,595 downwards.
GTCCTCGACCTCCGCGGCGGCGCGCTTGGCGGCTCCGGCGAGTGTCTGGTCGGTCTTGTCATCCTCGTCGTACAGCCACGCCCGCAACTCGCGCTCCTGGGAGCGGGCGAGCGTGGTCACCGCACGAGGGTCGTTGGCCTGCTTCTGGATCAGGGCGAGTGTCTGCAGCACCGAGTCGTGTAGGTGCGCAGCCATGTCGGCGCGCTCCTGGGACCGGATGCGCTCAGCACGCTCCGAGTTCAGGTCCCGGTTCAGCCGCTGGACCCACGGCCCGGCGATGACTCCGAGGCCGACCACTGCGAGCAGCACAGCGATCAGGACGTTGCCGACCTGGGACAGCTTGCCGTTCTGCACGAGGAAGACGCCGACCGCCGTACCGACCAGGATCACGCCGACGGCGAGCCGGATCACCGACTTCACGCCGCCCTTGCCGAGCACTGCGCCGACGACCGGGACCCGGACGCCCTTGGTCCACTCCTGCTTCTGTCCCTCGTCCGCCTGCCGCCAGATCAGCGCCAGACCGGTCCCGGCGAACACCAGCGGCCAGAACATCTTCCCGGCGATACCGATGCCAGCGGCCTGCAGCAGGAGCAGTACGGCGGCTCCGACGACCACCAGCGCGGTCACCTGGCCGCGGCTCTTCTCCCGCTTCTGCGCCTTCGCCTCGGTCACCGGGGGCGGCTGCTCGTCCGAACGCATCCCGCTCCGGGTGTGCGCGGCCAGACCGGGCGCCGCCGGGGCGACCGGCGTTCCGAGCGGCATCAGGAACCACAGCGCCGCATAGATCAGCACACCGAACCCGCCGAACACCGTGGCGGCGATCAGCACCAGCCGCACCAGAGTGTCCGAAATACCGAGGTGGTCAGCGACCCCACCGGCCACACCGGCCACGACACGGCCCTCGGTACGGCGATAGGCCCGCCGTACCGGTGGTAGGTCGGACGACGGGCGGGGCGGGCCGAACGACGGTCCGGGAGGCGGTGGCGGCGGAGTGGGCGCGCCGGGGCCCAGGGCGGCCGCCTGGCGCGCGGCGTAGGCGGCGTACGGGCCCTGGTACTGGCTGGGTCCCTGCGGACCCCAGCCCTTGTACCGCCACTGCTCCGAACCGTTGGCCTGCCCCTGGGCAGGCGGCGACTCGGCTGGGGCTCCGTTGCCGGAGGTCCCACCCGTCGGCGCGGCGGAGGCTGGCTGACTCATCACCACGATCGTCACATGTCGACCGGGCCGACACCAGCAGGCTTGTCCCGGGCCGGCTCCTCACCAGGTGCCCCGGCCGGGTCAGGGTCCCCTCGGGGGAAACCCCGACCGCCGACACACCGGGGGCAGGTCAGGGGGGATCCCCGATGTCTCCGGACCGGTCGAGGCGGCAGTATCGGTGCCATGGACCAGAACTCGAGCGGCCCCGGGGGGTTCGACCGTAGCCGCCTGCAGAACGTGGAGAACTGGCAGCGCAGCCGGTCGGACCGGATGCTGGCCGGGGTCTGCGGCGGGATCGGCCGGGCGCTGAACATCGACCCGGTGCTGATCCGCGTGGTGATGGCCGTGCTGATCCTCACTGGTCCCGGTGTCATCTTCTACATCGCCGGCTGGCTGCTGATGCCGGACGAGCGCAGCGACCGCTCCCCCGCTCAAGGGCTGCTCGGAGACCGCGTCCGGCCGGACCACCCGTGGCTGGGCCCGATCATCGTCGGTATCGCCGTGTTCGCCGCCATCGCGATGATGTCCTCGTTCAACTTCGGTGAGTTCGTCCCCGGCCCGCTGCTGGTGCTCGCGCTCATCGGACTGGTCGCCTACCACCGCAAGGGCGGTCGCCGCGGGCGCAGCAACCCGCGCGCCCAGTGGTCCGGTCCGAACGGCGCCTGGACGCACGGCCAGCCCGGCTGGACCCAAACCCAGAGCCCTACGCCCACTGCGGCCCCCGCAGCTGAGCAGCGCCCGCAGGACCGCGTGAGCGAGCCGACGCCGCCAGTCCAGCCGGTCTGGACCGACGACGACCCACTCGGCCTGTACGTCGACGAGCCACCGAGCGCCGTACCAGCCAAGACCCGTACGGCGCAGCCACCGGTCAAGGGGGCTCGCGGAGTCAAGTCTGTCGTCGTACTGCTGACCGGAGTCGCGATCGGGATCGCAGCTCTGGCCGGAGCGACTACGGCGACCATGCTGGTCATCGGAGTCGCAGTGCTCGGCGCCGGCATGCTGTTCGGCGGTTTCGTCGGCCGGACCGCCGCACTGCTCCCGCTGGGCCTGCTGCTCGCAGCAGGTGCAATCGCGAGCAACCTGTTCCCGAACGTGCCGCGCAACTTCGCCGACGTGAAATACGTCGCGCCGGCCGGTCAGGTGATCACGACGGCCGGCACCGGGACGCCGTACACGTTCGACGCCGGTTCGGTACACCTGGACCTGACCCAGGCCAAGTTCGACCCCGGCGCCAAGATCGAGGTCCACGGGCGGGCGGGTGAGGTAGTGATCAAGCTGCCGCGGAATGTCGACGTACAGGGCCAACTGAACGCCGACCTCGGCGAGCTGGTCGCACCGAACGCGAAGCAGAGCGGCCGGGACGCAAAGTTGACGCTGAACGACCTCGGCGCCGACCAGAAGACCGGACCGGAGTCGGTGGTCCTGGACCTGGACGTCAAACTGGGCTCGATCAAAGTGGAGCGGGGATGAACAAGCCGAAGCCGAAGCCGGATGTGGCCGGCATCATCGCCGGGACCGTACTGACCGGCGGCGCGACGATCTGGATGCTGAACGAGAACGGCGTCCTGGAGACCAAGGACCTGGGCCTGACCGGCGCCCTGCTGCTGCTCGGTGCGGGCATCATCGGCCTGGCGGCCTCGCACCGCGGGTGAGCTAGGCTGAGGTCCGCTCATCGGGGTTCCGGTGGGCCAGCTACCCGAGGGGTCCGGGTGCAACGGGTCCCGTGGTCACAGGAGTTCCGAGATGGTGCGCGGCACCGTGAAGTGGTTCAACGCCGACAAGGGCTACGGCTTCCTCGCCGTGGACGGGCAGGACGACGTCTTCGTCCACTGGAGCAAGATCGTCTCCGACGGCTACAAGACCCTCGAGGACGGCCAGCCCGTCGACTTCCAGATCATCGACGGTCCCAAGGGCCGCGAAGCCGAAGCCGTCACGCCCGTCTGAGGAACGCACCGGCGGCACAGGCCCCATGGACGACTGCCACAACGCCATGACCTGGCGATCGCGTCGGTACAGTCCCCATGAGGAGGCCGCGAGGCAGAGGCCGTCACGCCCGTCTGACGTACGGCGTTTTCCGGACTGCGCTTGTCGGCGGCAACCGGTAACCTGACCACTCACCGTGGGAGGGGTCGGAGAACGTGACAGAGCCGGTACACGTGGTCCGGAGGCTCGAGAAGGCGCTGGCCGACGACGACTTCTCGTGGACGTTCGTGCTGGTGGGCGAGGACCAGACCGACAAGCTCGCCACGCTGACCGGTGACCTGCGCGGCCCGGTCTCGGAGACCGGCGACGGCAAGGAGATCACCTCCGGCTTCGCCTACTGGGGCATCGGCCCGACGATCGCCTGGGCGAACGCGACCAGCGACCCGTTCTACCTGGTGATGAAGGCCGGCACCGAGTCCTTCCAGCGGCACTGGCGCAAGGTCAAACCGCATGTGGACAAGGGCGGTTTCCACTTCGTCAGCCTCGGTATCGGGACCGGCGTGAAAGACCGGACGATCCTGGAGGACCTGCGCCGGCGCAACCCGGACATGTTCTACATCCCGGTCGACATGAGCTCGGAGATGCTCCGGCTCGGCGGTCAGGAATCGGTCCGCAGCGGCCACTTCCCGATCTCCCAGGTGCTGCCGGTCCAGATCGACTTCTCGATCCGCGACAACATGTCCGAGCTGGCCCAGATGCTCGGCCGGCTGATCGGTGACGAGCCGCTGCTCTACAGCCTGACCGGGAACACGCTGGCCAACTTCGACGACGACGAAGACCTGCTGCAGCTGATCACCGACGTACTGCGCCCGCAGGACCGGCTGCTGCTCGAGGTGGCCAGCACGACCCGGCTGGACGCGGAGTCGGCGAAGGCGGCCGCTGACGAGTACCACCAGACCAGGGCGTTCACCGAGTTCGTCACCAGCGCGCTGCGCTACAACACCGATCTGAAGGTCGACAACGACCAGATCAAGTTCATCGGCGAGATCGAGGACGACGACGCGCTCCTGGTGAAGGTCGTCTGGCAGAACGACACCCGCGAGGCGATCCGGATGGGCCTGCCGGACCACACCGAGGTCGTGCTGCCGATCGGCGACACCATCCGGCTCTACACGACCCGGAAGTACTCGACCACCCGGCTGAAGCGGCTCACCACCGCCTGCGAGCTGACACCGATCGAGGCGATCCAGTCCCAGTTCCGGTATCAGCGCCGACCGAACCCGTTCGGCCTCGAGCTGCTGCTGCTCGCCCCGGCATCCTCCGGCGAGCACGACCGCACCTTGGCCGACGACATCTGGGCGCGATGAGACGTCGCTGGGCGACCCACCGCCGTACCGTCGTCACGGCGATCAGCTACGGCTTGCTCGGCCTGGCGTTCACGCTGGGCGTCATCTGGTTCTTCTGGCCGGAGAACTCGCGCTGGGAGCCTGCGGTCAACTCGCTGACGCTGGTCGCGGGGCTCACCGGCATCTTCGTCGAACGGCTGACGGCCGAGGCAGAACGCCGTACCGAAGTCCTGCGGGCTGTCGGCGACGAGCTGCGCGAGAACACCCGCCTGCTGAACGACGCGCGCTTCTCGCCGGAGGCACCGTCCACCCGGCACATCTATCCGCGGCTGGTGGTGTCGGCGGTCGACCTGGCGCTGGTCTCCGGCGCACTCGGTCTGCACCGGGACGCCGAGCTGGTCCGCGAGCTGCACCGCTGGCGCGACACGGTGAACCTGTTCAACCGGCGGCTCGACCTGACCGAGATCAGCACCTTCTCCGCGACCGCGTCAGAGGCCGAGCTGGCCGCCTTCCACCGGGCCCTGCATCGCCAGGACAGCTTCTTCACCAGCACTCGCGACCAGCTGAAGACGCTGCTCGCGAAGATGCCCGTGCTCTAACGGGCACCCCCGAAACCTCGCTCACGCTGCCACAAGTGGCAATTCATGCCGAGCCGTTGACTTAATCATGCCATCGGCGCTTACTTTCGGACAGGACCGTAAATACGGCACCCCCGGAGGCTTCGTTGCGTTTCTTCCGTCCGCTCCTCGCCCTGACCGTTGCCACTGCCCTGATCGCCACCCCGGCAGTGCCCACCGTGGCGGCCGGCCCGCCACACGCCGAGGCCGTCTCCCTCGGCGTACCACTGTCCGACGTACTGCTGATCGGCGGCACCGTCGCGCCCGGACCCGGCGGCAAGACCGCGATCTGGAACATCTCGTCCGGCGTACCGGCGTACTTGAACGCGCTCGACCCGGTGAACGGCACCAGCCTGCTCTCGACGCCACTGCCCGGCGCCGAGGGCAGCTACACCGTCGTCGCGACTCCGGCCGGCACGATCTATGTCGGCAGCTACAACAACGGCCACCTGTACCGGCTGCGGCCCGGCGCGACCGCGGTCGAGGACCTCGGTCGGCCGGTGGCCAGCGAATCCTTCATCTGGGCGCTGACTACCGACGACCAGGGCAACGTGTACGGCGGCACCTACCCCGGCGGCCGCGTGTTCCGGTTCGACGACACCACCGGCGCGATCCGCGACTACGGCAAGATCATCGCGGACCAGCCGTACGTCAAGAGCATCGGCTACGCGAACGGCAAGCTCTACACGGGATCGCTGCCGGACGCGCACGTGATGGAGATCGACGCCACCACCGGCGCCGCCACCGAGCTTCCCCCGCCGCCGAACCTCGGCGACCCGAAGCTCAAGTCCGTCTACGACCTCAGCGTCCGCGGCGGCCGCGTCTACATCCGGGTCGGCGGCGCGTTCCCGATGCCGATGTACGTCTGGGACATCGCGTCCCGCACCTGGGTCGACGAGATCCAGCAGGCCCACGGCCTGGACATCTCACCGCTCGGCGCCAACGGCGAGCTCTACTTCATCCAGGCCAGCGAGCTGCGGAAGTACGACCCGGCCACCAAGACGCTGACCGGCACCGGGCTGCGGTTCACCGGCCGGATCCAGAACGCACGCTCGATCGGGTACGCCGACCTCGGGCTGCCCGACTATCCGGGGACGAGTGTGATCGGCACGCTGTGGCGCGGCGAGGAGTTCCGCTACAACCCGCAGACCGGGAAGTCCGAGATCTTCCTGACCAACGTGCGACGCGAACCGATCGACATCCTCGGCCTCTCCGGTGGTGACCGCAACGTCTACACCGGCGGCTATCTGAACGGCGGAGTCTCGGTCACCGATCCGAAGACCGGCGTCACCAAGTTCAACCGCTTCTCGCAGACCGAGCAGACCTACGAGGGCTCCGACGGCAAGGTCTGGATCGGCACCTATCCGGAGGCGCGGCTCTACTCCTACGACCCGCGCCAGACCTGGAACAGCGTCGAGTACTCACCCGGCCCGGTCGGCAGCCCGGAGAACCCGAAGCTCGCGGTCAACCTGAAGCCCGCCTTCCAGAACCGCGCCCGCGCATTGGTCGAGGTGAACGGCAAGATCGCGGTCGGCACGGTCCCGGAGGGCGACCGCCTCGGCGGCGCGCTCGCCTTCTACGATCCACAGTCCGGTACCACCGAGACGTACCGGAACGTCGTTCAGGACGAGAGCGTCTTCGGTCTGACCGCTCGTCAAGGAATCGTGTACGGCGGTACGTCGATCACCGGCGGACTCGGTACCACGAAGCCGACCCGGGAGTCCGGAACCGTGTTCGCGTGGGATGTCGAGGGCAAGCGGAAACTCTGGGAAACGGTGCCGGTGACCAAGGCACCGACCGTGTCGTCGGTGACGTTCGGGCCGGACGGAACGCTGTGGGGCGTGGCCGGCAAGACCGTGTTCGCGATGGACCCGCGGTATGGGACAGTGCTGAGGTCCTTCGTCCTCGGGACGACCTCCCAGACCGGAGACATCGTCGCGACCAGGGACGGGGTGTACGTCAGCATCGACCTGAACAAGATCTACCGGATCGCCCCCGGCGACCGGGCGACGCCGAAGCTGTACCTTGAGCACCCGCACCGGCGGCTCGCGGTCCAGGGTGGGCAGCGGCTGATCTTCAGCAACGGGCCCGAACTGTTCCGAGTCGATATCAAACGTTGACAGCAGAAATTCCTTCCCACTACTTTCGGTCCTGACCGTTATTCGGTGAACAACTTTCCGGCCTGTGCCGGCATCCAGGGGGTTGTGATGAAATCCACCGTCCGCCGTATCGCGGCGCCACTGACCGCACTCGTCCTCACCGCCGCCCTCGTATCGTGTGGCGGGAGCGACGGATCCGCCGACAAGAAGAAGACCGTCACCCTCTGGATGTACCCGGTGATCGCCGACCAGGCCGCCAGTGACACCTACTGGAAGAAGGTCGAGACCGACTTCGAGGCCGCCAACTCCGGGTTCGACCTCAACATCGAGCCGCAGCCCTGGGACAAGCGCGACGAGAAGCTCGCCACCGCGTTCGCCGGCAAGAAGGGCCCGGACGTCGTCCTGCTGATCCCCGACCAGCTCCCGCAGTACGTGAAGAACGGCTCGCTCGAGCCGGTCGGCGACGTGGTCGAGGCCGACAAGAGCAAGTTCCTGCCGAACGCGATCCCCGGCCTGACCGTCGAGGGCAAGGTCTACGGCGCGCCGATCTACCACACCGTCACCACGACCATCTACAACAAGACCGTGCTGGGCAAGGCCGGCATCACCAAGCCGCCGGCCACCTGGGACGAGATCAAGGCGGCCGCGCCGAAGCTGAAGGCGGCCGGGTTCTCCACCCTCGACTACTCGGCCTCGCCGGAGGCCACGCTGAACCTGAACTTCTACCCGCTGCTCTGGCAGGCCGGCGGCAAGGTCTTCGCCGACGACGGCAAGTCCGTCGCCTTCAACCAGGCCCCGGGCCTGGAGGCGCTGACCTTCCTGAAGACCCTGTGGGACGAGGGCGCCGTACCGAAGAGCGCGCTGACCAACGGCAACGCGATCGAGAACCAGCCGATCGGCAAGGGGCAGGTCGCGATGGCCTTCACCGCCACGCCGGCCAACGCGGCATTGGCCGCCAAGAGCTGGGGCGTCGACAACACCGAGGTCGGTGCACCGCTGACCGGCGCCAAGCAGGTCGGGTACGGGATTCCCGGCGGCCTCTCGGTGAACGCGGGCTCGGAGAACATCGACGGGGCGAAGAAGTTCCTGTCGTTCATGATCCAGCCGCCGCAGCTCGAGGCGATGAGCAAGGCGACCGGCTACTTCACCCCGCGCACCGACGCGAAGGTCGAGGTCACCGATCCGTTGACGCAGAAGTTCGGCCCGGCGCTGCAGTGCGCCTTCCCCGGTGAGCCCAACCCGGCCGCCCGCCAGATCATGGCGCTGCTGAGCGTCGAGATCCAGGCCGTGCTGACCGGCAAGAAGACACCGCAACAGGCACTCGACGACGCTGCCCAGCAGGGCAACGCCCTCCTGGGTCGATGACCCAGGTCGGCGTCGACCGGAACTCCCCCGCCCGCCGCCCGCGACCCGTACCTCTCAGGGGGCGGCACGGTCCGCGGCGGCGGGCGTGGGTCGGGCTGGTGTTCGTGGCGCCGATGCTGGCGCTGTTCCTGGCCTTCCGCTTCCTGCCGGCGGTCGGCGCCGTCTGGCTGTCGCTGACCGACTACCGGCTCAGCGGCCGCTGGAAATTCATTGCCTTCGACAACTACACCAGGCTGCTGCAGGACGAGCTGTTCCACCAAAGCCTGGTGGTCACCCTCACCTACACCCTGATCTTCGTCCCCCTGACAGTGCTGATCTCGCTCGGTACGGCGTTGCTGCTGCAACAAGTGGTCTGGCAGCGCGGGTTCTTCCGCGGCGTCTTCTTCCTCCCGTACGTGACGAGCATCGTGCTCGCCGCGGTCATCTGGAAGTGGATCTACGATGCCCAGGACGGCCTGCTGAACGCCGTACTCGGGCTGGTCTCGATCGGCCCGGTCGACTTCCTCGGCTCGGACAACTCCGTCCTGGCGTCGATCGCGGTCACGTCCGCCTGGAAAGGCTTCGGCTACTCGATGCTGATCCTGCTCGCCGGCCTGCAGGCGGTCCCGCCGTCGTACCTGGAGGCCGCGATGATCGACGGCGCCTCGGCCTGGCAGCGGTTCCGCTACATCACCATCCCGCAGATCCGGCCGGTGCTGTTCTTCGTGCTGGTGATCGAGACGATCAGCGCCTTCCAGGTCTTCGACGCGATGTACGTGATGACCGGCGGCGGCCCGGTCCGGTCCAGCTACTCGCTCGTCTATCTCCTGTACGACAGCGGTTTCAAGTTCTTCGACTTCGGTTACGCGAGCGCGATCGGCATCATGCTCTTCTTCATCGTGCTGATCATCTCGCTCGTCCAACGCCGCCTCGTCGGGAGGGACAACGACTGATGGTGAACCTCCTCGACCGCCCGTCCACCCGCCGTACGACGTCCTCGACGTCGGGTGCTCGCCCCTCGCGACCGGTGGCGCGACTGACGCTGCCGACCCTGCTCGCCCTGACCGCGATCGTCACCGTGCTCCCGTTCGTCGCCATGGTGCTGGTCGCCTTCGCACCCCCGAGCGGCCAAACCTTCCCCGACGCCTTCTACCCGTCCCGCTGGACCTTCGAGAACTTCACCCGAGTCCTGTCCAGCTCCGACATCCCCCGCTGGACAGTCAACTCGCTGCTCTACTCGCTGGTGTCCGTCGTCTTCGTCCTGCTCTTCGCCGCCATGGCCGGCTACGCCTTCGCGAAGAAGCGCTTCCCCGGCCGCGAGCTGATGTTCTGGGCGTTCCTGGCCACCCTGATGGTCCCCTTCCAGGCGACCCTCATCCCGTCGTACATCCTGATCTCCCGCCTCGACTGGGTCGACAGCTACTGGGGCCTGATCGTCCCCACCCTGGCCAACTCCCAAGCCGTCTTCCTGCTCCGCCAGTTCATCAGCCAACTCCCCGACGAACTCTTCGAAGCAGCCGAAATCGACGGCGCCCCCGAATGGAAAATCTTCACCCTGATCGTGATGCCCCTGATCCGCCCAGCACTGGCCACCCTAGGCATCTTCGTCTTCCTCTGGCACTGGAACGACTTCCTCTGGCCCTTGGTCATAGGCCAATCCGCCAACATGCAAACCCTGACCGTAGGCCTGGCCACCCTCCAAACCCAGTCAGTCCCCATCAACCAAATCATGGCCGGCGCCACCATCACGGTCATCCCCAGCCTCCTGGTCTTCGGCCTACTCCAGCGCTACCTAACCGACAGCATCACCATGTCGGGTCTGAAGGGTTAATCCCCACCCACCCTCGTGCGACCAAGAGCGGCGGTCGGCAGGCGATGCCGGACCATCGCAGGACCGCCTCGGTACGTGGTCACTCGCACCCAACTGCGTCGGTAAGAACACGTACTAGTCGCCGCCTCGGCACCGACTGAGCGTGGCAACCCCGACCGACACCGATAGTCGGGTACCACTACGTGTCCGTACCGACAGCTCCCACAGCTCGCAGTCGCCCGGTCCTGCCGAAGATGCCGACGGACAGGACATACAGGCCTACTACATGCCGTCGCCACGCTCACCGCGCCGAGCCCCAACCCCACATCGCGCGACACCTCCTGTCCATCGACAGATCGCGAGCGGCGTAACCACAACTCCTTCGTGCGACTACTAAGAGGAATCCACCGCACCTCCGCATGGTCGGCGTCTCGTGTACCTGGTGCGGAAACTGCACAAGGACAGGACGTATAGGCCTAGTACATGCGGTCAGCACGCTCACCGCACCGCGCGCCAGCACCAAATTGGGCGACACGTCCTGTCCTTCAGCAGATCGGCGTTGCCGCGACCGCCCACCCGCTGGTCACCACAGCTACTTCTCGACGCAACCAGCGAAGGCGGATCCACCAGAGCCCGCGCCGAAGGCGCCAAAGGAGAGCCGCCGCCGGAGGCGGTGCCCTTTCTGGCCGACGAGCTGCGGAAGGACAGGACGTGTAGGCCTAGTACATGCCGTCGCCACGCTCACCGCGCCAGGCACCGGGACCAAACCAGCCATATACGTCCTGTTCCTCGGCAGATCGGCTTTGCCGCGGCCACCCACCCATCACCACAACTGCTTCTTGGCGCAATCCACCGAAGGCGGATCCACCAGAGCCCCGCGCCGAAGGCGGTGACCTTCTGGCCTACGAGCTGCGGAAGGACAGGATGTATGCGCCTACTGCATGCCGTCGCCACGCTCACTGCACCGGGCTCAACCCCCACATCGCACGACACCTCCTGTCCTTCGGCGGAGCGGCTTCGCCCGGCCATCCACAACCTCACCACAGCTGCTTCTTCGCGCGACCACCGAGGGCGGATCCACCGGGGTCTTCGCCGGAGGTGGTGGCTTTTGGGTGGGGTTAGTTGTAGTAGCCGTCGATGGGGAGGCGGGCTTCTTCGAAGAGGTTGGGGCCAGATTGGGGGACTGCGGGGAAGTTGCCGGTGGGTTTCAGGGTGCCTAGTTGGTCGCCGGAGAGGGCGTAGACGACGTTGCCTAGGCCGGAGCGGGCTAGGGCGCCTGCGCACATGCCGCAGGGTTCGCAGCTGGTGTACATGGTGGTTGCGGCTGCTACGTCGGCGGGGAGTTCACGGGCGGCCCAGACGGCTAGTTTCAGTTCGGGGTGGTGGCTGATGTCGGATTCGGTGATGGTGGTGTTCTGGGCTTCGGCGAGGACCGTGCCGTCGGGGCCTACGAGGAGCGAACCGAAGGGTGGGTTGCCGGCTTCGCGGGCGGCTGCGGCCAAGGCGATGGCTCGGCGGAGGAAGGTTTCGGACGAGGTCATGTCAGTTCCTGTCGGAGGGTAGCGAGGGCTTGCCACGCGGTTTCGGGGTGTTCGGTCTCGGCGGGATCGCCATGGAAGGGATCGAGTACGACGCTCGTAGCGCCAAGCTCACGCAGTACGGCGAAATCGGCGAGCACCTGGTCGATCGACCCCTCACCGGCTACCCGCGACTCCTCGGGCAACGGTGACGCGGTGAGCCGGAGCAGGATCCGCGGCGCGAACGCGGGGACCGGCCGACCCTCGGCCGCTGCGATCTCGGCCAGCTGTTCGGTTGCCGTGCGCAACCAGTCGATGCGGTTCCGGAGCGGATGCCAGGCATCACCCAACAGCACGGTACGACGCATCGCCGCCGTACTGCGGCCGCCGACCCACAACGGGATGTGCCCGGCACCGTAGTCGGCGGTGTCGGCCCAGGCCGAGCGCAAAGTGGTCAGCAACGAATCCGTCGCCCGACCGCGCCGCGAGTGTTCAGCACCGAGCGCCGCGAACTCCTGCTGCGCCCACCCGGCACCGACCCCGAGCACCAGCCGACCGCCGCTCAGCGCATTCAGGTTCGCTGCCATCCGAGCCACCAGCAACGGATGCCGGTACCCCGCGATCAGAACCGTCGTACCAAGCCGCACCCGCGACGTGATCCCCGCCAGCCAACTCAACGTGGTGAACGGCTCGTAGAACGGCGCCGGATACTGCTCCGCAACATCCGGCGTGATCACCACATGGTCCGAAACCATCAACAGGTCGTACCCGAGCCCCTCAACCACCTGAGCCCACTCACGCAACCGATCCGGATTCGTACCGGGCCCAAAATTCGGGACGTTCACGCCGATTTCCACCCCGCCAGGCTATCCAGGCAGCAGTCCACTCCTGAAGAGACTTCTCCCGGCAAAACCAGCACCCGACCACGAATTCCCCGGTAGATTAGCCATATGACCGAGACTCTCGATGCGATCGACTGGGCGGTGCTGACCGAGCTGCAGACCGACGCACGGCTGTCGCTCAGCGAGCTAGGCCGCCGCGTCAACCTGAGCGCCTCGGCAACGACAGAGCGCGTACGGCGACTGGAGTCGCTCGGTGTCATCACCGGCTACCGGGCGGACGTCGACCTGGCGAAGGTCGGCTACCCCGTGCTCGCCGTCGTACGGCTGAAGTATCCCGGCAACAAGCACGAGCCGCTCAAGCGCCTGCTCGCCGAGCGCAGCGAGTTCCTCGAATGCCTGCGCACCACCGGCGACGACTGCTACACCCTCAAAGTCGCCGCCGCTTCCATGCCGCACCTGGAGGAGCTCGTCAACCAGCTCACCGAGTTCGGCAGCACCACGACCAACATCGTCTACTCCCAAACCCAGCCGTACCGCGGTCCTCGGCAACAGGCTCAGCGGCTCCAGTAATAGAACTCGTGCAGTTGCATTGAGGTGTCGATGATGAACAGGTACTGACTGCTCAACGTCTCGGCGTCGATATCCGCCTGAAGCATGACGGCTGCACCATCGCCAACGAGTCCGAGCTGGTAGGTGTAGAAGGTCTCGCCAAGTCGCCGAGCCACCGCCGCGGCAACCGCATCTATAGCGGACTGCCGATTGCCATAGCCGACCGGCGCCGGCGGAACGAAGACCGAGATCGGTTCACTCCACGCCGCAGCTGCCGACGGCGTCACCGCACCGAGCCGGTCGGACCACGGCGCCAGCGTCCGGCCGATCCGCGCGACGGTGTTCATCGACCGATGGACCGGCGTCGCCGTCCCTTCGTCGAACTGCATGATCGGCCGCGCACCAGGCGACGCAACCGTCCGGAAGCGGTCTGACAGGTCGGTGATCTCGAGCATCCTGGCTACCCCTTCGACGACAGGACCTCAGTCCAGCACCATCCAACCTCACACCGCACAATGCGTCAGCAACCTGCCAGGGCTCAGCCGTTCAGCTCCCCAAAGGCTTCGATGGCGCGCAGAGCGTCCGTCTGGGACATCCCGGGCGGCTGAATACGCAGGATGATGCCGTCAGCACCCATCTCCTCGTAGTGGGCGATCCGCTCAGCGCACTCCGCGGACGAGCCGATGACGCTGCGGTCCGCGATGTCATCCCAGCCCTGGGTGTAGCGGCTGGCATCGGCGGAAGTCCGCTTCCAGCCGGTATACGCGTCGTACAGATCCCGCAAGGGCTCCTCCAACGCCTTACGTGCCTCCTGCGACGTCGGAGCAGCGAAACCCTCTCGGCACAGGATGGTCTCCGCACCGAGCGTGCCCTCACCCCGCGGATACCCCTGGTACTCCGCGATCTTCGCCGGCAGATCAGCATCCAGCTCGTTGAACGACGTCGTCCACCCGTCACACGTCCGCGCGGTCCGCTCCAGTACGGCGGACACTCGCCCACCGTTCCACAGTCGGGGCCGGGGCGATTGCACCGGCCGCGGCGACAGGTACGCGTCCTGCAGACTGGTGAAACGACCCTCGTACGTCACCGACTCCGAAGTCCACAACCGGGTGACGATCTCCAGGCACTCCTCGAACCGCGCAACCCGCTCGCGCTGCGTCACGCCGTACAGGGCGAACTCCTCCGGCCGATACCCGAGCACGAACCCTGCTGTGACCCGGCCGCCGGATAGAACATCCAAGTGCGCAAGCGTCTCGGCCAGTACGACGGGCTGGTACAGCGGCGCGACGATCCCTGCCGTGGCGATCCCGATGGTCGACGTGTGGGCGGCCAGCCAGGTCAGCGAGGTGAGGATCTCGTGGTACCCAGGCCGGTGCAGATGCCGTTCACCGAGCACCACCCACTCGAACCCGGCCTGCTCGGCCAGCCGCGCCTGCTCGACCGCATCGGCCAGTTGCGGGCGCTCGCTGTCGGTGCCGTACAGGTTGAGATACAGACCCAGCCGCATCAGGGTGCCACCTTCCGTTGACAGAGAGCACTCAGGGTATTTACGGTCTTGACCGTAAGTCCTTTTGCGTCGGAATGCGACCCCTAACCGCCTGATGGTGTCCCTAAGGAGCCGACCATGACTGTTCTATCGCACCCGGTGGGCCTCCCGGCCGGTACCGGATCGGCCCCGATCAGCGCGATCCGGACGCGAGTGGTCAGGGCGCCGTACCGTCGCCCGTTCCAGATCAGCAGTGGGATCAGCACGGATCTGATCAGTCTGGTGGTCGAGATCCACACTGCCGACGGCGCGGTCGGGATCGGCGAGACGTCCCCGATGACGGCGTACACCGGGGAGACCCTGGCAGGTGTCACCGCCGCGATCGAGGAGCACCTCGCGCCCGCTCTGATCGGCCGGGACCCGCTCGACCGGGCCGGTGCACATGTAGTCATGGACGGCGTCCTCCGCGGCCAGCACGTGGCCAAGTCCGGCCTGGACATCGCCCTGTACGACCTGGCCGGCCGTCTGAGCGGTTGGCCGGTGCATGCGCTGCTCGGGGGCAGCATCCGGAGCCGGGTGCAGACCGCCTGGGTGGTCGGCCTGGGGACGCTCGACGAGATGGCTGCCGAGGCCGCTGAGTACTCCGCGCGCGGTTTCCAGCATCTGAAGGTCAAAGGCGGCCATGACCCGGCCAAGGACCTCGAACTGATCCGTGCGGTTCGTGCGGCGATACCTGCGGACACTGAGCTGTGTCTGGACGCCAACGAGGGGTACGACGCGACTACGTCGTTGCCCTACCTGGCGAAGATGACAGCGGCCGGTCTGAGCCTGCTGGAGCAGCCGCTCCCCCGCTGGGACCTGGCGGGGATGGTTCGGCTGCGGGAGCGGCTCGACGTCCGGGTGATGGCCGACGAGAGCATGCACTCGTTGCACGATGCCCTGGAGATCGTACGGCGCGGGGCGGCCGACGTACTGAACATCAAGATCCTGAAGGTCGGCGGACTGCACCGGGCGCTGCAGATCGCCAATCTGGCCGAGGCTGCGGGTCTGGCGGTGAAGATAGGCTCGATGCCGGAGCTGGGCGTCGCCACGCTGGCCGCAGTCCACCTGGCCGCCGCCGTACCGGGTGCAACCGTTGCGGCCGACCTGGTGGGGCCGCTGCTGGTCGAGGAGGACCCGCTGGCTCCGAGTGTGTTTGCCGACTGCAAAGGCTGGATCGACGTACCCACCCGACCTGGCCTCGGCCACGACGTCTGAGAGGTCCCATGCATCCCCTCGTCGAGCAGCTGCGCGGCACAGTCCTCCCTGCGGTCTTCACACCGATGGACAGCAACGGAGTCATCGCGTACGACGCTTTGATCCCATATGCGACTGCTATCGCGGCCCAGGAGATCGGTGGGATCGCGGTGTGGGCCCACACCGGCCGTGGGCTGTACCTGAGTGCCGCCGACCGCACCAAGGTGCTGGAAACGTGGCGCCAGGCCACCAAAGCTCCGATCGTGGCCGGAGTCGGCGTACCGCGGTCGGAGTCCCCGCAGAGCCTGCAGGACGCGGCCGATCTGACTGTGGCGATGTCCCTGCAGGCAGCGGACGCCGGAGCGGACGCAGTGATGGTCTATCCGCTCGCTCGGCTGGCGGAGTCGCCGGACGGGCACGAGCAGGCCGTGAAGCTGCACGAGCGAGTCGCTACGGAGAGCGGGCTGCCGCTGGTCGGTTTCTACCTGCACGGCGAGGCAGGTGGGTATCCGTACCCACCGGAGCTCATCCGGGATCTGCTGAGCCTCGATGCGATGCTCGGGGTCAAGACAGCGACGCTGGACCGGGCTATCGGGACGCAGGACGCCATCTGGGCCGGGCGAGACACCGGCAAGCTGCTGATCACAGGTGAGGACCGCATGTACGGTCCGTCGTTCATGTGGGGTGCAGATACGGCCCTGGTCGGTATTGCATCAGCACAGGTCGAGCTGTCGGTCGCCGTACTGCGGGCTTGGCGGGCCGGCGATCACAGCGCATTCCTGACCGCTTCCGAGCGGCTGGACCGGTTCGCGGCAGCCACGTTCTACGCACCGATCGAGGGCTATGTGCAGCGGATGATCTGGGCGGCCGTATGGGAGGGCCTGATCCCGGAGGAGGCCGCGCACGACCCCTATGGCCCGGAGCTGCCCAGCAGCGAGCGCGACCTGGTGATCCGCACGCTCGAGGAGCTGCAGTCCGACAAGTGAGGTGGCGCGCTCCCTCCATCGCTCCACCACACCTCGTCCGCAGCCGACCGGCAATCGCCTCGCAGCAATTATGGTCTTGACCGAAACTAAGAGACTCTGCTTCGATCGTCAAGAGTTCGGCCGGGCTGCATTACAGTGCATGACAGTGCACGGCATGGGGGTGTGGTGATGGCAGTCGTGGTCGGCGTTGTCGGTCCGGAGGACGTCGTGCAGCGCGTGATCGCGACCGGTCCGCCGACCGGAGCCACCCTGCAACCCCTGTCGTACCGGCACGAGACCGAGACGATCGAGCTCGTCGTACAGTCCCAGGAGCAGCTCGACGCCCTCCTCTTCACCGGCATCGTCCCGTACACGATCGCCACCGAAGCCGGCGTCGTCGACCGCCCGGCCATGTACGTCTCGTACGACGGCGCCACGCTCCTGCGCGCCTTGGTCGAACTGCTCCGGCTCGGTCACAACGTCACCCAGTTCTCGATCGACACGCTCCGGCGCAGTGAGGTCCTGGAGACACTGATCGAGGCGAAGCTCCCGACCGACCAGATCCAGGTGCTGCCGTACCGGCCCGGCCTGACCTCGGACGACATCGTCACCTTCCACCGCAGCGCCCGCGACAAGCACGACACCAAGATCGCGATCAGCTGCCTGGGTTCGGCGTTCCACCTGCTCGAGAACGAGATGCCCTCGGTCCGCCTGGTCCCGTCGCGCTACTCGATCCGCTCGACCCTGCAGGCACTGGTCCTCACCACCAGCGGCCAACACGTCGGCGACGCCCAGGTCGCCCTCGGCATCGTCGACCTCCCCGAACCCGACGACGCCCTGGCCGGCGACCTCATCACCCTCGGCGGCAGCCTCGCCCTCCTCCCCGACGGCCGCCACCTGGTCGTCACCACCCGCGGACTGCTCGAGCAGGCGACCGAACAGTTCACCCGCATGCCGCTACTCGACCACCTCGCCGCGCGACACAGCACGGCGTACGTCGGCTTCGGTATCGGCCGCACCGCGGCGGAAGCAGAAGCCCTGGCCCGCCGGGCAGTCGGACGCGCCGGCTCGATCGGTACCGTGGCCGGCGTCGTCTCGATGTCCGACGACGTCGAGATCGTCCTGGAACCCTCCGGCGACCAACCCACCATCCCCCGCGGCGCCGAAAGCCTCCCCCTGCTGGCCCGCCGCGTAGGCCTCAACCCGGCAACCCTCGCCCGCATGCGCGAACTAACCGCCAAGAACCCCGACGGCCTAACCACCCAAGACGTAGCCGACCACCTAGCAGTCCAACTCCGAACCGCCCGACGAGTCCTCAAACGCCTAGAACGAGCCGGCCTGGCCGACCCCATCGCCACCCAACAACACGGCCGAACCGGCCGACCCCCCACCATCTACGCCATCCGCCTGTAAGCATCTCGTGGGTTGACCCACGAGCTTGTGGGTTCTGCACCCGCATGCGATGGGGGAACCCACAAGCTGATGGGGGAACCCAGCAGATGCCGTCGGCGCGTCAGGGGGTGATGATGGTGACGCCGGCGGGGGTGCCGTCGCTCAGCGCGGCCAGGGCGGCTGGGGTTTCGTCGAGGGTGATGGTGCGGGTGATCAGGGCGGCGGGGTTTAGGTTGCCTTGGGCAACTTGATCGAGCATTTCGGGGTAGGCGTGGGCGGGCATGCCGTGGCTGCCCAGCCATTGGAGTTCCTGGCCGATCAGCCGACTGACATCGAGTTGTACGCCGGACGGCAGCAGCCCGATCTGGACATGCCGACCGCGTGGCCGGAGTACCCGGAGAGCGTGCTGCACGAGGTCGTTCGAGCCAAGCGCGTCGAACGTGACGTGAGCGTCCAGGTCGACTCCGACGGTCGTGCTCAGCGTTTCGACGGCGCCGTATTCGGCGGCCAACTGAAGTGCAGCCGGGTTCGTGTCGACCGCGACCACCCGCGCGCCCGCGGCGGCGGCGATCATCACCGCCGACAGGCCGACCCCACCGCAGCCGTAGACCACCACGGTCTCGCCGGCCTCGACCTTCCCCACCTGACGAACAGCCCGGTACGACGTCGCAAACCGGCAACCCAGCCCAGCCGCCGTACCGAAGTCGAGTTCGTCCGGCAGCCGCACGAGATTCACCTGCGCGTACGGAATCGCGACGTACTCTGCGAACGAGCCCCAATAGTTGAACCCTGGCTGCAGCTGATTCGGGCACACCTGCTGATTGCCCGCAGCGCACTCCGCACACGAACCACAAGCGCAGATGAACGGCGTCGTCACCCGATCCCCGACCTGCCACCCCTCGACCCCGGCCCCGACAGCCGCAATCGTCCCCGCCAACTCATGCCCAGGCACGTGCGGCAACACGATGTCCGAGTCGTGCCCCATCCACCCATGCCAGTCACTCCGGCACAGCCCGGTCGCCTCCACCTTCAGCACCACAGCCCCCGCAGCCACCTCCGGCTCCGGAACCTCCCGCACCTCGGGCACAACGCCGTACTTCTCAATCACCACTGCGCGCATGGCGTCACCCTACGCAGTGGTGGTTCCGGACGAACGCCCGGAACCACCGCGGAAACTCAGCCGCCGGCTACGGCTGGGATGATCGAGACCTGGCCGCCGTCCTTGATCGCGGTCTGCAGGCCGTCGGCGAAGCGGACGTCGTCGTCATCGACGTAGACGTTCACGAAGCGGCGCAGTTCGCCGGACTCATCGAGGACGCGGGACTTGATGCCCGGGTACGACGTGTCGAGCGACTCCAGCACCTCGGTCAGCGTCGCGCCCTCGGCGGACACCTCGGAGACGCCCTGGGTGTAGGGCCGGAGGATGGTCGGGACGCGAACACTCACACTCACTGCAGGCCTGCCTTCACGAAGGCGTCGTACGACGCGGGGATGGTCACCTTCGGGCCGACCCGGTCGGCCACGGCGTCGAGCGTCTTGAGCCCGTCGCCGGAGTTGATGATCACCGTCTCGGCGTCGGGGTCGAGCTGACCGGTCTCGATCAGCTTCTTCAGGGTCGCGACGGTCACCCCGCCGGCGGTCTCGGTGAAGATGCCCTCGGTGCGGGCGAGCAACTGGATGCCGTCGACGACTTCCTCGTCGGAGACGTCCTCGATCACACCACCGGTACGACGCGCGACGTCGAGCACGTACGGTCCGTCGGCCGGGTTGCCGATGGCGAGCGACTTCGCGATCGTGTCCGGCTTGACCGGCTTCACCACGTCGTACCCGTCGCGGAACGCCTGCGCGACCGGCGAGCAGCCGGTGGCCTGGGCGCCGTAGATCTTGTAGTCGGTGGCGTCGACCAGCCCGAGCTTGCCGAGCTCGGTGAAGCCCTTGTCGATCTTGGTGAGCTGCGAACCGGACGCGACCGGGATCACGACCTGCTGCGGGATCCGCCAGCCGAGTTGTTCGGCGATCTCGAACGCCAGCGTCTTGGAGCCCTCGGAGTAGTACGGGCGGACGTTGACGTTGACGAACGCCCAGCCGTCCTCCTCACCGGCGATCTCGGAGGCCAGCTTGTTGACGTCGTCGTAGTTACCGTCGACGGCCACCAGGGTCCCGCCGTACACGGCCGTGGTGATGATCTTGGGCCGCTCGAGGTCCTTCGGGATGAAGACGACCGAGCGGATCCCGGCCCGGGCGGCGGCCGCGGCGACGGCGTTGGCCAGGTTGCCGGTGGAGGGGCAGGCGAAGACCTTCATGCCGAGCTCGCGGGTGGCACTCAGGGCACTGGCCACGACCCGGTCCTTGAAGGAGTGGGTCGGGTTGCCGGAGTCGTCCTTCACCCAGAGCTTGCGCAGCCCGAGCTCGCGGGCCAGGTTCTGTGCGTCGATGAGCCGGGTGTAGCCGGGCTCGGTGTTCGGGAAGCTGGCCACGTCGACGGGGACGGGCAGCAGTGGCTGGTAGCGCCAGATGTTCTTGGGGCCGGCCTCGATCTGTTCGCGGGTGATGGTCGGGAACTCGTACCCGACCTCGAGCGGACCGAAGCACTCCATACAGGCGTAGAACGGACCGAGCGGCGACTTCGCCCCACACGCGCGACAGCTCAGGTGCGTACCGTTGCCAAAGGCACCTTCACGGATGGTGTGGGTAGCGGCGGTGGCCAGGCTCATGAGTGAGGTTCCCCTCTCATCTTCCCCGCGGCACCGGATCTCGATGGCGGGACGGATTTGGCACCGTTCCACCGTGAGTGGCCCCAGGGCGGGGTCTCGACGGGGAGGGTTGCCGGGACTTCAACGGGCCGTTTCCCTCAGTCCCTCTGGATGAGCTGCCCCGAGGTTACCCAATCGAGGCCGGATCACACCCTCCGACTTCCAGCATGCGAGACGCCGTCTCATGTACGGCGCTCCAGGAAACGCATCACCGGAGTCGCCGCGACGCCGTGCAGGACGACACTCAGAATGATCGTGAACCCCAGCGTCGCCCACAGCCAGGGCAGCTCCGCGCGGAAGTGCATCCCGACCGCCGCGAGGTAGTAGATCGAGGACACGCCACGCACCCCGAACGCTGCTGTAGCCCACGCTTCGGTCCGGCTCAGCCCGCTCCGGATGAGCGACAGCCGACCAACAATCGGCCGTACGACGAGCACCAGCAGCAGGCCGATCAGCACACCGGACCAGGTCAGCGGCTCGAGCAGTCCGGCGGTCACGGCGACACCGAGGAGCAGCAGGACACCCCAGGTCAGAATGTGTTCGAGCTCACCGATGAAATCGTGCAGCTCGTTGTGGAAATCGTGACTGCGCTCGGCCGCTCGCAATGTGAGGGCGGCGACGAAGACTGCGATGAACCCGTACCCGTGGAGTACTTCGGTGAGCCCGTAAACGCCGAGCGTCATGGCCAGTGCGAGGACAGGCTCCCGCGAATCCGCCAGCCGCAGACTGTGCGCCCGAGCCGAGAACGTCATCCGGCCCAGTAACCACCCGGCCCCGAAACCGACCGCGACCCCGATCACCACCTTGCCGATCACGTCCCAGGCGACCCACTCGACCGGCGCGAAACTCTTGGTGGCGAGAAAGACTGCGAGGTAGACGAACGGCGCCGCGAGCCCGTCGTTCAGGCCCGCTTCAGAAGTGAGCGCGAACCGCACCTCGTCGTCCTCGTCGACCTCGGCGCCTTCACCGGTGGTCGGCCCGCCGACCTGCACATCCGAGGCCAGCACCGGGTCGGTGGGCGCCAGCACCGCAGAGATCAGCAGCGCCGTGGCCGGTGCGAGGCCGAGCAGCCAGCCCACGCCGGTCAGCGCCGCGACCCCCGCGGGCATCGCGATGAACAGCAGCCGCCACGTCACGCCCCAGTGCAGGAGACTGATCGGTCGGTCGATCGCCAGACCGACACCCATCAGCGCGATGATCACCGTCAGCTCGGCCAGGTGCTTGGTGATCTCCGGTTCGGCAATCGGGCTGAGCTGCGCCCGGTCCACGACCAGGCCGAGCAGCATTCCCCCGGCGAGGAACGCGATCGGCGCAGAGACGGCGTACCGGGAGAGCAGTCGCGGCAGCACTGCGCCGAGCAGGAGGGCGAGGCCCGCGACCAGGTACAGCCCGTCCCCATTGATCACCCCCGTCTAGTGCCCCGCGCTACCGCAGACGATGCGTTGCGCCTGGGGTGTGCGTCGGCAGCGCCTTCCGAGGGCCGTACCGCGGATGGCTGATCCCGGCCAGCTCCAGCAACCGCTGCACGCGGAACCGATGACCGCGGTACGGCTCGATCAGCTCGGCGCAGCCGTCGTCGTCGAGCTCCTCGCCGATCAGCGCGTACGACACGTTGCGGGACACGTGATAGTCCGCGAACGAGAACGCATCCGCGTCACCATGCGCACGCTGCCGCACCTCGGCCGCCGTCCACACCCCGACCCCCGGCAACGACCGCAGCCGCCGCTCGATCTCGGCCGAGTCGGTCAGCTCCAGCGTCCGCTCCAGCGCCTTCGCCCGGGTCGCCGCCGTCACCACGACCCGCGACCGCCGCCCCTCGACGCCCGCCCGCAACCACTGCCAGGACGGAATCAGCCGCCACTCCTCCGGCGCCGGCGGCACCATCATCCGCCGCCCCTCCGGCCCACCGGGCCCCGGCGCAGGCTCGCCGTACACGGTCAGCAGCTGCCGCCACCCCCGGAACGCTTCCTTCCCCGTCACCACCTGCTCGATCCCCGCGGCCGCCATCGCCTCGAACACCGCCCGAGTCCGCGGCACCCGCAGATGCGGAAACCGCCGCGCCGCCTCCACCAACACCGGATGCACCGCCAACGGCGCGAACCCCTCCCAACTGTCCGCCTCCCCCAGCAACTCCGGCACCCCGTCCAACGCCCACTCCGCCCCAGCCCCCCAAGCCTCCGCCTCAACCTCCAACTGCCGCGGCGTCAGCCGCAACAACACCGGCCCCTCAGGAGTCCGAGTAGCCCGCCAAACAGTCCGCCCGTCATACACGTACGCCGGATCCCCCGGCCCCTTCCGCAAACCACCGATGACCGAGTGCGGATCCACCACCCGCCCCGGCCGCCAAACCCGCATCATCGAACCCACCCGCCAAGTCTTACCCACCCCACCGACAGAACTCATACTGAGCCGTATGACTGGGTGGCAGTGGGTGAAGTTGGTGGGGAACTTTGTCAATCTGTCCACGCTGGCCGGGTTCGTGGTGGCGAAGATCGGGCGGGCTCGGGTGACGCGGGGGCCGCGGGGGTTGTTCTTTGCCAACGGGTACCGGGTGGGGTTTCCGGTGGCGGGGGCGTTCACGATCGGGAACGTGGTGCTGAGCAAGCACGAGGTGTCGTACTTCGCGGACGAGCTGCTGGTGAAGCACGAGGAGCGGCATTCGTGGCAGTACTTCTGCTTGCTGGGGTTGCCGATGTTGCCTTTGTACGTCGTGGGTGTGGTCGTCTCGTGGTTGCTGACCGGGGATCCGGCGTCGCGGAATCCGTTCGAGCGGATGGCCAGTCTGAAGGACGGCGGTTATGTCGAGCGGCCGGTGCAGCCGATCGGGCGGACGGTGGCGCAGGCGGTCAGCGCGCTGCGATCGCGTCCGAGAGGGCCGTCAGGACCGTGACGACGCCGGTGGGGTCGTCTACGACGATGTCGGCGGCTTCGATCAGCTCGGTGGCGCCGGAGGAGCGAGTGGCGAGCAGTACGGCGTTCAGACCGGTTCTGCGGCCTTCTTCGACTGCTCGGAACGCGGCCAGGTCGCCTAGGTCGTCACCCGCGTAGAGGATCGACTGTGCGCCGGTCGACTCGAATAGGCGGCGCAGGGCGACGCCCTTGTCGATTCCGGGCGGGCGGAGCTCCAGAACCAGGTTGCCCGGCTCCAGGCGGAGCTGGGTGGCATCGGCCAGCTCGGTGAGCGGCGTACGGAGTCGGGCGAACGCACCGGCCGGATCGGTCACGCGGCGCGTGTGGACGGCCAGAGAGCTCTCTTTGTCCTCCACGAAGGCATCTGGCACACCGGCGACGCTCAGGAGCTCAGGAAGCCGCTCACGCGCCACAGCGACACCCGGCGGGACCGGGTCGCTGGTGATCTTGCCGGTGGACGCCTCCCACTGCTCCAGGCCGTAGTGACCCAGTACGACGAGGCTGCCGAGCCCGGGGTGTCCCGTGACGCCGGTCAGCTCCGTGGCGACCAGTGCGGGTCGACCGGTCACGATGGCCACCTGGCACACCGAGCGGGCCAGCCGGGCCAGTGCGTCGAGTGCACCGTCGACAGGACGCGCCCTGGCCGGGTCCTCGACCAACGGGGACAGGACGCCGTCGAAATCGGTGGCGATCACCGCACTGGCCGGGTCGGCGACGATCGCCTGCCAGCCTGCGTGACCGAGGTCGGTCTGGATGACCGGCGTACTCATCCGGTGTAGTCCGAGGTCAGGATCACCGTCAGGCGGTCCTTCTTCATGTTGTCCAGCGCCGGCTTGGTCCGGCCGATACCCAGGTCGCGGGCGAGCTGGTTGGCCGCCTGCACCATCCCCGGCGGGTAGTAGACCGTTGTCTCGACGATCTTGCCGTGCCAGTTGTCCACACCGGACACCGTCCAGCCGGACTGCCGCGCACGCCCCGCGACCTGCTCGGCGAAGCCCTTGCGCGGAGTGTTGTTGTAGATCTCTGCAGCCGGGCGCGCAGCCGTCGGAATCGTCGTCGGCTTGGTAGCCGGCGGCTGCGTGGGCTCAGTCGGAACAGTCTTGGGCGGCGCAGTGGTCGGCACGGTCGTCGGTGCGGTGGTCGGTGCCGTGGTGGGCTTCCGGGGCGGCACGCTGGCCACGATGGTCGACGGCCCACCGGACGGCTTGGCCGACGGCTTCGGCGAGCTGCTGCCCTTCGGCTCGTCCGCAGTGCTGTCGTGCCCACGCGTGCCGAACAGCACGAGCAGGCCGCCGACCACAGCAACGACGGCAACCACAGCGACCAGGGACGAGAGCACCTGGCCCTTGTCGCCCTTAGGGCGTGGCTTGCCACTCCACGCCGTAGCGAGCAGGTGCTCGGTGCGGTGCATCGGCGTGCTGGATCGGAGGTCTCGATGCGGAGCATCTTGGCCTTCGGGCCAGTGCGTCGAGGTGCCGCACCGAGTGCCGCGCAGTAGGCGTGGAGTGGTAAGGCACGCCCTCAGGCGGGACATCGTCAGACCTCGATACCCAGTCGACGTGCGGAGCGGGCGCGCTGGCGGGCGGCGCGGAGCCGGCGCAGGCGCTTCACCAGGAGCGGGTCGTGCGCCAGGGCCTCGGGCCGGTCGATCAGCGCGTTCAGAACCTGGTAGTACCGGGTGGCGGACATCTGGAACTGGTCCCGGATCGCCTGCTCCTTGGCACCGGCGTACTTCCACCAGTGGCGCTCGAAAGCGAGGATCTGCCCGTCCCGATCGGAAAGGCCGGCAACCACTGGCATCGCGGCTTCGGCGGGCTCGGAAGAGCTGGCGTTGGCGCTGTCCATCTGCTGCTGACTCCTGTGCGGTCGGTGATCGTCCGTCCGCGCTCCACTGTACGTGCCGAACAACAGCAATGTCATTCACCGGTGGAACGACACGGAGCGTGTCGTACGCGGGCGGCCGGGCAGGGGTAACTCTGGCAGGATCAGAGGGTGAGCTCAACTCTTTCCAGCCAGGCGCTGGTGGAAGAGCTGCAGGCCAGGAGCCGTGAGGTGGACCCGCTGGTCAACGCCATCTGCACGCCCAACCCCGCCGCTCTCACCGACGCCGTTCAGCTCGACACGGAGCGTGACCAAGGTCGCGTCCGTGGTCCGCTGCACGGCGTCCCCGTGCTGGTCAAGGACAACATCGACACGGCCGACCTGCTGACCACGGCCGGGTCACTGGCGCTGGCCGAGCAGCCACCGCCCCCGCAGGACGCACCCCTGGTACGGCGGCTGCGCGCGGCCGGCTGCGTGATCCTCGGCAAGACCAACCTGAGCGAGTGGGCGAACTTCCGCGGCTCGTCGTCGTCCTCCGGCTGGAGCGCGTACGGCGGTCTGACGCGGAACCCGTATGCGCTCAACCGCTCGGCCGGCGGCTCCTCAAGTGGTTCCGGCGTCGCTGTGGCCGCGGGGCTCGCCGACTTCGCCATCGGGACCGAAACCAACGGTTCGATCGTCTGTCCGGCCGCTCTGAACGGCATAGTCGGTCTGAAGCCCACAGTGGGTCTGGTTCCGCAGCAGGGCATCGTGCCGATCTCGCACTCGCAGGACACCGCCGGGCCGATGACTAGGACGGTCAGGCAGTCCGCAGCCCTGCTCAGCGTGCTCACCGGCGATGGGACCGACTACACCGAGCACTGTCGCGGTGACGACCTCAGCGACGTGCGCATCGGCGTACCGCGCGGTCCCCTCTGGGGCTACTCGCTCGGCCTGGACCAGGTGATCGAGCAGGCTCTGGAGACGCTCAGCCGCTGCGGTGCCACGCTGGTCGACCGCCTGTCGCTCCCGTCACCCGGTGGCGACGAGGACCAGCTCCAGGTGCTCGCACACGAGATGAAGGTCGACATGGCGGCGTACCTCGCCACCCGCGTTGCTGGCGGGCCCAAAACCCTGGACGACCTCATTGCGTACAACCGCGACCATGCGGACGTGGAGCTCAAGTGGTTCGGCCAGGAGCTGTTCGAACGCGCAGCAGCGACCGAGGGGCTCGATTCGCCCGCGTACGTCTCCGCCCGGCTCACAGCGCTCCGCGCGGGCCGCGACGGCATCGACGACCTGCTCCGGGACAACCAGCTCGACGCTCTGGTCAGCCCGTCGTACTCACCGGCCTGGAGTATCGACCTGGTGAACGGTGACAACGTGCTGGGCGGTTCGTCCTCACATGCCGCGCTGGCGGGCTATCCGCTGCTCTCGGTGCCCGCCGGACTGGTCTCCGGACTGCCCGTCGGCATCACCTTCAGCGGGACCGGCGGGAGTGACGCCACGCTCATTCGCTTGGCTCACGCGTTCGAAACCGCAAGAATCAAGGCAGATGGACCGTTCCCGACACCGGAGTTCAGACCGTGGGTGTAGATCGCGTCAACTGGGGCATCGTTGCTACTGGCAACATCTCGACGTCGTTCACCCGTGACTTGAAGCTGCTGGACGGTGCGGTAGCGACCGCGGTCGCCTCCCGTTCGCAGGACAGCGCCGACCGGTTCGCCGCCGAGCACGGCATCGAGCACGCGTACGACGACTACCGCCGGCTGATCGACTCCGGCACCGTCGACGTGATCTACATCGGCACTCCGCACCCGCAGCACTACGTGATCGCCCGCACTGCGTTGCAGGCCGGAATCGCAGTGCTGTGTGAGAAGCCGGTGACGCTCACTGCGGCACAGGCGCGCGATCTGATCGCCGTAGCCACCGAGAACAAGACTCTGTTCGCAGAGGCCATGTGGATGCGCACCAACCCGGTCATCGAGGCCCTGTTCGCGGACCTGGCCACCGGAGTGATCGGTGAGCCGCAGCAGGTCGTTGCGGACTTCGCGTTCCACAAACCCTCGCTGCCCGCACGGCTGCTGGACCCAGCGCTGGGCGGCGGGTCGCTGATGGACGGCGGCATCTACCCCATGACGTTCGCCTACATGGCCCTGGGCCGCCCGGCCGAGGTGAAGGCGGTGGCGTCGCTCAACGAGGACGACATCGACCTGAACGTCGCCATGGCCTGGCGCTACGACTCCGGAGCCGTCGCAGCCCTCACCTGCGGCCTGAAGTCGCAGAACCCGTGGGTCGCGTCAGTGAGCGGTCCCGAAGGCAGCCTGCAGCTGCCGCACCGGTTCCACCACCCGGAGTACTACGTCCGACACACCGCCGCCGGGGCGGAGCGGATCGACGTACCGACGCATGGGCTTGGGTACCACTACGAAGCCACCGCTGTGATGCGTGCGCTCCGTGACGGGCACATCGAAGTGCCGTCGCTGCCGCACGCCGGAACACTCGAGATCCTCGAACTGCTCGACGAGACGCGGAGCCAGATCGGGGTCCATTACCCCGGTGACGACGACGACCTGACTGGATGAGCAAACACATGCCCGACGGACGAAGTTCCTTCGTAGTGGTAGCCAACCGGCTACCTGTCGACCGAATCGAGATGCCCGACGGCAGTACGGCGTGGCGCCGTAGCCCAGGCGGTCTGGTCACCGCACTGCACCCGGTGATGCAGGCTCATGAAGGCGCGTGGATCGGCTGGACCGGTAGCGCCGACGAGAAGGTGGACCCGTTCGACAACGACGGGATGCATCTGGTCCCGGTGATGCTCACGGCCGAGGACGTGGAGCTGTACTACGAAGGCTTCTCGAATGCGACGCTCTGGCCGCTCTACCACGATGTGATCGTCGCACCGGAGTTCCACCGTGAGTGGTGGGAGTCGTACGTCGCTGTGAACCGCCGGTTCGCGGAGGCTGCGGCGGATGCGGCCGACGAGGGTGCTGACGTCTGGGTACACGACTACCAGCTGCAACTGGTGCCCGCGATGCTGCGCAGGCTGCGTCCGGACGTCCGGATCGGGTTCTTCCTGCACATCCCGTTCCCGCCCACCGAGCTGTTCGCCCAGATGCCATGGCGCCGGCAGATCCTCGACGGGCTGATGGGCGCGGACCTGGTCGGTTTCCAGCGTCCTGGCGCCGCATCCAACTTCGCCCGGCTCGCCCGCAACCGGATGGGCCTGCGGACGCGTGGCGACCGGATCCACCTGCCGGACGACCGAGTCGTTCGCGCCAAGGCGTTCCCGATCTCGATCGACGTCGGTGAGCTGGAGGACCTGGCCCGCAAGCCGGAGACCGAGCAGCGGGCGCGGGAGATCCGCGACGAGGTCGGTAACCCGGCGCACATCCTGCTCGGCGTCGACCGGCTCGACTACACCAAGGGCATCCGCCAGCGCATGCGTGCGTTCGGCGAGCTCCTGGACGAGAAGCGGATCTCCGTCGACGAGGCGGTCTTCGTACAGGTCGCGACGCCGTCCCGGGAGCGCGTGGAGCAGTACCGCGTGCTCCGCGACGAGATCGAGCTCCTGGTCGGCCGGATCAACGGTGAGCACGGGCGGATCGGCACACCGGCCATCAACTACCTGCACACGTCGTACTCGCGGACCGAGATGGCTGCGTTGTTCCGGGCCGCGGATGTCGCTGTGGTGACCCCGCTGCGCGACGGGATGAACCTGGTCGCGAAGGAGTACGTCGCAACCCGGTACGACGACACCGGCGCGCTGGTGCTTAGTGAGTTCGCCGGTGCGGCCGACGAGTTCCGCCAGGCCTTCCTTGTGAACCCGCACGACATCAACGGCATGAAGGACACCATCGTCGACGCCATGAACACCGACGACCGCCAGCTCGGCCGCCGGATGAAGGCGATGCGCAAGCACCTGGCAGCCCACGACGTGAACCTGTGGGCCGCCACCTTCCTCAAGGCCCTCCATGACGAGGACTGACGGCCGCCTCCTCGCGCTAGACCTCGGTACGTCGTCCGCCCGCGCACTGGTCCTGTCCGCAGCCGATGCGTCTCCGGTCCCGGGCGCACTGGCGCGGCACAAGATCACTCCGACGTACGGCGGTGATGGGTCCGCGGTTCTCGAACTGCACGAGTACGTCGAGGGTCTCTTGGGCTGTCTGGATGAGCTACAACAGGGCGGGCACCTCGAAGCGATCGAGGCGATCGTCCTGTCCACGCAGTGGCATTCGGTCGTCGCCCTGGACAGTCACGGCGACGCTCTGACTCCAGTGATCACCTGGGCGGACACTCGGTCGGTGGACCTCGACCTGGGGTCGTCGTTCGACGAGCAGGCGTTCCACGCGCGCACTGGCAGTTGGCTGCACCGGCTCTACTGGACGCGCCGCATCCCTTGGCTGCTAAGCGAAACGAGCCCCGCCAGCTTCGCTGGTCTCCCTGACCTGGTGATCGAGCGACTGACCGGCGAGCGAGTCACCTCGGTCTCAGTCGCATCTGGCACTGGCACGCTCAACCTCGCCACCGGTGAGTACGACGAAGAGGCCCTCACGATCGCTGGCGTGAAGGCCGACGTCCTGCCGCCGATCGTGCCCACCGGGTGGACCGGTCACCTGTCAGCCGAATACGCACGACGCTGGCCCGGCCTGGTCGGCGTACCGGTGCATCCGCCGACCGGAGACGGCGCTGCCTCAAATGTCGGCACCGGCGCGTACGACTCGTCCACTGCAGCAGTCACAGTCGGTACGTCGGCCGCCGTGCGCGTCGTGCACCCGATCGACAACGCACCCGAGCTCCCGTGGGACCTCTGGCGGTACCGGGTCGACGACAAGCGCGCAGTCACCGGTATGGCGTTCTCAGCCGCCGGAAACATGCATGCGTGGCTCACCGGCGTGCTGCGACTCGAACACGACGAACCGACCACTGTGCAGATCGGTGAGTCGCGGGTGATCGCCGTACCGTTCCAGGCCGGCACCAGACCGCCTGCGACCGTGCCTGGCGGCTCGGGCGTGTACTTCGGTCTGTCCTTCGACGACACCGCCGAAACCTTGCTCGCTGCTTCCCTGCAAGGGATTTCGCTCGAGGTGGACCGCGGACTGCGCAAGCTGGACGCACTGTTCGGCCACGAGTTGTCCGTCGTCCTAGGTGGTGGCGGTATCGACGCCTCGGCCTGGTGGCGGCGCTGTCTCACCGCGACCTTTGCCCGCCCCACCGACGTCTGCGCCGAACCAGAGGTCGGCTGCCGCGGTGCCGCCGCCGTGGCCCTGGGTCTCTCTCCAGAACCCGGCGGCGAACACCTCACCCCCAACCCCGCCGACGT
Source organism: Kribbella yunnanensis (assembly GCF_039529655.1). Classification (NCBI taxonomy): domain Bacteria; kingdom Bacillati; phylum Actinomycetota; class Actinomycetes; order Propionibacteriales; family Kribbellaceae; genus Kribbella; species Kribbella yunnanensis. The sequence goes on along the minus strand of NZ_BAAANF010000017.1, from coordinate 251,483 downwards.
GAACCGCGTAGCCGCTTTGCGCCCCCGCTACGAACAGCTCCGCGACATGGCCGTCCAGGCGTCGGCTCTCTGACGACCTACTTGGCAGTGGGTGTCAGGTAGATCGTCCGGGTGGCGGTCTCGAGCACGTTGCTCAGGACCTTGCTCTGGCTGGGCACACCGGCGACGGTGAACTCGACGTTGCCGCCCTTGATCTCGGCGTACCGGGTGGCGACCCAGCGGGTCGTCTGGCCGCTCTTGTAGGTGTAGACGACCGTGCTGACGGTCATCGGGTAGTTCCCGACGGTCGACCTGCCCTTGACCGTCGCCTTGGCGACGATCTTCAGCCCGGGCGTCCCCTTCAGCGAGCGGATCTTCCGGTCCAGCTGCGACCGGGTGCTGGACGGACCGATCCAGGTGTTGAACCGGATCATCCGGCCGTTGGCCGTGTCGTCGAACCGCGTCTCGTGCGGAGCGATCTTGGACTCTTTCCAGGTCTTCGGAAGCTTCGCGTGCGAGATGTACTTGCCGTTGCTCATCTTCTCGAAGTGCCGCACCACAAAGCTGATCGACTCCGCCTTCTGCGTCACCGCGACGTTCTGCTGAGCCGCATTGCTCTGCAGCGCCCCACCGAGGAACAGCGCCCCCGCACCGGCCAGTGCTGCGACACCGCTGACCGCTCCCGCCACAACCCCGTACCGCTTCATTTCCGGTCCCCTCTGCCCGTCCACCCTGGCCGCGCAGTTGCTTGGACACCCGATCCGGCACCGAAGTTCGCCTTTGCATCCTGACGAAAAGGGTCGCAATTGCCCGAACAGGCAACGGGGTGGCGTGCGTCTACATCTCCTCCCTAAGTTGGTCGTCACACGCTCACTGGGGGTACTTCGATGCGTTTCCGCCTTCCCGTCGTCCTTGTGGCGACTCTGACCCTGATTGCTCCGGCCGTTCCTGCGGCCGCCGCACCGTCCGGAAGGCCGCTGGTTTTCGGCGCCTGCCCGGCGGATCTCGCTCAGCCCTTTCCACTGCTGACCTGTGCCACGCTGGAGGTGCCCGTCGACTACCGGGATCCGGCCGGTCCGACGCTGAACCTGCTGGTCAGCAAACACGCCGCCAAGGACCCGTCCAAGCGGCTGGGGGCACTCTTCGTCAACCCGGGTGGTCCGGGCGGCGGAGGCGCCGCAACCGCCGGCACGCTCACCCGCCCGGACTCCACCGGCTTCACGCGGCTGCAGCCCGCCGTACTGGATGCGTACGACGTGATCGGCTTCGATACGCGCGGGGACTCACACAGTTCCTCGATCAGTTGTGCCGACCCGGCGCACTTCCCCACGCCGCAACCGGATCCGGACGCACCGGCCAGCCGGGACACGCTGTGGAAGCTGTGGGGTGACTATGCGGACGGCTGCGGCGCGAAGGCCGGCGCACTGCTGCCGCACCTCGGCACCGACAATGTCGCCCGGGACATGGACCGCATCCGGGCCGCACTCGGCGAGCGGAAGCTCAACTATGTCGGCTTCTCGTACGGGACGTATCTCGGCTCGGTCTACACCGCACTGTTCCCGCAGCGGGTCGGCCGGATGATCCTGGACGGCAACCTCGACCCAACCCCACGTGACGTCTGGTACCAGGCCGCGATGGTGCAGGCACCGGCGTTCGAGAAGCGGTTCACCAGTTACCTCGGCTGGGTGGCGAAGTACGACAGCGTTTACCACCTCGGGAACACGGTCGACCAGGTTCGCTCCAACTGGAACAAGACACTCGCCGATTTCCGTCGTACGCCGCACGGTGTGGTCGGTGCCTACGAGCTGCTCGTCACAGCCGGCGGAGTGATGTACTCGGAGTCGAACTGGATCGGCTTCACCAGTGCGCTCAGCAGCTACGTGGTCGGCGGCGACGACAGCGCACTGGTCGATTTCGCCGCCACGGACACCAGTGCGGAGTCCGAACAGATCACCGCGATCTTCAACGCGGTCATCTGCGTCGACTCGGCCTGGCCTTCCACCAGGTCCCGCTACGAGCGCGACGCCGCGCGGCTCGCCAAGGTCTCACAGTTCGCGTGGCTCAACCTCTGGCCCGGCGGCGGCGCCTGTCTGGACTGGCCGGTGCCGAACCACGCGCCGATCAAGATCACCGGCCGCGGGCTGCCCGGCATCCTGATGTTCAACACCGTCGGCGACCCGGCCACGCCGTACGCCGGGGCTCTGAAGCTGCACAAGGTGTTGCGGAGCTCAGTTCTGGTGACTGAGCGGGACTCCGGCAAGCACTGCGTCTTCGGCAACTCACGAGCCACGGTGAACACCGCAGCGAACGACATCGGCACCAAGTACCTGCTCACCGGCGAGCTACCGCCGGCTGACACCTCCGTTCCGGGTCACGCCTGGCCGGTGCCCACGCCCGCTGCTCTCAAGGCACCGATCACAAAGGCGCCGCTGCTGGCATGAACCGGACAGTTTCGGCTTGCGTCTCCGATGGCCGACCAGTGTGGAGTCTCTACGCGTTCACACCAGGGAGTACCTCAGATGCGTCTTCGCCTTCCCGTTGTCGCCGTCGCCACCTTGGCGCTCGTCACGCCGGCGGTTCCCGCCGCGGCCGGACCGCCGGCACCGAGTCCGTTGGTGTTCGGGACGTGCCCGGACGACCTCGCGGAACCCTTCCCGCTGCTGACATGCGCCACGCTGCAGGTGCCTGTCGACTATCGGCAGCCGTCAGGGGCGACCGTGCCGCTGCTGATCACCAAGCAGGCCGCCAAGGACCCGTCCAAGCGGTTGGGCGCGCTGTTCGTCAACCCGGGTGGTCCAGGCGGTAGCGGCACGATCGCCGCCGGCATTCTCGCGGCCCCGGACGAAACCGGCTTCACGCCGCTACAACCGGCCGTACTCGACGCGTACGACGTGATCGGCTTCGACCCTCGCGGAGTCCGGCACAGCGCTGCCATCAGTTGTGCTGAGCCGACCTATTTCCCCACCCCACAACCAGATCCGGACGCTGCGGCCAACCGCGACACGATGTGGAAGCTGTGGGACGGGTACGCGGACCGCTGCGGCGACAAGGTCGGCGCACTGCTGCCGCATCTCGGCACTGACAACGTCGCTCGGGACATGGACCGCATTCGCGCCGCACTGGGCGAGCAGAAGCTCAACTACCTCGGCTTCTCGTACGGGACCTACCTCGGCGCGGTCTACACCGAGCTGTTCCCGCAGCGGGTCGGACGGATGATCCTGGACGGCAATATCGACCCCACCCCGCCTGACGTCTTCTACCAGGCCGCAATGGCTCAGAGCGTCGCGTTCCAGAAGCGGCTCGGCACTTACCTCGCCTGGGTGGCCAAGTACGACGCGGTGTTCCACCTGGGCACCACCGTGCGCGCAGTCCGCGCCAACTGGGACAAGACGCTGGACGACTTCCGCACCAAACCGCATGGTGCCGTCGGCGGCCACGAACTCATCAGCACCGCCGCCGCTGTGCTGACCTCCGAAGTGGCCTGGATCGACTTCTCCCAGGTGCTCAGCGCCTATGTGGTCAACGGGGACGACACCGGACTGGTCGAGTTCGCCACACCGAGCACCAGCCCGCGCGCCGAGCAGTTCACCGCGAGCTTCAGTGCAGTGACCTGTGTCGACTCGAAGTGGCCGGCCGGCAAGGCCCGCTACGAACGGGACGCGGCCCGGCTCGCGAAGTTCTCGCAGTTCGCCTGGGACAACATGTGGATCACCGGCAGTGCCTGCCGCAACTGGCCGGTGCCGAACCACGCGCCGATCAAGATCACCGGCCGCGGACTGCCCGGCATCCTGATGTTCAACACCATCGGCGACCCGGCAACGCCGTACGCCGGCGCTCTGAAGCTGCACAAGGTGTTGCGGAGCTCAGTTCTGGTGACCGAACGGGACTCCGGCAAGCACTGCGTTTTCGCTAACGATCGGGCCGACGTCAACACCTGGGCGAACGACATCGGGACGAAGTACCTGCTGACCGGTGAGCTGCCGCAACACGACGTGTCGATTCCCGGCCACGCCCTGCCGGTGCCGACACCGTCCGCATTGAAGAAGGCTAGCGAGAAGTCGCCAGTCGCCGCAGAGCGTTGGCATACCTCTTAGCGGCGAGACCCTGTAGCGTGCGCGTGGCCGGTCCGCCCAGGCGGGCGTACCAGGCCGCGGCACGGCTGTAGGCGGTCACAGTGAAGTAGATGCCGTCGGACTCCCGCGTCACGACGAAAGACTCCTCACCGGACTCCGGGTGACCCTGCAGCGTCCCGTAGGCGAAGCCGTTCCGGTCCGGCTCGTCGACGGTCCACACCACCCGGCACGGGATCGGTAGCCCCACCAGGCCGATCGGTACGGCGGTGCGCAGCCGGCCGATCACCATGCCGGGTCCTAGTCGTCCCAGGGCGTTCACCCCGATCGCTGCCGCACTCTCGGCTGTGAACGGCAGTCCGGCCAGCCGGTGCATCCGCCAGCTCAGCAGGGCTTCACCTGCCCGCCGGAACACCTCATCGCCGTCGCCCAGTCGGGCCCGGTGCTCCAGCCGGTGGTAACCGGCCGGAGTCTCGTCGAACCGGGTGGAACCGACCACGTCGTACGAGAAGTGCAGTTGGGGCAGGTCGTCGAGCCGCATCAGGTCAGCTGCTCTTCAGTCCACTGGTGTTGCCGGACTTGATCGCGCTGAACAGCGCCTTGGCCTTCGCCTCGTCCCAGCCGACGCCGATCCCGCTGCCGACCCGGACGCTGTCGTCACCGATCGGCACGGTCAGCGTGATGCCACCGCTCCCGGAGACCGCACGCATGCCACGGGCGAACTTGATGAAGTCGAACAGGCTCATGTCCTTGTCGACTGTGAGCGCGTCCACACCCTTGGTCGCGACACTGAAGTAGCGGACCGGGTTGAGGAACGTCGACGGCGAGGACGCCTTCTTGCCGACCGCACCGACCATCTGCCGCTGCCGCTCCACCCGGCCGAAGTCGTTCTTGCCGTCGGCCTTCCGCGAGCGCACGTAGCCGAGCGCGTTCACCCCGTCGAGGTCCTGGCAGCCGGCCTTCAGATTGATGTGCGCATCCTCGTCCTTCATGGCCTTCGGCACGCACATGTTGATCCCACCCAGGCTGTCGATGATCGACGCGAAACCGCTGAAGCCAATCTCGACGTAGTGGTCGATGCGCAGTCCGGTCTTGTTCTCCAGAGTCTTGATCAGCAGCGACGGATTGCCCTTGTTGTACGCGAAGGCAGCGTTCACCTTGCTCTTGCCGTGCCCCGGAACCGTGAGCACGCTGTCACGCGGCACGCTGACCAGCACGGTCGGACCGGACGCCGGGACGTGCATCAGCATGATCGAGTCAGTACGCGAGCCGGAGTCCTTCCCGGTGTGCAGCCGGGCCCGCTCGGCACGACTCAGCCCCTCACGTCCGTCCGACCCGACCAGCAGGTACGTCGTACCGGAGGTGGCCGCCGGACGCGTCCCATCCGGCATCGCATCGATCTTGTCGATCCGGCTCCACGCGTAGAGCGGAACGGTGACAATCATCAGCACGAACGCCAGGATCAGCAGGCCGAGGGTCCTCAGGAACCAGTTCTTCCGTTTCTTCGGCCGACGGCCGTTCGGCCGGCTCGCGAAACGCGGGTCCATGGGCTGCGGTTGACTCATACCCACGACCGTATCGGTGCAGGGAGCCGCAGACGTCACTCCAGTGAACGAATCTACCGGTCTGAAAGTCGCTACCGCCTCCTTCAGAAGGAGGAAATCGGCCCCGAAATCGAACCAGACCGCCTGAACGTGCGGTGGAATTGTCGGTGTGCTGACATCCAACGGGTACGTACTGGACGAACGACGGCTCGGCGAACTGGCCGCCGTACCGGCGCAGGAGCGGAATGACCTGCCGGTGGGGCGGTCTGCCTTACCTGCAGCGCAGTCATCACCGAGTGTGCGCCGAAGAGGCCGCAGGGACCCTCAAACGGCCGGCTGCCTCGATCACCGCCGATCTGCCGACTCTGGCCGAGCAGTACGACGCCAACTGGCTGGTGACCGACTACGCGGCCGGGGACGTGGTCATCCACACCGCCCACACCATCCACGCCGCCCTGGACAACGTCTCCGACGTGATGCGGCTCTCCACCGACATCCGCTACCAGCGCGCCGACGACGCCATCGACAGCCGCTGGCAGGCGCACTGGCACGACAAAGACGGATTGTGAGTGACCGATATCCGGATGGCTTCTCGCTAACGACAATCATTTCGGTTAAGGTTCCGGTCGAACCTGAAACAAGTCGAGTCGTGTGAGGAGAGCCGTGAACCGCAACGAGTTGGTCGCCGGAGTGGCGGAGAAGGCGGGCATTCCGCGCAACCAGGCCGAGCGGGTCCTCGACGCGCTCGGTGACGTGGTCACCGAGGCCGTGCACAAGGGCGACAAGGTCTCCCTGACCGGTCTGCTGAGCATCGAGCGGGTCCTGCGCGCGCCGCGCACCGGCCGCAACCCGCAGACCGGTGAGCCGCTGTCGATCCCGGCCGGCTACTCCGTGCGACTGTCCTGCGGGAGCCGTCTGAAGGCTGCCGCACGCGGCAACCTCCGGACGATCTCCTGACCTGCTACCGCTGAACCGCGGTCACCCAGTACGGCGTGGTCGCGGTCGGCGGTGTGGTGAACCGCGCGTTCGGCAGGTAGAGGCGGTTACCGAAGGCGGCAGCCGTCGTGGGTACGTCGAAGTCCGGGCTGGTGATCTCGCGCAGCACGCTGCCCGTCGTACCGGTCTTGTCCAGGCTGATCACTGCGATCTTGTTCAGCCGGTTCTGGACGACGTACAGGGTCCGGCCGTTCAGCAGCAGACCGTCGCCGTTCGTCAGCACTGCGCCGCCAAGATCGACCTTGCGGGTCACACCGGTCCGCGGGTCGACGCGGAACAGGAAGCCGGTCGACGACTGGACGATGAGCAGCCCGCAGCCGTCCGGGGTCAGTGCGATGCCGTTGGCGTTCAGACCGGCGGTGTGCTGGTAGTCGCCGCTCAGGGCGATCGTCTGCGCCTTGGCAGGCAGACTCCCGCCGCGACCCAGCGGCACCTTGTAGAGCACCGGCTGCTGCGACTCGGTGAACCAGGCCGCGTCCTTGCCGACGATGACGTCGTTCACGAACGTCGGCGTCGTCGTGGTGAACGTGTAGCTCGCCAGCACCTTGCCGGTCCGGGTGTCGATCACCCGGCCGTTGCCACCGGCCGCACCGGCCACGAACAGCCTGCCCTGGTGGTCGACCTTCATACCGAGTGAGCCGGTGCCGGGTCCGGCGCTGAGCACCTTGCCGGTACCTGTGCGCAGGTCGGCGGCGTAGATGTCACCGTTCGCGCGGGAGCCGAAGTACGCCGTACTGCGGGCGATCGCGATGCCCTCGGGCTGGAAGCCGGGCGGAAGCTCGATCCGGGCCGGGAAACTGGTGGGTTGGGGAGTCGCCGTTGCGGCCGGTGCGGTGACCAGACCGAGCAGCAGAGCGGGTACGCCGGCGAGTACTGCCAGCCGGCGGACGAGGTGTGACATGGGCGGGTCCTCCTGATCCGTGGTCTCGGTCAGGAGAACGGGAACGGCCTGTGGAAAGTTCAGAACCGGGATCTGCCAACCGGGTATGTTCACTGTCAGCAACTCGACACGAGAACTTTGGGGCAGGGATGACAGCAGATAGTGAGAGCTCGAGTCCGGTGCGGCCGCAGGACGACCTGTACCGCTCGGTCAACGGCCCGTGGCTCGCGGCGAACGAGATCCCGGCCGACAAGGCCATCTACGGCGCCTTCCACGCGCTCTGGGACACCGCTGAGCAGGATGTCCGCGCGATCGTGGAGAAGACCGTCGCGGCCGGTCATCCCGAGGGCAGCGAACCGCGCAAGATCGCCGATCTCTTTACCAGCTTCATGGACGAGGAGACCATCGAGCGGCTGGGCGCGGAACCGATCGCCGAGCAGCTCGCGCTGGCCGACGGCGTCACCGACGTCGCCGAGCTCGTCGAGGTGCTGGGCAAGCTCGAGCTGGAGGGTGTCCCGGGCGCCTTCCGGGTCTGGGTCGACGCGGACGCGAAGAAGTCCGACGAGCACATCGTGTACCTGATGCAAGGCGGGCTGAGTCTGCCCGACGAGTCCTATTACCGCGAGGACAGCTTCGCCGAGACACGGACGGCGTACGTCGCCCATCTCACCCGGATGCTCGAGCTGGCCGGGCGGCCCGATCCGGCCGGTGCCGCCGAGCGGATCCTGGCGCTGGAGACGCGGCTGGCCGCGCACCACTGGGACCGGGTGAAGGATCGCGATGTCACCCAGACCTACAACAAGCTCGACCGGGCCGGGCTGGAGAAGCTCACCTCCGGGCTCGACTGGTCCGGCTGGCTGGCCGGCGCCGGCGTTCCGGAGAGTGCGTTCGAGCAGGTCGTCGTGCGCGAGCCGGAGTTCCTGACCGCCGCCGCGGCCGCCCTGCAGGAGGTCGACCTCGAGCAGTGGAAGGAGTGGCTGGGCTGGCAGATCGTGCACTCGGCCGCACCCGTGCTGAGCAAGGCCTTCGTCGACGAGAACTTCGCCTTCTACGGCAAGACGCTGACCGGCGCCCCGGAGCTGCGCGACCGCTGGAAGCGCGGGCTCGGCGCGGTCGAGTCGGCACTGGGTGAGGCGCTCGGCCAGCTGTATGTCACCGAGCACTTCCCGCCGGTCGCCAAGTCCCGGATGGTCGAGCTCGTCGCCAACCTGGTCGAGTCGTACCGGCAGCGGATCGAAGGCCTGGACTGGATGGGTCCGGACACCCGCCGCCGCGCCCTCGACAAGCTGGGCACCTTCGTGCCGAAGATCGGCTACCCGGACAAGTGGAAGGACTACAGCGCGCTCGAGATCGACCCGAGCGACCTGTTCGGCAACCTGCGCCGGTCGGTCGCGGTGGAGACCGCGCGCGAGCTGGCCAAGCTCGGCACACCGGTCGACCGCGACGAGTGGCGGATGACGCCGCAGACGGTGAACGCCTACTACAACCCCCGGCAGAACGAGATCGTCTTCCCGGCCGGGATCCTGCAGCCACCGTTCTTCGACCTGGACGCCGACGACGCGGTCAACTACGGCGCGATCGGCGCCGTGATCGGGCACGAGATCGGCCACGGCTTCGACGACCAGGGCTCGCGGTACGACGGCGCCGGCAACCTGAACGACTGGTGGACCGACGAGGATCGGGCCGCCTTCGAAGCACTCACCGACAAGCTCGTCGCGCAGTACGACGCTCTCTCACCGGAGGAGACGCCGGGACAGTTCGTCAACGGCAAGCTCACCCTCGGCGAGAACATCGGCGACCTCGGCGGACTGTCCATCGCCTACCACGCCTACCGACTGTCGCTGGGCGATGCCGAACCGCCGGTGATCGACGGCAAGTCCGGCGCGGAGCGGTTCTTCGGTGCCTGGGCCCACGCCTGGGCCACCAAGACCCGCCCCGAGGAGGCAGCCCGCCGCCTCACCATCGACCCGCACTCACCACCCGAGTTCCGCTGCAACGCCGTCGTGCGCAACATCGACGCCTTCCACGACACCTACAACACCACCGAAGGCGACACCCTCTGGCTGGCCCCCGAAGACCGCGTCCGCATCTGGTAGGCCGGAGAACAACAGGAGCCTCGGACAGCTGTGTCAGGTGTCCGAGGCCCCCATCAGGTGAGCACAGTCGTGGCTAGGAAGACATCCAGTTCTGGAGGCCTTCGATGGTGCGGGGCATGGCGTCGGAGAGGTTCTCGGCGCCAGTGTCGGTGATCAGGATGTCGTCCTCGATCCGGATGCCGATCCCGCGCAGGTCCTCGGGGACAGTGAGGTCATCCGCCTGGAAGTACAGGCCGGGCTCGACGGTGAGGACGTAGCCGGTCTGCAGGTCGCCCTTGCGGTAGTTCTCCTCGCGGGCGGAGGCGCAGTCGTGCACGTCCAGACCAAGCATGTGGCTGGTGCCGTGCAGGGTGTAGCGCTGGTGCAGGTTGCTTGCCGGGTCCAGGGCTTCCTCGACCGAGACCGGTAGCAGCTCCATCGCGTCCAGGCCGTGCACGATGACCTCCATCGCGGCGCGGTGACCGGACTGGAAGGGCGCACCGGGCTTGAGGGCCGCGATGCCGGCGTTCTGCGCGTCCAGGACGAGCTGGTAGAGATCACGCTGGCGCGGCGTGAACTCGCCGTTCACCGGCAGGGTCCTGGTGATGTCGGCGGTGTAGAGCTGGCGGTTCTCGACACCCATGTCGAGCAGCATCAGCGTGCCGTCGACGACCGGGCCGTCGTTCTCGATCCAGTGCAGCGTGGTCGCGTGCGGTCCGGCTGCGGCGATCGAGGTGTACCCGACGTCGTTGCCCTCCGCCCGGGCCCGGCGCCAGAACGTGCCTTCGATCCAGCGCTCGCCGTACTCGCGCACTCGGTCCATCTCGGACAGCACGTCGGAGAAGCCGCGGTGGGTGATCGCGACCGCCTCGCGCAACTGCTCGATCTCCCACGGATCCTTCACCAGCCGGAGCTCGGAGAGCGTCGTGGCCAATTCGAGGTCGCGGGTGTCATCGGTCCGCGCACCGCTCAGCAGGGGCGCGATCGAGTGATCCTCAGCGCGCCGCACCCGAGTCGGTACGTCGTTCTTCAGCGCGTCAGCGAGTTGGTCGATGTGCCGGGTCTCGACGCCGAACTCCTTGGCAGTCTCGGCCAGCGACGGCCGACGGCCGGCCCACAGCTCGCCGTACGTGCGGTCGCGCCAGAACTCCGAACCCTGGCTGCGGTCCGAGCGCGGGCGGAAGTACAGCACGGAGTCGTGGCCGCCCGTCCCGTTCGGCTCGAGCACCAGGACGGCGTCCGAGGTCTGGTCACCGGCCAGCCAGACGTAGTCGGTGTGCGGCCGGAACACGTAGTCGGTGTCGTTGGACCGCACCTTGTACGTCCCGGCCGGGATCACCAGCCGCTCGCCCGGGAACGCCTGCGACAACGCATCCCGCCGCTTCGCCGCCCAGACCCCGGCGTCGCTCAGCGTCACGTCCTGTCGCTCGGAATCGGCCCACCCCGAGTTCATGAACGCGGCCAGCTTCGCGCTCGGAACGGAGTCGTGCGACGCGGTCTTCGGCGCGGCGTCGCCGGTTGCGGCTGTGGTGTTCTCGGTCATCGTCGACCAGTCCTCGTTTCGGCGCAGGGGCCTGGCGTCAGCCCCGGGTGTGCAGTTCGTCACCGCGGGTCAGGCCGCTGTCCGGCAGCGCTTCCGCGGGATCCGAGCCAATACGCGTGATCGCATTCTGCTCGTCCACGAAGACTACGCTCGGCACGAACCCCTTCGCCTCGGCGGAGTCGAACATCCCGTACGCGATCAGGATCACCACATCCCCCGGATGAATCAGGTGCGCCGCCGCCCCGTTGATCCCGACCACCCCGGACCCCCGCGGCCCCGCGATCAGATACGTCGACAGCCGAGCCCCATTGGTGACATCAACGATGTCCACCTTCTCCCCGGCGACCAGATCCGCCGCCTCCATCAACCCCACATCCAGCGTGCAAGACCCCACATAATCCAGGTCCGCCTGCGTCACCGTCGCCCGATGCACCTTCGACTTCATCAACTCACGCCACATGCGCGCCATCATCCGGCCCGCACCCCACCCTGTCAGTGGCCCCAGTCACCCGCCGCCCGCCGCCTCCCGCGCCGAACCACCCCCACCACCCCGACAACACGGACGGATATCCGTTGGTGTGCGCGGGTGGGGCATGCGTAGGCCTCGCAAGCTCATACCTTGCGAGGCCGTGATCTTTGTACCGGGTGTGACTGGACTGGCGCTTGTCCGACACGCGAACAGAGAGCGACATCACAGGGGCCGCGGGTTGCGGGGGCGATTGGCGGGGAGATTGGCGGGCTGACATGCTGGGGCGGGTGAGCCCGAAGTCTTTGACGGATTTGGTGGCGCCCGACTGGGCGGAAGCGTTGGCGCCGGTCGAGGAGACGGTCAGCCGGATGGGGGAGTTCCTCCGGGGGGAGATCGCGGCCGGGCGGGCGTATCTGCCGGCTGGGGAGAATGTGCTGCGGGCTTTCAAGAGTCCGTTGGAGCGCGTCAGGGTGCTGGTGGTTGGCCAGGATCCGTATCCGACGCCGGGGCATCCGGTGGGACTGAGCTTCTCGGTGGCGCCTGATGTGCGGCCGATTCCGCGGAGCCTGCAGAACATCTACCGCGAGATGATGGGGGACGTCGGCGTACCGGCTCCCTCCAACGGCGACCTGACGCCGTGGGCCGAGCAGGGTGTGTTGATGCTCAACAGGGTGCTCACCGTGCAGCCCGGCAAGTCTGGTTCGCACCGGGGCAAGGGGTGGGAGTCGGTGACCGAGCAGGCGATTCATGCGCTCGTGAACCGCGGCGGGCCGCTCGTCGCCATCCTCTGGGGCCGCGACGCGCAGACCCTCAAGCCGATGCTCGGCAAGGTCCCGTACGTCGAGAGCGCGCACCCGAGCCCGATGTCCGCGGACCGCGGCTTCTTCGGCTCGCGCCCGTTCAGTCGCGTCAACGCCCTCCTGGTCGAGCAAGGCGCAACCCCCATCGACTGGGCACTCCCCTAACCCTCCCCACGCACACCGGCTTCAGTCGCCGCGCGGGAAGCACCTCCGTCGACTGTGAGGAGAGCGCTGCCAGAAATCGATTGCAGGCGACAATCTCCCCACACTCACCACCCAACTCCTCACACTCGCACGGTGGCTTCGGTCGCGGGGCACGGTGGCTTCGGTCGCGGGGCACGGTGGCTTCGGTCGCGGCAACTTGTTCGAATGATCTATTGCAGGATCGTTCAACAATCTCCTATGGTGACGGGAATCGCATTCAGCGGGTCCGTCCCTGGGAGGAACCATGTGGGTTCTGCTCGCCATCGCGGTGGTGGTCGTCGGTTTCGCGCTTCGGCTGAACTCGATGCTGGTCGTCACCGCGGCCGGTATCGTCGCCGGTCTGATCGGCGGACTGTCGCCGGTCAAGATCCTGAACGCCTTCGGCGACGGGTTCGCCGGTAGCCGCTCTGTCACCGTCTTCATCGTCACGCTGCCCGTGATCGGGCTGATCGAGCGTTACGGGCTGCAGCATCAGGCCCGCAAGCTGATCGGCAAACTCGCGGTTGTCACCACCGGCCGGCTGCTCGCCCTCTACCTGCTGATCCGGCAGGGTACGGCGGCGCTCGGCCTGACCAGTATCGGCGGTCCCGCGCAGGCCGTGCGACCGCTGATCCACCCGATGGCGGCCGGTGCCGCCGAACGGCGTTACGGCAAGCTGCCGGAGAAGCTGCAGGAGAAGATCAAGGGCTTCGCCGCCAGCGCGGACACGGTCGGGCTGTTCTTCGGCGAGGACATCTTCGTCGCGATCGGCTCGATCCTGCTGATCACCGGGTTCGTCGACGCGACGTACGGGCTGCAGCTGGAGGCGATCGACATCGCGCTCTGGGCGATCCCGACCGGTATCTGCGCCCTGCTCATCCACGGCGCCCGCCTGCTGTATCTCGACAAACAGCTCGACAACCTGGCACGCGAGGCCCGGGTCGAGGCCAAGGAGGCGGCCAAGTGATCAAGGTCGAGTGGTTCTACTGGCTCTGCGGGATCTTCTTCGTCCTGATCGCACTGCAGGTGCTCAACGACCGCACCAACCCCAAGCGGATCGGCAGTGCGGCGTTCTGGGGCATCCTCGGGCTCTCGTTCGGCTACGGCACCTTCGTGGTGAACAAGACAGCACCCGCCTGGATCCTGGGCATCGCCGTGATCGGTCTGGCCGTGCTGGCCGGTTCCGGCTTCCCCGGCAAGGGACAGGAACGTACGACGACACAGGCGGAGCGAGCGACGTTCGCTGACAAGTTCGGCAACAAGCTGTTCCTGCCTGCACTGGTGATTCCCGTGGTGGCTGCGCTGTTCGGGGCGTGGCTGGCCAAGGTGAAGCTGGGCGACGGTAAGCCGCTACTGCAGACCGGCTCGGCCACGATCATCGGTCTGGGCGTCGCATCCCTGCTGGCACTAGCGGTGGGGATGGCGCTGCTCCGGCCACGCTCCCCCGCCGTACCGCTGCATGAGGGTCGTCGTTTGCTCGAGCACATCGGCTGGGCGGCGATCCTGCCGCAGATGCTGGCCACACTGGGTTTGCTGTTCAACGCCTCCGGTGTCGGCAAGGCAGTCGGCCGCGTCACCGACCACCTGGTCCCCAAGGGGTCGCTGATCGCCGCAGTCGCCTTGTACTGCATCGGTATGGCGGTCTTCACGATCATCATGGGCAATGCGTTCGCAGCGTTCCCGGTGATGACCGCTGCGGTCGGCTGGCCGCTGCTGGTGCAGCAGTTCGACGGTACGCCGGCGACCGTGTTCGCAATCGGCATGCTGGCCGGCTTCTGCGGCACGCTCTGTACGCCGATGGCCGCGAACTTCAACTTGGTTCCAGCGGCGCTACTGGAGATGAAGGATCAGTACGGTCCGATCAAGGCGCAGATCCCGACCGCAATCCCCTTGCTGGGTTGCAACATCGCCATCATGTACTTCTTTGCTTTCTAAATCGTAGAGCGCCTTCTAGGAGACAACACCCATGAAGTACGCCGCTGCCTGGTCCGCGATCGCGTGTGACGTGCTCGAGACGCCCTACCCGTACGGCGCCGCGCACGCCTCACGTGGTCCGGAGGACGTGGACGTCACGCCGGAGAAACTGCACCCGGCGTTCCACGGCTCGTACGACTGGCACTCCAGCGCGCACATGCAGTGGTCGCTCGTCCGGTTGCTCGCACTGGCGCCGGACGAGGCCGGGTCCCGGCCGATCGAGGTGCTGGACCGGCGGCTGACCACGGCAGCGATCGCGACCGAGGCGGCGTACCTGCGGGAGCGCCCGTCGTACGAGCGTCCGTACGGCTGGGCGTGGGCGGCGATGCTGGCCGCCGCCACCCGTACGACGAAGTGGGCGGAAGCAACCGGGCCGCTCGCAGATGTGATTGCCGAGCTCGTGCTCGACTGGCTCCCGCGGCAGGCCTATCCGGTCCGCCATGGTGCCCACCTGAACTCAGCGTTCGCTCTGTCGCTGTTGCTGGAAGCGTACGACGACCTCGGCCGGGGCGAGGTCGTCGGCGCGATCCGGAGTCGCGCGGTCGACTGGTTCCACAACGACACGGCCTACGACACCCGCTTCGAACCGTCTGGGACGGACTTCCTCTCGCCGGCACTGTCCGAGGCCGAGCTGATGCGCCGGGTCCTGCCCGCCGCGGAGTTCACCGACTGGCTGCACGCCTTCCTGCCAAACCTCGGCACCACAGAACACCAGCACCTGCTGGAACTTCCCGTCACCGACGACTCCGGCGACGGCCAGCTCGCACACCTGTCCGGACTGGCACTGTCACGCGCCTGGCAGCTCCGCACGATCGCACCGAGCCTGCCCAATGTCGCCGAAGCCCTCAAAACCGGCGCCGACCGTCAGATCGACGCCGTGCTCCCCACTGTCACCGACGGGGACTTCATGTCGACGCATTGGCTGGTGTCGTTCGCCCTTCTGGCTCACCAGGCTTGAAGCCAGTCCAGCTCCGCCACAGCAACGCATAGCGACCACCGGCAGCCAGCAGGCCGTCGTGCGTCCCGGACTCGACCACCCGCCCCTGGTCGAGCACGACGATCCGATCCGCCTGCTGTGCCTGGGTGAGCCGGTGCGCGACGATCAGCGTCGTCCGGCCCTCGGTAGCGGCCACCGATGCGCGTTCCAACGAGCGTGCACCAGCACTACCCGCCTCAGCCGTCGCCTCATCCAGTACGGCGACCGGCGGATCCGCGAGCACGAGTCGGGCGAACGCGAGCTGCTGCGATTGCGCACCAGTCAGCTGATGCCCTTCCTCACCCACCACGGTCTCGAGCCCGTCCGGCAGCGCACGCACCCATGCCAGCGCACCAACGCGTTCCAGCGCGCCCTCGACCTCAGCATCCGTAGCGTCGAGCCGAGCCAGCCGTACGTCGTCAGCCAGGGTCCCGGAGAACACGTGAACCTCCTGGCTGAGCAAAGCCACCTGTGAGCGCGTCCGGTCCTCACCGAGGGCCTGCACGTCCACACCGCCCAGCTTCACCACACCAGCAGTCGGCGTGAGCACTCCGGCCGCCAGAGCAGCCAGCGTGGTCTTTCCAGCGCCACTCGCACCGACGAGCGCCACTCGCTCACCCGGCTCGAGTCGCAGCGACACCTCGTCGACGACGCGCGGACCGTCGTACGTATGCCCGATGCCGACCAGCTCCAGCGATGCATCCGCCGGCCCAGGACCCGGCGGTGGCGAAGGGATCTGGTCCATCTCCAGCACGCCGGCCAGTCGCGCCATGCCCGCGGCTGCGGTCTGCACCTCGTCGAAGAGCATCATGACCGCGCCGATCGGATTGAACAGCCGGTGGAAGTACAGCGCGGCCGCCGTCACCGCACCGATGGTCACCGCGTCGGCGCGGACCAGGAAGAACCCGGCCACCAGGATCCCGGTCAGCCCGACGAACTCCGCGTGGTTGATCCGCGAGGTGAAGAAGCTGAAGATCTTGAACACCTTGATCGACAGGTCGCGGGCGGTCTCCGAGGTACCGCGGATCTTCTCCAGCTGCACGTCCTCGAGCTGGTAGGCCCGCACGGTCGCGCTGCCCCGGAGCGACGCGATGATCGCCTCCGACCGCTCGCCCAGCGCGATGCGCTCCTGGCTGTAGAACGGCGCCGACCGCGGCAGGTACCAGCGCAGAGCGAGGATGTACATCGGCAGCGAGAGCAGACCGGCCAGTCCGAGTCGCCAATCGAGAACGAACATGCCGCCCGCAGTCAGCACGATCGTCAGCGCCGCACCGATCAGCTTCGGCCCGACATCGGTCAGAGCGGTCGCGACCGTCGCCACATCGTCACCGACGCGCGACAGCAGGTCACCTGTGCGCACCTTGTCCAGAACAGGTGCCGGCAGCTGCAGCGCCCGGTCGAGCACCTTCTCCCGGATCCGCGCGAGCACTGTCTCGCCCACGCGCGCGACGAGCATGACACCCAGCGCCGTCAGCAGACCGGCCAGCACAGCGGCACCGCCGATCAGCAGCACCACCTTCACAATCGCAGAGCGGTCCCCGCCGTTCGAGATGTCGTCGACCAGCGCACCGAGCGCCCAGGGCGCGACCAGCCCGGCCGCACTCCCACCGGTGATCACCACAGCCGCGATGATCGACAGGCCAGGTAGCTTGCGAATCTCACTCCACAACAGCGCCCACGTCGCACGCGGGCCGGCAATCGGCAGCAGGTTCATCGGAGCACCGCTTCCTGGTACGCCGCATCCGAGTCGGCGAGCTCCGCATGGAGTCCCTCGGTCACCACGACTCCATCGGCCAGCACCAGCACGCGATCCATCTTCCCGAGCAGTGCCGGGCTGCTGGTGAGCACCAGCGTGGTCAGGCCAGAGCGGACCTCAGCCAGCCCTTCCGCGAGAAGCTCCTCGGTGACCGCATCGACCGCCGTACTGGGGTCGTGCAAAACGAGCAGTGGCGGCGAAGCGAGCAGTGCGCGGGCCAGACCGAGCCGCTGGCGCTGACCGCCGGACAGCGCTTGGCCGCGGTCCGCCAGGGGCCGATCCAGCTCGTCAATCAGGTCGGCAGCTCCTGCCGCGGTCATCACATGCTCCAACGACGGTGACTCGACCAGCAGATTGCTGCGCAGCGTGCCCTCGAACAGATCGGTGTCGTGTCGCTCGAGCAGCACTGTGTTCCGGAGCGCGTCGATATCCAGCTCGTCGATCGTCACACCGCCGACCCGGACCACACCGGAGTGCTCCGACGTGCGTCCGCCGACAACCGTCAGCAATGCGTCCGCATCGCGCGGGTCGTAGCAGAGCACCCCGACAGACTCACCCGACCGCAGATCGAGATCAAAAGACGACAACGTCTTGTAGGACACGCCTTCCAGCTGCAGCAGCGGCTTGCTGGGGTCCACGACGGTCGCCGTACCGGATGAGACGAGCGGAGGCGACGACAGCACAGACGCCAGTCGACCGGCGGAGGCGCGGGACATCGCCAGCACCTGGCTCGCGTAGCCGAGCGTGCCAACGGGTTCGGCGATGAACTGCGCGAGCCCGACGACCGCGATCAGCTCACCGATACTGATCCGCCCGCTCAATGCGAACCAGCCGGCCACACCAGCCACCGCGGCAAGCAGCAGCCCGCTCAGAGCCGCACTCACACCGTCCTGCAGACCAGCGGTGGACACTGCGCGCAGTGTGGCCCGCAGCGTCGTCTGGCTGGAGTGGCGGTACCGCGCAGCCGCATTGTGCTGGGCGCCGATCCCCCGCAGAGTCCGAAGCCCGCCAACCAAGTCAGTGGCCAGTGCGGTCGTCTGAGCAACCGCCTCCTGCTGAGTCGACGTACGACGGGTCAGCAACGGCGACAGGGCCTGAATCCCCAGCACCACCAGCGGTACGCCGATCAGTACGCCGATCCCAAGCGGTACGTCGACCAGTAGCAGCGACACCGAGGAGACGATCAACGCCGTGGATGCCGCGCAGCCGACGGAAACTGCTCGCATCACCAGTGCGGTCTTCTCGGCATCGGATGTCGCGATCGACAGCAGCTCCCCGGACCGCAGCCCAGTCCGCTGCCCACGTGGGTCCAGTACCCGGCGGGAGATCTCCAGCCGCAGCTCATGCGTCTCGTACTCGATCGCGCGCACGATCTGTCGCGCACCGAGCTTCCACGCGTTCGACAGTAGGGCAAACAGCGCGAACAGCATCAGCACGCACCAGATCAGCGGCTCGACGTCCCCAGTCGCCACAGCACGGTCGACGAACACCCCGATCGTCACCGGAACAGCTGCCTCGGTCGCCTGGTGTAACGACGTCAGCAGCACGCCAAGGATCATCCGCCCCCGATGCCGCCGTACCGCCCGCCTCAGCAACTCACCCGTCGACATATTAGGTAACCCTAACTGATCCCGGACGATTGACAGCCGGACCCGATCACCGTACGGTCTCGCGATAATAGGAAAGTTTCCTAACAGTTGACTTGATTGCGTCCCACGCAGCGAGCCGACACCACGAGACCGGCAGAGGGAGGCAGGGTTATCCCATGGCAACAACAC
The DNA here is from genome assembly GCF_039529655.1 of Kribbella yunnanensis. Taxonomy (NCBI): domain Bacteria; kingdom Bacillati; phylum Actinomycetota; class Actinomycetes; order Propionibacteriales; family Kribbellaceae; genus Kribbella; species Kribbella yunnanensis. The sequence continues at coordinate 232,460 of NZ_BAAANF010000017.1, read as the reverse complement.
CTGGAACACCTCGCCTGCTCCGCGCGATGAACGACCGGGCCGCCCTGGACCTGCTGCTCTCCCAGGGGCCGCTGTCCCGGACCACGCTCGGCCACCTGACCGGACTGTCCAAGCCGACCGCCTCCCAGCTGCTCGCCCGCCTTGAGGCGGCCAACCTGGTCCGGGCCAGCGGTACCACCGCGGGCCGGCCCGGACCGAACGCCCAGCTGTACGAGATCAACGGCAACGCCGCGTACGTCGCGGGTCTCGACGTCACGCCGACCCGGATCCGCTCGGCGATCGCCGACCTGACCGGCAAGGTGGTCGGCCGCTACGAGCTGCCCACCCCGGGCCGCAGCGCCAAGGGCACGGTCGAGCGGGTGATCAAGGCGATCGAGGGGGCAGCCGGCGAGGCCGGTCTGAACCGCGCGAACCTGCACCGCGTCGCGATCGGTACGCCGGGTGGTTTCGACCCGACGACCGGCCGCCTGCGGTACGCGACCCACCTGCCCGGCTGGCACGCCCCGCACCTGCTCGACGAGCTGGCCACGGCGATCGCCGTACCGCTCGAGGTCGAGAACGACGTCAACCTGGCCGCCGTGGCCGAGCGTCAGATCGGCCACGCCCAGGAGAGCGAGAACTTCGTGCTGCTCTGGGGCGAGGAGGGCATCGGTGCCGCGATCGTGGTGAACGGCCGCCTGCACCGCGGTGCCACCGGCGGCGCCGGTGAGGTCGCCTTCCTGCCCCTGCCCGGTACGCCGCTCGTCCGCAACGTCGGCCGCAACAACGCCGGCGGTTTCCAGGAACTGGCCGGTGGCGAACCCGTCCTGGCCCTCGCCCGCGCGCACGGCATCAAGGCCCGTACGCCGGAATCCGCGATCACGGCCGCCCTGGCAACCCCAGGAGCCGGTGACGCCGTACTGTCCGAATTCGCCCACCGCCTCGCGGTCGGTCTGGCCGCCATCGTGGCCGTCGTCGACCCCGAACTGATCGTGCTCGCCGGTGGCGTCATCACCGCCGGCGGCGAACGCCTGCGCGGCCTGGTCCAGGACGAGCTGGCGGACCTCGCCGTACCAAGGCCGCGGTTGCTGATGACCGCGATCCACCTCGATCCCGTGCTGTCGGGTGCCCTGCAGTCCGCCCTGAGCACCACCCGCGACGAAATCTTCGACACCGCCAGTTCTCCACCCATTTCCTAGGAGTCAACGGATGCAACGCCTCTCTCGTGCCCTTGTCGGCACCGCTGCGGTGGCCCTGCTCGCCACCGCCTGCACCGGTACGTCGGAAGCCCCGAAGGCGAACGACGATGCCACCAAGGACGTGAACATCACGTTCTGGCACGGCTGGAGCGCCCCCAGCGAAGCCGCCGCCATCAACACCGCGGTGAAGGCTTTCGAGGCCAAGCATCCGAACATCCACGTGAAGGTCGTCGGCAACATCAACGACGACAAGATCAAGCAGGCGTTGCGCGCCGGCGGCCCGAACTCCCCCGACGTCGTCTCCTCGTTCACCACCGACAACGTCGGCACCTTCTGTACGTCGAACGTGTTCGCGGACCTGAAGCCGTTCCTGGACAAGTCCGGGATCGACCTGGACAAGACGTTCCCGAAGGCGCTGCAGGACTACACGCAGTACCAGGGCAAGCGGTGTGCGCTGCCGCTGCTGAACGACGCCTACGGCCTGTACTACAACAAGGACGCCTTCAAGGCCGCCGGGATCACCGCGCCGCCGAAGACGCTGTCCGAGTTCGACAAGATCGCCAAGCAGCTGACCAAGACCAAGGGCGACAGCTACTCCCAGCTCGGTTTCATGCCGAACTTCCACGGCTACGAGTCGACGACATCGCACTTCGCCGCGCAGTGGAACCCGACGTACCTGACGCCCGACGGCAAGTCGAACCTGGCCGCTGACCCGGCGTTCGCGAGCATGCTGAAGTGGCAGAAGAACCTGGTCGACTCGCTCGGTGGCTACGCCAAGCTGGAGAAGTACCGCGCCACCTTTGGCGACGAGTGGGGTGCCAAGAACCCGTTCCACACCGGCCAGACGGTGATGTCGATCGACGGTGAGTGGCGGCTCGGGATGGCCAAGGAGGCCGGGGTCAAGTTCGACATCGGCGTCGCACCGTTCCCGGTCCCGGACGACCAGGCCGACAGCTACGGCAAGGGTTACCTGGCCGGCACGATCATCGGGATCGCGAGCCCCAGCACGAAGCAGAACGCCGCCTGGGAGCTGGTCAAGTACATGACCACCGACACCGAGGCCGTGGTCAACTTCGCCAACGGCATCCACAACGTGCCGTCGACCCTGGACGCGCTGAAGTCGCCGAACCTGAAGGTCGACGAGGGTTTCAAGACCTTCCTGGAGATCGCTCAGCACCCGAAGAGCAACACCACGCCGGCCAGCCCGAACGGTGGCGCCTACCAGCTCACCTTCCAGGACTTCGCGTTCCAGCACGAGGCCGGCAAGGTGCCGGACCTGGCCGCCGGTCTGAAGAAGACCGACGAGCAGATCGACAAGGATCTGGCCCAGGTCAAATGACGTCACCCGGACTACGCCGTCAACATCATCGGGAAACGCTGCGCAACCTCGCGTTCCTGTCGCCGTGGCTGATCGGGGTCAGCGTCTTCTTCCTCTACCCGCTGGCCTCGACCATCTACTTCAGCTTCATGAAGTACGACGGGTTCACGGCGCCGACGTGGACCGGCCTGAAGAACTGGAGTTACGTCTTCACGGACTACCCGTTCTTCTGGCCGGCGCTGCGGAACACGCTGTGGCTGGTGATCGTCATGGTCTCCCTCCGGGTCGTGTTCGGGCTCGGGATCGGGATGCTGATCACGAAGGTGAAGACCGGTGCGGGCCTGTTCCGCACCGCCTTCTACCTGCCGTACCTGGCCCCGCCGGTCGCGGCCACGATGGCGTTCGCGTTCCTGCTCAACCCGGGCACCGGGCCGGTGAACAACATCCTCGGCGCGATCGGTCTCCCGCAGCCCGGCTGGTTCAACGACCCGTCGTGGTCCAAGCCCGCGCTGACGCTGCTGGCGATCTGGGGGATCGGCGACCTGATGGTGATCTTCATGGCGTCGCTGCTCGACGTACCGCAGGAGCAGTACGAAGCGGCGTCGCTGGACGGCGCCGGGGCGTGGCAGCGGTTCCGGTTCGTCACCCTGCCGAACATCTCGCCGATCATCCTGTTCGCCGTCGTCACCGGCATCATCCAGACGATGCAGTACTACACGCAGCCACTGGTGGCCGGAAAAGTCGCGAGCGGTGTGATCGGTGGTTCGGGACAGCAGTTCGAACCCGGCTACCCGGAGAAGTCCACGCTGACGCTTCCACAACTCGTGTACAACCTCGGCTTCCAGCGGTTCGACACCGGTGGCGCCTCGGTGGTCGCGCTGGTGCTGTTCGCGCTGGCGATGATCTTCACCGCCATCCTGATGCGCCGCCGCAGCGGCTTCCTCGCCGACTGAAAGGGGCCCCAAGACCATGACATCGACAGCCCTGGCCTCTCCGGTCACGATCGCCGCGGCGAACCGGCAGGCCCGGCGGGCCCGCTTCCTGGAGTGGGTCGCGATCCACTCCCTCGCCATCGCGGCCGCGCTCTTCTTCGTCCTCCCGTTCGTGTTCGTCGCGCTGACCGCGCTGATGAGCGACCAGCAGGCCCTCACCCGGGACCTGTGGCCGGACAGCTGGCACTGGGAGAACCTGAAGACCGTCTGGGAGACACCGGGCTTCCTGACGTGGTGGAAGAACACCTTGATGTACGCCGTTCTTGGCACCTCGCTCACGCTGTTGTCGAGTATCCCGGTCGCCTACGCGCTGGCCCGGTTCAAGTTCCGCGGCCGCAACTTCGCCCTGATGCTCGTCATCGCCACGATGATGCTGCCGCCACAGGTGGTCATCGTGCCGATGTACCTGTTCTGGGCCAAGCAACTGCACCTCTCGGGAACGCTGTGGCCGCTGATCATCCCGATGGCGTTCACCGACGCCTTCTCGGTGTTCCTGCTGCGGCAGTTCCTGCTGACCATTCCCAAGGACTACGTCGACGCAGCGAAGGTCGACGGGTGCGGAGAGTTCCGGGCGCTGGTCCGGATCGTCCTCCCGATGGCCAAGCCGGCCATCGCCGCAGTCGCGCTGTTCCAGTTCTTCTACTGCTGGAACGACTACTTCGGGCCGCAGATCTACGCCTCCGAGAACGCCGCGGCCTGGACGCTGAGCTACGGCCTGGAGTCCTTCAAGGGCGCCCACCACACCAACTGGAACCTCACCATGGCCGCCACCTTGCTGGTGATGGCCCCGGTGATCATCTTGTTCTTCTTCGCGCAGAAAGCCTTCATCGAAGGCGTCACACTCACAGGGGTCAAAGGTTGAAACTCACAGTCGTAGGCGGCGGATCCACCTACACTCCCGAACTCGTCGACGGTTTCGCCCGGCTGCGTGACACGCTGCCGGTGACCGAGCTGGTCCTGGTCGACCCGGCCAAGGACCGCCTGGAACTCGTCGGCGGGCTGGCCGAGCGCATCTTCGCCAAGCAGGGTCACCCCGGTCGCGTCGTCACCACCACCGACATCGACGCCGGGATCGACGGTGCGGACGCCGTACTGCTGCAGTTGCGGGTCGGCGGGCAGGCAGCTCGTCAGGAGGACGAGACCTGGCCGCTGGAGTGCGGTTGTGTCGGTCAGGAGACGACCGGCGCCGGCGGACTCGCCAAGGCACTGCGGACGGTGCCGGTGGTGCTAGACATCGCCGAGCGAGTACGTCGTACCAACCCGGACGCGTGGATCATCGACTTCACGAACCCGGTCGGCATCGTGACCCGGGCGCTGTTGTCGCACGGTTACAAGGCGGTCGGGCTGTGCAACGTGGCGATCGGGTTCCAGCGCCGGTTCGCCAAGCTACTGGGAGTCACACCGGACCAGGTGCAGCTCGACCACGTCGGGCTGAACCACCTCACCTGGGAGCGCGCAGTGCGCGTCGACGGCGAGGACATGCTGCCGAAGCTGCTCGAGGGGCACGTGGGTGAGCTGGCCGCGGACCTGAAGCTTCCGCCGGAGTTGCTGCTGCAGCTGGGTGTCGTACCGTCGTACTACCTGCGCTACTTCTACCAGCACGACGATGTGGTGCAGGAGCTCCTTACCAAGCCGTCGCGCGCTGCGGAGGTGGCCGCGTTGGAGACCCAACTGCTGGAGATGTACGCCGACCCCCAGCTCGACGAGAAGCCCGCACTGCTCGAGCAGCGTGGCGGTGCGTACTACTCCGAGGCTGCTGTGGACCTGGCGTCGTCACTGCTGAACGACACCGGCGACGTGCAGGTGGTGAACACGCTGAACGACGGCACGTTCCCGTTCCTCGCCGACGACGCAGTGATCGAGGTACCGGCCACAGTCGGTGCCGACGGCACCATGCCGGTCGCACTAGCCCCGCTAGAGCCCCTGTACGCCGGTCTGGTGGCGCACGTGACGGCGTACGAGGACCTGGCACTGCAGGCCGCGATCAAGGGCGGCCGCGAGCGGGTCTTCGAGGCACTGCTGGCACACCCGCTGGTCGGGCAGATCTCCTTGGCGGACCAGCTGACGGACAAGCTGCTGGCCCACAACAAACAGCACCTGCCGTGGGCCCGATGAGCGCCGCCTTGGTGCCGGGCGGCGTACTGGCCTTCGACGCCGGCAACAGCAAGACCGACGTCGCCCTGGTGTCGGCCGACGGCCGCGTGCTCGGTACAGCACGCGGCGGCGGCTTCGAGCCGCACGTCATCGGCGCCGACGCCGCCGTGGCCGGTCTGGAGCCGCTGGTGCGGGCTGCAGCGGCCGCAGCCGGCCTGCACTTCGGCGACCGCCCACTGGTCCAGCAGATCTCCGCCTGCCTCGCCAACGCCGACCTGCCGATCGAGGAGGAGCGGCTGAGCGCAGCGTTCGAGCGCTTCGGCTGGGCCGAGTCGGTCTACGTCACCAACGACACCTTCGCCCTCCTGCGCTCCGGCGTGGACGAGCCGCGCGGCGTAGCGGTCGTCTGCGGAGCCGGCATCAACTGCGCCGGGCTCCTTCCTGACGGCCGCACTGCCCGGTTCCCGGCGGTCGGCAAGATCTCCGGCGACTGGGGAGGCGGTCAGCAGTTGGCCGAAGAAGCCTTCTCCGCTGCGGCCCGAGCCGACGACGGCCGCGGTCCCGCCACTGCTCTGATGACCGCGCTCCCGGCGCACTACGGCGTACCGTCCGTGCCAGCCCTCATCGAGGCCCTGCACCTCGGCGACATCCCCTACAACCGCCGTCTGGAAGCAGGTCCCGTCCTCTTCCAGGTAGCGGCGGCGGGCGACGTGATCGCCCGCGAAGTAGTCCAGCGCCAGGCCGAAGAGATCGTCACCATGGCCGTCGTAGCCATGCGTCGCCTCGACATCCTCGACGAGCCCACCGACGTCATCCTCGGCGGTGGTGTCCTGACTGCTGGCCACCCGCTGCTGATGGAGACGGTCATCCGCCTCCTCAACGCGGCCGCGCCCAAGGCGGTCGCCCGGGTGATCGACGTACCGCCTGTCGTTGGCGCTGCCCTGCTGGGCCTTGACCACACCAATGCGCCCGCAGACGCACACCTCACCCTCAGATCCGCCTACGCGACTTCCCCTGCCGCGTAGACGCCCGCAGGCGGCCAGGCCCGGACCCCGTGACCGGACCTGACCGCCTGTTTCTTTGGTCAGGCAGTGGCGCACACCGCGTACGCGGTGATCGACCAGTTGTTGGCGGTGCCGTCCTGGTCTTCGAAGGCCTCGGCGCGGACAGAGGTGAGGTCGGCGCTCGGGACTACATCGTCGAGGAGGACCTGACCTTTGCCGTTGGCGATTTCGTGGCCGGTGCCGACCACCTTCTTGCCGGCCGGGCAGGTGGCGGTGACGGACTTGTTGGTAGCGGAGTCGGTGGCGGAGGTCGCGGCGACGCGCTGGATGCCCGGGAGCGGCACACCGCACCGGGCGCTCGCGACGGAGTGCCAGTTGTCGGTGCGGCCTGTCTGGGACTCGAAGACGTCGACGGTGACGCTGGTGAGGTCAGCACTGGGTACGGCGTCGTCGAGGATCAGATTGCCGCCGTCGGTGACGCTGGAACCGGCGCTGGTGGTGACCGTGCCGGCGGGGCAGCGCACCGTGACCGCCTTCTCCGCGGGTGAGTCGTACGTCGAGAACTGCGAGAGGGACTGCCGCATCGGGCCGGAGGTGCAGATCGCATAGGCGGTCAGGCTCCACGAGTTCGCCGTACCGTCGGCGTCCTCGTCGCCTTGCGCCGAACCCCATTCGCGCTCGATCTGCGTGTACATCGACAGCCCGACCTGGCCGCGGCCGCCGACGACCTCGCCGCCGGCGCCGAGGATCGAGTTACCGAGCGGGCAGTCGGCGATGGTGGACTGGGACGCTGTCGACGCCGGGCCGACTGTCCTGCTGACGAGTTGCAGGTCCGGTACGGCGGCCTGGGCGGGCTGGGTGGTGATGAGGGCGGTGCCGATCAGGACGGCTGCGGCGAGCGCGCGCGGGAAGGTCATGCGCCCAAGGGTCGGGGCGCTCGCCATACCGCACCAGCTTTTGCAGCGTGCTGGAAATCGGTCTCCGGTTCTGCTTGAAATGGGTTTGGGTAAGGGTGTAATCATGATTACATGAGTACAAAGACTGATACCGAACGGGTGCGCGGCTGGGTCACCGGCCGGCTGCCCGGGGAGTGGTTCGAGGGCGAGCCGGAGCTGACCATCGACCGGGACGAGATCCTGATCGTGGGGCGGCTGAAGGCTCCTGAGCAGGGCGACGACGTGAGCGCCGCCGAACGGTCCGCCGCCGAAGAGGGCCGGATCAAGCAGTTCCGCGAGGACACCCGCGAGCGCCGGATCGAGATCGCCCGCGAGCTCGAGCACGCCACCCGGCGCAAGGTCGCGTGGGGTGTCGACTGCGGTGGGAGCCGGAAGGTCTTCACCTCGCTGTCCGCGCCGGTGATGACGCGGCTGCGGCAGCCCGAGCGGCAGGTGCTCGACACGCTCGTGGACGCCGGCGTGGCTCGGTCGCGCAGCGATGCGCTGGGCTGGTGCGTGAAGCTGGTGTCGCAGCACGCTGACACTTGGCTGGGCGATCTCCGCGAGGCCCTCACCAAGGTCGAGGACGTGCGCAGCGCCGGGCCGGACAAGACCGAGTAGTCATGGCAAACGGGCGGCAACCCGCGTCGGATTGCCGCCCGCCTTACCTCGTTGCTACTGCCAGTTGCCGTTCGGCGGCGGCGTTCCGTTGGAGTAGCCACCGTTCTGCGGTGCACCATGAGCGGCCGGGTACTGCGGATCGGCCGGCGGCTGGTACTGCGGAGGCGTGCTCATCCCGTTCTCCGACGTTGCCGGCTTCTGGATGTTGTCCTTCGAGAACATGCTGGCCAACGCCCGAGCAGCCATCTCGCGGCCGCCGAGACCGAAGGCGAGGCCGAGTGCGAGCGCGGCGCCCGCCAGGACGATCAGCAGCGTGTTGCCGGTCAGCTGGACCGCGATCCCCAACTGCGTGAGCGCGGCGAAGGCGGCGTACACGAGGATCGCGTACTTGCCGACCTTGGCCAGGGTTTCGTTGCCGGTGGCACCGCGGATGATCGCGGCCAGGAAGTTCGCGAACAGCGCGGCCAGACAGAGGATCACGATCGCGGCGAAGATCCGCGGGATGTAACCGAGCATCGTGCTCATGAACGCCGAGATCTCCGGCACGCCCAGTGCCGAGGCGAACATCGTGAAACTGATCAGGAACACGAACCAGAACACGACCTTGCCGAGCACCGCCGAAGCGGTCAGCCCCGTGCCGGACCGCTGCAGCACACCGGAGACCCCGGCCCGCTCCATCCACTGGTCGAACCCGACCCGGCCGAGCAGCTTCCCGACCAGTTTGCCGAGCACTTTGGCTACGAAGTACCCGATCACCAGAATGACCAGGCCGCCGAGCAGGTTCGGAATGAACCCGAGCAGCTTGCTGAACGCGTCCTCGAACGGCCCTGTGAAGTCGATCGCTAACGGACTCATCGGATGTCCTTCCGATTGGCCCGCATCCGCCGTCGCGCAGCACCGCACACGACCCCGGCTACGGGCGGATGCAGTGGTGTCTAGTATCACCCGTTCCCCTCGTTGCTCAGGGCAAACGGTGATCACAGCCGTGTAATCCTTGTATTGCAACGAAAAGTCTTTGCCTAAACTGGCGCCATGACCGCCGACCTGATCATCCGCCGCGCCACCGCCGCCGACGTGCCCGCCATCGTCACCATGCTCGCCGACGACCAACTGGGTACCAACCGCGAGTCCCTCGACGACCCGACGCCGTACCTGAAGGCCTTCGCCGACATCGACGCCGACCCGAACCAGCTCCTGGTAGTTGCCGAGCGCAACCACGAACCGGTCGGCACCCTGCAGCTCACGATCATCCCCGGCCTGTCCCGCCGAGGCTCCTGCCGCGGCCTCATCGAGGCCGTCCGCGTCGCCGCCCCCGCACGCGGCAGCGGTCTCGGTACGACGCTCATCCACTGGGCGATCGAAGAGTCCCGCAACCGCGGCGCCACCCTCGTCCAGCTCACCTCGGACAAATCCCGCACCGAGGCCCACCGCTTCTACGTCAACCTAGGCTTCGAACAATCCCACGAGGGCTTCAAACTCAAGCTCAGCTGACTCGTTTCGGTGCTGCCGTGAAGGTGTTGCAGGTGGCGGGGTTGGTGGAGGCGAAGGCTCGCGTGGTCCAGTAGGCATGACTCTTGTAGGAACCGTGGTCGCGAATCTTGAGCGTGTTGTTCTCATCGCCGACGCGGTGGACGATGCTCGTCCAGATCCGCTCGCGCTCGCCGGTGAGTCCGAAGGAGGTTCGGTTCGCGCCGAGGAAGGCAGCGCCGAGACAGCTGGCCTGGAGTTCGAGCCGGCGTTCGTTCTCCAGGAGCACCGCCTTCGACGGCTTCTTCCAGTAGACGCGGTCGTACAGGTCGAGGATGGTCGCCATGCTCTGCACGTGGTGCCCGTACTCATGGGCCAGCAACTGCTGGAAGTCGACGAGGTTCCGCACCGGATCGTCGGGGTTGCGGAACTCCGGCCATTCGTAGCAGATCGTGCCACGGCGATAGAACGCGTCCATGTTGGTCGGCGGCTTGCCACACTCCGGCGATGCCGAAGGCTTGCGCAGGTCGTAGGACTGCACCAGTTCGATCGGAGTGAACCGACCGCGAGCTTGCCTGATCACCGGCTCCCAGGCCCGATCCATACAGCCGACGATGACCCGCCCGTACGCCCGGAACTCGGTGCTGGTGCGCGGCATCTTCCGAGGTAGCACGCACCGAACCACCGGCACCTGCCCCGCCTCGTACAGCCCGTTCTCGGCAACAAGCTTGAGTATCGCCCGATCCACGGTGGGCTCGGCGGTAGGCGTCACCTTCGGTACGGCGACCGGCGTCGTTACCGTCGGCGTCGGAGTCGGGCTGACGGTCGGAGTGAGCCGGACGGCAGCCGGCGTGTCCTTGGAGCCGCAAGCCGCGACCGATGCCGCCACCAAAAGCCCGACAGCCAGCCCTCTGAGCATCAACCGACTCGCTTGGGTGATGCGGTGAAGGTGTTGCAGGAGGCGGGGTTGCCGGACTTGAAGGCTGGTCCCTCCCAGAACCACTGGCTCGCGCGCGAACCGTGGTCGCGGACCTTCTTCGGGTCGTACTCGTCACCGCTGTGCTTGCTCTGGAACTCCCAGATCTTCAGCCGGTTGCCGGTGATGTCGAACGTCGCCTTGTTCGCGCCGAGGAAGGCGGCACCGAAACAACTGGCCTGGAGCTCGGTACGACGGCTCCATTCGAGCTTCTTCGCGGGGTTCTTCTCCCAGCCCTCCTCGGACCACGCGGCGGTGAGCATCTCGGTCAGTTCCTGGATGTGGTGGCCGTACTCGTGCGCCATCGTGCTCATCATCCACATCCGGGCGTTGAGCGGCGACTCCTTGTAGTCCTTGAGGTCGTCTTCCCAGTCGATGGCGATCGTCTCGTCCGCGGGGCAGTAGTACGTCGTCTCGGAGTCGCCGGTGCAGGACGACGCCGGCACCTTCTTGCTCTTCAGCACGACCTTCGGTGAGCGGAACTCGTACTTCGCCTTCTTGATCAGCGGGGCCCAGGCCTTGTCGAGGCACGGCACCATCGCCTGGTAGTACTCGAGGATCGCGGACTGCGTGGTCGGCTTGATCGACGGTTCCTTGCAGCCGGCCGCGGCCAGTTTGCCGGCCTTGTAGATCTCGTTCTTCTGCAGGCGGGTGAGGTTCGGGACCGGCTTCTCGGTGACTGTCACCGTCGGGTCGGGCAGTGTCGGGATCGGCGCTGGGGTCGTGCGGACCGACGGGCGCGAGAGCGGGGAGTCGACGGAGCTGTCGTAGCTGCTGATTGCTTTGAAGCAGGCGACGCCGACCGATGCGGTGACCACGAGGACGAGCGCCGACAGACTCGCGATGACGGCCTTCGAGTACTGCCGAGGCGGTGGAGGCGGCGGGCCTACCTGGGTGTACTGCGATCCCGCCCGCGACGACGGCCGGTTCCAGCCGACCCGCTGGGAACCGCCGGTACGACGAGTGCCGGCCAGCGGCGTGAGCGGCGTACCGGGGAGTGGCGCGGGCGGCGGTCCGCTGTAGACCGAGACCGCCTCGGGGTCGACCGCGAGCGGCCGGGCCTTGCGGCGGAGGGCGGATTCGCCGGGGTCGGACAGGGCACGCGCCTTGCCGAGGGCGATCGGCTGGGACCGGTTCGCCACGGCGGGCGACGTACGGTCACTCTCGGTGAGGCTGTCACTGGTGGGGAGGTAGTGTCCGGCGCCGGGCGGCGTGTTCGCACCGCCGTCGGGCTGTTCGTCAGGCATTACTCGTCCCCATCGCTCGTGACATGACTCAACCGACCTTGGCGGCTGGCGCTCCAAAAGTGTTGCAGGTCCCGGGATCGGTTTTCGCAAAGCCCTGGCCCATCCAGAGGGCGTGGCTCTTGATCGATCCGTGGTCGCGAGGTTCCTTCTTGTTGTTCTCGTCGCCGCTGTGGGTCATCAGATAGGTCCACTGGCGCTCCAGCTCACCCTTGATCGGGAAGCTCGCCCGGGTCGCACCGACGAAGGCCGCGGCGAAACAGTTGGCCTGCAGCGCCTGCCGCCGGTCCTGCTCCAGCTCGGCGGCCTTGTCCTTGGCCTGGTCGCGCAGGTTCTGCGAGGACTCGAAGATCCCGGTCAGGCTCTGCACGTGAACGCCGTACACGAAGGCGATCGACTGGGCCATGTGGATCCGGGTGGCGGCCTTGTTCTTCGCGTAGTCGGTGGTCAGGTCCTGCCAGGGCATCGTGACGCTGCCGCCGTGCTCGTCGGCGCAGTACGACGCGACCTTCGCCTGGATCCCGCAGGCCGTCTCCTGCCCCTCGTTGAAGATCACGAGCTTCGGCGACCGGAACTCGAACCCGGCCTTGGTGACGACCGGCTTCCACGCGTTGTCCAGGCAGACGATCATCGCCTCGTAGTACGACCACACGTTGTCCAGCGTGGTCGGCCGGAACGCCGGCTCCTTGCACTTCACCGCTGCCAGCTTCCCCGCGGCGTAGATCGGGTTCTTCCCCAGTACGTCGGCATCCGCGGTCGGCTTGCGAGTCGGCTTGGGCGCGCCGTCCTCGTCCCGCACCGACGGCGTGGTCAACGGGTTCGCCAGCAGCCCATCACTCTTCGAGAGCACGGTGACACCGGCGTACACGATCCCGCCGACCACCAGCAGCACCCCGGCCACGATCCCCGCCACCAGCAGCTTGGACCGCTTCTTGTTCGGATCGAACGGGATCGGATCCGGGTGATAAACAGCCCGGTACGCCGCCGCTGCCGCCGCCGCATCCTGAGCCGATGTCGACCCCAGCCGCGACTGCCCCGGCCCATCCACCCGCGATCCCCGCAACTGCGGCGCGGCCTCGTCCTCCGCCGCCTTGCTCAACCGCGGCGTCGGCGCCGCCAACGGCGCAGCCCCACGCTCCGCCGCCTTGCCGTCGGTCCCGCTGTCCCCGGCCCCACCCGGCAGAAAATGCCCCGGCTTCGGCCCTGGCTGATCAGCCATGTCTCTCTTCTCTCCCCAGCACTGCAGTCCCCGATCCACCCCCAGACCGGCGCACGATCCTAAACCTGAATCACCCGATCAGCCCACTAAATTGCACCAATTGACATTACCCGCCAGTACGTTAAGGCCCCCGTACTGTGGGGGCATGAGCTGGGCTGTGTATGCGTTGCGAGGACCAGGAGGCGTTCGGCGTCTCGAGGACATGCCGGACGGCTACGAACCGCCCTCGGTGGGGATGGCGACCGAGGTGATCGACGTCGTCCGCGAGGTGGTGCCGGACGTGGACACGACCAAACCGTCCTGGCTGACGTTGCGCAGCGACGACTACGACGTCGAGATGACGATCGGCAAGGGCGTCCAGGTCCGCGACATCACGTTCTACCTGAACGACGGTCCGCGCTCGATCCCGATCGTGATGGAAATCAGCCGCCGCCTCGGCGTCACGCCGTACGACACCGAATCCGGCAACTTCCTCACCGAAGAATCCCGCCCACCGGTCCCGCCACCGCTCACGCCCGACGAGATCAAGGCCAACAAGCCGAAGTGGTGGAAGTTCGGTCGCAAGTAGTCAGGCCGGGCGGGTGGCGACGAGGCGGGCGATCTTGTTGATGCGGTGTTCGGGGTTGCCGAGGGAGTCGCGCCAGCGGTTGCCGGCTGCGTTGTCCTCGGGGGTCGCGCAGGTGGAGATGGTCAGCATCGCTTGCGTCGCTTTGACGCCGGGGCGACCCGGTACGGCGGCGTTCTGCGCAGCCTTCTCGGCGGACTTCCGGAACGAGATGGTCATCGTCTGCGAGACCACGTAGTCGTACACAGTCCCACCAGCCGTGAACAGCACGTGCGCCCCATTCGCCAACTCCGGCACCCGCTCCAACGGCCGCCCGTGCGACACGCGATGCCCGGTGATGATGAAGTTCCCCACCTCGCCAACCCCGACCCCACCCGCCGACCCACGCGGACTGGCGGCGACCCCGCGGTTCTGAATCGTCGTCCCCGGCCGATCGTCAGCCGTCCCCTGGTACGAGACCACCCGAAGCCCGCGCACCCCGATCGACGGAATGCTCATGGTCACCGGCCCAGTAACAGGCGTGCGCGAAGGTGTCGGCCGCCCGCTCGGCGTGGGCGCGCCGGTCGGAGTCGGCCCGCCGGTCGGGGGCGTGGCTCCCGGGGTGGGTGTAGCGCCCGGAGGCGTCGTGGCGCTCGGCTGCGAGCTGGCAGTTGTCGAGGGCGTCGGTACGTCGGCTTGCGGCGTACTGGGCGTGTCGGAGCAGCCGGCCAACGCCACCAGCGCGATCACCACGACTCCTGCCAGCCTCACCTGACGAAGGTAGGCCGGGCGACCGAAAACCCTCCGAAAGCTCAGTCCAGGAGCTCGAACACCGCAGCCCCGACCCGCAGCACCCCGGACGTCAACGGAGTCGCCCGTACGCCGCCCCGCCCGCGCAACGCCTTCATCGCCCCCGGCCCCACCACCACGTCCATCCACGCACACGGATTGGCCGGCCGATAAGCCTGAAACTCCACCGCCCCGCCCCCGGAGTCGAGCGAGAACCGCCGCCCAACCGCACCCGCACCCGGTCGAGCGGCAAGCGTGTCGATCGGATATCCACGAACCACGATGTTCCGCCGCAGCACCGTCGGATCCCCGTCCACCGAATCCGCATCCAGCAAAGTGACCGCCGCGTTGCGATGAACGGTCTGCCCGAAGTACCGATCCCCGACAATCCCGAACCCTGCCCGAATCTCCACCTCAGAACGAGCAATCGGCACCGGATCAGGCCGCGGCCCATCCGCCGGTCGCCCCTCGAACGCATGCACGGACGACACGACGAGCGCCACGATCTCGACCGGCGTACTCATCCCCAGGTCAACGGATCCAGCAGCCGGAAGAACTCGAGCCGCCGCCGATCCGGCTCGGTCACCCCGTACGCCGTCAGGAACGGCCCCGGGTCGACCGACCACTCGTCGTACAACTGGATCGTGGTCAACGCGAGATCGGAGTACCGATCGGCAACCCCGAGCCGCCCCACGTCGATGAACCCCGTCACCCGCAACGTCAGCGGATCGAAGAACACGTTCGGCAAACACGGATCCCCATGACACACCGCGAGCTCGGTCACCGACTCCACATAGGGGCGCTCGGCAACCACTTGCTCGAGGAGCGACTCCGGAGTCACCAACCGCCACTCGTCGGTCAGGAAGTCCGGGTTCACCGCACCCCGCCGTACGACGTCCTCCGCGGAAGCGATCACCGACGCCAGCGGACGCTCGAATGGGCAGTCCGGCAGCGAATGCAACTCACGCAGCGTCCGCCCAAGCGTCTCCATCGCGCCGAGCCAGGCCCAGGACGGCAGGTCGATCCCCGGGATCCCCGGTACGGCGCTCGTCACCAGACACGCGCCGTCGTCCGACACCTGCCAGTCGACCACCGTCGCGCCCGGCATCCCGCTCGACGCCAGCCACGCGATCCGATCGCGTTCCGCCTCCAGCTCCGGCACGCCCGCCGGACCGCAGCACTTGGCGAACGCGTCACCACGCCGGTACACCGACGTGTCGGATTCGCCGATGTCGACGGCTTCCCAACCGTCTCCCGCCGGCGTCATGCTCGCGACGACTCGCGCACGATCAGCTGCCATGGAAAATCGAACACCTCCCCCGGCGCACCCTCCCGGTCGGTCAATCGGCCGACCATGATGCGCGCCAATGTCTCGTTGAAACCGACCGGTCCGACCGTCGACAACGACGGGTCCAGATGCTCACCCTCGGGCGTGTTCCCGACGCCGACCACGGCCAGGTCCCGCGGTACGTCGATCCGCAGCCGATGCGCAGCCCGTACGACGGCGATCGCGGCGAAGTCCGTCGTACAGTAAACGGCGGATGGCCGATCAGGCTTGCTCAGCAAGGTCATCGCGGCCCGGTAGGCACCCTCGGGGTGCTGCTCGAACACCTCGATGTCCTCGTCGAGAATCGGCTTGCCGGCCGCCGTCAGAGTGTTCACGTAGGCGTCGAACCGTTTGAATCCCGACCGCCGCGA
The DNA here is from genome assembly GCF_039529655.1 of Kribbella yunnanensis. Lineage (NCBI taxonomy): Bacteria > Bacillati > Actinomycetota > Actinomycetes > Propionibacteriales > Kribbellaceae > Kribbella > Kribbella yunnanensis. The sequence continues at coordinate 216,381 of NZ_BAAANF010000017.1, read as the reverse complement.
AGTCAGCGCGCCGACGCGGTCGTGCTGCGCCAACAGGTGTTCGACAGCCAAGTGACACCGCGGCTCGGCGCCAGACCGGATCACATCGAAACCTCGCGGCTCGAGCGTCTCGCTGAACGCGACAATCTGGACACCCTGCGCCGCAAAGGCCTCGAGCTCAGCGATCTCGGCCGGATCCGAACTGACGCCGTCGATGAAGATCACGTCCGGCGTCCGGTTCGACAGCACGGCCCGCCAGTCGCCATCGGCAACGATCAGCGCCGTCTTGTTCAAGGGCCGAACCGCCGCGCTGACGGCATCCGCCACCGCCTGGGACCACGGATCCGCGAGCACGTTCAGTGACAGCAGGACCAAGTCGGACTTCCCGGTCCGGATCGCCCGGGCGGCGTCGTTCCGCCGGTACCCGAGCCGGCTGGCGACCTCGCGCACCCGGTCCGCCGTGGAGTCCTTGATGGTGTGACTGCGATGCCGTCCGGACAGCACGTAGGACACGGTCGCGACCGAGACGCCTGCCTCCTTCGCAACCATGCGCAGTGTTGGCCGGTCCGACATACGGATGATTCTCTCAGACAGACCTAGCCTTTGACCGCACCCGTGATGACGCCCTTGGTGAAATGCCGCTGCAAGAAGGGGTAAACGAGAGCGATCGGGACGAGCGCGACGACCACGACGGCCATCTGCAGCGACTGCGGTTGCGGCAGCGGTTCCACCCCGAGTTGGTCCGCTGACAGCGACTTCCCCTGCAGGACGTAGGTCCGCAGGATCACCTGGACCGGCCACTTCGAGGTGTCGTTCAGGTAGAGCAGTGCGTTGAAGAACGCATTCCAGAACCCGACCGCGTAGAACAGCCCGACCACCGCGATCACCGCCTTCGACAGCGGCATCACGATCTTGCGCAAAATCATGAAGTCACTCGCGCCGTCGATCCGCGCGCTCTCCAGCAGTTCACCCGGTACGTTCATGAAGAAGGTGCGCAGGACAACGAAGTTGAAGGCACCCAGGGCACCCGGCAGGATCAGCGACCACAGGCTGTCCAACAGCCCGAGCTGCTTCACCACCAGGAATATCGGGATGATCCCCGGCGCGAACAACAGTGTGAACAGGACCATCAGCAACACCGGCCGCCCGAACAGCACCGGCCGCGAGGTCGCATAAGCCAAGGCGATCGTCACCGCGAGCGCGATCGCCGTACCGACGAGAGTAACGAAGACGCTGACCATGATCGCCCGGCCCATCAACCCGCCGCTGAACAGCGTTTGATACGCCTTCACCGTCGGATGCGACGGCCACAACACATACCCGCCGGCCTCGATGATGTCCTGATCGCTGGCCAGCGAGGTCGACACCACAACGAGAATCGGTACGATGATCGCCAGCGCGAAGCCACCGAGGACGACCGCCTTGATCGCCTGGTAGACCGGTGACGGATTCTCCTTCCAAATGGGCCTCATGAGCCACCCCTTCGTTGGAAGATCCCCGGCTCGCCGAGTCGATGGGCGAGCGAGTTGGCGCCCCAGAGCAGCAACGCGCCGACCACACCCTTGGCCAGCCCGGCCGCGGCTCCGCTACTCCAATCGCCGCCGACCACACCCGCGTAGTACGTGAAGGTGTCCAGTACTTCGGCCGCTCCGGGCCCGACCGAATCCCGCTGCAGGATGAACTGCTCGAACCCGACGCTCAAGATGTCGCCGATCCGCAGAATGAGCAGCAGCACGATGACCGTCCGCAGCGACGGCAGGGTGATGTGCCAGAGCCGCCGCCAGCGACCGGCGCCGTCCGCGGCCGCCGCCTCGTAGAGCGAGACGTCGACCGTGGTCAGCGCGGCCAGGAAGATGATCATCGCCCAGCCCGCGTCCTTCCAGACCAGTTGTGCGACCACCAGCAGCGGGAAGGTGTCGGGGTTCGTCATGAACGGGATCGGGTCCAGCCCGGCCTGCCGGAGCAGGTTGTTCACGAACCCCGCGCCACCCAGCGACTGCTGGAACAACGTCACCACCAGCACCCACGACAGGAAGTGCGGCAAGTACGCGATGGTCTGGAACCAACGCCGTACCCGGTTGCTGACCAGCGAATCCACGATCAGCGCCAGGCCGATCGGGATCGGGAAGAACAGCAGCAGCTGGACGCCGGCCAGGATCAGCGTGTTCCGCAGCGCATCCCAGAAGTCGGGGTTCGCGTACAGGTTGACGAAGTTCGTGAACCCGTTCCACTCGCTGTGCATGATGCCGAGGTACGGCTGGAAGTCCTGGAAGGCCACGACATTGCCGATCACCGGCAGGTAGAAGAAGACCAGCAGGAAGACGACGCCCGGGACCATCAGCAGCACCATCTGCCAGTCCCGGCGCCATCTCTCGGCGAACCTCACGACCCGGTGACCGGCACGCCCGCCGGCAGTACGGCGGCGAACTCGCCACGCATCTTGTCACCGCCACCGGACTTCCAGCGCTTCAACGCCTCGTCGTACGCACCGATCTTCTGCCGCCCGGTGACGATGTCGACGATCGTGTCCCGGAAGGCCGCGGTCAGCTTCGGACCGACCTTGCTGCTGGTGTCGGAGTACGTGCCCGCGGTCGGGTTGCGCATAGCGAACTCCAGCAGCTTCTGCTCGGTCGCGTGGATCTTCTTCGTGTCGTCCGGGAAGGCCGGGTTGAAGATCACGCTCTCCGGCGAGTTCATGATCGTCAGCGCGCTCACCAGACCGGGCGCCTGCTGGGTGCCGGCCTTCGTCAGCACCGGGTTGCCCTGCGCGTCCAACTCGTACTGCTGACCTTGTACGCCGAAGTTCTTCTGCAGGTACTCCTTGGTGCCGAACGGCGCCGACAGGTAGTCCATCAACGCGAGCAGCTCGCGGATCCGGCCCTCGTCGGTCTTCTTGAACGGCGTGAATCCGACCGTGCCGTAGCCCATGTCGTAGACCGGTTTCGCCTTACCGTCATGGCCGAACGGGATCAGCGTGTCGACGAACAGCGACGGGTCGAGCGCCCGGAAGTCCGCGGTCGCCCGCGGTCCGACCACGACCTGCGCCGCGATCTGACCATTCACGGTCTTAGGCGTCGCGTCGGCGAGATTGAGGTCCGGGTAGAACACCTTCGCGGCCCACAACTTCGCGGCGTACTCGACCGCGGCCCGGTAGTTCTCGGTCTCGTACAAGTGCGTGAGCGAGCGATCGGCGTTGACCCGCCAGCCGTTCGGGGCACCGAACCATTCACCGAACATGTGCAGCATGTTGATGATCGCCGGCTCGAGCGCGTAGTTCGTGCCGTTGCTCAACTCCTTGCACTTGGCAAAGAACTCGTCCGCGCTCGTGCTCTGCAGACCGCCGACCTTCTCCCAGGTCTTCGGATTGCCCATCATCACCTGGCCGAACGGCGTCGACGGGATCGGTGCACCCCAGATCTTCCCGTTCACCACCGCGGTCCGCCAGGACGCCGGCTTCAGCGCGGCCAGGTTCGGGTATTCGAGGACCGCGTCGCCGGACAAGTACTTCGTGAGGTCCTGGAACTTTGCCTCGAGCATCGGACCGATGTTCGGGATGCCCTGGTTCGGCGGCAGCCACATCAGGTCCGGCAGCGAGTCGCTGGCCAGCAGCGTCGCGAACTTCTCCGGGTAACCCGGGTCAGTGCCGATGGTGAGCTTGAGCTCCGCGCCCAGCGCCTGGTTCAGCGACTGCCACATCGCGTTGCTGCCCATCGGCGGCGGAGGCGTCGCGAACGTCTCGGTCAGCGCGGTCACCGCGTTCTTCAGCGGCGGCGCCTGCACACTCGCGGCCGCGTCCGCCGGGAACCGCAGGAACCCGGGTTCGAGCCCCGACTCAGCGCCGGGCAGGTCAGGCTGCAACCCCGCAAAGGGCTTGTACGTCGGCAGTTTCAGATCGCCGGACGCCTTCGCCCCGCCACCCGCCGTACCGCCGTCGCCACACCCGGCGAGGGTGGAGCCTGCCACCACCGCTGCACCGGAGACCTGCAGAAACCGTCGCCGACTGATCATTGCTGCTCCAAGCCACAGTAGAGTGCTCATTAACGAGCACTTAAACGTTAACCCGGACCGTAAACGACGGCGGCGCCTGATGGCAAGGGACAAATCAAACCGGCGGCCGCGGGGGATCCCCACGACCGCCGGCTTCGGCTTGGTGCAGTGCTAGGTCAGCAGCGGATCAGCAGTCCGAGCAGGATGCTGCAGGTCTTGCTGGCCTTGTCGTTACCCGCCGCCGAGTCGTCCGGCGAGCTGGCGGTCCGCTGCGCGGTCGCGGTGAACGAGCCCGTGGTCAGCAGCCCGGCGGACGCGCTGAACGTCTTGGTCACCGACGCCCCACTGGCCAGCGATTCGACACCACAGTTGAGGTTGCGCGTCGTACCGACTCGCGTGCAGCCGTTCGTCCCCGCGTAGTTCAGACCGGCCGGGTACGCCGCCGCGACGTTGATCCCGGTCGCCGTGGCCGGCCCGTTGTTCTTCACTGTCACGGTGTAGTTGATCCGCGCACCCGATGCCGCACCGGTCAGCCCGACCGCGATGTCGGCCTTCGGCACCGTGAAGTTCAGCGTCGGCCCTTCCAAGAGCTCGAACGAGTACTCGTCACCCAGCAGCTGATGCTGCAGTGTGACCGACGGCGGTGCGGTCTCCAGCACCTTGAACGTGTAGACGACCGTCCGGGTCTCACCGCTGGGCAGATCACCGAGCGCGGCCCGGTACTCGATGTCCAACGGGAAACAGATGATCGCTCCTGTGCAGCCGACCAGCTCGATCATCCCCGGCAGCGAGACGCCGGTCTTGCCGAACAACGCGGCCTTGGCCCCGACGATCGTGAACGACGCGGCATTGTGGACCGTCTGGGTGATGGTGAATTCGGTCCCCACGCCGGGCGAGGTGTTGCTGACCTCGATGGCGCTGGTCGGCGGGTCGGCAGCCATTGCCGTCGCCGGAGCGATCAGAGATGCACCGGCAACAGCCGTTACCAGCGCAGCACGAAGTAACTTCCAGGCATGCATAGCACAGCCCCCCACTTAATTAGACTGAACTTCCCCCACCGCCTCATCGGCGATGCAGAAGAGTATGGTGCCCCCGATCACAACGCACAACGGCTCGAATCAGCCGTTTGTTACGGGTCACCCACAGTCAGCGGTTGGTGACTTCGAACGCCACGATCGCGGCCGCGACGGCGACATTCAGCGACTCGACGCCCGCGTGCAGCGGGATCTGCAGGTCGGAATCGGTGCTCACGGTGATGCCGTTGGTCTCGCCGCCGAGCACGTAGACAGCACGCGGCGCGAGCTCGGTCTTGAACAACGAATCCCGCGACCGCGCCGACAGCCCGTACACGTGATACCCCGCCGTCCGCAGTACGTCGACAGCCGCCTTCGCGGTCGAGGTGTTCACGATCGGCGCCTGGAACGCGATCCCGGCCGACGCCTTGATCACGAGCGGCCCGACATGCGGCGTACCGGCTCTTGGCAGGATCACGCCGTCGAAACCGGCACCGGTCGCCGTACGGAGGATCATCCCGACGTTGCCCGGGTTCGTGACACCGTCCAGCAGGAACACGTTGGTCGGACGCTTACCGCGTTCGCGGACGAACTCTTCCAGGGGCGTCATCCGCGGTGCGTTCACATCCGCGACGACGCCCTGGTCGTGTTTCCCGTTCCCCGCGAGCCACTTCACGCGGTTCGCGGTCGCCCGCTCGACCGGCGTACCAGTCCGGTCCGCCGCGCGCAGGATCTCCTGCATCGAACCACCGGTCGCGTTGTCGGCGATGACAACCTTCGCCACTGACAACTTCGGGTCGTCCAGGGCCTCGAGCACAGGCTTGCGCCCGTAGATCGTGATCCATTTGTCCCGCGGCGACTTCTTCGACTCCACCCGCCTAACTTACTGGAGCGGGTTGGTCGCCTTGCCATCCAGCCAGAGGGTGGCCGACTTGTCACCGTGCGGTCCGGAGCGACCGACGTGCTTGTCGCTGATCTGCGGACCGTTCTTGATCACATGCACCAGCGCCATCGCGTGCCCACGGCCGAGGTCGTAGTCCGCCTTCAACCAGTCGCAGATCACCCCGGCCTTCACGTCCTTCGCGTCGTACCCCTTCGCCTTCGCCTGCTCGACCAAGACCCGCGGAGTGTGGCCGGTCTTCTCTTCGATCTTGTCCAAGTACGCCTGGAACGACATGTTCGTCTGCTTTCGGTTGGGGTTGCTTGGTTGCTTTCACCCCTGCGTCGACCGGGCCTGCTCGATTTCGACACATCTCGTGATCGCTTCGACCGATCGATCAACATCGATCGCACTCGTCGTCCAGTTCGACACCGAGATCCGCATCGCCGCGCGCCCGTGCCACGTCGTACCGGACGCCCAGGCCGTGCCCTCCTGCTGCACCGCCGTGACCACTCTCCGGGTCAGGTCGTCATCCCCGAGACGGACGAGGACCTGATTCAGGGTGACGTCGTTCAGTACGTCCGCTCCGGCCTCGCGCAGCTGCTCTGCAAACCGGCTCGCCATCGCACAGCACCGATCCACCAGCTCCACGATCCCGCTCCGCCCGAGCGCCCGGATCGCGGCGTACACGGCAATCCCCCGCGCCCGGCGGGAGAACTCGGGGTTGTAGTCGAGCGGGTCCCGCTTCTCCGCGTCGTGGATCAGGTACGACGCCCGCACCGACATCGCGGCCCGATGCGCCTCTGGGTGGGCGGTGAAGACGAGCCCCGAGTCGTACGGCACGTTCAGCCACTTGTGCGCATCCGTGGCCCACGAGTCCGCCTTTTCGATCCCTCGTATCGGCGTACCGACAGTGCTCCACAACCCGAACGCCCCGTCCACATGCACCCAGGCGTCCGTCGCCAGCTCACAGATGTCGTCGAGCGGATCGATCGCGCCGGTGTTCACATTGCCCGCCTGCGCACAAACGATCGTCGGTCCTTGTCCGAGCTCTGGTGCCAGGGCATCCGGCCGCATCCGCCCCTGCCCGTCCACCGCGATCGGCACCATGCACCGCGTCCCCAACCCCAGGAACCGCAGCGCCCGATCCACAGTGTCGTGCCGCTCAGCCCCCACCAGCACCCTGATTGCCGGAGCGCCGATCAGCCCGTCCGCCTCGACATCCCACCCGGCCTTCCGCAGTACGTCGTACCGCGCCGCCGCCAGCGCCGTGAAGTTCGCCATCTGCCCGCCGGTCACGAACCCCACCGAGGTCTGCGCCGGCAGCCCGAACAACTCCACCAGCCACTCCGCCGCAATCTCTTCGACCACCGCCGCCGCGGGCGCAGCGGCGTACAGGCCCGCGTTCTGATCCCACACCGTCGCCAGCCAGTCCGCCGCCAACGACGCCGGCGTCGCCCCGCCGATCACGAACCCGAAGAACCGCCCACTCCCCGTCGCAACCAGCCCACCCTCAACCCCATCAGCCAGCGCCTCGATGATCTGGGTCGGATTGCCCGGCCCCTGCGGCAACTCACCGCCCAGCCTCCGCCGCAACTCGCTCGCCGCAGCCGAGGCCCCCACCGGCCGCTCCGGCAGGTTCTGGAGATATGTCATCGCCCGCGCATACGCCTCGCCGAGCGGCCCCTCCCAATCCGGTTCCATTCCTCCTTTCTACGCCGATTCCGTCGTACAGTGCCGCATCGGTTTCGGGAGGAGCTCGGGATGAGTCGCTGGTCCGCCATCGTCGGCTATTCACTGGTCGGCGCCGCCACCCAACTCGTCTGGCTCAACTTCGCCGGCGTCACCACCGTCGCCGCCACCCACTACAACGTCTCCGAGACCGCCATCGGCTGGCTGGCCCAGGTCTTCCCCCTCCTGTACGTCGTCCTCTCCATCCCCTGCGGCCTCGCGCTGGACCGCTGGTTCCGCCCCGCCCTGCTCGCCGGCGCCTTGTTGACGGCGCTTGGCGCTTTGGTGCGGCTCGGCGGCGACCACTTCGCCTGGCTCCTGGCCGGCCAACTCATCGCCTCAATAGCCCAGCCCCTGGTCCTCAACGCCGTCACCGGCATCACCGGCCGCTACTTAGAGGAGAAGGATCGCCCCACCGGTATCGCCATCGGCACCGCCAGCATCTTCGCCGGCATGGTCCTGGCCTTCCTCCTGTCAGCCGTCTTCCCCACCGCGGCCTCTTTGCACACCATGCTGCTAATCACCGCAGCCTTCTGCGTCCTGTCGACGCTGTTCCTGGCCGCCACCCTCCGCACGCCAGGCCCCCACGCCCCCGCGGCTCCCGCCGTACCCCAAGCCATCTTCACCGCCCTACGCACAGCCTGGTCAGACCCCCTGATCCGCCGCCTCTGCGTCCTGGCCGTCTTCCCCTTCGGCGTCTTCGTTGCCCTAAGCACCTTCGCCCAACCCCTGCTGGAACCCGCCGGCGTAACCTCCACCACCGCCAGCCTCATCCTGCTCCTCAACGTCATAGCCGGCGTCCTAGGCAGCGCCCTCCTCCCCATCTACGCCGCCCGCCACCACGCCGAGTCCCCCTACCTGGTCACCAGCCTGACCACCACCGCCATCGCCTGCCTCTTCCTAGCCTTCCTCCCCAGCACCCCCGTAGCCCTGATCACCATCACCCTCATCGGCCTACTCCTCCTCCCAGCCCTCCCCATAGTCCTAGAACTAGTAGAACGCCGCTCAACAGACGCCGAAGGCACCGCAGCCGGCCTCATCTGGCTCTCCGGCAACCTAGGCGGCCTCCTAGCCGCCACCGCAGTAGGCCTCCTCGTAAACCACCCCCGCCCCGCCTTCTTGCTGTTGGCCCTCCTCCCCCTGATCGCCCTCCCCGGCGCCCACACCCTCCGCCACCACCTGCAAACCCCAGCCCCCACCACCCGCTAAACTGTCTCCCGCACCACCCCGCCGACGTGGCGCAACTGGCAGCGCACCGCTCTTGTAAAGCGGTGGTTAGGGGTTCGAGTCCCCTCGTCGGCTCCAAAGAAGTAGAAAAGGCAAAAGGGAAAGACCTTCCCCGCGTGCTACGCAGTCACTCCTCCGTCGCGCCAGCTACGCGCGCACCCGCCCACCCTTAACTTCCTCCGGGCTACCGCCCGGACTTGCGGGCTACCGCCCGCAAGCGACAGCCCGGGGCTGGGGTCCTTCGACCAAGTACTGCCGTCACGGCGCAATGATTGCGACTGCCGCAGCAGGTCGGCCCGAAGTGGCCGTTTTCGCGGGGCACGACGTCTTTGTGAGCCGGGTGTGATGAGGAACCGCCGCTGAAGGGGTAGGGGAGGCCCCGCCAGACGGCTATCGTCAATCATGGAAGCATGTCCGCGTCCGCGCGAGGGAGGTGACGACGCATGGCAACGGCAGATCAGGTCAAGGCGCTAGTGAAGAGCCATGCCGATGGTGACGACACCAGGTTTTACAGCGTCGCGCTCCAGGTTGCCGCCGGCGCGGCTCGCAACGGGCAGAATCGCTTCGCGCAGGACCTCCGCGATCTGGTGGACGATCTGCGATCACGGCAAGGTTCAGGCCCTGCCGGGCGCGTCGTACCGGTGGCACAACCTCGCGGCGAGCTTTCTCAGCTGCTCACCGTGGTCTACCCGGACAGCCTGCTCACCGACCTGTCCTTGGACGAGAGCGTTCAGGCGCGCCTCCAACGAGTGCTGTTGGAGCAACGTCAAGGTGACCGGCTGCGGTCTCGCGGTTTCTCTCCACTTCGGCGGCTACTGCTCGTCGGACCGCCGGGGACCGGCAAGACCATGTCGGCCCACATGCTGGCCGGTGAGCTCCGGCTCCCGCTTTTCGTCATCCGTCTCGATGGCTTGATCACGAAGTTCATGGGCGAGACGGCCGCCAAGCTGCGCCTGGTTTTCGACGCACTGTCGGAGACCCGCGGCGTCTACCTGTTCGACGAGGTCGACGCCTTGGCCGGAGAACGCGCAGCCGCCAACGATGTCGGCGAGATCCGCCGGGTGCTGAACTCGTACCTGCAGTTCCTGGAGATGGACGACTCCGACAGTCTGATCGTCGCCGCGACGAACCATCCGCAACTACTCGACCGGGCTGTCTTCCGGCGCTTCGATTCCCTCATCGAATATCCGCTGCCGAACGACGACGTCATCCGAACCATGATCCAGAACCGGCTGGCTGGTGTTTCCACCGGCCGGCTGGCCTGGCCGAAGATCGTCGAAGCAGCGTCCGGTCTGAGCCACGGCGAAATCACAGCTGCTACAGAGGTCGCGGCAAAGGAAGCTATCCTTGGCGATCAGGGTCAGGTCTCCACCGCGACCCTGCGCGACGCCCTGCTGGAGCGCCGTATCGATGCCATGACCTGACTTCGACCGAGGACTCGATGCTGGATCGCGACAAGCCACACCTGCTCATCCAGCGTTCTGCCCAGTCGACCGAGTACCAACCGCCCAGCCGAGCGGTGTCACCAGCCACTCCCGTAGTTCCGGCGGACCGTCAGGGACACGGGAGCCGCCTGCGAGGCGAGCTTGAGCTGGTCGAGCGAGCAGCGGATCGGCAGGAGCGCCCGATCTCGATCGAGGGAGCGGTAGAAGGCGTCTACGCGACCTTTGAGAGCTTTCCGGGCGTCCGGCTCGCGCTGGAGAGCCTCGACCCGCGTCAGGGAACCACGCACCCAGAGCTCATGTCGGTCCAGGAGTCGCGGGCCGCGGACGGTTCGACGACCGAGCGAGCGACCGTGTTCATACCCCAGGGCACTGTCGACTATTTCCTCCGTCGAGTGACTTCCTACCTCGAGACAGCTGACGAGTCGAGCCCCAAGAACCGGAAGCTCATCGACCCGATCCAGTCGGTCAGAACGGCTACGATCGCAGCTTTGTGGACCGACCCACCCGCCGACTTCCCCGGCCCGGGCGAGCGGGTGTGGTGGGAGGTATGGCTGCGCAAGCGTGATGGTCAAGAAGCTCAACGTCTACAGGCGTTCGCGGCTGCGTCCGGCCTCAGGATGGGTCGTCAAAGCCTCGGTTTCGGCGATCGCACCGTGGCGCTCCTGGAGGCGACCCGAGAGCAGCTGAGCCTGGCGATCGACGTACTCGACGATCTCGCGGAGCTCCGGTGCCCGTCGCAACCCGCGCAGTTCCTCGCCGGCTGTGATGCCCGAGAGCAGGAGGAGTGGGTGGCCGAGCTGGCGAGCCGGTTGAACCCCGCCGGTGCGGACGCGCCCGCGGTCTGCATCGTCGACAGTGGCGTGTTCCGCGAGCATCCGCTCATCGAGGGATCCTTGAGCCCGAGCGACTGCCACGCGGCCGACGCCTCGTGGCCAGTTCACGACGATCGGGGGCACGGTACGGAGATGGCCGGTCTGGCGCTGTACGACGACCTGGGCGAAGCCCTGGCCTCCCAACAGCAGATTCATCTGCGCCATCGGCTCGAGTCGGCCAAGCTCCTTCCTCCGCCGCCTGGCGAGAACGCACCCGACCTGTACGGCGCTCTGACCGCGGCGGCAGCGAGCACTGTCGAGATCGAGGCGCCATTCCGGTCACGTGTGTTCTCGCTTGCCGTGACAGCGCCGACGACCGAGGATCCTGAATCGCCAGAAGCAGCATTCGGTCAGCCGACCGCGTGGTCTGCGACGCTGGATGCTCTCGCGGCGGGTCGAAGCGTCATCACCGACGACAAGGGCCTCGTCTTCCTCGATGACGGCGCGGACAATGCCCGCCGACTGTTCGTGGTATCTGCGGGCAACATCCACAGGTGGGAGTCAGACCACCTGACGCGCAGCGACCTCTCACCGGTGCAGGACCCGGCGCACGCCTGGAACGCGCTCACCGTCGGCGCCTACACGGAGCTCGACACCATGGCCGAGGCACCCCCAGGGTTCGCCGGCTGGGCGCCCGTCGCAGCGCGAGGTGAGCTGTCGCCGTTCAGTCGAACGTCTGTGCCCTTCAGCCGGATGTGGCCGGTCAAGCCCGACGTGGTACTGGAGGGCGGCAACCTCGCACGGTCCCCCGACGGTACCGACTTCGACACGCCACCCAACCTGCAACTGCTGACCACTTCAGCTCCGCTTCGAGGAAACCGGCTGCTCACAGTCACCGCAGCCACCAGCGCGGCAACCGCGCAAGGTGCAGCACTCGCTGTTGGTGTTCAGTCCGACTACCCCAGCCTGTGGCCTGAAGCGGTCAGAGCCTTGGTCGTGCACTCGGCCGAATGGACCCCCGCCATGCTGAGCCGTTTCCAGGGCGAGTCCCGGAAGCGAGGCCGGGCGGCGCTGCTCCGACGTTACGGCATGGGAGTGCCGAGTCTTGCCCGAGCGGCTCGCAGCGCAGGCGATGCGCTGACGCTGATCACACAGGACGTCATTCACCCCTTCACGAGCGGCAAGATGCGCGAGATCCACTTCCACAACCTGCCGTGGCCCAGCGACATCCTGGCGGACCTCGGCTCAACACAGGTCCGTCTCAGGGTCACGCTGTCCTACTTCATCGAGCCGAACCCCGGGCGGCGCGGATGGCAACGGCGCTACAGCTACGCATCCCACGGTCTGCGCTTCGACGTACGGCGAGCAGCCGAGTCGAACGCGGACTTCGAGAAGCGGATCAACCAGAAGGCCGTGGCCGAGGAGGAACGACGTCCCGCCTCGATCGGCGAGTCAGGAGAATGGTTCTTCGGCAGCGACCAGCAGCGCGCGCCGGGGTCACTGCACACGGACATCTGGACAGGTAACGCAGCCGACCTCGCTCAGCGCGGCGCCTTGGCAGTCTTTCCGGTCACGGGCTGGTGGAAGGAGAACCCGACGCGTGACCGCAGCGACAACGGCGCGCGGTACGCCTTGGTCGTGTCGATCCAAACCCCTCGGGAAGACGTTGACATCTGGTCACCGGTCGCCCAGCAGATCGGGGTGCCGACCGAGGTCGCGATCTGACCAACAGCGGCTACCGCTCAGAGAACTACAGGGAAAGACCATCCCCGCGTGCTACGCAGCCGCTCACCGCTTGACACCCTCAAACCCTGGGATGCCTCCGTCTCGCCAGCTATGCGCGCACCGCCCGCCCTTAGACCCCCTCCGGGCTACCGCCCGGAATCTGCGGGCTACCGCCCGCAACCGACAGCCCGGGGCCGGCGTCGCGCCACGATGTTCCGCCTCAGTTCAGCTGCTGGACGATGGCTGGGACCAATGATTCGAGCTTGGCCAGTACGGCTGCGTCTTCGGGGGCTGGTGTCGGCCCTTCCTTGGTCGTGAAGAAGTCGTACTCGATGGAGAGCTGACTTTTCTCACCCAGGCCGATCCGGAAGACGTGGCTGTCACCGTAACCGCGGCTCTGCTCGGCGGGGCGTCCGGCGATGGTGAGCGCCCGCTGCGGCTCGGCCTGGAAGGTGTCGCCTGAGCTGCTGATCACCAGCTTCAGGCGTTCGCCGCCCTCGAGGAAATGGCAGCGGTGCCCGGCGACCACCGGCTTCAGTCGCTCGCCGAACCGCTCGCGCACCGGACCGGCTGCGATCGCGCACAGCACATGAGGGTCGGACTGCGCCTTGGAGTGGAGCTCGGCAGCCTTCGGTCTGGCTGCGGAGGTGTACGGCTCGCAATCCTTGAAGTCCACACGGAACTCGACAAACGCACATCCACCAGGAGCGGCCTGCCCCGGCTCGTTCGGACGAAGGTACAGCGGCGCTTGGACCCGGCTGGGTGGTCGCGGCGTGCGGAGCAGACCGGCCACGGTGGCGGCGAGCTTCGTCGCTTCCGGGCAGGTCGGAGCTGCCAGGACGATGCGTTGGAAGGTCGGACGGGGTCGCTGCAGTCCGGTTGGCCCCTGATCCATCGTGAGCACGCACTCAGCGCCCGACGACTTCAGTCCAGCGGTCCGGTCTGCGATCGTCACCCGCTCGCGGTAGTCCTTGGGATCGAACGCAACCACGTCGTACTGCAACTGAAGCCGAGCCTTACCGATCGCCTCACACCGATCCAACGCCTGAGGGTACGGCGACCGCTCCATACTGAGCGCTCGTCCCAGCAGGCCACACGCATCCCATCGACCCGGCCCGGTTTCAGCCGGTTTCTCGAGCAGCGGAATGGCGGCTGCGGCGAAGGCGCGGACCTGACCGCACTTCACCTTGGTGGGCTGCTGTGCACCGCGATCTGCGAACTTGATCGCGAACTGGAAGCTGACCGGGACAACCAGTTCGCAGTTTCCGTTCTGCAGCAGGTAGCCGACCGCCCCGCCGAAGACCAGCCGCTCGCGACCCCGCCACCGCTCGTACCCGAGAAACGGAGTCAGCAGGTCGACTTGCACCGATCCCGCCCGGTCGTCCCGGACCACGCAGGTCGACGGCGATGGCTGCGTGAACGGTTGGCCGGCCGCGAAGCCAGGCGCTTCGGCGCGCGCCGGGTCGATGAGCATGCAGGCATCGATGCGACTCAGCGCAGCCAGCACCGTGCCGAGATCGCGATCCGGATTCGGCGGCACCACAGACCGCTTCGGCCCAGGGGACGACGCGTCTCCCGTGCTGCAACTGCCGACGACGAGCAGTGCCATCACCACAACGATCCGGGCCAGCGCGCGCATGGCCGCGAACGTAGCAGCAACAAGGGCTACGAACGGGTCAGGTCGCGAGCCAGACTCCCCGCCTCACTCAGCCCCGATCGGCCACCCTGGCTCATCAATCCTCCAGCCAGGAATACTCAGACGAACAATACTATCGTCAACCTGAGTTCGTTCCTGGTTGCACCAATCATGGCTCCCACCCTGGTCGGTGGGGACCCGTGAGTCTTGGAGAAATCGGCGGGCTCGCTCGACCGCCGCTGGGGCGGGAGTGGCCGACTAGTATTCGGTGGTGGCCGTCCTTGGGGAGCCGCCGGGGGCTGGCGGTGTGCGAACGCTGGACGAGCTCAGCTCTCGGTTGCGGGCGTTGCAGGGGTGGTCCGGTTTGTCGTACCGGGAGATCCATCGGCGGGTGGTGCTGTCCAGGCAGGCGCGCGGGGTTGCGGAGGTGCCTGCTTTCAACACGGTGTACCGGTGCCTGGCGGCTGGACGGCGCCGGCTCGATGTCGAGCTGGTGGTCGACATTGCTCGTGCTCTGGTCGGGGACGAGTCACGGGTCGCGGAGTGGCGGCAGGCGTATCAGGTGGCGGCGGGGTTGGCGGCTGAGGCTGCTGTGGTTCGGATCGAGGACCTGGGCGAACCCGAGGCGGGCGACGTCTTCATCGGCCGTTCTGCTGCGCTCGCAACAGCATTGAGCGCACTGGACGGCGGTCGTCGCGTGCTGTTGATCGACGGGATGGCTGGGGTTGGTAAGACGATGCTGGCTCGCCAGGTGCTGCGTCGACTGCCTGCTGCCGAGCTGCAGTTCTGTGTGAACCTGCGCGGGTATGACCCGGACCGGCCGCCGGCTGATCCGGCGGCTGTGCTGGAAGGGTTCCTGCGTCGCCTCGGCGTGCCGGGTAGCCGGATCCACGGGCTTGATCTGGCGGCCCGGTCGGCGTTGTTCCGCGAGCTGACCGGCAACCGCAAGGCCGTCGTACTGCTCGACAATGCGGCGTCCGACGACCAGCTCGAACCGTTGATCGCGGACGGGCCTGCGTGCGTCACGGTGGTGACCAGCCGTCGCAGGCTGAGCGGAGACCGGCGAATCTGCCTGGAGGTCTTCGGGGCTGAGGAGTCGCTGGCCTATCTCCGGCAAGCGGCCGGTGCGGTCGTGGACGAGGACGAGGCATCGGCGGCTCGCATTGCCGGGTTGCTGGGGCACCTGCCGCTGGCACTGGCGGTGCTGGCCGGCCGGATCAGATCACAACCCGGTTGGACACTCCGGGACCATCTGGAGCGCCTTCTCGAACACCGCGCCGGACTGCGACTCGAGAGTGGGGTAGCAGCCTCGCTGGATCTGTCGTATCAGGCACTGCCGATTCCGGCCCGTCGGATGCTCCGGCTGCTGGCACTGCACCCGGGACGTGACTTCGACGCGGATGCCGGTGCAGCGCTCGCAGGTGTGCCGGTGAGCACGGCGATCGAGCTGATGACGCTTCTGGTCCAGATGCACCTGCTCGAGAACAGTGGCGTGGGCAGGTACGAGCTGCACGATCTCGTCCGGGTGCTCGCCAACGATCGGGCCCGCGACGAAGACCCACCATCGGTACGGCGTTCTGCGCTCGACGGGTTGTTTGACCACTACCGCCGTACGGTCGCATCGGCCGCGGTCGCGTATGCGCCACATGACCGGGAACGCGTCGAGCTCACCCAGCAGGCGGGCCAGTCGGAAAGACAGTTCGGCGATCGGGACGAGGGCCGCGACTGGCTCGATGCCGAGCGCCACAACCTCATCGCGACGGCGCTCTACGCGGCCGAGCACAACCGGGGTGACTACGCGGTCGCGTTGTCGAGCCTGCTCAGCTACTACCTCGTCACGGCGAGCCTGTTCGGCGGCGCGGAGATCCTGTACCTGACCGCGATCCGCTGTGCCAGCGACGATCGCGAGCGCGGTCGCTCGTACAACAACCTCGGCACGGTCTATTGGCGACTCGGCCGGTACGCCGACGGGCGGGCGTCGTACCAGGAGGCCCTCGAGTTCGCCCGCCGGGCCGGTAACCGGGTCGGCGAAGCGAGCGGGTTGACGAACGTTGCCCTCGGCCACTACCGGCTCGGGGACTACCTGCCTGCGCTGGAGTGTCAGCGGCAGGCCCAGGAGCTGTTCGAGGCCGAGAACAACCTCAACGGCACCACCACCGCGCTGGCCGGGCAGGGCTGGGCGCTGCTGCGCCTCGATCGCCCCGAGGAAGCACTGGAACGCTTCGAGCTTGGCCTGGAGCTCAGCCGCAAGCTCGGTACCGAGACCTTCGAAGAATCGTTCGCGCTCGTCAACGTGGCCTCGGCACACGAGGCACTCGGTCGGCTGACCGAGGCCGAGGCCGGTTACCGACAGGCCCACGCCCTCGCCCAGCGGCTCGGCTTCGCCAACGGCGAGAGCGACGGCCTGAACGGGCTCGGCCGACTGCACGTCGCGGCTGGCCGAGCCGAGCAGGCCATCGAGTTCCACCAGCAGGCGCTGGATCTCGCGGTCCGCCTCGGCAGCAGACCGGTCGTCATCGAGGTCCGCAACGACTACGGACACGCCCTCCGGGCTGCGGGCCGGACTGCTGAGGCGATCGAGCAGCACAGCATCGCTCTCCAGGACGCCAAGAACATCGACGACCGTTATGAGCAGGAGCGTGCCTCAGCAGCCCTCGCCGCGATCGACAGTTAACAGAGCGAGCCGTACTCAGTCCCGTACCACGGCGACCACCCTGTGTACTTGCGCTTCACGTCGTCCTTGAGTTCGTACAACCTGAACCGGACGCACTTGCCTTCCTGATGGTCGAACAAGCAGAGCGCCCAGCCTTCGGCGGCAGGCATCGCCTTGCATTCCACGTTCTTGCCGTAGTTCGTCTGCACGTGCACCACCGCCGCCCAGCCGTTGGCTTCGCGATCGATGATCCACTGGTCGTCGCCTTCCCACTGGAAGCACGTGGAAGCGTATTCGGAGTTCAGGCACTTCACCTGGCTGTACGGCGGTTCGTCCGCCATCGGCGACGCCGAAGCCGCGGTGGCGCCGCCGACCATCAGCAGGGCAACTCCGGCGAAGACACCGAGAGTGCGGGAGAGCAAAGTCATGGAGGGGACCTTTCACTGAACGGGAGTCGGTAGGCAGTCAGGAGTCACGTGTCGAAGCCACATTCGTTGCCGGTGGAGGTGCTGTAGAACAACGACCAGTTGGAGACTCGGTTGGTCGAGACACCCGTGCGCTCCACCAGCCGGAAGCGCACGCACTTCTTCTCCTCGTGGTCGTAGCCGCACTCCCGCCAGCCGTCCGCGGCGGCCGGAGCGGCGCACTCGCGGAACTTGCCGTAGTTGGTCTCGACCTCGACGATCGTGGTCCAGCCGTTCGGGTCCAGGTCCCGCACCCATTGATCGTCGCCCTCCCACTCGTAGCAGGTCTGCCCGAACGACGTCATGAAGTACCGGCAGCCCGACGGCGGGCTGATCGCGGCAGCGGCCGGAGTCGCGGTGACGGCTGCACCGCCGAGCGTGACCAGGGCGAAGGTAACGACGGCAGCGGCGAAGCGGAGCATCGACAGTCCTTTCGGCAGGGGTTCTGGCCCGAGAATGGCTGCTCCGGGCAGCCCGATGGCCGATTTCGAACGAAGTCGAACAGCACTTCCGGCCCACGCCGCCCGTCCGCTATTCCCCGGCGGGAATTGAGGCCGGACGGCGGGATGCCAGAGGATCTTTCACAGCCGAGAAGTCCCGTGGAGCAAGGAGAAATCATGTCGGACAGCAGGACTGCCGAGCTGGTCGCGCGGTACGTCGGAATCTGGGGCGAAGCGGACGCCGAGCAGCGGCGCACGACGATCGAGGAGCTGTGGATCGAGGGCGGCAAGCATTACCTCGACCCGCCTGCGGAGTTCCGGACGGTGGCCGGCGGGCTCGGGTTCGGGTTCGCGGCGAGCACCCTGAAGGCGACCGGGTACGACGAGTTGGAGGCCCGGGTCGCGCGCAGTTACCAGGAGTTCGTGGCCGGTGGGGAGTACGCGTTCCGGGCGCGGGACAACGCCGTACGGCTGAATGATGTCGTCAAGTTCAGCTGGGAGATGGTGGCGACCGCCAACGGTGAGGTCGTGGGCGAAGGCCTGGAAGTGCTGCAGGTGGACGCTGACGGGCGGATCGTCGCGGACTACCAGTTTCCGGGCTGACCGGAGCCTTCAGCTGGTGAGCAGGGCGGCCGTGGCTTCGTCAGCGGGCAGGAAGGCCTCCAGCTTGAGCTCGGCGACGGTGACGTCGAGAGCGGTCGCGAAAGTGGTGATGGTGGTGGTCAGATGCAGGTCACCCCTGGGCGTGCGGAGCTGCAGGGGGGCTGCGAAACCTACATGCTCGGGCCCTGGTTCGACGTACGGGACGTAGGCGGCCAGTTCGTCGCGGAAATCGCCGGGCGGCAGCCGATCGAGGATGTGCTGGGCCCAGGACGAGAGGTTGACGATGCGCGGAGCGACCCCGTCGGGATGCAGCGACAGGCGCAGGACGTTGATCGGCGGCTCGAGCAGCTTGCCGGCGACTCCGTCGGTGAACAGGCTGAAGGCCTCGTTCGCGAGCAGCAGGTCGTGGTTGGCGTCGACCACGATGGCCGGGTACGGCAGGTGCCCGGTGAGGATGTGATCGAGCGCCGAGCAGACAGGCCGCAGAGCCGCGTCGCCGATGGCCGTCTGTGGATAGACAGGAGCGAAGCCGGCCAGGTGCAGGAGGTCGTTGCGGTCGCGCAAGGGCAGCTCCATCGCCTCGGCCAGGCGGACGACGAGAGCACGGCCGGGGGTCGAACGGCCGGACTCGAGGAAGCTGACATGTCGCTGGGTGGTCCCGGCGCGGAGCGCGAGCTCGAGTTGGCTGATGCGCCGGGCACGGCGAGTGGTCTTGAGAGCCTGGGAGAAGTCCACCTCCCCAGTCTGCCGTCCGAGCGGGCCGAGCCGAGTATGGCCGAAGGCCAACGCCGACCGGGAGTCAGCAGAAGAGCCGCGAGGATCACCGTTGTGATCCTCGCGGCCCGTGGCGCTGATTCAGCTACCTGACTTCACCGCTGCTGCGGCGATGGCGCAGGGGTGGGTGCCGGACTTGATCTGGCTGTTCGCCACCAGCGAGACCTCGATGTTGCCCGGGAACTTGGCGTGGCAGGTGACGGTCGAGCGACCGCCTGAGGTGTAGCCGCCGCCGTGGGCCTCTGCACCGTCTGGCAGGAAGGTGTAGACCGAGTGCGGCCGCCAGCCGAGGTCGAGCGAGTCCATCCACGAGCGCACGGTGGGCGAGACGATCGTGCCGTGCCGCAGATAGACCTGCCAGCGGACCATGTCCATCGCCGACATGTGCAGACCGCGGTAGCTCGGGCAGGCCTCGAAGTTCTTGCCCGACAGCTGGAAGAGCGAGCCGCCCGCAGCCGGGTCCGCCAGGTTGTAGGACAGCGCCGCGGTGTCCGGGTTGGACGCGAGGCAGGTGATCCACGGCAGGCCCGCCGGAGTGAACAGCTTCTCGTTGACGTAGTACAGGGTCCACTGGCTCGAGTTCGGGCCGATCCATTCCGGTACGCCGCGACCCGGGTCGGTCAGATGCCACAGCCGCGGCAGCACCACGCGGGCGTAGGAGTAGTTCGTGTTCGCGTACTTGTACGACGATCCCGCGCCGACCGGCTTGGTCATCATGAACTTGAGGCCGTCGTACAGCTGGTTCATCTTCGGCTTGTCGGCCTCGTTGGCCGGGTCGGTCTCCATCTGGCCGACCCCGGAGGTGTGACCGAGCAGGTCCCGGATCCGGAGCCGCTGCCACGACGGGTCGGCGCCGGCCCGCATGTCCGGCGGCAGGTACGGCCAGATCTGGTGGTCCGGCGTGAGCCCGGCCGCCTCGGTCACCTTGAGCAGCGCCGCCGCGACCACGTTCTTCGTCGCGCTCATGATGTCGAGCCGCGTGTACGGCGTGAAGTCGATGTCCTTGTCCAGCCGGGCCTTGCCGCCCGCCCCGGTCTTCGCCAGTACGCCGTTCTCCGCAATCGCGTAGGCGTATCCCACGGTGTTCCCCCCGCCCAGCGCCGTCTCCAGGCTCTGCGCGACCTTCGTCGTGTCCACGTCCAGGGTCGGTGTCCCGACGTTGGCCTCAGCCGTCCCCGCCCCCAGAATCGCGAACGCCGCAACCAGCGCGGCAATCATCGTCCCCTTCTTCATGACCAGCTCCTTTGTCCCCTCGCCCGCCCCTCCGGCGGCCGTGAAACAACAGTCGCAGCGCCTCCATCCCCCGCGCGTGAGGGATGATCCCTCATTCCCACCACCCACCCCCCAGGGGTAAGAAGACCTCCCCCGCGTGCTACGCAGTCGCTCCTCCGTCGCGCCAGCTACGCGCGCACCCGCCCACCCTTACTCCCCTCCGGGCTACCGCCCGGACCTGCGGGCTACCGCCCCGCGCCCGACCACCCGTGGCCGGCGTCGCGTTGCCCGCCAACGCTCAGGCGGGATCTTGCGGATAGAGCAACGGCTCGATCGCAGCGAGCACCCCGCGCAGCTCGGCAGCCCCCTGACGAACTGGCGCGCTGGCATCGAGCGCGAGGGCGCCACAGGCCTCCATCGCCTGATCCCTCTCCGAGGCGAACATCATGAAGACCGCGTTGACAGCATCGTCGATGTAGTAGCCGTGCTGATCGTCCGCCGAGGCCAACGCCTGAGCCACAATCGTGAATCCTGCCAAGTCCTTCCGTGCAAGCAACGCCTCTGCGGTCACGCGGGTGACAAATACGTTGTCAACATCGAGCACAAGGTGAAGCAGCGGCTCCTGCGATTCCGGCATCTCGGCGAAACTCGCCAAGGCACGACCAGCGTCAGCCCGATCCTGCCAATCATCACTGGCCGCAAGCTCAATCAGCGCCGCGACAACGGCGCGCCGGTGTTCCTGACCCACAGCCGCATACTTCCATTCCTCGCCACACCGAGCCGCGATCGGGGTGGGCGTGACCTTGTCGTTATTTATGCTGGCGCGGACGTCAACCATCTGGGGAGGTGAGTACTGTGCGGACTTTGCGTTATTTCCTTCAGGCGAGTCGCCGCGGCAAGAACCTTCGGGCTCGTCGCTGGGTGATCTACTACGCGGACTACTGATCGACGGGGCGGCTCGTCGGGCTTGTGGGCGGGCCGCCGCCAGTGAAGGCGAGTGCTATGGACGGCGTGGGCCCGATGTTCAGTAGTCGGCCGCTCGAGGTGCTGCGGGAGTGGGAGTCCGATCCGATCGGTGTCCGCGATCTCGGCGAGAGCGGCATCGTGGTCAGTGACCCGGTGCTGGCGCGGACGGTTCTCAAGAGCACGTCCGAGCCGTTCCACGCCGAGTCGGCGCCTTTCGGGCGGGTTCCGGGGTGGGACCCGGGTAGCGCCGAGAATCGTCCGGTCACCGCGGCGATGGGTCGGCTGCTGGACAACGTTGCTCGCGATGTCGATCCTGGCCGGCTGGTGGAGTTGCTCGAGCCGCGTGGGGTGTGGCCTGCGGCGGTTGGCGAGATGTGTCTGCAGGCGGTTGTGGCTCAGCTCTTGCCGGGGGCCGAGCGCCGGCTCGTCGTACGACTCAGTCGTGCGCTCGCCGGATCAGCGGCACTCGCTCACCCCGCTGGACGCCGTACTCGATGGCAGGCGCGCTTGACGCACAGCCAAGCCATGGCGGCTTTGTACCGGCGCGTGTCGCACAACAACGAACCGGTCGGCATCGAGCAGGTGGTCGCTGACGCGCTCGCCGACAACGACCAGGTCGCGTTGACACTGCACGGCCTCATCGGTGCGGCCTGCCGGGCCACCTCGGTCGCCATGGCGTGGGCTGTGTTGCTCAAGGCGGGCTGGACGCCCACAACCGACGTACACGATCGGCTCGGTTTCGGCTCCGAACCGGATCCGGGTGACCCAATCCGCGAGTCGCTGCGGCTCTGGCCCACCGCGTGGCTTCTCCATCGCCAGGTACGGCGGCCTGTCACGCTCGGAGCGCATGAGCTGCAACCGGGCGCGGATGTGTTCGTCTGTACCTACCTCATGCACCGATCACCAGCCACCTGGAAGAACCCGCTGCAGTATCAGCCAGAGCGCTGGATCGATCCCCCGGATGGTTATCGCGAAGGATATCTGCCGTTCGGAATCGGCCCCGCGGCCTGTGTCGGCTCAACGTTCGTCACCGAGTTGTCCACCAAACTTCTGTCAGCCCTCACCGAGCAAGGCGGCGTACAGGTGCGTCTGATCGATCGCGATCCCGACATGGGCCCCCTCTGCAGCCCACCCAGATTCACGGTGGAGCAGGTCTCATGAATCCTTGCGTCTAAGGTGGCGCAGTGGCTGAGATCGAGTGGGATCGGGTTCGCGAGTTCACGCTGGGCACGGTCGCTCGGCCGGCCACTCGCAAGCGGAACCGGATCGAGTGGGGACCGAAGGCTATTCGGGTGCCTCAGGGAGGCAAGCACGAGCGGGTCTTCACGCCGTGCGCGTACGTCGCCTCCAACGGTCGACTCAGTCTGGATCCGGAGAACGAGCAGGTGCTGTGCTCGGTCGCCGAGACGGCGGAGAACAGCTTCGAGGTGCGCGACCAAAACGCTGAACTGATCGGGACGATCACCCGAGTGCCCTCCGGCAAGCCATTGCTTCGGCCGACCTGGCGAATCGACCAGCCCGGCCGTCCGGAGATCGTCGGCCGCACCGAGTGGCTCAGCGGCCAGCCGAAGGAACTCGCGGCGAAGGCGGCGGGGCGGTTGTTCACCGGCGTACTGGACGCGGTCTTCAGCGCCGGCGCCGAAGGCGGAGACCAGGTCACCAAGGACCGGGTCCTCGAGTGGCGTGCGGACGACGAGGTCGTCATGCTCTCCGAGGGCAGCAAGTCCGTGACCGTGACAGCCGACTGGCTGGACCGTCGGCTGCTTTTCGCCTACGCCCTGATCGCAGACTGATCGGCTCGATCTGGTCGGCGGCAACCATTTTGCCGTTGGTGGCAACTGGCATGCATGAGTACAACGAAGCACGGTACGGCGCGAAAGTATCGGCGGGCCGTCGGCATCCCGCTGGCTCTGGTGGCCGTCGCCGTGGTGGTCTGTCTGGCCGCCGCCCTCCTGAGCAGGGGCAGCACCGCCGACGTATCCGTCACGGCTGCCAAGGCGAGTGCCCCGACCGACTCCAGCGCTCCGAGCGTGACGGCCGCCACCACCGCACCGACGAGTACGCCGCCGCCGGTCACAACCCCGCCGACACCGCGCCGTACTGCGAAGGCCGCCACCAAAACGCCCGCAACGACGCGCAGCCCGCGGGCGGCTTCCACCACCCCGACTCGCAGCCCGCGAACGGCTTCCACACCCCCGCGTACGACGTCCGCCGTGGGATCCCTGGCGGGACGGATCAAGCCCGCCGTCCGGTATCGCGGCGTCGCGACCGCCTACGAGGCAGCTGACGGTAATGGTGCCTGCCTCTACGGTCCGGCCCCCAACTTGATGGTGGCGGCGATGAACCACACCGACTACGAGTCGGCCAAGGCATGTGGTGCGTACGTCCTGGTTCGCGCCGCCAACGGGAAATCCATCACGGTACGGATCGTCAACGAGTGCCCGTTGCCCTGCGCACCTGGGCAGCTCGACCTCAGCCAGCAGGCCTTCGCCAAGCTCGCCAAGCTCTCCGTCGGCCGGCTCCCGATCACCTGGACGCTGCTGAGCCCCGCCCTGTCGAGCCCGATCTCCATCCGGTACAAGGTCGGGTCCAGTCAGTACTGGTGTGGCATTCAGGCGATCGGTCACCGCAACCCGTTGGCGACGCTCGAGGTCAGGACCGCCAAGGGCTGGCGCAAACTGCAGCGCACCGACTACAACTACTTCCTCTCCCCCGACGGCAGCGGATGCGGCAAAGCGATCAGGATCACCGACATCTACGGTCAGCGGCTGAGCATCGACGGGATCGCCATCAAGCCGGACGTCGCGCAGTCGACCAGGGTCCAGTTCGCCCGGCATTGACGGGTACGCTCAGGCCGATTGTTAACGCGAACACACCGCAGGGAGAGGTCGATGCTCCACGACGCGTCCGCGGAGTTCCACGACTTCTTCGAACGCCACCACGCCGAACTGGCTCGGCTCGCCCACCTCCTCACCGGCGAGAAGGACGCGGCCGACGACCTCGCCGCCGATGCGCTGGTCGCCCTGTGGCAGCGTTGGGACCGGTTGCGGGCAGCGCAGCACCCGGTCGCCTACGCGCGCGGTGTTGTCGCCAATCTGGCGCGGGAACGGATCCGGAGCACGGTTCGCGAGCGACGGCGAGTAGATCTGTTCTGGTCACGTAGTCCAGAACGCGTGGACGGGCCGGACGTTGCGGTCGTGCTAGATGTCCGGGCCGCACTTATCCGGCTGCCGTTCCGCAAGCGGGCGTGCGTGATCTTGCGGCACGCCTTCGACCTGTCGGAGAAGGACACTGCGGCCGCGCTGGGGATCTCGGTCGGCACGGTGAAAAGCCAGACCTCGAAGGGCATGACTGAGCTGGAACGGCTGCTCGGCACCGAAGCAGTCGGCGAACTGGCGGCAGGAAGGAGGAACCAGTGAACGAGGAGCTCAACCGACGGTTGCGAGAGGCTGCCGAGGCCCACGAGCCCAACCGCGCCCGCATCCTGGCGCGCGTCGAGCGCGGCCTGGCTGACCCCACCGTTCGGCACCGCACACGTTCGATCGCGAGGTCAGGACCCCGCGCGGCGATCGTCGGTCTCATCACCGCAGCCACGCTGGCGACCGGTGGTCTCGCCGTTGCCGCCATCGGCGGAGTCCCGTCGCGGCCGGCCCCCGCCCCCACTACCGCCGTACCGTCCCCGATTGTCACCGCCACCCCGACGAGGCCATCGGCCCGCCCCAGCACTACCAGTCCGCCCCCAGCCACCACCGTCGCCCCGCGGCCAACCGCGCCGCCCGACAACCGGTACCAGGACGGACCCTTGTGGTCCCAGGGGCAGATGGACGCGCACAGCAGCATCTACTGGGCTCAGAACAACCTGATCCTCAAGACCACCCAGCCGCTCACCGCGCTCACCGTGGAACTGCGCATCGCCCAGACCGGCGCCGTACAGAAGACCGGAAACTGGCAGACCCTGCCGAGCGACGACTTCACCGTCACCGTTCAGGAATCCAGAGGTGTACTGCGCTACCGCTGGATCCTCAAGCCCGGCCGAACTGTTCCGGCCGGACAGCACCAGTTCGCCGCGCAGTACAACCACGCGACCGGCGTCCGCAACGGGAAGAGCGACAGCTACCACGTCCACGCCCAGAGCTCGGGCGGTTCCAGCACCGTCCGGGGAGGGTTCACCCCTCCCCGGTGACGTCCGCTACTGGCATTGCTGTCAGAGGCTGCGGGCGCTGATGTCGCCATGTGCGGTGGTTGCGTGGATGGTGAGCTCCGGGGTGCCGTCGGTGTTCTTGAGCGAGTTCTCGATCCGGCCGTAGGTGGTGCCGGCGTCGAGGCTGGCTGAGACACCGTGGGCGGCCTGGACCGACAGATCACCGGACTGCGTCTGTACGACGATGTGGCCGCGGACCGCCTCGCCGATCCGGATGTCGCCCTTGCTGGTGGTGATCTCCGAGGCGCCGTTGAGACGGCCGACCGAGATGTCACCGGCGAGTGCCGTCAGCCGCACGCCGGCCGCCTCGTCGACGATGACCTCGCCGTACGCGCCGTCGAAGGTGATGTCACCGAGACGTCCGTCGGTGCGGAAGCCGGCGGCAGCAGCCTTGGCTTCGACCGTCGAATCAACCGGAAGCTGAACGGTGACCTCGATGGAACCCGAAGCGCCGAAGACCCGGTTCTTGGCGACGGCCTCGATCCGTACGACGCCCTCGGCATACTCGACTGTGGTTTGCTCGGCGACCTGGACGTCGCGACCCTTCGAGGCGTTCGAGGGCCGGACGTCGACGACGGTGTCGGCCCGGTCGGTGGCGACGAACCGGACCTGACCGGCCGGGATGTCGACGACGACGGTGATCGGAGCGGGGGTGTCGAACTGGTACATGGTGTCTCCTGAGAGTTATTGAGTGCAGTGGATTGATCGGCAAGCGATCACAAGAAGAACGATGAGCCGACGTCCTGACACCGGGCAGACACCGGCCTGACACCGCAGCCGGATCGTGCAGGGATTCAGCAACCTCGGCGATGTCGGCCGTCTTCGTTGCGTCGTTAGGTTGCAGCCATGTTCAGACTCAGCGCCGTCATCGCCTTGGCGACCACCCTGCTGACCGCCTCTGTCACAGCACCCACTCAGGCGGTTTCCGCGCCCATCCCGGTGCAGGTGCTCAGCCTCACCGACCTGCACGGCTACCTGTCCGAGACCGAGAACCTGACCATCGCCGGCCCCGCGGGAACCCTTCCGGTCGGCGGCGCGGCGTACCTGAAGGCGCATCTCGACAAGCTCCGGGCCGGGAAGCCGAACAGCTTCCTGATCGGGTCCGGCGACCAGTTCAGTGGCTGGCCCGACTACACCCAGGGGTTCGCGAACGAGCCGACGATCGAGGTACTGAACGAGCTCGGGCTCGATTTCGACGTGGCTGGCAATCACGAGTTCGACCGGGAGCTGCCGTTCCTGCGGCGGATGGTTTCGGGGGCCTGTTACGGCAAGCCGGGTTTCGACACGTGCTTCACCGACTCCCGGGGTCGGGCGTTCCACGGCACCGACTACGCGTACCACGCGGCCAACGTCGTCGCCGCCAAATCGCAGCGGCCGGTGCTTCCGCCGTACTGGATCGCACAGGCCGGTACGGCGCGGGTCGGGTTCATCGGACTCGGGTTCCCCGGTACGCCGACCGAGACGTTGTCGATCGAGCAGTCGGGGCTGGAGTTCCAGGGGCTCGTCGACGCGGCGAACCGGGCCGCGGCCGAGCTCAAGGCGCAGGGTGTGAACGCGATCGTCGTCAGCATGCACGAGGGCGGCCAGCAGGGCGGACTGTTCAACGACTGCAAGAACCCGGTCGGCCCGATCTTCGACGCCGCCCGGGCGATGTCCCCCGACATCGACGTGATCCTCGGCGGGCACTGGCACACCGCGTTCAACTGCATGGTTCCCGACCCGTACGGCGTGCCGCGGCCGGTGCTCGAGGCATCCAATCACGGTCGGGTGCTCGGTGAGGTCAACCTGGCACTCGATCCCGCGAACGGCGAGGTGATCCGCTCGGCGACGACCGCCGCGAACCACGCGGTCACGAAGGACGTCGTACCGGACCCGGCGGTCCAGAAGATCGTCAAGTACTGGATGGACAAGTGGGCGGTCCGGCAGCGGCAGCCGCTGGCCAAGCTCGATCGCGACCTCGACTTCTCCAAGACTGCCGAGAGCCGGACCGGCAACCTGGTCGCGGATCTCTACCGTTCGGAGGCTGCGCACCCGGCGGATGGCGGCGCCGACTTCGCCTTGGTGCCGGCCGATCTCGGCATCGATGTGATCGCGGCCGGACTCAAGGCGGGGGTGGTCTCCTTCGGCGACGCCTGGCCGGCGGCCGGGATCTCGCCGATCACCACGCTGGCGCTCAAGGGATCGGTCGTGGCGCAGATCCTCGAACAGCAATGGATTCCGCCGGCGTACGGGTGCTCGCGGTTGTCGTCGCTCGCGGTCTCCGATCAGGTCCGATACACCTACGATCTCGGCAAGCCGGTGGGTGATCGGGTGGATCCGGCGAAGGTGCTGATCCGCGGCCAGCGGCTGCAGCTCCGGAAGACCTACCGGGTGGCGACCAGCGCGGCGATGCCGTTGCACGGCGCGCAGTACGGGTATCCGGGGTTCCAGCAGTTCACAGACCTGAGCCGCGCCCCACGCATGGGCCAGGAGGTGTTCCTGAACCACTTGCGGATCCGGCAGGCGATCAAGGCGCCCGCACTCGGCCGGGTGAGGGCGATCTCGGGGACGCCGGCTCCGGTGGACGGACCGTTCGGGCCGCTGAATCTCCTGCCCCAGAAGGAGATTCAGGCCACGGCGACCAGCCAGGGATCGGCGACCAACAGTCCGGCGGCGGCACTCGACGGCAGTTGTACGACGATGTGGCACTCCAACTGGAGTCCGCATGCCCCGCTGCCGCAGTACATCACGCTTGATCTCGGCCAAACCCGTTCGCTCAACGCACTCGTCTACACGCCACGCCAGGACGCGTCGCCAAACGGCCGGATCTCCAAGTACGACGTACAAGTGAGTGCCAATGGCAACGACTACCAATCAGTGGCCACCGGCAACTGGGACGGCACGTTGCAGGCGAAGATCGCCCGCTTCCCGGCCGGTACGACGGCCCGCTACGTCCGGCTCGTCGGTCTCGAAGGCGGCGCGGGCTATGCGGCGGCAACGGAGCTCAATATTGCTCTAACTCCGGGCTCCTGACCTTGTCCCGGTACGTCGTCGGCGGCATCCCGAAGCGCTGTCCGAACTGCCGGCTGAAGTAGTGCGGTGACTCGAAACCCACCGCACGAGCGATCTGCGCGACGGACATGTCGGTCGCGCCGAGCAACTCGGAGGCACGCTGGAGCCGAAGCCCGACCACGACGTTCATGATCGAGTCGCCCACCTGTTCCTTGAACAGGTGGGCGAGTCTCGAGACCGACACCTGCGCGAGGCCGGCAAGGCTGGTCAGCGTGTACGGACGGGCGGGGTCGGAGGTGACCGCGTCCAGCACCAGTTGCACTCGTGAGTCGAGGTGGCGAGTGTCTCTGCGGAGGCTGCTCGTGGCGACCAGCAACACCTCCTCGATGCCGTTCATCGTCAACTGGACGGCGAGGTTCTTCTCCAGTAGGTGCAGCTCGGTGTCGCCGGTGGGTGACAGGCCCGCGCGCTGCGCGTCGCGATGCAGGCGCGCGAAGGCGGACACCAGGCGGTCGGTCTCCGACGGCCGGGTCAGCCGGACGTAGGACAGGCCAGGCATTGCCTGCGGCAACGACCACCAGGCATGCCACTCGCGGCGCGGCTGGAAGTGCGCCCACCAGGTTTCCCAGTAGGTGCCGACAGTCCCGTAGTCGTGCTCGGTGCCGGGGCTGACCAGAACGAGGTCGCCGTGGCGGAGGGTCAGCTTGTCGCCACCGATCTGGAAATGACCGGTGCCGCCGGCCGTGTAGAGCAGGTACCAACTGCCGACACCGTCCGGCCGAACCACGCGATAGTCGCCGCCGCTGTGGAAGTGACCGGTCACCAGTTTGCTCGGCGGCGGGATCTCGCTGTAGAGCTCGATCAGCATCTGAGTAGCAAGATCGTGCTCGAAGTCAGCAGACTCTGTCATGGTGTGCCCTTCGTACGGATCCCTAGATTACTCACACAGCAGCAAGATTCTGTATCCCCAGTGAAGTGAGGATCCCCGTGGGTTTCGTCCCCGTCACCGAGCTCGCCCACGACGCCGGCACCCGCGTCTTCGAACACGGTTGGCAGTCGTGGAGCCCCAGCGGCTGGTACCCGCTGGACGCGCGCCCGCCACGTCCGACCGCTCCCAATCACCACGTGATGGCCTACCGGCCCGGCGTCGATGCGCAGGGCTTCCAAGGCGAGGGTCTGCTGGCTGTTGCAACCGGCAACGAAGTGACCGTGTTCAGCGCACTCTCACCCGATCAGGTGCCGTCGATCCGCTGTGAGGTGCGGGGAGACGTCGTGGCAGTGTCCGCCGACGGCGATGTGCAGGTCAGGTCAGGCGAGTACGAGAATGCGAATCAGGCCTTGGCCGACTGGGCCGACGGATTCTCGGCGTCGGTCGACAACGCCGTACGGGTGTTCGGCCCGTCGTGGTGCAGCTGGTACGCCTACTGGGGCAAGGTCACCGAGCGCGATGTGATGGCCGAGGTCCGGCAGTTCGACGCGCAGGATCTCAGCGTCGACCTCGTGCTCCTCGACGAGGGCTACCAAACGGAGATCGGCGACTGGCTGACCCCGCGCGAGGACTTTGGTTCCACCGTCCGGCTGGCCGCCGACATCCGCTCCGGCGGTCGCCGAGCCGGTATCTGGGTCGCTCCCTTCCTCGTCGGAAGCAAGAGCGAGACCGCCCGCCGGCATCCCGAGTGGTTGGTCCCGGGCATCACCGCCGGTACCAATTGGGGCCAAGAGCAACTAGTTCTCGATGTCACCCATCCCGGCGCGGCCCGGCACCTTCAGGACGTCTTCACCGAACTGTGCCGCCAGGGCTACGACCACTTCAAACTCGACTTCCTGTACGCCGGTGCCATTGAGGGCGACCGTCATGAGCAGCTCGACGGCATCGCGGCGTACCGCCACGGCCTCCGTCTCCTCCGCGAAGCGGTCGGCCCCAACCGCATCCTGCACGGCTGCGGCGCCCCGATCCTGCCCAGTCTCGGCCTGGTGGACTGCATGCGGATCTCCCCCGACACCGACCCGCTGGTAGACCCGCCGTCCGGCGACATCTCCCAACCCGGCCAGCGCGGCGCCCGCTCCACCTCGATCGCGCGCGAGTTCCTGCACGGCCGCTGGTGGGCCAACGATTCCGACTGCCTGATCGTGCGACCCGACGTACAAGCTCGTGAGGAGTGGGCCGCACACATCGAGAACGCTCCCGGGTTGAGGATGTCCAGCGACCCGATCGGCAACCTCGACCAGTGGGGCCTCGCCCGCACCCGGGAGCTGCTCACGCCCAGCTCGCCCCGGCCGCATCCGCTGCGGAATCCCGATGCTTAGGCCCGCACCCCGGCGTGCCCGCCGTGTGCAGCGCCGGCAGCAGACGCTGGCCGGCTACGCGTTGCTCGCACCGAGCATGATCGGCGTCCTCGGCTTCCTGCTCGCGCCGGTACTGATCGTGATCGTGCTCAGTCTCTTCGACTGGAAGTTGCTCTCCACCCCCGAGTTCATCGGCCTCGCCAACTACCGCGAGCTGCTCAACGACACCGACGTCTGGCACTCCTTCCTCGTCACGCTGTACTACGTTCTGATCTGCGTGCCCGGCACCACCGTCCTGTCGCTACTGCTGGCGCTACTCGTCAACCGCAAACTCCGCGGGATGAAGTACTTCCGCGCGCTCCTGGTGATCCCGTGGATGGCGACCCCGGTCGCGATGGGCCTGGTCTGGACGTGGATCTTCGACCCCGGCCGAGGTGCCCTGAACCAGTTCCTCGGCGTCTTCGGACTCGACGGCCCGGCCTGGCTGTCATCGCCGCTGCTGGCGATGCCGAGCGTCGCGGCCGTGCACATCTGGCAGTTCGCCGGCTACAACATGCTGTTCCTCCTGGCCGGGCTGCAGAACATCCCGGCATCGTTGCGGGAGGCATCGTCCCTGGACGGCGCGTCACCGGTCGCGCACTTCTTCGCGGTCACCCTGCCGTTGCTCCGGCCAACCATGTTGTTCGTGCTGATCACCAACGTGATCGGGTCGTTCCAGGCCTTCGACACGATCTTCGTGATGACCGAAGGCGGCCCCGGCGACAGCACCGAGGTGGCGACGTACCTGATCTACGACGAGGCGTTCCGCAAGTTCGACTTCGGCTACGCCTCGACGATCTCCGTCCTGCTGTTCGTGGTGATCCTGGTCGTCACGATCTCCCAGTTCGTCTACTTCGAGCGTCGTACGACGTACGACTTCTCCTGAG
The DNA here is from genome assembly GCF_039529655.1 of Kribbella yunnanensis. NCBI lineage: Bacteria > Bacillati > Actinomycetota > Actinomycetes > Propionibacteriales > Kribbellaceae > Kribbella > Kribbella yunnanensis. The sequence goes on along the minus strand of NZ_BAAANF010000017.1, from coordinate 184,430 downwards.
GTGGTTTCGATGTCGAGATACCGGATCCTGCCGTACGGCGTACTCGTGGCCGGCTGCGTCTTCGCGATCTTCCCCTACTACCTGACCCTGCTGACCGCATTCAAGGGCCCCGGGCAATTATTCGGTACGGCGCCTTGGGAGCCGGGCCTGCCACCGAGTACGGCGGCCTTCGACCGACTGTTCGCATCGGGGTTCGGCGGTTATCTGGTCAACACCGTCGCGGTCACCGTGGCCATCACGGTCGGGCAGCTGGTGTTCGCCGTACTGGCTGCCTATGCCTTTGCGCGCTTGTCGTTCCCGGGCCGAGACGTCCTGTTCTGGGTCTATCTGTCAACCTTGATGGTGCCGCCGGTGGTGACGATGATCCCGCTCTACCTGATGATGCAGCGGCTCGGGCTGGTGGACACCTGGGCCGGACTGATATTGCCGACCATGCTCGGGACGCCGTACGCGATCTTCCTATTACGCCAGTTCTTTCGCACCATCCCGGCGGACCTGGAGGACGCCGCCCGGATCGACGGCGCCGGGCGGGTGCGGACCTTGCTCTCGATCGTGCTGCCGCTGTCCAAACCGATCCTGGTCACCGTCACCACGCTGGCCGTGGTCGCCAACTGGAACAGCTTCCTGTGGCCGCTCATCATCACCAGCAGCGAGGACAAGCGGCTGCTCTCGGTCGGTATCGCCCTGTTCAAGAGCGAGATCGGCGTCGACTACAACGCAGTCATGGCCGGCAGCCTGATCGCCCTCGCGCCACTGCTGGTGCTGTTCATCTTCTTCCAGCGCTTCATCGTCCGCTCGGTCGCCGTCACCGGGCTCAAGTAGGAGGCATCATGTCCAATCCCCTGTCCCGACGGACCCTGCTGCTGGGCGCTGCCGGCCTGGCCGGTCTGACCGCCTGCGGCTCGTCCACCGACAAGGCAAGCAGCGGCGGCAAGACCGAGCTCGTCTATCGCCTCTGGGACGAGCAGCAGGAGGTCGGCTACAAAGCGGTCTTCGCCGCGTTCATCGCCGAGAATCCGGACATCACCGTGCGGATGGAGGTGCTGCCCTGGGACCAGTACTGGACCAAGCTCACCACCGAACTGGCCGGCGGCAAGGCACCCGACGTCTTCTGGCTGACCGTCGAGAACTTCCCCGACCTGGCCGGCAAGGGCGTGCTCGCACCACTCGACGACGTGATCGCCAAGGCCGGGCTCAAGCTCGACTCGTACCACCCGAACGTCGTCCAGTCGTACAAGTTCGAGGACAAGCAGCTCGGTCTGCCGAAGGACCTTGGTGTGGTCGGCCTGCTCTACAACAAGACGCTGGTGGCCAAGGCCGGGATCACCATGCCCGATCAACTCACCTGGGCCCCCGATGGCTCGGGCAACTTCCTGGAGATCGCCCGCAAGCTGACCGTCGGCGACAAACAGTGGGGGTTCTGTTCCTGGAACCACAGCCAGACCCAATGGCTGAACTGGATCGCGTCCAACGGCGGCAAGGCGATGGACAAGCCGTACGGCACCTTCGACTTCGCCGGACCGAAGTCGGTCGAGGCCCTGCAATGGGCCCGCGACCTGATCTTCAAGTGGCGGGTCTCCCCCGACGGCACCCGGACCAACCCACCGACCGGGCAGGCCACCGAGATGTTCTACCGCGGCGAGGTGGCGATGTTCCCGGCCAACAACGCGCTGCTGCCGTTCGCGTTACCCGAGGTGAAGTTCCCGATCGGCGTCGCCGCACTGCCGGCCGGACCGTCCGGACGCACGGTGGTGATCAACGGGCTGGCCGAGGTGATGTTCGCCAGGACCAAGCACCCCGAGGAGGCCGGGAAGCTGATCGCGTTCCTCGGTTCGGCGAAGGCGCAGAAGCTGATGGGCGACGCGGGATACGTCATCCCCGCGCTCAACGACGCGGGCGCGGGCTACGCGGCGTACTGGAAGCAGAAGGGTATCGACGTGCAGCCGTTCCTCGACTCCGCCGCCGGGAGCACGGTGAACATGCCGATCGCCGAAGGCTGGACCGCGAAGGTTGCCGAGATCAACAAAGCGATGAACGACATCTACCTGGACAAGACCGACGTGGCCGGCATCGCCACCACCCTGGACAAGATCGGGAACAAGAAATGAAAGAGCTGCTCGACTCGACTCCCGTCGCCGATGATTCTTCGGTACTGCGTGAGCGCCTGGCCGGTGACGGGTATCTGTTCTTTCGCGGCCTATTGCCGGCGGCGGTGATCGATGACGTCCGTGGACAGATCGCCCGCATCCTCGCCGACAGTCACTGGCTGGCTCCTGGGTCCGCACACGACGAACTACTCGCTTCGGGTCGTGCGGTGGAGGAGGGGTCGGCGGGATTCTTCGGCGCCTACACCGCGATCCAGAGCACGGAGGCGTTCCACGCGTTGGCGGTGCGGCCGGAGTTGCTGGCGCTGGCCGAGCGGTTGCTCGGGGAGCCAGCCTTCGCTCATCCGGCGCACATCTGCCGGATCGCGCCGCCGTCGCCGGGAGCCAATCCGACGCCGATCCACCAGGACTACCGGTTCATCCAGGGTTGCATCGACACGTTGACCACCTGGTTGCCATTGAGCGCCGCTCCCCCGGAGATCGGTGGGCTCCGGGTATTCGCGGGTTCGCCGCGACTCGGCGTACTACCGGTGAAGGTGTCCGACGGACCGGGCATGATGCGGGCCGAGGCCGATGAGAATCATCCCGAGTGGCGCACCACGTCGTACCGGCCCGGTGACGTGCTGCTGTTCAGCAGCCTGACCGTGCACGGCGCAATGCCCAACAAGACCAAGCAGCTGCGGCTGTCCGCCGACTTCCGCTACCAGGCGGTCAGCTCGCCGATGGCCGTCGACGCTCTCGGCACCGGAAAGCCGCACTACCACCCGGACGTGCCGGACTTCCCAACCCTCACCCGCGGCTGGACCTCGACAGCGAGCATCGACATCCCCGCCGAAGTCACCTACGTAGACCGCTTCGACCCCCGCCTGGACGACGTACCGACCCCACCCTCGCGCTTCGCCTACTAGCTACTCGGCGATCCTCGGATGCACAAGCGGTGTGAGCGGGTACTGTCCGGCCGGTGTCTCGCCGCCTGCTTGCCGTCGTATGCCTGATCCCCGCAGTACTCGCCGGCTGCACCTTGGCCGGGGCCGATCCGGGCTCGACGACCAGTACGTCGAAGCCGGCGCCGACCTCGAGTGGTTCGCCGGGGACGCGGAAGGCGATCGCGGCCGCGCTGCCTCAGGTGCGGGTGCTCGGGGAGCGGCCCGAGGTCGCCGGGTATCGGCGTGATCAGTTCGGCAAGGCTTGGTCGGATGATCACGCCGGGCTCGGCGGTCACAACGGCTGTGACACGCGCAACGACGTACTCGCCGCACAACTCCAAAAGCCGACGTACCGCGGCAAGTCCCGTTGTGTCGTGATCGCCGGCACGTTGGTCTCCGACCCGTACACCGGGAGGCGCCTCGAATTCCGCAAGGCGAAGGCCGCCGAGATTCAGATCGACCACGTCTACCCACTGTCGCGCGCCTGGGACATGGGTGCCGCCAGCTGGCCGAAGCAACGTCGTGTCGACTTCGCCAACGACGAGGCCATGAACCTGATCGCCGTCGACGGGCCGGCCAACGCATCGAAGGGCGACTCCGGTCCCGGTGAGTGGTTTCCGATCAACCGCGACTACCGCTGCACCTACGCGCTGCGCTACCTGCAGGTCGCCCACAAGTGGTCGCTCCCCATCACCACCGCCGACCGCAACTCGATCAAGTCCATCAGCCACCTCTGCCCCTAGGCCCGGTCAGACGATTTCGAGGTTGGCCATCATGCCCATGTCCTCGTGCTCCGCGTTGTGGCAGTGGAACAGGTAGCGGCCGCGATAGCCGTCGAAGCGGGTGATGATTTCGGCCGACTCACCGGGCCGCAACGAGACGGTGTCCTTGAGACCCGCGTCGTGCGGAAGCGGCGAACCACCGCCGCGCGACAGCACCTGGAAACCGACGAGATGCAGGTGCACCGGGTGATGCACGTCGGCGATCAGTCGCCATACCTCGACGTCGCCGAGTCGCACGGTCACATCTGATCGAGCAGGATCGAACGATCGCCCGCCGATCACCCAACCATGACCGCCGTTCATTTGACCGGCACGGAGCGAGAAGTCGCGCACCCTGATCGCGTCCGATCGCTGCCACGTGGGCAGATCATTCGCAAGCACGGCCGGGACCCGGCTGTCATCCTTGGCCGTGCGGGCAACGCGGAACGCCATCACATCGCGAGTACGCCCATCGCCCAGCCGGTTGAGGATTCTGACGCGGCCGCCGACTTCCACGCTCGCGAAGTCGAGGATCACGTCATAGCGTTCGGCCGGTGCGATCGGAAGGTGCTGGTGGGTGACAGGTGCCGCGAGTAGCCCCTGGTCCGCACCTACCTGCACGAGGTCGAGCCGTCGTCCGTCGTCGGTGACGGCCTCGAGCTCGTAGTGCCGGGCGTTCGAGGCATTCAGGATGCGCAATCTGTACCGGGCAGCATCGACCTCATGCACCGGCCACGGAGAGCCGTTGACCAGGATCACGTCACCGAGAACCCCGGCGAGATAAGGCTCGCGGACACCTGGCGTCGTACGGAGAGTTGGATCCAGAGACGGGTAGTCGAGGCTTCCGTCGGCGGTGAACGAGCGGTCCGCGATCAACAGCGGGAGCTCGCGCGGCCCGGACGGCAGGTCGAGTGAGTCTTCGAGATCGTCGCGGACGATATGCAGGCCGGCGAGTCCACGCCAGATGGCTGGAGCCGTGAAGTCCATCCGGTGATCGTGGTACCAGAGCAGGGCGGCGCGCTGGTCGGTCGGGAACGTGTAGTCCCTGGTCAGCGTCGTCACCACCGCTCGCGGATCCTGCATCCCGCTATGTTCACCGCCGTGCCCACCGCCGTGGTGCATCGCGCCCCAGTTCTCCGGTACGACGAGGTCGGTCGGATAGCCGTCGGATTCCGGCGTACTGCGGCCGCCGTGCAAGTGGACGACCGTCGGCACGGGCAGTTCGTTGCGATGCGTCACCGTGATCGGCCGACCGCGTCGCGACTCGATCGTCGGCCCGGGAAAGGTGCCGTCGTACGTCCACATCGGTGTCTTAAAACCAGGCAGCACTTCGAGAACGGCCTCGCGCTGAGTGATCTCGTAACGCCCAGTGCTCACCGGCTTCAGTACCGCGGGAATCGGCAACGGCACCTGGAACGCCGGCGGAAGAGGCAACGCACTTCGCAGTACGGCACCTGTCATCGCCGGGCGACGAGACAGCGCGGCCGAGGTCGCCAAACCGGTCGCACCCAGCAAGCCGAGTGATCCGCCAATGGCCAGCACGCGACGGCGGCTCAGTTGCTCACGCATCGATCTGCGCCTTCCGCAGCGGCTGACGCCAGACGGCGACGAACAGTACGACGAGCGCGGCGATCGTCAGCACGCCCAGCGGGAGGTGCAACCACAAGGCGCCATCCAGACCGGCGAAGTACTGGATCGTCTCGGCCGCGACCAGGGCGGCAGTGCCGATGAAGGGCCACGCCCGACGCAGCCGGACCCAGACCACGATCGCGACGATCAATTGCAGATAGCCGATGAACGTGACGGTGTCGGCGCCGAGCGAGTGCCAGCGCAGGCCGTCGTAGTCACCGCTCAGATAAACGCCGGCGAACACCGGCTGACCGAAGATCGCCACCACGTGCACGGTGACCACGGCCCTGAACACCCACTGAATCATGAGCTCGACGCTATGATCAGTGCGTTATCTTGTCGAAGACTAATATCGCTATAGTGTTATGTCCGGGGAGGCATAGTGGATCTGAACACGCTTCGGCAGTTCCTCGTCGTGGCGCGGCTGGAGCATCTCAGCCGGGCCGCCGACGAACTCCGCGTCGCCCAGCCGTCGCTGAGCCGCACGATCGGCCGACTGGAGAGCGAGCTCGGCACCCCACTGTTCGACCGGGCCGGCCGGCTGCAACTGAATGACTCCGGCAGACTTTTCCGCGACTACGTCGAACGCAGTCTCGGTGAGCTCGACGCGGGCCGTCGAGCTGTCGCCGACGCGGCCGGCGAAGGCTTCGGCACTGTGCGGCTGGCCTCGGAAACCCTGCTCACCCTGACCGCACCGCTGGCCGCGTTCAAGCGGACCCATCCAGCAGTCGAGGTCGAACTCCATCAGTTGTCGGCCGAGGACATGGCTCGCCAGTTGCGGTCTCAGGACCTCGACCTCTGCGTTGCCTCACAGCCGCTCCGCTGGGACGGGCTGGAGACGGCTCGGTTGTTCGAGGAAGCAGTCGGGGTCGGGATGCCGCTCGGCCATCACTTGGCGGACCGCTCCTCGGTTGCTGTCGACGAGCTCGCCGACGAACAGTTCATCACCGCGAGCAAGGGACACTGGCTACGTCTGCTCCTCGATCGGCTCTTCGCCGGCAGCGGGCTCACCCCGAGGATCGTCTGCGAAACCAACGAGGCGAGCGCCATCGCCGAACTCATCAGCGCCAGCCTCGGCATCGGACTCGTTCCCGGACTCGCCCGCCGGACGGCAATTCGCGCGCCCGGCGTGTGGATCCCCGTCGACCACCCGGACTGCCGTCGTACGACGACTCTCTACTGGGGCGCCGGCAGCCGCCTGTCACCCGCAGCGCTGCTGATGCGCTCGGCCCTCACCGACTGGGCCTGGACCAGCCATTGATCACGGCGAGAAGTGTTGAGTTGTTTCGAGGTGGATTTCACGATGGTGAAGGCGCCGGACAGTTCGGGTGAGACGTTGCCGGCGTTGTCGGTGGCGCGGACCTTGACGGTGTGTGCGCCCAGCGCGGTGATCGGCACCGGTGCGGTGTACGCCGTCCAGGCGCCGCCGTCCAGGGCGTACTCGATCGACCGGATGCCGCCGGCGTCGGTAGCAGTTGCGTTCAAGGTGGCCCGGTCGACGAACTCCCAGCGGGCGTTCTGGTTCCCGGTCAGCCAGCCCGACACCGTCGGCGGCGTGCGGTCGCCATCGGACGGTACGACGGTGAACGTCTTGGTGCCCACCGGCGAGACGTTGCCGGCGGCATCGGTCGCCCGATAGGCCACCGTGTGCGCGCCATTCGTGGCCACCTCAACCGGGACCGTGTACGCCGTCCAGGCGCCACCGTCGAGCTGATATTCCACCGAGGCCACCCCGGACCCGGCATCAGTAGCAGTCACAGTCACCGACGCCTTGCCGACATAGTTGCCGTTGGCATCCTGAGTGCCGGACACAGCTGCAGTCACAACCGGCGGTACGGCGTCCTGCTCGACCACCGTGAAGTGCGCCATCCCCTCGGGCGAGACGTTGCCAGCGTGATCTGTGGCCCGGTAATGCAGCATATGCATTCCCGGGGTGTTCACGTCCACCGGCGCCGTGTACGCCGTCCACGCGCCACCGTCGAGCTGGTACTCGACGGTCTTCACACCGGATTCGGCGTCGGTCGCAGCCACCGTCACCCGCGCGGTGTCGAGGTAGTTGCCGTCAGCATCTTTTTCGCCGGTGACCGCGGCGGTGACCGTCGGCGCGGTGGTGTCCTCCGGCCGCTCGACCACCCGGAATCCCTTCGACCCGGTCGGCGACACATTGCCGTCGTGGTCGGTGGCCCGGTACTGCACCGTGTGATCGCCGATCGCGCTGACCACCACGGGCGCGGTGTACGGCTTGAATCCGGTGTCGTCCAGCTCGTATTCCACTGACGCCACTCCGGACTGGGCGTCCGCGGCGGTCACCGTGACGGTGGCCTGACCGAGGTAGTGACCGTCCGAGTTCTGCGGCCCGGTGACCGCGGCGGTGACGGTCGGCGGAGTGGTGTCCTCGCCGTCGTCGGTGACGATGAACTCGCCGACCATCAGGGGGTGCCCCGGGATGGCGCAGAAGTACCGGTACTTTCCCGGCGTGAGGGTCACGTCGACCGAATGCTTGCCATTACTCCCGTCGTCCGGGTACGCGAGGATGTTCACGTCGACGTCGTGGTTGTAGCCCGGCGTCGACCGGTCGAACGTCAGCGTGTGCGACATGTCGGTGTCGTTGCCGGTGGCCTCGCTGTTCTCGAACACGATCGTGGTCGGGCCGGCGACTGCCTGCGTCGGCGCTGTGGTGTAGGCGGCGGTGCTGTTGCCCGCAGTCCAGCTCAGCACCTGAGCAGCAGCATCCGGCTCCGACCCCAGTGCAGGCATCGACTGGGGCACCAGCATCACCAGTACGGCGGTGAGCCCGGCGAGTAGGCGTCTCATCACAAACTCCGGATCCGGATGTTGCGGAACTCCATCAGGTCGCTGTTGCCGTGGTTCTGCAGCCCGATGTAGCCCTCGACGAATTGCCGCAGGTCGGTCGGCGGATCGCCCGCTCGCGACGACTGCAGTCCCGGCGCGTTCTCGAACTCGTTGATCACCACGCCGTTGCGGATGATCGTGTAGTGCTGCCCGACGACCTTGACCTCGTACTCGTTCCACTGCGCCTTCGGGGTCGGCCGGGCCGCGTCCAGTCCGTTCGGGTCGAAGTTGTAGATCGACCCGGTCTTCTGCGGTTCGCCCGAATCACCGTCGTACAGCTGGATCTCGTGGCCGCAGTAGATCGCCACCCAGGCTTGTGAAGTGCGGGCCGAGCCGACGGTTCCGCAACTGCCGAGCGGCCGTTGCTCGAGCGGTGTGCGTGGATCCGGGAATCGGACGAAGACGCCGCTGTTCGCGCGAACCGCGTCCGGCGCGATATCGCGGAACTGCAGTTTCAACGAGAAGTCGCCGTACGGCTTCTTGGCGAACCAGAGCATGCCGAGCCCGCCGGACGGTTTCAGCGACCCGTCCGGCTGGACGGTGAACTCACCCGAAGGCGCTTGCGCCCAGTCGTAGAACGACTCGCTCGTACCGTCGAACAGTGGCTCGTAGCCGGTCACCCCCGGCTTGCCGATGTCCGACGCGCGAGCGACGGCGATCAGGCTGTCCCGTTCGGCGACGGTGATGATGCCGCGCTGCCGCAACTGCCGAGTGGCCTGCTGGACGTGCGTGACGAACAGCGCATGGGTGGCCCAGGTGATCTCGTCGTCGATCAGGTCGTCCGCCTTGCAGCCGCCGCCCGCGTTGCGGTTCGGCACCGTCGTGGCGGAGTCTCCGATCGTCACCTGAGCGCCCTGGTCCGCCATCACACAACCGGCGTTGACCGCGACCGTCGCGACCGCGGTGGTCCCGTCGGCGTACGTGATGGTGACCTTGGCGGTCTGCAGGCCGGGAGCCAGATACGTGTGTCGCGGGTTGGCCTCGGTCGAGGTCTCGCCGTCGCCGAACGTCCATGCGTACGAGACCCCGCCGGCCTTGGTGCCGTTGAACGCATAGGTCAGCGGCTTGTTCTGCACCGCGACTGCGGACGCCTTCGGCAGCGGCGTCGGCGGGCCGCCCTTGTAGCTGACCTTCACCAGCTTCTGATTCGGGTGCAGCGTGAAGAATCCGCCGCCGTAGTCGAGCACATAGAGCGCACCGTCCGGACCGAACCGGGCGTCCATCCAGCTCTGCACCTGGTTGGCCCCGTTGCCCCCAGGCACGATGCGCTCGAACGTCTCACCGAACGCAGGCGGCTGCGCCGTCGGTACGCCGGCCGGGTCGACCGTCACCGCGTTCCGCCGGGTCGGGGTCGACTCGTCGCCGATGAACCACTTGTCGTCCCAGTACTTCGGCCAGGCCACACCGCTCTTGGTGTTCACCCGGTCGTAGTGGTACGTCGGCCCGGACATCACGGCCTGCCCACCACCGCCTCGGAAGTACGGCTGGGTGTAGACCGCGTCCGCTTCGTTGTACGTCGGGATCGAGCTCCCCGCGCGCTTCGGGAACACCGGGCCGCCACCGCCCGGCGAGTACCAGATCATGTTGTCCTTCACCGGCGGCAACTCGACCAGCCCGGTGTTTCGCGGCGAGGTGTTCAGCGGGTTGTCGCAGTCGTACCAACCGGTCAGCACCGACGCGTCGGTGTTGCTCCGATTGCGATACGGTTGCCGATTGCCCATGCAGTAAGGCCAGCCGTGGTTACCGGCCTCGGTGATGATCGTCGCGGTCTCGTACTTCGCCGGCCCGAGCTCCGGGTCCGGCGAACCGGCGTCCGGCCCGACCCAGGCGGCGGTCAACCAGTCGGTTTCCGGATCGATCGCGAGCCGGGAGATGTTCCGCACGCCCATCACGTAGATCTCCGGGCGCGTCTTCGCCGTACCGGGGGCGAACAGGTTGCCGGTCGGGATCGTGTAGGTGCCGTCCGCCTCCGGATGGATCCGGATGATCTTCCCGTTGAGGTCGTTGGTGTTGCCGGAAGTACGCCGGGCGTCCTGGAACGACAACCCGCCGAACTCCTCGATCCAGTTGTTGCCGGAATAACCCTTCGAGCCGCCAGAGGAGTTGCTGTCGCCAGAACCGACGTACAGGTTGCCCTTGGAGTCGAACGCCATCCCGCCACCGGCGTGGCAGCAGCTGTGTTGCTGGACCTCCCACTGCAGCAGATCCTTGCGAGTCGCCTGGTCAATGGTCTGGCTGGTGGCGTTGTACGTCAGCCGCGAGACCGTCCGCTTGCCGGTGTGCCGGACGCGGTCGACGGTGTCATGCGGCATCCAGTAGACGTAGAACCAGCCGTTCTCGGCGAACTTCGGGTCCAGCACGATGCCGAGCAGGCCCTCCTCGTTCTTGATCAGCTCGTCACCGGAACCGCGATTGCCCATCACCGGCAGCGTGGTCAGCAGTTTCGCCTTGTTGGTCACAGGATCCCACTGATGGATGGTGCCGCAGCCGAGACCGACGTTCGGGTTCTCCCACTCGACCACCGGGCCGGTCGGGCAGGCCGCCTTGCCGACGTAGAAGATCTTGCCGGTCGGCGCGATCGTCATCCCGTGCGGCTCACCGATCTGGTCGAGCTGGCCGGCCTGGTTCGGCGGGGTCAGCCGCTCGATCGTGTAGTTGGCGGCGATCGTCGCCTGGCAGTCGGCGCGAACCATTCCCGTCGTCCACTTCAGCGCGCCGAGCAGGTGCTTGCGGAACGCGGACTCGCCGTAGCTGCCGTCGGTACCGCCCATGCCGGTGTAGAAGGATCGGCCGCCGCCGTAGTCGCGGCACCAGGAGATCGGATGGAACGGGCCGTTGGCGCCGGGGCCCGGGTCGTAGTGCCGCTCCTCGACCTGGGCGACGGTGTGCACGGTGCCGATCGGGTTGGTCGCCCAGTTGCGCCACTTGTCGGTGCGGGTCAGGTTCAGCGGCAGGCCGGCGTTCGCCGGGTGCTGTCGGTCCAGCAGGTTGACTACCGCGCGCTGCGGAGTCGGCTCCGGTGGCGGCGTCGAGTCACCTGTGTAGAAGAGCAGGTCGGCGAGTTGCAGCAGCGGCTCACCACTGTTCGCGGTGATGTTCAGCCGATAGTGCCCGTACGCCGTCGTGTTCGCGACCGTGAACACGCGCCGCTGGAGCCGTTCGGCGAAGACCTCGTTGCTGCGGGTGTCCACGTCGACCCAGGTGCTGCCGTCGTTCGAGCCCTGCAGAGTCCAGTTCTTGGGATCCCGGCCGGTGAAGTCGTTCGCGGAGGTGAGCGAGTACCTGGTCACCGCAGCCGGCTCGGCCAACTGCATCGCGACCCAGCCGGTTGTCGCGCGGGCCAGCCACTTGGTGTTCGGATTGCCGTCGGTCAGCTTCTCCTTGGTCTCGTTCGGAGGGTTCTCCGCGCTGGCCGTCACCGCCGACACTGGCCGCGGTGGCGGCAGCAGGGCGCCGACCGGGCGCGCGCCGATCAGGCCGGTGAACCACTCGGAGTCCGGCTGGAACTTCGACGCATCAGCGATGCCGAGGTAGCCGTTGCCGGCCTTGATGTAGTTCTGCAGCGCGGTCTCCTGCTCCCGGCTGAGTGCGATGCCCTGTGCCGACAAGAACACGACCGCGCGGTACGTCGCCAGCTTCGCTGGGGTGAACACGGCCGGATCCGAGCTGACATGCACGGTCATCCCGTTGGCCTGCCCTAGGCCGGCAACCGCGTCGGTCGCCCGCTCGACCGGATCCAGCTGGTTCTCTGGTTCACCACGGAACACCAGCACGTTCACCGCGACATCGGTGGCGGCAGTCGCGGTGACGGGAGCCGCCTGCGCGACTGACGGCGTACTGCCGGGTTGTGCTAGTTGGGTACCGAACGCCAGTGCTGCGGTGACCAGGACGGCCGTCGTACGTCGCCTCATCGTTCCCCCTCAGCCGTGATGATTGGAGTGGTCGGACTGCGTCGCGGCCACGTGATGCTGGTGGAAGCGGTCGATCGCCGCCTGCGCGCCGGCCGGCATCCCGCCATCGGGGTTGCGGACCAGGAACAGGCCGACCATCCCCTGGTCGGAGTGCATCTGCACGTGGCAGTGGTACATCCACACGCCCGGCCCGACGCCTTCGCCGGCAAGCACCTGGAAGCCGAACGAACTGCCCGGGTCGAGGTTCTTGTTGTCGATCACCGGGCTCGGGTCGTTAGCGCCGGTGAGCATGCCGGTGCGAGTGTCGGCCCAGCGATGCGCATGCAGATGGAACGTGTGCGGCAGGTTCCCGTGCCCGATGCAGACGAACTCGACCCGCTCCCCCTGCCGAGCCTCGAACATCGGGGTGTCCGGCGCCTTCTTGTTGTTGATCAGCATCTCGTTGAACACCACCGTGAACTGCCGATCCGGGATCAGATCACCGCGCCGGCGGACGATCAACCCGCCGTACAGGCCCTTCTGGATCCCGACGGTGCCGTGATCGTTGCCCATCGCGTGATCGTGGTAATGCCAGTAGCCCGCGCTGCCCGGCATGAACCGGCCGCTGCCGATGTCAACCTGCTTGCGGGTGCGCCACACGTACGTGCGCGTCTCGCCGGGCGCGTTGAACGAAGCGTTCAGCGGGCTCCCGTCGGAGTTCACGTCGTAGTCGACACCATGCGGGTGGATCGACAACCGCTGGTCAGTGTTGTTGACCAACTCGATCTCGAGAGTCTCCCCCTCGTAGATCTCCAACAGCGGCCCCGGAACAGTCGCCTCACCAGGCGCCAGCCCGTAGCCGAAAAACCCGCCTGGCAACGGCTCGGCGTACAAAGTGATCTGCCGAACCGCAGCCGCACTGTCGGGGGCCATAGCCACCCCGGTCAACACCGCTCCCCCGGCAACCGCAGCAGGCGCAACCAGCACCGACCGACGGGACAACCGCGACTTTTGGGCACGCTCAACCATCAAGGGACTCCGTTCGGGCGGGAACGCATGTCTCCAGGTGTAGTTCAGCCAGCACACTATGTAGTCAGCGAAGAATTGTTAAGACCTGGTCATAGGTTTTTTGTCGTTCGTTGTCAGATCCGCAAGGAAAGACCATCCCCGCGTGCTACGCAGTCACTCCTCCGTCGCGCCTGCTAGGCGCGCGCCCGCCCGCCCTTCCTCCCCACCCGGGCTACCGCCCAGAACCTGCGGGCTACCGCCCGCAACCGACCGCCCGTGGCCGGCGTCCATCGGCGAAGTACGACCGCCACGTCGGCTGGCCGTCAGTTACATCCCCGCCCGGCGACCACCCCTCAACCGGTTCCGGCGCATAGTCGTTGGGCGCTGATGTCCGAGGGCCGGTCGAGCACAGCGAGCCGTCGTGCGGGCTGTCACTACATCCGAAGACGCGCAGCATGTGGTCAGCGTGTTTTCGGACGTTGTCAGCCGAGCGCCACACCCACCCACCGGGGCTGCGGCGGATCTGTGCCACTCACCAACCCGTTCGTGAGCTGTGCGGGCAGGGTGTGCTGAGCGTGAATCAAGCAGACCACGCAGAGTTGGTGAGTGCTGGCGGTCCGCCGTCTGCTCACGGAATCATCCGCCGCCACGGTGGCTTCGCTCGACGCATCACACAGGCGGCCCTGCCTCGAGTGTGAGGAGAATGCCGCCGGTAAACGATGGACAGCGACACGGCGGTCACACTCGACCGCCTACTGCTCACACTCGCCGACCACGCCGGCCCGGACGGGCCCGCTCGGCAAGCCACGCGAAACGCCCACCGAGGACAGCGCGGACTGTGCCGAGACCGACGAGTCCGAGCACACAGACATCACCAACGGTCATTTCGGCTCTCGCCGAAGTCGCTGGCGGGGGCTTGATGCGACATCATTGTCAGGCACTGGCGGGCTACCGAGAGAGACCGATGGTTGACGCAGACGTCGAAGGCACCCCGGGCCGTCGGTGGGCCGAGCACGCGAGTATCGAGATCACGATCGTCTGGTTGGTCGGTGTCGTCGCGTCCTCGCTCGGCTTTCTGCTCGCCGTTGTCTCGGTGACGCTGCCTTGGACGTTTGTTTATCCGCGGCCCGGGCAGTCGGTCGCGCCGGGCGGACCCGAGCAGCCGTTTCTCACCCGGATCAGCAACTACGAGCCAGCCTCGGTTGTGACCGTGCTCCTGGTGATCGTGTTCGCGCTGATTGTGGCTGCGTGCTTCGGGACCACGGGACCGGTCAACTCAGTACTGCGGATCGTCACGCCGGCGATCGGCATTTTCGGGGCATGGTTCATCGGGGTGCTCTACGTCTTGGTACTCCCCACGGTCAAGTACGGCTACTCGCGTGAGTTCGGCCAGTCGGTTCGGCTTGATCGCACGATCTACAACACGGTGCCGAGCACCGGGCTTGGCCTGTGTTGTCTCGGGGTCATGTTGATGGCGGCCGGCTCGGTGCTGGCGATCCGGCCGGTCTCCAACCGCCGAGTCGCGCCGGCGCAGGTGCATCGGCTTGGCTATGTGTGTGCCGGGGTTGCCCTGGTCATGTTGTTCGCCTCGTTCTCCGAGCCTTGGCTGCGGCAACCGGCCGATCCGTTGGAGTCGCAACCGGTCTGGGGCGGACCGCCCCAGCTCGAGTCCTGGCTGGTGGTCTTCCGGTTCACGACGATCGCCGCCTTGATTCTGCTGACCGTCCTGGTGCTGTCGAAGTCGGCACGGGTTCGCACGCGGGTGGCGAAGGCCGGCCTCGTCACCTGCGAGGTGACGGTGGCGATCCTGTTGACCGGGCTGATGATCGCCTGGCTCCCGGACGTCAAGGTCGAGATTCGCCCGACGTACTACCTGGCGATCGGCGCCGCAGCGTTGCTGGCGATCGCATTCCTCGACGCGGCTCTCGATGAGGTCGTCCGTCGTCAAACCTCAGAACAGGAGTCATCGTGACGCCGAGGAAGCCCAGCACCATGGGCGCGAAACTTCGACGCAAGGCGACGGCCAGGACTGAAACTCCAGCGACGCCTACACCTCGCTGGCGTCACGCTCTGAGCGGCAGGAACTGGTTCCTGGTCATACTGGTCACCGCAATCGTCGCCACCGCGATTCCAGCGGCCTTCCCCGCGACGATCGATTCGGTCCGGGATCTGTGGAACGACGATCCGGTCACCATCGAGTCCGCTGATGTGAGCGAAACCCTCACCGGTGTGCCGATCCTGGCCACCTCCGGGACGATACCGAAAACCGACGACCCGCACGCGATCGACGACCTTGCCCGCCAAGCCGGAGGGCAACCGGCCGGTGTGTCCGGTCAGCGACTGACCTTCCGGAATCACCGCTCGAGCACGATCGTCGTGACCGGAATCAAGCCGGTCGTCGAGAAGGACGAGAAACCTCTCGACGGAACCTTGGTGCGGTTCTTCAGTCAGGGCGGTTCCGAGACAACGCTGGTCGATCTCGACCTCGATTCTCCCGAGCCGCTGCCGACCGGGCGGACCGAATCCGGCCAACCCACCAAGGAGCCGTTCTTCGCCAGGAACAACATCACGCTTGATCCCGGCGAGACGCATCTGATGAACCTGCGCACCGTCACCCAGCGCTGCGACTGCACCTGGCGGCTGCAGGTCACCTACCGGTACCACGACGAGGAACGCACCGTGGTCGTCCCGGCCGCCGACCAACCGCCGTTCCGGATGACGGCCTACGCCGTACGGTATCGAGCCGTGTATCACGTCGATCCGGATGGTCTGCATGTCATCGATGCCAAGGACTATTGCGCTGACCCGGCGATCTGCCGTGCCGCAGACCCATCGTGCGGCACGGTTCGCACAGCCACCACGAAGGCCGTCGTACGGATCGAGAAGGGTACGACGACCTGCCCGGAGGCGTTGCGGATCACCGACCGCTACTACAACGACGCGTCGATCCCCAAGCAGGGCAGCGGCGGCCACGCCGAGGTAGACGGCTGGTCCTGCGCGTCCACGTCAGCCGCCGAGTCGGAGAGGACCGGACACTTCGGCTCCTGCACCCGTGGCCCGACAACAGTGACCATGGACGCAACCTAAACCTGGCCCCGTTGCAGGGTTTCGCCCTCGACATCGACGTCCGGGAGCCGGCGGTTGAGCCATCCAGGAAGCCACCAGGCATGGCGTCCGAGCAGGGCCATCGCGGCCGGCACGAGCGTCATCCGTACGACGAAAGCGTCGATCGCGACCGCGGCCGCGAGCCCGAATCCGAGCTCACGGAACATCGTGTCGCTCGAGAGGATGAAGCCGGAGAAGACCGCGATCATGATGATCGCAGCAGCCGTGACGACCCGGGCGGCCTGGCTGAACCCTTCCACCACCGCGCCTTTCGGCGTCGCGCCGTGCACATGTGCCTCGCGCATCCGCGTGACCAGGAAGACCTGATAGTCCATAGCCAGTCCGAACACGACTCCGATCATGAAGATCGGCAGCATGCTCAGGATCGGTCCAGTCTGTCCTTCGACCCCGAAGAGCCCGGCGAACCAGCCCCACTGGAACACCGCGACGAGCGCACCAAACGTAGCGGCGATCGTCAGCAGGAACCCGAGCGTTGCCTTCAACGGGATCAGCACCGACCGGAACACCAGCATCAGCAGCAAGAACGCGAGACCGACAATCAAGAGCAAGTACGGCAGCAGCGCGGCGCCTAGCTTGGCGGAGACGTCGATGTTGACGGCGGTCGCACCGGTCACCGAGACAGTGGCGCCATCGCCCATCCTCGGCAGGTCACGGATCGCGTTGACAAGATCCGTCGTCTCCGTCGCACTGGGACCTTCGGTGGGGATGACCGTCATCAGCGCGGTGTTCCCAGCCGGGTTCATGGTCGGCGGCGCGACCATCGCGACATGGGGAAGGGTGCGCACGGCCGCAGCCTTGCTGGCAACCGCAGCCTTGGGGTCGGCCGACGCGGCCGCATCAACCACGACCAGGAGTGGACCGTTGAAACCTGGGCCGAAGCCCTTGCTGAGAAGCTCGTACGCCTCGCGCTGACTCGAACCCGGCTTGGCCGTGCTGTCGTTCGGCAGACCCAACTGCAGATCGAACGCCGGAACCGCCACCGCCCCGAGGCAGATCACCATCGCCACGAGCACAGCTACCGGCCGCCGAGTGACCAGCTCCACCCACCGACGACCAACGGGCTTCACCGGGGTCTTGCGAGGACCTCTGATTCGAGACCCCACCATGCCTAGCATCGCGGGCAGGAAAGTCAGCGCGATCGCCACTGCCAAGAGAACGGTGAGTGCCGCGGCCAGCCCCATCTGGGTCAGGAACGGGATGCCGACCACCGCCAACCCGGCAAGGGCGATCACCACCGTCAGACCGGCGAAGACGACCGCCGAGCCCGCCGTACCGACTGCGTGCCCGACCGCGTCTTCGGGTTCGAGACCTGCGGACAACTCTTGCCGATAACGGGAAACGATGAGCAAGGCATAGTCGATCGAGACCGCCAGGCCGATCATCACCGCCAGCACCGAAGTGGTCGACGCGACGTCGAAGAACCCGGACGCGGTACTGATCGCGGTCACTCCGATACCCACGCCGATGATTGCTGACAGCAACGGCATACCGGCCGCGACCAGCGATCCGAAGGTGATCAACAGGACCACGGCCGCGACACCGACCCCGATGATCTCGCTCAGATGTTGTGGCTCGGTCTCGTCCATCGCGTTGCCGCCGTACTCGACCGTCAGCCCAGCCGCTCGGGCCGGCTCGATCGCGGCCTTCACAGCAGCTCTCGCCTCCGGCGTCACGTCCTTCGCCGCAACTTCGTAGGCGACTTGGGCATATCCGATCTGGCCGTCGGCAGAGATACCGCGTGCCGTGAACGGGTCGGTCACCGCGCCGACCTGCGGTGCCGCCGAGAGCCGCCGTACGGCGTCCGTCAGCAGAGCGCGGTTGGCCGGCTCGCTGAGCTTTCCACCGTCCGGGGCCTCGAACACCACGCGGGCTGTCGCGCTGTCGGCTTTGGCTTTCGGGAACCGCTCGTTGAGTAGATCGCCGGTGCGTTGGGACTCGGTGCCAGGGATCGAGAAACCGCCATCGCTTGGCGACGACAAAGTGACGGTACCCACGACTCCCGCAACGAGTAGCGCCAACCAAACGAAGACAACCAGGCGTCTCCGCCGGAACGCAGCCCGGCCAAGCCGGTAAAGAAAGATAGCCATGTCAACTAGTCCTTTCATCGTGGACGCGCAAGATTCGCCAGCAGAAATAGAGGGCGAGGCCGGTTGCAGGTGCACCCAGCAAGGTGGCAGCGACGCCGAGCGGTGCGACGTTGCCGGCGTGGTAGAGCGGCCCCAACAGCGCGAGGATGATGGCGGACTTGACCACGAACACCCCGGTGCACAGTTGATAGCGTTGCCGCTGGCAACGGTTCTTTCGCCAGGCGAGGCGTTCGCCGAGTGCGACTCCGACGACGATCCCGATCAGCGGGAATCGAACCAGCATGGACAGCAGGAACGCCGTGCCCATCGCCGCGGCCCGCACGAGATCCGGCAGGTAGAAGTTCGCCCCTTGCCCGGTTGTCCCGGCCAGAAGCGCTGAAAACCCAACCACACCAAGCGCTACTCCTGCCTGCCAGTACTTCCCGTCGGTCCGCACCCGCAGTACCGCGAGCACCAGCACGCCGCCAACGGCCACCGCCGCCGACACCATTACGTCGTCCGTCAGCAGGTAGACGACGAAGAACAGCGCCCGGGACACGACGGCTTCGATGACCGTCCGCCATCCACCCATCGCCCCGAACAGCGACAGCGACTTGCTCGTCACCATGGCGAAACTCATGGGTGCGGCTCCAGCGCCGGAGCGTTGTTCCGTCGTACAGCGTCCTCGAACTCACTGATCGCGGTACGCACTTCACTCCTCCCCTGCGCCACTTCGACCAAGGCATCGCGAAGGAGGTGTGCGTCCTGCATCGCCAGATTGCCGCCGAACCCCGGGGCCGCATGGATGGCGTCGCCGATGACTGTCACCTGACTGCTCGGCCACGCCGGCACCGGCGGGATCATGCCGATTCGAAGCGCGACCGTGAGGTCCGGCCAGGCGTGATCGACGACAGCCCGCAACACCGCGGGGAGGTCTGCTGCAACCTCTCGGGTACGGCGCCAGATCGCGGCCGGCGTTGCGGCAGCGCCGAGTCGTTCCTGGGTGACCGGCACCGCCCACATCAGGAAGTCTTCTGCGTCGTCGATTGCGCTGGATCGCAGGTCAGGCAACCACTGGTCGCGGGCGGCGCGCGGCGACTCTTGGAATCGCAACGCCCCCATCGCCATCATCGTGGTGCCGATCTGAGCGCTGGCTGGGTTGTCGCCGATCAGCTCAGGCACGCCTGTATCGGCCACAGCCCGCAGCGGTGACGCACCCATCAGCATGCGCTTGCCTGTGTCGTACACCTGGACCTGCGGCAGGTACTGCCACCGCACACCGGAACCGATCCCGTCCGCACCGACCAGGACATCCGCCGTGTCCGTGCTGCCGTCGGCGAACCACGCCTGCACAGTCCCATCGGGCCGCTGCTCGAAATGCGTGAACTTCGCCCCGAACCGCACCACGTCCTCGAGACCCGCCAGCAACACGGCTCGCAGCAACCGCCGGCTGACCTGACGACCCGGCGGCACGCGGCCCGCCGTACCGTCGAGCACTCGGTTGCCCACGACAACGAGCTCGCCATCCACTTCGCTCAGGGCCAACGCCTGTCCACGGGGTGCGCCCATGGTGGCCTCCGCTATGGCGAGGTGAGCCGGCGGCAGGCAGGCGCGCAACGCCGCGGCTCCCCGGTCGTCGAAATGGAGGCTGACACCCTGCGGACGCCCGTCTGCTCCATCGCGCTCGTACACGGCCACGTCGATCCCGGCCCGACGCAACCCCTGAGCCAGAGTCAGCCCGCCGAGCCCCGCTCCCACCACCATCACCCGCATCGCGACACCCTTTCTTCATCACTGATGGAGAAACCGTAGCGGGCGAATCGCCGAAACTCCACCAAGCGATGAAGAATCTGGGGGTACGCTCAGGGTCATGACGGAGCCGACCCCTTCCGGCCGCCCCGGCCGCTGGCGTTCCGGTGCGGAGAGCAAGCAGCGGATCCTCGACACCGCCCGCGCCCAGTTCCTCCGCCACGGCTACGTCGGCACCACAGTCCGCGCCGTCGCCGCCGAGGCCGGCGTCGACCCGGCGATGGTCTTCTACTTCTTCGGCACCAAACAGGGCCTCTTCGGCGCCGCCGTCGACATGTCCGCCGCCGTCCCCCCAGCGATCGAATCGATCTTCACCGACGGCCTCGACGGCATCGGCGAACGCATCGTCCGAACCCTCATCACCAACGTCGACAACTCCGACCGCACCCCGCTAGGCCTACTGACCCGCTTCGGCCCACCCGCAGACCAGTCCGAGTCACTAGTGCGCGAGTACATCGACCGCGAAATCACCAGCCGCCTAGCCGACCTGATCGACACACCAGACGCCCAAGCCCGAGCCGGCATGGTGAACGTCCAGATCCTCGGCCTCACCGTGTCGAGATACATCGTCAAACTCGAACCCATCGCCTCCGCCACCGTCGACGACCTAGCAGCCTGGTTCGGCCCCATCATCAACCGCTGCCTCACCGACTAAATCTCCGGTACGACGACTCACCGAGCCGGCAACCGTCGCCCCCGGTGGTTAGCTTGCTGCTGGAGCAGGACGAATTCGCCGGCGCTGCCGACGCAGTAGGCGGACGAGACCTCCATGTCGTCGACCAGGAAGTACAGCACGAAGAAGGTCAGCATGGTCGGTACGGCGGGTGTCGGGGTGACCTCGGCTGCTACGAGAGGATTGGGACTGGGCGGGTGCCCAGGTTGCGGACCGAGGTGGTCAGGAGGTGGTTGCCTCGGGCATCGATGATGCAGCGGGCCGGGTCCTTGGTTCCGCTCGCGACGGCGAAGACCCTGACCTCGAGATCCTCGACCAGCGCTCCCGGCACCTGGTCGAGGTACTTGGCGGCCGCAAGCTGGCACTCGGGGTCGGTCGCACGGCGCAGGCTGCCGGTGCCGACGTACTCGCCGCTGTGCAAGGCGGAGCAGGGCACGTTCTTGGTGACCCGCCGGTCGACGCAGCGTCGCCAGCCTGCACTGGTCGGGCCCTGCAGAGCATCGCGTGCCGATCCGCTGACCTCCCGGCCGGCGTCGACCGAGCACCGTCCGGCGGATAGCTGCGCGACCTTGGCGACCGTGATGTCCAGGCCGACCTGACCGCCGAGGAAATCAATCACGGCGGCGTAGTCGCAGGTCGCCGCCTGCGGAATCTCTTCGTATTGGTGCGGCTCGCGGCAGTCGATCGCCGTACGGCGTGAGGTCCAGCAGCCCGGCTCTGCAGCAGGCGAGGACACCGGCGTACTCGAAGAGGCCGGCGGCGGGGTGCTCGACGTACTGACGGTCACGATAGGGACCTCGGCCGTGGCCGGGTCATTGGGGAGGACCCACTTGATCAGGCCGACGACCAGCGCGACCAGTCCCGCGATCTCACCGATCACCACCAGCGTCGTGATGACCGGGTGGTCGTTGAAGCGATGAAGATGCCGGAACAGCGTGGCGGACCGGTTGCCCGGAGGTGGCTGCACCTCCGGGCTGTCCGGATCGGTCAAGACAGGACCATGTTCATCAGCACCGCCTCGACGGCGCCGCTGGTGCCGCACGCCGCAGTGTTCTTCAGCGAAACGATGATCTTCAGCGCGTTGACCTTCGGTACGGGCAGGTCGATGGCGGCGATCTGGTTGAGCTTCACGCTCTTCTGGTCCCGGTACTGACCGTTGGTGTCGATCCGGACCACCAACTCAAGGTCGGAGCTCTCCGACGAGTTGCTCTGGCCGAACTCCAGCTTCAACCGGCCGAAGTTGTTCGCCAGTCGCAGCTCCAGCGTCTCGTCGTACCCGCAAGCGGACAGGGTGCCGCCGATACCGGTCGCCTGTTTGCGGTCGGCAACGTCGTACCGGCCGTCCTTCCAGCCATCGGGATACTTGAAGATATTGCTCAGCACCAATGGTCGTCCGGCGACGTCCGCGGCCAGCGCGACCGGCGTCGCCGAGTCGGTCGGTTCACTCGAGTCGTCGCTCACCACCGGCGTCGACGGTGCCTCGGTCGGCGGTGACGACGCCGACGGCGCCTCGACCGTTGTCGTCACGGTGACGGTGGCCGTTGGTTGACCACTGCCTTCAGCTGCTCCCCCGCATCCGGCGGCCAGGAGCAGCGCTCCGGCCAACAGACCCACCCCGAATGTTCGGTTCCCACCCCTGGTTCCCCACATTTGCGCGATGCTACGCAGCTACTGTGCGTGAGTCTATGGATCGATCATTTGAACCTTGCGTAGTCACCGATTTGTCATCGTGTACCCCGCAGCGACTAGGTGATGACCCTGATCGGTACTGCAGAAGCGGTACGGCGAGTGCAGCCGTCGAGGCGACGCGGTAGGCGGGTGGTCGCGGGGAGGCTGGTGCCACACCACAGCGACAGGAGAACCCACCATGAGCACCTTGCTCGACACCCGACTGACCAAGACCCTCGGCTGGCTGAGCCGGCACAACGTCGACATCCTGCGGGTCAGCCTCGGACTGATCTTCTTCGGCTTCGGCATCCTCAAGTTCTTCCCCGGGGCGAGCCCGGCGGAGGCGCTGGTGGCGCGGACCGTCGACGCACTCACCTTCGGCGTGGTCGACGGGCGCAACGCCGTACTGATGACAGCCGCGTTGGAGTGCTTCATCGGGCTCACCCTGATCACGGGCCGGCTGCTCCGTACCGGGCTGCTCGTCCTCGCGGTGTCGCTCGGCGGGATCATGGCGCCGCTGGTGTTGTTCTTCAGCGATCTGTTCCCTGGCGGGACTCCGACGATCGAGGGGCAGTACGTCCTGAAGGACATCGTGCTCGCAGCCGCCGCCCTGGTGATCGCCTGCAGCGCCTTCAACCTCGACCGATCCCAGTACGACGCGAAGCCGACCCGATCCGATCTGATCAAAGCTGCGTGACCGTAGGAAAGCTTGCGACCCACGCAGCCGTGGGTCGCAAGCTTTAGTCTCGGAACGCTTCGTAGTTCCCGCATTCTGCGGTGAGCTCGGCTGTCGCTTGTACGGCGGCGAAGAAGTCGTCGGCCAACGGCGAAGTCCGCGACGCCGCCATCGCGACCAGCACTTGGCCGGGCGCCAGATCGGGGACGGGCACGTAGCTGATGTCCGGACGTGAATAGAACAAGGTCTCCGAACGCCCCACGAATGAGATGCCACGGCCGGCCGCGACGTGCTCGAGCTTCTCGTCCACCCCGCGCACCCGAAGCCCGGAGTCGGGATGCGGGCGCCTGGTGGGCTGGGTGTTCGCGTCGGCGTGCCAGACCAGCGGTTCACCGGCCAGGTCGGCCTGGGTGACCTCCTCCTTGCCTGCCAATCGGTGACCGACGGGCAACGCGACCAGAAGCGGCTCGGTGTACAGCGGGCTCAGGCGCAGACCGGTCTCATCGATGGGCAGCCGCACATAGCCGACGTCAACGCGGCCGTCGAGCAGCATCAGTGCCTGGTCGTCCCACTCCATTCGCTGTACGTCGACAACCACGTCCGGGTGCTGGGCCTCGAACTCCCGCATCGCCGGGATGACCGGGATGCCGGCTCGGAAGCCGACCACCAAACGCTGGCTGCCGCGAGCGGCCACGGACAGGCGACGCCGTACTGCATGCGCGGAGGCGAGCAGCGGGCCGGCGTCGTCCAGCAGTTGCCGGCCCGCGTCGGTCAGGGCTACGCCATGGCTGTCTCTGGTGAAGAGCGTGGCGCCGAGATCCTTCTCCAGCGCGCGGATCTGCCGGCTGAGCGCCGGCTGCGCGATGTGCAGCTCGTCGGCGGCGCGGCCGAAGTGCAGCCGATTGGCGACAGTGACGAAGTAGCGCACCTTGCGCAGGTCGAGATCCATGAAGCCTCCCCGTCCGGCGATGCCTCCAAGGTATCACCACGTCTGAAAAGGGTCTTGGACATCAACTTCACGCCGATGGCATCGTTGATTGAGCAGAGTATTTTCTGCCTTATCAATACAACGGAGTGATCGTGGGAAAGCTCGACGGAAAAATAGCGGTGATCACCGGCGGATCGACCGGTATGGCGCTGGCCGGCGCCAAACTGTTTGTCGAAGAAGGCGCGCACGTGTTTATCCAGGCTCGGCGACAAGAGGCACTGGACGACGCCGTCAAACTGATCGGCCGCAACGTGACCGCCGTTCAGGGTGATGCGGCCGACCTCGCCGACCTGGACCGTTTGTACGACGTCGTCCGGCGGGAAGCGGGTTCGATCGACGTGCTGTGGGCCAGCGCCGGGATGGGCGAACCCGCCGTACTCGGCGATATCACCGAGGAGCAGTTCCACCGCGCCTTCTGGCTCAACGCTCGCGGCACGCTGTTCACCGTGCAGAAGGCATTGCCGCTGCTCAACGACAACGGCTCGATCCTGATGACCGGATCCAACGCCTCCCTCGGTGCCTTCCCCGGCTGGAGTCTGTACGCGGGAAGCAAGGCCGTCCAGCAGGCCTGGGCCCGCGTCTGGCTCAACGAACTGCGCGACCGCAAGATCCGGGTCAACGTCCTGACTCCCGGCCAGGTCGCCACCGCCAAGCAGGCAGAACTGTTCGACGAGGCCACGAAGGCCGCCTTCGAATCCCTCATCCCCCGCGGCGCGATGGGCCGCCCTGAAGAAATCGCCACCGTGGCTCTGTTCCTCGCATCCGACGACTCCAGTTACGTCAACGGCCTGGAACTGGTCGCCGACGGCGGCACCACTGCCATCTAATTGGAAGAGAGCACCTCATGAGCAGCATCACCCTTATCGGCACGGGGAACATGGCCCGTGCCATCGGCACACTCGCGGTGGCGGGCGGCAACACCGTCGAGGTCCTGGGCCGCGATCAGTCCAAGGCCGACGACCTCGCCGGGGCTCTGGGCAACGGCGCGACGGCGGGCAAGTGGGGCGCCGTACCGGCCGGGGACATCGTCATCACAGCCCTCTTGTACGCCGGCGTTGTGCCGGTCGTCGCCGAGTACGGAGACGCCCTCGCGGGCAAGGTCATCGTCGATATCAGCAACCCCTTCAATGCCACCTTCGACGGATTGGCCCACAGCGAGCAGACCTCGATCGCGCAGGAAGCCGCCAAGGTCGCCCCCGCCGACGCCAGCGTGGTGAAAGCCTTCAACACCATCTTCCGAAATGTCCTGGAGAAGGGCCGACCCAACGTATTTCTCGCTGGCGATAATGCGCAGGCGAAGGCGAGCGTGGCGGCATTCATCGAAAGTCTCGGCCTTCGCCCGCGAGACGTCGGCGGTCTGAAAATGGCGCATTGGCTGGAAGGAATGGGCCTAATCACCATGGGCCTCGCCGGCAACGGAGTCGGCCATTGGGACTTCGCGCTCGGCGTCGACGAATTCGCCGGCTGAGCCCCATTCGATCTCACAAGGAGCAGTAGCGTGCGCGTTTTCGTCACTGGCGGGACCGGCCATTCCGGTTCGTACATCGTTCCGGAGCTAGTCGCCGCCGGGCACGAGGTCACCGGCCTGGCCCGGTCGGACACGGCTGCGGCAACGCTGTCCGCACTCGGCGCAAAGGTGCGTCGCGGCAACCTTACGGATCTCGACGGCCTCAAGGCGGCCGCCGCAGACTCCGACGGCGTCATCCACGTCGCGCACCGGCAAGACCTGCTGCCGTCCGGCGGTATCGACGCCGTGGCCGCCGCGGAACTCCCGATCATGCACGCGTACGGCGAGGCTCTCGCCGGAACCGGGAAGCCGCTGGTCGTTGCGGGCAGCATCGGCTCGCCAGGCCAGTTGGGCCGACCGGCCACCGAGGCCGACCCCGCTCTCCCCGTCGGCGACGAACACAAAGGCACCCTCCGGGCCCGCAACATCGTCGAAACCGCCGTCATCGACCTAGCCGACGAAGGAGTGCGCTCATCAGTCGTGCGGATCGCCAACATCGCGCACAGCACCACCGATCGCGCCGGCTTCCTCCCCACGCTCATCGCACTCGCCAAGCAGAAGGGCTTCGCCGGCTACCCCGGAGACGGCGACAACTTGTGGAACGCCGTACACATCCGCGATGTCGCAACCTTGTTCCGCCTCGCACTGGAGAAGGCCCCAGCCGGCTCCTACTGGCACGCCGTCAACGACGAGGGCATCCCCCTCCACAAGCTCACCAAGGCCATCGGCAACCGCCTGAACCTGCCCACCGTCAGCATCCCCTTGGACGAACTGATGCTGCCGGGCTACTTCGGATTCCTGGCGAACATAGTCACGCAGACCTACCCCGCGTCCAACCACCTCACCCGCCAAACCCTCGGCTGGCAACCCACTCAACCCACCCTGCTCGCCGACCTGGACAACGGCCACTACTTCCCCGGCCCCTGACGTCTGCCAGTCGGCAGGCTACGGACGACACCGTCGTCGTACGCGTCGGTCCGTGGGGTCGCGGACCGACGCTTTCTCGTGGGTGGTTAGCCCAGTGCTGCGCCTAGGACTACCAGGACGGCTACGACGAGGACTACGGCCATCAGGCCTACGAAGAAGCCGAGGCCCTTTCGCTTCACCTTGGTGTGGCCGATGCTTCCGGTGGTGAACTGGTGGTACGGCGACGCGTAGAAGACCGGGACCGCTTGGTTCGGCTGGACGGTGCAGTCGAGGGCGGCTTGGCCGAAGCGGCGCATCCACTGGGAGTGAACGTCGATGTGCAGTGGGCCGGCGAAGACGGGGATGGCGTTCTCGCCGTACTTCACGCGCACCGGGTGGCCGTTCAGGTGGACGGTCGGCGGGATCATGCTGCTGGTCATGACGCTGCCCTGGATGGTCAGGTGCAGCATTCCCATCGGAGGCTGCGGCGGCTGTTGCTGGTAGCTCATGCCGCCCAACGATAGAGCGTCACCCGCGGAGCAGTTCGGCGACCAGGTCGGTGATCGGTTCGTCGTGGGCTTTGGCGGCTATTGCTTCGGCTGCGGGGCCTAGTGCGGCACGGGCGGTCTGTTCGACGGCGTTCCTGGATTCGATTTCGTCGGAGATCAGTAGCGGAGTGCCGGCCCTGACCCGTTGGGCTTCGGCCGCTGTGACCAATCGCAAGGCCTGCTGGTGATTGCCCAGTGCGAGCTCGCTGGCGGCGAGTTGGTCCATGCAGTCCACCAGCGCGTCGAGCAGGTCGAGTTCGTGGTAGATCCGCAACGCTTCCAGGGCTCGCTCTCGCGAGGCGGCCAGGTCTCCCATCTGCAGGTAGAGCTGGCCGAGGTTGCTGAGGGTGCCGGCCAGGCCGCGCTGGTCGTCGGAACTGCGCCACAGGTCGCACGCGTCGACGTACGCCTGCACCGCGTCGGCAGTCCGGCCCAGCCGTTGCAGTACGGCGGCAGTGACGTTGAGCGCGGTAGCGAGCAGCCGGGCGTTTCCGGTCGGCTCGGCGAGGGCGACGGCCTCCTGCCCTTGTTGCGCGGCGAGGTCAAGGTCACCCAGGGTCAGGTTGGTGAAACAGAGTCCTATCAGCGCGGAGATGATGCCAGGCAGGTCGTCGAGGTGTCGGTAGATGCGGAGCGCCTCGTCGCCGAGCAGTCGGGCGCCGGCCGGGTCACCGTTGTTGCGGGTGAGCGAGGCCGCGGCCCGGAGCGCTGCGGCTCGGGTCTCGGTCGGCGAACCGTCCTCGGCATCGAGGGCTCGGCGCAGCCAGTCGCGGCTTTCGGCGATCAGGCCGTGGCCCATCCAGTACCAACCGGTGGGTGCCGCGATCTCGAGGACCCGACCGGCCTCGCCCGGAGTACGCAAGGCCCATTCAATCGCCGCTCGCAGGTTGCCTGCTTCGCTGTTCAGTTCGGCGACCACCAGTTCGTGGTCGGGGCCGCCGTCGCGGAAGGTCCGCGCGGCGAGCTCGGCGCACCAGGTCGCGTGTCGACCGCGAACCGCGGATTCGTTGCCGGTGGCATGCAACTGCTCCAGGGCGTAATCCCGGATGCTCTGCAACAGGACGAAGCGGTCGCCGGACTCGATCGTGACCAGACTCCGCTCACAGAGATCGGCCAGAATCGCCTTCAGGTCCACGGGATCCGGATCGTCGTACACGACCTGTTCGGCGGCGTCGAGGGTGAAACCGCCGACGAAGACGGCGACGCGGTACAGGACTTCACGGCCGAGCGGGTCGAGGAGCGAGCTGCTCCAGTCGATCGCCCGACGGAGGCTGGTATGGCGTCGACCGGCCGAGCGCATGCCACCGACAAGCAACCGCAACCGGTCCTCGATCCGCAGTGCCAACTGCTCGACGGTCATGGTCCGCGTCAGGCCGGCCGCGAGCTCGATAGCCAGCGGCAGCCGGTCGACGGCAGTGCAGATCTCGTCGATCAGCTGTGTCTGGCCGTCCGGTGGCAGCCGACTGCGCTCCCGGAACAGGCGAGCGGCGGCCTCGCGGTCGAGAGGTCCGATGGGATGCACTTGCTCGCCGACGACCCGAACCGGCTGCTGCGACGTCACCAGGATCGAGACACCTTGATCGCCGATCTCGGACAGCAGGGTCCCGACAGGCTCGACCAGGTGCTCCGCGTTGTCGAGGACCAGCAGACCGCCGGCGAGCCTCTCGACACAGCGCGACAACAACCCATCCGCGCTAGCTTCGACCCCCGTCACCGAGGCGAGGCTGGGCAATATCGCCTCTGGCGTGGTGATCGCGGTGAGATCCAGCCAGTACGCCGCTCTGCCCGACCCACTGACAGTCGCCGAAACCTCCTTGGCCAGCCGTGTCTTCCCCACCCCGGGGCCGCCGGTCAGCGTGATCACGGCAGGTCCGCTCAGCCGATCCAGCAGGACCGCGAGATCGCCGTCCCGCCCAACCATCGACGTACCAGCCCGCGAAGCGCCGGCCGTCGGTGGTGCGGCCGCCGGCGTTGCGGGCGTCGGTGCCCCGGGCCTTGGTGTTGCGGCACGGCGGACACCGGCCCGTACGGCGACTGCGGGCGGCTGGACGGGTGGTAGCAGCGAGGGGTCCTGGCGCAGGAGTTTCAGTTCGAGGTCGGTGGTTTCGCGGGACGGGTCGATGCCGAGCTGGTCGGCGAGTGCAGTCCGCAGAGTCGCGATCCGGGCCAGCGCTTCGGCCTGCTGACCAGCCCGGTACAGCGCGATCACGGCCAACCCGACCAGGCGTTCGTTCAGCGGATTCTGCCGTGCGAGCTGGTCAGCCTCAGTGACCACGACGGCGCCACGGGCCAGCTCGGCTTCGATCCGGTTCGTCTGCAACTCGATGAACAGGTCGTCCAGCCGCGCCGCCTCGACGGCTCCAAAGGGCGTATCGCGAAGATCGGCCAGGGCCGGACCACGCCACAGCGCGAGCGCATCGGCCGCCGCGCTACTCACCGCGCCGTAACCCTGGTCCCGGCGAGCAACCTCCACCGCCGGCAGCAACTGCTCGACCTTGATCAGATCAGCCGGTCCGCTGCCGGTGAGCGCGTAGCCGTTCTCGGTACGGTGCACGAGCCCCGCGTAGTCCCCGAGCGAGCGCCGCAGCCGATGCGCCAGCACCCGCAGCCGCTCCCGCGGCTTCTCGACCTCGCCCCACACCGCCCCAGCCAACACCTCATCCGGCACCCCATGACCGCGGGCCATAGCAAGCCGAACCAGCAGCGCTCGCTGCAACGGCCGATCGACACGCAACTCCGCACCCCTCACGCGAAGCAGGGTCGGGCCGAGGACCAGCACCTCGAACGCGGCGTCCACGGCAGAACCCATGCGCGTCCCCTCCCCCAGAGCCCCAGTGCGCACCCCCAATCTACCCAACGCCCGTGCGGTCTTGGTGAGGTGCGGTGCGGGCCGACTGCCAGCAGGCCACTGCCCGGCGATCACCTTGAGCGCCCACCAACCATCCGGGAGCCGCCGAAACGGTCGAACCGTGCTCAAGGTCGCGCCGACCAGCTCACCTTGAGCACCCCTCAACCACCTTTCGATCACGCACGTGGTTGACCCGTGCACAACGTCGTACCGGCTCGTGGTGCTAACCGGCATTGCAACGCCGCCGACAGGTCATTCCGAAGCGGTACGGCGTTCTATTGCGCGCACCACCGCGACCATGTCCGAGGCGCCGAGCCCGAGCGCCAGCGTCTCGCCGTACAGGCTGTGACACACATCGAGCAGCGGTACGGCGATGCCGGTGGCGCGGGCTTGTTCGGCGATCAGCCGGTTGTTCTCGAGGACGTTCGAGATCGAGGCCTGTACGTCGAGGTCGCCGGTGACGAGTTTGCGTACCTTCACCTGGGACACGCTGCTCGCCATCGGGCCGGCGTCGAGCACCTCGGCGAACTGATTCAACGCGAGCCCGTGTTCGGCGGCGAAATGGGTCGCCTCGGCGAGACCGGTGACCATCGTGATCAAGAAGATGTTCACCGCGAGCTTGGTCAGCAGGCCGTTCGGCACCAGGCCGCAGTCGAACGTCTGCTGGCAGACCGGGCCGAGCAGGGCGCGAACCTGCGCCACCGCGGCGGGCTCACCGGCCAGCATGGCGACCAACTCACCGGCCTCGGCGGGCTTACGCGAACCGGACACCGGCGCCTCGACGTACCGGCCGCCGGCGGCACGGACGGCGGCCTCGAGCTCACGCGAGTACTCGGGCGACGTCGTACCCATGTGCACGATCGTTCTGCCGGCGACCGCTGCGAATGCCTCCGTGCCACGGCCGAGTACGGCGTCGATCGCCGGCTCGTCGGCCAGCATCATCAGCACGACGTCGGCCTGCTGGAGAACCTCGGCGGGCGAGTCCGCGATCTTCGCGCCCGCCGCGCGGACCGGGTCGCAGCGATCGGGCGACCGGTTCCAGACGATCGGCGCCGTACCGGCCCGGGCCAGGTTGAGTGCCATCGGCTGACCCATCACACCGAGACCGAGGAACCCGATACGCATCGCCGACTCCGTTCTATGACAACTGTCATAGAACGGTACTATGACGGCTGTCATATAGCCAAGGGAGTTCTCAGATGGAGCGGAGTCCGCGGGCGCGGATGGTGTACAGCGCGGCTCAGCTGGTCCGGGCACGCGGACCGGCCGGCACCGGCGTCCGCGAGATCATCGAGCACGCCGGCGCGCCGCGCGGATCGTTCCAGCACTACTTCCCCGGCGGCAAGGACCAGTTGGTCGGCGAGGCGCTGCTGTGGGCGGGAGACTTCGCCGCGGCGTGGGCTGCCCGCTACCCGGAGACGACCAGCAACCCGACCCCAGCCGGCCTGTTCGCCCACATGGTCAAGCAGTGGAAGGACGAGTTCACCAAGCGCGGCTTCGAGCGCGGCTGCCCGGTGATGGCCTCGGTCGCCGACCTGGGCGGCACCGACGCGCCGCTCACCAGTCAGATCCGCACCGCGCTCGACCGCTGGGAGCAAGCCGTCACCGACGAACTGGTCCGGATGGACATCGCTCCGAGCCGAGCCCGCCGCCTCGCAGTTCTGATGATCAGCACCCTCGAAGGCGCCATCATGTTCGCGCGCCTCCGCCAGGACCTCACGCCCCTCACCACGGCAGTCAGCACGCTCTCCCCAGCCCTCGTCGGCTAGCCGTATGGGTGCCCAGGGCAATCAGCTTGTGAGATCACCGTAGGTTTTTCCAGTTTCACTTGACCTGCGTCCGCGTCTCCCCCAAGGGTTGTTGACGTCCGATCGGGCTGGGACGTGCTTCCGCATTTCCGGCAGTCCGCGGCTACTTTCCCTTGCCCTACTCATGTTTCGACGCCCCCTGCGAACCGGAGTACACCTATGCGCATGACCGATATCCAGCGTTGCGAGATTCGTCCCGGCCACCTGGTGGAGTGGACTGTTCACCCGATGGCCATCGAGGCCGCGGCGACGCTGCCGGAGGACTCGCGTCCGCCGAGTTATGTCCAGGAGTCCCACGTGCAGACCGCGCGGTCGGTGCGCGACGGCGGTCTGTTCGTACCGACCTGGCTGGGCACGGCCTTCGACATCCCGGGCCCGATCAACCTCGACGTACTCGAACAAGCTCTTCGCCTTTGGACGCTGCGGCACGAGACGATGCGCAGCGGCTTCCGCGCCGTCGACGGCCAGATGCAGCGCTTCACGCTGGAGGCCGATTCGCTGGTACTGCATCGCGAAGACGCCGGCAACTTCCCCGATGCCGACGTACTGACGCAGTACTTGCAAGACAGATTCGACGTCGCGGCGGACGCGCTGAGCTGGCCGAACTTCATCTACACAGCGGTCGTCCGAGACGACAGCACGAGCGTCTACCTCGCCTTCGACCACAGCAACGTCGACGCGTACTCGATCTACCGCATCCCCACGGAGATCCACGAGCTCTACGCAGCCGGCCTCGAAGGACGAACGGAGAACGCCGTACCGGTCGCCAGCTACGTCGACTTCAGCGCCGCCGAACGCACGAAGGCCGATGAGATCGACGCGAACCACCCGATCGTCGACCGCTGGCGTGAATTCGTGGCGAACTGCGACGGCAAGCTCCCGAACTTCCCGCTCGACCTCGGCCTCGACCCCGAAGGCCCACTGCCGACCCAGAAGTTCCTGCACGAGATGCTGGTGAACGACGCCGATGCGGCCGCATTCGAGAAACACTGCCGCCCGTACGGCGGGAGCCTGGTCGGCGTGCTCGCAGCCACCGCCCTCATCGTCCGCGAGCTGACCGGCCAAGAGGTCTATCGCACCGTCGCCCCGTTCCACACGAGGGTCAAGTCGGAGTTGTCCGAATCGGTCGGCTGGTACGTCGGTGGTGCGCCCCTCGAGATTCCGGTGTCCGAGGCAACGGATTTCGACACCGCGCTCGACTCGGTCCGCACCGAACTCCGCAAGAACCGGCCGATGTCGCGAGTACCTGTCGCCCGCATCCTCCAACTCCTCGGCACCGACTTCCGCCCCACGTCTCCCGACCTCTACTCGATCGTCTCGTTCGCTGACGGCCGCGGTGTCGCCGGGTCCGAGCGGTGGCAGGAACTGAAGGCCTACGGCCTGATCCGGGTCTCGTACGGCGACCAGGTGTGCGTGTGGATCAGCCGAGTCCACGAGGGCCTGCAGTTCGCCTGCCGGTACCCCGACACGGACGCGGCGTACAAGAGCATGCGCCTGTACGTCGAACGCCTCCGGGACGTCATGCTCGCCGCAGCCTGACGTAGGTCTTGTCCCCCAGAAGAGCTACGGATCAGTGTCCACTGTGGGGTGACGACGGTCAGCAGGTCGGATACCTAACGTCTTCGGAGTGGACCACTCACCGCTGCGCCCGGCGGCACGTTTGCACGAGATCGACCTGCTACGGATCATCGCCGCCGTGTCGGTGGTGGCTTATCACTACTTGTTCTCGGGGTACGCCGGAGGCTTGTCGCCGCTCCACTTCCCGGATGCCGGCCTGGTGGCGCGCTACGGCTATCTGGGTGTCGATCTGTTCTTCACGATCAGTGGTTTCGTTGTGCTGCTGAGTGCCTGGGAGCGGTCGCCACGGTCGTTCGTCATCTCGCGCGCGGTTCGGCTCTATCCGGCGTACTGGGTCGCCGTCACGCTGACGACGATCGTGTCGATCGGACTCAGCCAGGGCCGGTTCCCGGTGTCGATCCCGCAGTACCTGGCCAATCTGACGATGTTCAACTCACTGCCGAACATCGAGAACGTGGATGTGGTCTACTGGACACTTTGGGCCGAGCTGCGGTTCTACGTGATGATCCTGATCCTCACCTGGATCGGGATCACCCGTCGCCGGGTCACCAACTTCCTGTGGATCTGGCTCGCCGCCACCTTCGTCTTCCAGACCGGTCTGTTGCCGCAAGCAACCGATCTGGTGCTGAACACGCAGTTCTCGCACTACTTCATCGCCGGGATGGCACTCTGCCTGATCTACCGGTACGACGTCACGCGGGAAGCCCTGTTGATCGTGGCGATCTGTCTAGGCAACGCGATCTACCGTGCCATCGGATTCGCCGACCGGGTCGGTCTTCGCTACGGCACCGAGATCGACCGGACCGCCGTCGTCGCTACGATCGTGGCCATCTTCGCGATCATGATGGCGATCGCTCTCAAGCTCACCATCCGGCTCGGCCGCCCGTGGTTCGCCGTACTCGGCGCCCTGACCTATCCGCTCTACCTCGTGCACGCACACATCGGGTTCATCATCTTCGAGCGTCTCGGCGACCGCTTCGGCCGCATCCTCCTGGTCACGCTGACGACGGCTGCCATGTTCGGGGTCGCTGCCGCGCTGCACTACTGGGTCGAGCAACCACTCGCGCCTCGCTTGAAGCGACTCCTCGACCGTGTCCTTCCAGGCGCCGCGCGTCGCGCAACTCGCGCCGCTCGAACGTAGGGCCTCGCCTTCTGGGTGAATCGATGGAAAGGTAGCTCCTGCAGGTTCCCGCCCCAACCTGAGGAGTGCCCGATGCGACGACTTCTTGCGGTCGTGCTCAGCTTGGCTGTCTTCTTCCCGCTGCCGGTGCAGGCCGCGACAACGGCTGCCGTGTTCCCTTCGGTAATCATCGGGGAGAACTTCCCGGATCCGGACGTCTTCCAGCAGAACGGGACTTGGTACGCGTACGCGACGAACGGCAGTCGCGGCCATGTCCCGGTCGCCACCGCGCCGAGTGCGCGAGGTCCGTGGACCGTTCGCGGCAACGCGATGCCGGGTGGACCGTCCAGCGCCTGGGCCCAGCCGGGCCGGACCTGGGCTCCGGACGTCCACCCGAACCCTGACGGCAGCTACACCCTCACCTACACCGCCTGGCACAAGGCATCCGGTCGCGAATGCATCGGTGCCGCGACGGCGTCCTCCCCGCTCGGCCCGTTCACGCCGGTCGGCGACCAGCCGCTGATCTGCCCGCTCGACCTCGGCGGCGCGATCGACGCGAACACCTTCGTCGACACGAACGGTTCCCGCTACCTGGTCTGGAAGAACGACGGCAACGCCGTCTCGAAGCCGTCGACACTCTGGCTGACCCGTACGACGAACAACGGCACGAAGCTCTCCGGCGGGAACACCGCGCTCCTGACCTCCACCGGAATCATCGAAGCGCCCGACCTGGTCCAGCGCGGTAGCCGGTACGTGCTGTTCTACTCGGGCGGCAGCTACACGGGCTGCAACTACCTGACGTCGTACGCAACCGCGACCAGTCTGACCGGCCCGTGGACCACGGCGTCCCGACCTCTGATGACCACGGCAACGTTCGACGACCACGTCTGCGGCCCCGGCGGCGCAGACTTCGTGCAGGACAAGGTGTTCCTGCATGGCTGGGTGAATGGCGCCCGACAGGTGTACGTCGCCGATCTCGGCTGGGCGAACGACTATCCGGTCGTCCGTGGCAGCCGCGTCCGGTACGAGGCGGAAAGCGGCACCCGCAATCATTGTGACGTACGGTCGAACGCCGCCGGCGCATCGGGTGGCAAGGTCGTCGCCCACATCGACTTTACCGACTCCTGGACCCAGAACTCGGTCTTCGCACCCGTGGCAGGCAACTACACCGTGCACGTCGCCTACGCCAACGGCTCAGCGACGACCGCCACCCACGGACTAGTTGTCAACGGCACCAACCAGGGCCAGGTCAGCTACCCCGTCACCGGCTGGGACAACTGGAAACAGTCGTCAGCCTCCGTGACCCTGAAAGCCGGCTGGAACACCATCCGCCTGACCAAGGGCACCGCCTTCACCGAAGTCGACTACCTCGAAGTGCAGTGATTCCCCCAGGTGAGCTACCAGCAGGTGTCCTCTGTGGGGTGACGAGCAGGACTCCGGGTGAGCGCGGGACGGAGTCAGTCGAGCATGCCGTGGCGGTAGCCGTAGACGACCGCCTGGACGCGATCGCGGAGCCCCAGCTTGGCGAGGATGCGCGAGACGAAAGTCTTGACGGTCTCCCGGCTGATCGTCAGGGTCTCGGCGATCTCCTGGTTGGACAGGCCCAGCGCGATGAGGCGAAGGATCTCCAACTCACGCGACGTCAGCGGAATGTCCTGCGGTTCGCCGTCGGCCGGCCGGATCCGGGTGGCGTACTTGCCGACCAGTTGACGTGTGACCTCGGGGTCGAGCAGCGCCGCGCCGGTCGCCACGGTCCGGATGCCCTGCAGGAGTTGCGCTGTGGGTGTGTCCTTCAGGAGGAAGCCGCTCGCGCCGGCGCGCAGCGCCTGGTAGACGGCCTCGTCCAGGTTGAAGTTGGTCACCACCAGAACCTTGACGGGATTCGGCACACCGGCACCGGCCAGCAGCCGGGTCGCCTCGATGCCGTCGAGTACCGGCATCCGCACATCCATCACCACGACGTCCGGGTTCACCTTGCCCGCAAGGTCGACCGCAGTGCGGCCGTCCCCGCACTCACCGACCACCTCGAGATCCGGCTGAGCGTCGATGATCGTCACGAGTCCGGTGCGGAGCAGCACTTGGTCGTCGCAAACGAGGACCCGGATCACGACGGTGTTCCGACGGGAATCCTGGCCCGGACCACGAAGCCGCCACCCTTTCGCTTGCCCGCGCTGAAGTCACCACCGAGAATGTCGACCCGATCGCGAAGCCCGGCGAGCCCGCGTCCGCTGCCGCCGGGTGAGGCAACACCCGTGCCGGAGCCGTCCGTGGTCACCTCAACGGCGATCTGCTGGTGGTCGTGACGCACCTGAACCGCTGTGCGGCTGCCGTGCGCGTACTTGAGCGCGTTGGTCAGCGCCTCCTGCACGACGCGGTAGGCCACCGGATCTGCGCTTGGCGTGCCCTCCTCGGTGAACTCCACCGGCTGCCCGGCCCGCCGCGTCTGCTCAACGAGCGCGCGCAGATCGCGTGGGCCGGCATCGCCAGGATCGCCGGGATCGAGTACGTCGAGCAACTGCCGCAGGTCGGTGATCGCCTGACGGCCCGAGTCGGCGACCGACGTCAGTGACTGGTCGAGCCGCTCCGACGGTAGATATCGGGCCGCCTCAGCCTGCATCACCATGGCCGTCACGTGGTGGGTCACGATGTCGTGGAGGTCGCGCGCGAGCTCGGTACGCTCGGCGACGCGGGTCTCTTCGGCCAGGAGGCGAGCGCGTTCAGCCTCCAGCGCCCGCGTGGAGCGCAGCCAGGCTCCGATGCCCCAGGCGAGGGCCATGGCCAGGTAGAACGTCAGGAACTCGCCCGGCGGCTCGCCACCGCCGAGAAGGCGGAACCCGGCGACCAGGAGCAGGTATCCCGCAGACAACGCCAGCACGGTGATACGGCGGCCTCGCTCCAGACGCCACCCGGCATTCAGCACCGCCAGCGCGAAGGCGGTGCCCGCGAACGAGTGGTAGCCGCGAAGCTGATCGAGGGCGAAGCCGATCGACACCAGCACGAGACAGGCGATCGGCGATCGGCGGCAGCTGACGAGCGGCACGCACTGGAGTCCTACCGCCACGACGGCCAGCAGGTCCAACGGGCGGTTCGGCATCCCGCCGAGCACCGTCCCCTGGCCGTGCAACGCGGGCACCAGCGACCCGGCGAACAGCAGTACGCCGATCACGCCGTACAGGACAGCGCTGTCGAACCGGCGCCACTGCTCCGGGATCCACCGAAGGTCGGTCACGGGGGGAGGATAGCGGTCGTCGTTGAACTGTTTCCATCGATTGATGGAAACCTTTCCACGCCGATAACGATCAGCGGTTCTCGATGGCGTTGCGGAGGTTGATCTTCTCGACGATCAGCTCCTGGGTCTCGATGATCTCCTCGGCGGACAGGTGGGTCTGGGCGGCGATCGGGAAGCCGCCGCGGGCGGCCTCTTCGACGGTGGCCAGGAACTCGTCGCCGCTGAAGGGCTTGGTCAAGAAGCCGACCGCCCCGGCTGCGAGCCCCCTCATCAGGTCTCGACGTCCGCTCCGCGCAGTCGCCATCACCACTCGGGACGACGGGTGCTCGCGGGTGATGATCGTCGTGAGATCGGTCCCGTCGGCATCCGTCAGGCCGAGGTCCATCGTGATGACATCCGGCCGGTGCCGGCGAACCATCGGAAGAACATCGTTACCGCGGGAGGCGATACCCACGACGTCGAACTTCAGCTCCAGAAGGCGGGCAAGAAGCTCGGCGAGGGTGCTGTCGTCCTCGACCACCAGCACGGTCGAGGACCTCGCGGCGCCCACCGCGTTGCTGCAGGTAGTAGCCGTTGCGGATCGCCACCCGCAGATAGGCCCGCGGGTTGTCGATCTCCGCCCACCTTGGGGATCCGGCGCTGCCGGTGCCGCTCACGCACCCACAACGCGAGCACGTTGATCAGCCCAGCCGCGATCCCCGCGATCAGGAGACTCATCGGCTCCTCCCTTCACTCCCGAACCGCCCGGACGACGGCCTCTCGACAAGTAGGAGTCATCGACCGCGAAAACGTTAAGCCCCGCCGATGTCACACATCGGCGGGGCCGGGGTGTCTGGATTTGGTGACCTCAAAGGAGAACAACATGTCGACAATTCCTGCCACGCGCTGGGTGCTCGTCCGATTGAGCCTGCTCGTGCTGGCGGCGTTCGAACTCACCCTCGGGGTGTGGACGACCTTCTTCCCCGAGAACTTCTACAACGAAGTTCCGACGGTCGACTGGACGCCGCCGTACAGCGAGCATCTCTTCAGCGACTTCGGCGGCGCCACCCTCGGGCTCGGCGTCATGCTCGCTGCCGCGACCATCTGGATGGAGCGCAGGCTGGTCCTCGTCGCACTGGTCGCTTACCTGGCCTTCGCCGTACCGCACAGCCTCTTCCATTTGGAACACCTGCACGGCGACTCAGTCACCTGGTCGAGGGTCCTGGAGGGCTACTCCTACGTGAGCGTCATCTGGCCGCTCGCCGTGCTGGCGCTGGCCTGGAAACCGTCTGTCACATCCCGGCGCCCGTCTGACCGTAGGCCTTAGCAGTCCAATCGAGGTCGCCGAGGGAGCCGCCCTTGATGTCGGTGCCGTCCCAGTCCTTGGCGTTGGCGTCGAAGTACACGGAGACAGAACCGGTCGCGGCGATGCCGAGCAGCGCCCGGCCGCTGAGGTGGGTCTCGCAGACACCGGTCGAGACGCTGGTGAACGAGCCCCAACCGGTCGACCGCAGTACGGACGAGGGGATGCTGGTGGGCGGGGCGATAGTCGCCTTGATCCGCCACTCCTTCAATTCCCCGTTGGCCTTGGTACCGATCAATACATGCACCGGTACGGCGTCGGTTCCGCCCGCGCGCTCGTAAACCAGCGTCTTGACCGTGTCCCACGCCGTACCGGGCATCTTCACCCGACTAGTCAGCCCTTCCGAGGTCAACGTGTACCGATAGAGCGCGGTGCCTTTGACCTGATACAGGTAGGGATACGCGTACGCGATGATCCGAGTCCCGGCGAACCCACCAGTCAGCCGCTTGGCCGTGTTCTTGGTCATCCGCCACACATGGTCGTCGCCCCGCTCGGCCGCTCGATCCAACTCATACACATAGCCGTCACTCGGATGCACCGCAAACTCCAGCCGATTGAAGCTGTCGCCGCCCCCACCCCACCGGTTCCCCAACGTGACCGACGTCGGCACCCAAGGCAGCCTGTCCCCCTCGATCGCCAACACCTGAGCCGGCGAGTCATGGTTCCGCTCATACCGATACCCAAGCCGCTGCCCATCAGACCGGTAAGCCGCCGTAGCAACCGCACAGTCATCCGGCACATCACCAACAGCAGCCCCGGACGACGAACTAAGAACAACAAGCCCAGTCGCGGCGACGACGAACGCCACCGCGACAGACAAGATGGTTTTACGCAAGACACAAGTCCTTCTCTAGTAATCAGCCTGACCGCCGACCCTAGAAAGCACCCCCGCCGTCCCGCTGCCCGTACCGCGCCCGTACCTACTCGCGGCGAGCTTGGAGGACGACCGCGACGAGGAGTACGGCTGCGCCAACGAGACTGAGGGGTGTCAGGTGCTCATTGAACGCCAGTACGCCGATCAGTGCGGCCAGGAGGGGTTCGATCAGCGCGACGACGGCCGCGGTCGACGCACGGATCGCCTTGAGACCTAGATAGAACGTCGTGTAGGCGAGCGCGGTTGGAACGAGGCCGAAATAGGCGATCAACGGCCAACTGGACGATGACGGAGTGATTCCTGCTGTTATTGCCAAGGGCAACAGGATGAGGGCGCCGGTGGTGAAGCCGAGCATGGCGCTCGTGACTGGGTCTTGCTGGTTGCGGTTGAGCAGGGTGCTGAGCGCGTAACCGGCACCTGACACGAGCGAGAAGGCGATGCCCGGGATGGACGCGCTGCCGGATCCTCCATTCCCCCAGACGAGGAGGGCGAGGCCGAGTACTGCGAGTAGTAAGGCGCCGGTGATGCGCTCGCGAGCGCCCAAGGCGATGAAGAGTGGGCCTACGCCGAGCGAGACGACGGTAGCGACGGCGATGCCTACGCGCGGGATGGCGGCGAAATAGCCGAGTTGGCAAACGGCGAGGCCGACGCCGCTCAGAAGATAACGCAGCGGGGCGGCCGCGAACTCGCGGCCTATCCGGCGCCGCCCGAGCAACCGGCAGACTGCGGCCAGCCAGACGGCGCCGCCGACTAGGCGCCAGAAAGAGATTGCTGTCGAGTTCAGGCCACTGTGCTGGAAGAGCAGGGCGCCGGCGGGGCCGCCGGTACCCCAGGCGATTCCGGCCACAGCGACGTACAGGAGACCACGCGCCGAGGACGGCGCGAGACGGTGGTGCATCAGACACTCCAGGGTGTTCGCACGAAGAGATTGGGGCGTCTGCGAACAGCCCAAAGAAGCCCGGGTCACAACCCGGGCGCGCTAAGAATGCCGTCCGCTAAGCGGCGGAGGGCGGAGTGATGATGCGATGCATGTCGGCGACCCTAGCAACCGCTCAACCCGGCTGCCGAACCGTTTTCAGTGCTCGTGCGAGCGCCAGGTGAGGAGGGGTTGGTTGGCGCGTTGGAAGAGGCGCTCGGGGAGGAGGCGGGTGGCTGTGTTGCGGAGGGGGACGGTTAGGGGGCCGGAGGCTTGGGCGAAGGTGGCGAACGTGGACGCGCGGCGGGCTATGGCTTGGGTTCGAGGGCGTCGGTTGTCGTTGTAGCGGTGGAGGCCTTGGGTGATGTCGTTGTCGACGGCATCGGCTAGGTCTACTGCGTCTTCCAGGGCGGTGGCGGCACCTTGGCCTAGGTCGGGGGTCATGGCGTGGGCGGCGTCGCCTAGTAGGGCTGCGCGGCCGGCGACGTAGGTGCGTAGGGCGGGGAGGCGGTAGATATCGTGGTGGAGGATGTCGGCGTTGGTGACGGTGTTGAGGATGGTCGGGATTGGGTCGTGCCAATGGCTGAAGCGGCGTTGGAGTTCGGCGCGGTTGTCGGGGTACTGGGTGCCCGGTGGGGTTTTGGCTATTAGGTAGGTGTAGATGGACTCGTCGGCTAGGCGGAAGAGGCCTACCCGTTCGCCTCGGCCCCAGGATTCGGCGACGTCGGAGTCGAGGTCCAGGGGTGGGGCGATGAGGCGCCAGGTGGTGTAGCCGGCGTACACGGGAGGTTTGGCGTCGGGCCAGAGGGAAGCGCGGACGGTGCTGTGGAGGCCGTCGGCGCCTACTAGGAGATCGGCTGAGGTCTGTACGCCGTTGTGGGTGACGAGCACCTGGTTGCCAACGGACTCGACTGCGGTGGCTGTGGTGTTCAGGGCGATTGCTTCGGTGGGGACGGCTTGGCGGAGGATGTCCAGGAGGTGGGGGCGGCGGAGCATGAGGGTGTTGCCATAGGGGGTTTGGAGGTTTGAGCGGAAGAGCCAGCGGCCTTGGTGG
This sequence comes from Kribbella yunnanensis, assembly GCF_039529655.1. Classification (NCBI taxonomy): domain Bacteria; kingdom Bacillati; phylum Actinomycetota; class Actinomycetes; order Propionibacteriales; family Kribbellaceae; genus Kribbella; species Kribbella yunnanensis. The sequence goes on along the minus strand of NZ_BAAANF010000017.1, from coordinate 142,522 downwards.
TCGCGGAAGCCGCCTGGGCCTTCTACTGCGCTGAAGGCACGGACTTGGTCGCCTACGCCAAGTAGGTCCAGGGCGCGGGTTGCGTTGGGCCAGAGGGAGATGCCGGCGCCTACCTCGCGGAGGGCTGGGGCGCGTTCCAGGACTTTGACGGTCCAGCCGCGTCGGTGGAGGGCGATCGCGGCGGCTAGCCCGCCGATGCCCGCTCCGACGATTACCGCGGTTCGTTCTGCCAAGTCTTGAGCATAGGTCGGCGGTGGGTCCAGGTTGCCCAGCGCCAGAGCCATTCGAGGGGGCCTTGGGTGAAGTGGCGGAGCCAGAGGGTGGAGAAGAGACATTGGGTGGTGAGGATTGCGGCGGCGATCAGTACGACGTCGGTCGTCGTGATCGCGTCTAGATCGAAGACCGCCACGATCGCCCGGACCAGGGCGGTTGCCGAGATGTAGTTGGTGAGGGCCATTCGGCCTAGTGGGGTGAAGATCGCCTGCAAAACACCACGGAGGCGAGTCCTCAAGAGCAAGAGCAGAACGCAGATGTAGAAGGCCGCGACGAGCAGACCGCCGGCGGCCAACGCCAGCGCGAAAGCCCGATCCCCAGGCTGGACGGTCGTCTGCCACAGCAGGACTGGTACGGCGACCACAGCGAGCCCGAGGGTGGTGACCAAGCCGGGCTTAGGTAGGCGGTCGATGACGTTGTAGCGGACCAAGGCTGAGCCGATGAGGAACAGGGCTGCGGTGAGGGTGAAGCGACCGTCGCCGGTGGCTAACGCAACGAGGAGGAACACCGGCCCCAAGGTCGCCACAGCGAACCGTGGCAGCCAGGTTGACGGGAGTAGGACGAGCAGGCCGACCAGGGCGTAAGTGGAGAGGATGTCGCCCCACCACAGGAGCAGGAAGTGGGCGGCGCCGATCGCTAGCAGGCAGAGCAGACGGCGCAAGAGCAGAATCCGCGGGCGCTCCACACGGGCGGAGGCAGAGCGGAGCAAGAGTGAGAAGCCGATGCCGAACAGGAGTGCGAAGATCGGCATGAACCGCTGCTCGACGAGCAAGCCGAGCCAGGTGGAGCCGTCGACGCCGGTAGACGCTGCGGTCGTGCGACCGCCGGAGATCGGCTGGACGTTGGCGAGCAGGATCCCGCACAGCGCGAAGCCGCGGATGACGTCGAGCTCCGGGATCCGCGGCTGTCCTGATGAGGTGGGCATGAGGTCAACCCTGCTGAGACCGTACGGCGAGAGGTAGCGGCCGGAAGTACGTTCCGGACGGTACTTTCGGCCGGTTCTGCGCCGGTACCGCCCGAAAGTACGCTGGGCAGATGCGTTGGGCGAGAGACATCGCGCTGGGCGGCCTGCTCACCGCACTACTCGGATTCACGGCGTACCAGCTCGCGGTCGTCTGGGGGCCGACGTACTGGATTCTTGACGCTGCGGCGGGCGCGGTGACGAGCGTGATCGTCTTGCTGCGCAGGCGCAATCGATGGCGTACGGCGATCGCAGGGCTCACCACAGCGGCGGTGACCATGGGGGTTGCGTGGATGGCGGATCTGCCGACCGAACCAGGGCCGGCGATGGCGCTGGCCCTTGCCGTGCTGGTCGGCGAAGCGGTCGCGAGGCTGTCAGCAATACAAGCAGGCGTGGTCGCGGCCGCCGGGTTGCTGGTCGCGGCCGGCACGCTCGGGCTCAACTACGGCTCAGGCATCGCCACGATGAACGTGATCAGTTGGCTCGGCGCGGTATCCATCGGGACCTGGCTAAGACTGCGCGCCGTACGGCGACGTGCGATCGCCACGCGGATCCGGCAGGAGGAGCGGGTGGACCTCGCCCGAGAACTGCACGATGTCGTCGCCCACCACATCGCCGGCATCGTCCTCCAGGCGCAGGGTGCGCGAATTGCGGGCCGTCGGCAACCAAACCTGTACGACGAATCGCTGGCGGGCATCGAGTTTGCCGGTGCCGAGGCGCTGACGGCGATGCGTCGAGTCGTCGGACTGCTGCGAGACGGCGACGCAGTCTCCGGTCCGACGAGCCTGGCCCAACTAGCAAAACTGGTCGAACGCTTCAACGGGCCGACACCGCAGCTGAGCCTCCCCGACAGCGAACCCGAGTGGCCGCAGGAAGTGACAACCACCGTCTGTCGCATCGTGCAGGAGTCCCTCACCAACGTCGCCCGGCACGCTCCCCACGCCGACGCCGTCACGGTGAACGTGCGACAGACCGGGCGCGAGGTCACCGTCGACGTACTGGACGACGCCGAGGCTGGTCCTGTGCGCTACAAGCGGGCCGGATTCGGACTGGTCGGAATCCGGGAGCGCGTCGAGGCGCTCGGCGGCACCCTGACCGTCGGCCCTCGCGCCGCCAAAGGATGGGCCGTCTCCGCATCCCTTCCACTCGGGCCGACCCGATGACGATCAGCGTGCTGCTGGCCGACGACCAGGCGATGGTTCGCAACGGCCTCAGGCTGATCCTGGACAACGAGCCCGATATCCGCGTGGCCGCCGAAGCCGCGGACGGTGTCGAGGCGATCGCGCTGGCGAGGGAATTGCGACCGGACGTGTGCCTGGTCGACATCCGGATGCCACGGCTGGACGGGGTCGCGGTGACTCGCGCGCTCGCCGGACCCGACGTACCGGAGCCGTTGAAGGTAGTCGTTGTGACCACGTTCGATCTGGATGAATACGTGTACGGCGCGCTGCGCGGCGGGGCGGCCGGGTTCATCCTCAAAGACGCCGGACCGGCCTTGCTGGCTGAGGCGGTTCGGGCCGCACATGCTGGGGATGCGCTCGTGTCGCCCTCGATCACGGCGCGACTGCTGCGGCAATTCACGCCGCCGGTGAGCCAAGCCAGGAAGCCGTTGTCCGATCGTGAGGCCGAGGTGATTCGGGCAATTGCGCGCGGGCGCACCAATCACGAGATCGCGGCCGAGTTGTTCATCTCGCTGAGCACCGTCAAAGGCCATGTGGCCGGTATTCAGAACAAGCTCGGCGTACGCAATCGGACCGAGATCGCTATTTGGGCTTGGCAGTCCGGTCTGATGTAGACCGACGGAACCTCGAGCGGAATCGCGAGTCGTATTCCAGATTCACATATCCCGAGGAATGCACCCCGACCGCGACGACGGCCGTGGCCAGGAACACGATCCCCGCAATGAGAGACATGTGCCAGAAACCAGCCGTGAGACCGACGAACGCCGCGCCCTGGGCCATCGCCTTGGCCGTCGCAACCGGTCGCGACCGGGTGGCCCGGCTCCGGAACTCCTCCTGGCGGTTCAGGACCAGGAGGGCGGCCAGCAGCGGAATCGCGACGGCGAAGGCGATGACGCAGATCAGCGCAGACAAGTCGAGTGCGGTCTCGGTCAGGAACGGCTGGACCATCACCAGGCCGGCCGCGACCAGGCCGCCGTACATGAGGTTGGCCTGGCGGATCCACTCCGTCTGGACCGCCGGATCGGCAGTGGCATCCTCGATGTGCTGACGGACGCGTTCCGCCTCAGCCTCCGCTGCGGCCTCGGCTTCCGCCTCCGCGCGACGCGCCTGCTCCACCGTGAGGTCCTCGTCCTTGGTCACATCCTCATCCTGTCAGCTACCCCGGCGACCGTCCCACGGCTCAATACTTCAAGCCCTTGTCAGCGATTCTCACAAGTTTCTAACACCGATTTCGACGTGCCCCATGCATCGGGCATCCTGACCCGCGTGACCACTCCAGACGAGTACGTCGTCCCTGCTGTCGTCAAGGGGCCGGATGAGCAGGCGGCCGCCGGGCGCGGGCTGACGAGTTGGCTGCTGCAGCACCGGGTGCAGCCGGTCGGGCCGGAAGCGAGCGAGGGCCACGCGCCGCCGCAGGCCTGGTGGAAGGTCATGTGTCTGACCGGTGTCGACTACTTCTCGACGCTGTCTTATCTGCCCGGGATCGCCGCCCTGGCCGCCGGCGCGCTCTCGCCGCTGGCGACCTTGCTGATCGTTGCCCTGACGCTGCTCGGGATGCTGCCGATGTACCGGCGGGTGGCCAAGGAGAGTCCGCACGGGCAGGGCTCGATCGCGATGCTCGAGAACCTGCTGCCGTTCTGGCGCGGCAAGCTGTTCGTCCTGGTACTGCTCGGCTTCGTGGCGACGTCGTGGATCATCACCATCACGCTCTCCTCGGCCGACGCCACCGTGCACCTCATCGAGAACCCGTACACGCCGGACTTCCTGCACGGCCAAGAGGTCGCGGTCACCGTCGTACTGCTGCTCATCCTCGGCGGCGTCTTCCTGCTCGGCTTCAGCGAAGCGGTCGGCGTGGCCATCCCGCTGGTCGGCGTCTTCCTCGCCCTCAACGCCGTCATCGTCGTCGTCGGCCTGTACGACGTCGCTACGGTTCCCGGCGCGTTCGACGCCTGGGTCGATGCGCTGACCGCTGGCCGGGAAGGGATCGGTGGAGTCGTCGGACCGGCCATCGTCGCCTTCCCACTGCTCGTGCTGGGAATGTCCGGGTTCGAAACCGGTGTGAGCATGATGCCGCTGGTCGCCGCCGAGGGCGAAGACGCCGAACAGAAGCTGGCCGACCGGATCCGCAACACGAAGAAGCTGCTCACGGCGGCCGCGCTGATCATGAGCGTCTACCTGCTCGCCACGAGCTTCATCACGACTGTGCTCATCCCCGCCAAGGAATTCGAGGCCGGCGGCGAGGCCAGCGGTCGCGCGATGGCCTACCTCGCGCACGAGAAGCTCGGCGAAGCCTTCGGTACGGCGTATGACCTGAGCAGCGTGCTGATCCTCTGGTTCGCGGGTGCCTCGGCCATGGCCGGGCTGATCAACATCGTGCCGCGCTACCTCCCGTCGTACGGGATGGCACCCGAGTGGGGCCGCGCGGTCCGCCCGGTCGTTCTCGTCTACACGGCGATCAGCATCGCGATCACCATCGCCTTCGGCGCCGATGTCGACGCCCAGGCCGGCGCCTACGCGACCGGCATCCTGGTCATGATGGTCTCCGGCGCGGTCGCGGTCGCCATCTCCGCGCTCCGGCGGCGCCAACGCAAGGCCACCATCGCCTTCATCGTTCTCACCTTGATCCTGCTCTACGCGCTGGTCGAGAACATCATCGAGAAGCCCGACGGCATCGCCATCTCCGGCCTGTTCATCGCCGGCATCATCACCGTCTCGCTGATCTCCCGCGTCTCCCGCACCACCGAACTCCGCGCCGACCGGATCGAGTTCGACGACGCGGCCCGCGCCTTCATCACCGACTCGATCCGCAACGACGGCATCCTCAACATCATCGCCAACCAGCGCCAGGCCGGCGACGCCGCCGAGTACGCCGCGAAGGAGGCCGACGTCCGCGACGCCGACCCCGTCCCCCGCCGTACCGACGTGTTGTTCCTGGAGATCGACGTCGTCGACCCCTCCACCTTCAGCGACGTCCTCCGCGTGACCGGAGTCGAGATCGACGGGCACCGCATCCTCCGCGCCGACAGCCCCGCGGTCCCCAACGCCATCGCCGCCATCCTGCTCGCCCTCCGCGACACCACCGACGTACTCCCGCACTGCCACTTCGAATGGTCCGAAGGCAACCCCCTCAGCCACCTCCTCCGCTACCTGATCCTCGGCCGCGGCGACACCGCCCCCGTAGTCCGCGAAATCATCCGCCAACACGAGTCGGACCCAACCCGCCGCCCCGGCATCCACGTCGGCTGAGCCCGGACCGCCAACACTCACCAAGTCCCCAAAACGCCGGCCAGGGACCAGCCTCTGAGCGTGATCCCGACCAGCCGACGAAGGTTAGTGAGTGGGGGCGGTCCGCTCTCACACGTCGGTGAGGGATTTGCGGACGGTGGCGGCTTCAGGGGAGCCGAAGGCCTCGAAGCGATGCAGGGCCTTCAGGAGGTGGGCACGATCGGCGCGGATTTCGCCTAGGGCGTGGTGAGCCCGGGCGATGCCGAGGGCGTAGCCGGTTTCCTCCAGGATGGACAGGGCCTGAGCGGCAAGCTCGCCAGCGGCCTCGGTTTCGCCGAGAGCCTGTTTGACGCGAGCCAGTACGACGATTGCCTCGCCCTCCTGCATACGGTCAGAGCCAGTCGCGAGTTCGACGGCATCTCGGGCGAGTGACTCGGCCGAGTCGAGGTCCGATCCGGCCAGTGCGGTGACGGCGAGTCCGCGAACGGCGTGGGCGCGGTACTCGCGCAGCAGGTCCGCGCTCGCCAGCTCGGCGGCTTCCTCGAACGCCTCGCGTGCTGCAGCGAACTCACCGAGCATGAGGTGACAGAACCCGAGCTCGTTGCGAATGAGCGCGCGAGGCCGAATCACGTCGAGCTCGTCGGCCAACTCACGCACTGCCAGCAGCATGTCTCTGCCTTCGCGCGGGTGGCCCGTGTCGCGCAGCAGGCTCGCTCGCAGATAGCCGATGACGCACTGCCTGGTCGTGTCGTCCAGCTCCTCGACCAGTCGCCGGCCGCGCTCGAACAGCTCGTCGATCCCGTCGAGACGGCCCAGCGTCGTCCGGCCGTGGCAGGCGTAGAGCACCCCGGCGACCGCGATGCTCGGCGCCTCCTCGCCGGCCAGGTCGACCGATCGCTCCCAAGCGTCGACGGCGGAGCCGAGGTCGCCCGCCTGGTAGCTGAGAAAACCCAGCTGGAGGAGCGTCAGCGACTGGCCGACGGTGTCGTCGGCACGCTCTTGGACCTCGCGGGCGCGCTGGAGATATTCACGCGCAGCCGGCCGATCGGTACGGCGGAGCTCGATCGTCCCGGCGGCGTACAGGCCGAAACCCAGGATGGCGTCGTCACCCGCTTGCTCGGCCGCGGTGACCAGCTGAGTGATCTGTTCAGGATCCACGGGCCGACCGATGCCGGTGCTGGTGATGCCGAGCTCTCCGAGGGAGAGCGCGACCGCCTGCTGGTCGTTCGCAGCGCGGGCAGCCGTCACGACCATGTCCAGCATGGACAGTACGTCGACCCGCCGGCCGTACCGCTCCATGTCCGCGACGACGCCGATCGCCAGATGCCAGCACCAGTGCACGGGGCCGTGGTCGGCACAGTCCCGGATCGCGGCGTGGATGTTGTCGAACTCGTCCCTCAGCCAGCCACGGGCTTCGGTCCGGGAGGCAAGCTGCACCACCGGTACGTCGGGCAGTGGCGGGCATGGTGGTTCGAGACGCCAGGCGATGAGCAGCCGGGCGGCGACCTCGCGGCCACGGTAGTACCAGGTACAGAGGCGGTTCATCGCGTCGGCGCGTTGCGGCTCCGTCTCCTCCGTCAGAGCGCGGCTGCGTGCGTAGTCACGGAGCAAGTCGTGGAAGCGATAGCGGCCAGCCGCATGCTCGTCGACCAGGTGCGCGCCGGTCAGCGTCCGGAGCGCGGCCCGCGCGTCAGCTGCGGACAGCCCGCTCATGGCCGCCACTGCGGGAGCGGTGAAGTCCAGTCCGGGCACCAGACCGGCGAGCCGGAACAGCCGTCGTACTGCTGGCTCCAGCCGGTGGTACGACAGGTCGAAGGCACCAGCGACCGCGGACTGCTCGTCGTCGGACAGGGCGAACGCGGCGAGCCCGCGTTCCTGCAGCTCGAGGAGGTAGTCGGCGATGGTGCGATGTGGCTCGTCGGTCAGCTGGGCGGCCGCGATCCGCAAGGCCAGCGGGAGACCGGCACAAGCCTCGATCAACTCGGCGACCGGCGCCGGCTCAGCCTCGACCCGCTGGGTGCCGAGGAGCCGGTTCAGAAGGTCTCGAGCCACCGCCATCTCCAGCGTGCCGAGTTCGAGCCGGTGCGCACCTTCGCGGGCGACGAGTCCGGTCATCCGGGTGCGGCTCGTGACCAGCGTCCGGCAGCTGGAACCAGCCGGCAGCAACGGGCGCACCTGCTCGGGCGACGCCGCGTTGTCCAGCAGGATCAGCATCTTGCGCCCAGCGATCAGCGTTCGGTACTCGTTGGCTGCGTCGGTGACCGACTCCGGGACCTGCTCCCGGCCGAGTCCGCGGAGCAGATGACCCAAGGCATCCAGTGGCTCCAGCGCGGGAGCCGGTGAGTGTCCGCGCAGATCGACGTACAGCTGACCGTCGCCGTACCGGTCGGCGACGTGGTGGGCGAAGTGCAAGGCCAGCGTGGTCTTCCCGACCCCGGCCATCCCGGACAGGACGATCGGACCGTCCGCTGCCGCATCCAGGGCGGCCAGCTCGGTTTCGCGGCCGAGGAAGGCACCGGGCGCGGGCGGCAGCTGCGCCGGCGTCGCTCCGGTCCGGGCGGGAGGTCCGTCGAGCTCCGGGTTCTCGGAGCGAATCGATTCGAAGAGCTCACGCAGTGCGCGGCCGGGTTCGGCCCTGAGCTCCTGGGCGAGTCGACGCCGAGTGGCCTGGTAGGTCATCTCCGCCCGGGACTGCCGGCCGGACCGATACAGGGCCAGCATCAACTGACCGACGATCCGCTCCCGCAGCGGGTACGACGCGACCAGCTCGGTCAACTCGGGCACGATCTCGCGGGCCCGGCTCAGTGCGAGTTCGGCGTCGTACAGCTCCTCGTACGCGATCAGTCTGGCTTCCGCGAGCCGGTTGGCCTCGGCCGCGACGACGCGCGGCTCGGTCACATCGCCGTACGGCGTCCCGCGCCACAACGCGAGCGCCGACCGGAACCGCGGTACCGCCCGCTCGAGCTCACCGGCCGCGACCGCGTTCCGGGCCGCGGTGTGCCGGTCGGTGAACTCGACAGCGTCGAACTCGTCCGGGCCGACCTCCAACAGGTAACCGCCCGGAACGCCACGGAGGCGCTCCGGGCGGTCGAGCACCTGACGCAACCGGTGCACGTGGACCTGGAGACTGTTCGACGGACTGTTCGGTGGCTCGTCGCCCCACAGCGCCTCGGCGAGAGTCTCGACCGGTACGGCGCGATTCGCTCTGACCAGAAGAACAGCGAGCAGCCGGCGGCGCAGCTCCGAGATCGGAGCCACCACCTGCGCGTCGACGATCGCCTGGACAGTCCCCAGTACTTCGAATCGCACACACGCCTCCCCGAGCCGAACCCCCATCATCGGTGATGGTGGGGGCGACGGCTCAGGATCGGCGGGTCAGTAGGCCTGCGTCCCGAGCGCCTTGCGGTACGACGCCGTACAGAACGCCTGGAAGTTGGCCTTGTCGGTGATGGTGCCGGAGGGCCGCCCGATCCGGCGCAGAACGGCGGTGGAGTTCGCCTGCGTCTTCGGGCCCCAGTCCCCGTCGACCACGGTGGAGATACCCCAGGCGTGGTGGCACGCGGCCTGGACGATGTACGTCTGGGACGACGAACTGGTGGTGAACTTGCAGTCGCCCAACTCGCCGTACAGATCGTTGTCCACGTGCATGTGGTTCCAGTGCTCCCGGTTGTCCATGTACGTGAGCACATGCCGGAAGCGGCGCATCAGACCCGCCGCGGTACCCCAGTAGCGGCGCTTCCAGTAGTCGGCGTTCGCGTAACCGCGCCAGACGTCGTACCGCATGCTGACCCACTGCCGCGTGCCACTGCTGTTCTCGAACATGATCCGCCCGATATCGAACGCCCGCCCCGCCCCGTGCATCCCCGGCTTGTCGGTATAGGCACCGTACGAGTAGACCCGGGTCGGCGCTCCCCACGAGGTCGGAGCGTTGGAGTCGAGGTAGCTTCGCCACGAGCTGAGCTGGTTGTAGAAGTTCGACTCGAAGCTGAAGCTCCGCGCCTTGCCGTCCGGTTCGTAGTACAGATCGCAACTGGTCACGCCCAGGTAGTTCCTGGACACCAGCGCAGCCGTCGCCGCGGTCGCCTGACCGGGCAGGATCAGACCGGCGGCACCGCCGAGCCCGGCCGCCCCCGCGATCTTCAGTAGTCGTCGACGTGACAGTCCGTTGGATTCCGATGTCATCTCAACCATGGCGCGACGCTAACCGCGCCCGAAGGCCCCGCGCAGTCCCCCGAAACTGCGCGGAAAGCCCCCAGAAAGCGCCGTCCCAACCCGTGGTCAGGACAGCGTGGGCGTCAGCCTGTGAAGGGCTTCGTCTTTCTGGCGTCCAGGTTGCCGGAAGCGTTCTTGTGCTCGACGATGAGCACCAAATCCTTGCCGGCGAGCCGGAAGTCGCGGCGTGGGGTGCAGGCCGGTTCCCCGTCGGTGGCCTGAGTGTCGAAGACCCAGGCGTAGAACTCGCCGGTGTGCGCGTCCTTGATCGCGGCGTACGACTCGGCCCCGGCCACCGAGTTGTACGTGCGGACACAGAGCTGGTCGTTCACCGTACCGTCAAGATTGCGGTAATAGGTGCCAAGCGCCTTCCACTTCCCGTCCAGCGTAGCGGCCGCTTCGACGTAAACCTCAGCGGCGGCCGCAGCCGGCCCGGTCGAGACAACAAGCAGGGCAAGGGCAATAGCGGCGGGTGCGGCGATGCGCCGGGTGGATTTCATCAGAATGTTCCTCCGGTTGGGCGATTGTCGAGACAGAGCCTGCCGGGGCGACCTTCGGAGAACCTTCGGAGTTGCTTGTGCCGGTTACCCAGCGCTGAGTTCGGCGCGGAGGGACTCTGCTTGGGGGTGGTCGAGTTCCTCGAAGATGCGCAGTGCTTCGACCTTGGCGGCGCGGGCTGCGCCGAGGTCGGCGTGGACCTCGCCCAGCGACTGCAGGGCGTTCGCGAGGTACGGCCTGTCGCCGTGACGGCGAGACAGCTGTACGGCGTGCTGGTACGCGCGGGCCGCCTCGTCGTGGCGGCGGTCTCGCTGACTCAGATAGCCGAGGGTGGCGTGGACGCCGGCCGCGGATTTGCCGTCGCCGAGTTCATCGGCGATCCGCAGAGCCGCTCGGGCGTGGGTGGTTGCGTCGTCCAGCCGGCCGAGCCGTGCCAGGTACCAGCTGATCGATTCGAGGGTACGGAGCTGACCGCGCCGGGATCCCTGCGCCACGAACAGCGCAAGGGCGTTCTCGGCGTAGCCAAGCGCGAGCGCGTAGCGGTCGCCGCGGGCAGCGACGAATCCCCCGATTCCCAGAACGTACGCCAGGCGAAGGCGGCAACCGGTCGCTCGCGTCTGTTCGAGCGCACGACGGAGGTGGTGCCGACCCTCGACATAGTCGCCCGTCCGGGCGGAGCAGTAGGCGACGCCACGGTGAGCCAGCCCGAGCGCGGTGGGGTCGTTGAGCAGCTGGGCCGACGACAGACCGACGCGAATGATGGCGAGCGCATCACGCCAGCGGCCCTGGCGCCCGAGATATGTGGCGGTCAGATCAGCTAGCTGCCAGCACCGGGCCCATAGACCGGCGCTCGCCGCCAGGTCGATCACTCTGACGAGGACGGCGAGTTCCGCGGCGAACCAGGCGAGTGCCTGCTCGACGTCCTTGATGTCTTCGAGTTCCACGTCCGGGCCGGGTGCGCCGAGCGTGTACTCGTCCCGACCTGGATTGAGCCGCCCAACTGCTCGATACGCCGTGTGGAGGTAGTGGTCGACGAGACGCCGGCGGGCAGCGTGGGACTCCCCGGCGACGACCACCTCGGCCGCGTACGCGCGGAGCAGGTCGTGGTGGGAGTAGCGGTCGTGGGCAGGGCTGTTGAGCAGGGTTGCCTGGCAGAGTCGACGCAGTTGCTGAGCCGTCTCGGTCGAAGTCGCACCAGCGAGACTTGCTGCCGCCGCCAGGGAGATCTCCGGTCCGGGATGCAGGCCGAGCAACCGGAACAGACGCCGTTCGGCAGGATCCTGTGCGGCGTACGACCACGACAGGACTGTGCGCACCGAGGTCATCGGGTCTGCGGTGTCGAGTCGATCGAGCCGGTTGCTGTCGCCGGTCAGGTGGTCGGCCAAGCTCGCCAGCGGCCGGTCAGGCGCATGCGCGGCTTCGGCCGCACACACCGACAAGGCCAGTGGAAGAAAGTGGCATCGCTCGGCGAGCGTGGCCGCAGCGCCCGGCTCGGCGTCGACCCGACCTGGGCCGATCCGATCGGACAGCAACGCTTTGGCCTCCGCAGGACTGAGCACGTCTAGCGTCATCGCGTGGGCGCCCAACTCAGCGACCAGCCCGGTCAGGAGGTTGCGACTGGTGACCACGACAACGCAGCCCGGAGCTGCCGGGATCAGTGGCCGCACCTGTTCGACGTTCCGGGCGTTGTCGAGAACGATCAGCAATCGCCGACCCGCAACAATGCTGCGAAACAAGGCGGCCTGGGCCTCCAGCCCCTCGGGCACCCGAGTCGGATGGATGCCGAGGGCATCGAGACAGGCGCGCACCGCATCGGCCGGATCCTTTGGCGTGCAGGTCGGGTCGAAGCCATGCAGGTCAACGAACAACTGGCCATCCGGAAACCGATCCACGACTCGATGAGCCCAGTGCAGCGCGAGTGTGGTCTTGCCAATCCCAGCAGTGCCAGCGATGGCGCAAACCCAGTCGCCACCGGCGAGCAACCTGTCAAGGGCCTCCAACTGGACAGCCCGGCCGACGAAATGCCGCGTGGTCGACGGTAGTTGCCGCGGCACCTCGCGAGCCCGACCGATCGGATCGCGGCGGAGGACCGACAAGTGGAGCGCCTGCAACTCGTCACCCGGCTCCTCACCGAGTTCGGCGACGAGCCGCTCGCGCAACTCGACGTACTGCTGCAAAGCCTCGGCGCGGCGCCCCGCTTGTGTCAACGACCGAATCAGATAGCCGGACAACGGCTCCGACAACGGAAAGTCGCCGACGAGCCCAGCGAGTTCATCCGCCAATCCGCTGAGCTGCCCCGCATGCTCCGCCTGCTCCGCCAGCAGCAGCCACGCCGACAGCCGCGCACTCGACAGCTCAGCCCGGTACGCCGTACTCCAGCAACTGTCCATCCCCGCGAGCGGAACACCCCGCCACAACGCAAGCGCCTCGCCCAACTCGGCAATTGTCGCTCGCCCTGCCCTGGCCTCGGCCAGCACCCGCAGCAACCGCACCGAGTCGACGACCTCGTCCTGAGCCTCAAGAACGTAACCACCACCACGGCGTACGATCTCGATGCCCGCCGGACGCAGCGCGTTGCGGAGCAGGCTGATATACGGATAAAGCGTCGCCGCCGGTTGCTTGGGCGGGCGCCCGCCCCACACCCGGTCGGCGATCACAGCAGTCGGTACGACGTCTCCAGCCGCCACCGCGAGAGCGGCAAGCACCATCCGCGGTTTCGCAGACCCGATGTCGACCTCCACGCCATCGGCCCACACCTCGACCGCCCCCAGCAGACGTATCTCTGCCACCCCGAAACCTCTCCCCCGTCAACAACAGCCTGCACATGCTGACAGAGGAGAGGCCAGAAGTCAGCAGCGCGCGTGGGGACCGCCGGCCGTGCTGGCGACATTGCCGGAGAACACCCAGCCCTTGTAGCCGGACGAGGTGTCCTTCGCGTAGTACCAGAGATTGCCGAACTCGTTGTACTTGTAGCAGAAGATGTTCGCGTGACCGGACTTGTTGACGGATGCGCATTGACCGGCCGGTCCGGTGTGGTACGGCACGGATCCGTCGGTCCACAGGACGCTGTTCGTGTCGCGGTCCGGGAAGGACTGGCTGCAGTCGATGGCGTGGGCCGCGCCCATGTTGACGACCGCAAGTGACGAGCCCACCAGAGCAGCCCCCGCGAGTACGCGGCCTGCCGATGCCAGTTTGATCATGTCGCTCTCCTGTTCTGTGCCGTTGCTTCGGTGCGACGACTCAAACAGCAGGCGCTTGGGAAAAGCTTCGACTTACCTTGAGGCCCCCATCCGCTCAGCAAGAGCGCTACGGGCCTGTACGGCGGCCGGTCCGGCAAAGCCGGCGAGTGTGTCGAGGGCCTGTCGCCAGGTACGGCGAGCGGCGGCGTGATCACCGGCCGACTCCAGTGCGTCGCCGAGGTGCGCGAGGGTATCGGCCACGAAATGCTGGTCACCGGCGTCTCTCCAGGCCGCAACCGCATGTCGATAGGCGTCAACGGCATCGCGGTGATCGCCCGTCTGGTGGTACGCGTAGCCGAGGCTGTCCCAGGCGGCCCCTTGGCCTCTGTCGCTGCCGATCTCGGTGGCGATCGCGATCGCCGCCTGACAGGCGGACACAGCCTCGTCGTACTCGCCGAGCAGTGCGCTGAACCAGCCAACCTGGTTCAGCGAACCTCCACGGCCGGCCGCGTTGCCAAGACGCGTGTGGAGTTCGCAGGCTTCCTGGGCGTGCCGCCTGGCTGCTGCGTAGTCGAGTTGGTGTTCATGGAGCGCGGCCATCAGTTGGTGGCACTGCGCCTCGCTGACCGGATCACCACTGTCACGGGCGATCTCGAGGGCGGCTTCGAGATGACAGCTCGCGTCCGCGTACCGGCCCAGGCCGATGCAGGCCCTGCCCATCCCCAGACGGGCCATGATCACCGCCGCCCGGTCCCCGAGCCGCTCCGCAGCCGACAGCGCGAGGTCCTCGACCGTGATCCACTCGTCGAACAACTTCCGCTGCCACAGGGATGTCCCGAACGTGTCACTGAGCTGGACCACAGCCGCGTCGAGGCCCGTCGTCGCGGCGAACTGGACGATCCTCAGCAGGATCGGGCGTTCTGCGGCGAACCAGGCCACGGCCGCCTCGATGTCGGCCGGTTCATCGGGCCGCACGCCAGGCTGAACGGGCGGCGGTACCAGAGGAGGCGGAGTGCGATGTGGGGTCAACGACCGCTCGCTCGTGTACGAGCCCCACAGGTAGTGGTCCAGCATGCGGCGGGCGGCGGCTGGGCGGTCGGGGTCGGACTCCGCGAGGCCGGCGGCGTAGACGCGGACGAGGTCGTGCATGCCGTAGCGGCCGTTCTGCGCGGTCACCAGATGAGCCGCCTCTAGCTGGCGTAAGGCGATGTGTACCTCGGCGTTGCCGGTGAGGCTTGCGGCCGCGGTCAGGGAGATGTCCGGGCCCGGATGCAGCCCGAGCAGCCGAAAGGTCCGCTGGGCTTCCGGTTCGAGGGCGTCGTACGACGAATCGAACACGACTCGGATCGTCGTCCTCGGATCGTCGGTGTCGAAGGCATCCAGTCGACCCTGGATGGTCGCCATCTGGTCTGCCAGCTCGGCCAGTGGTTGCGTGGGGTATCGGGCTGCGCGACCGGCGACCACGGCGAGTGCCAGTGGCAGGCCGCCACAAGGGCGGAGGAGGTTGTCGACTGCGGTCGGTTCGGCTGCGAGTCGTTCCTCGGTCAGGCGGGCTTGCAGTAGGGCCCGGGCGTCGGCTGCAGCGAGCAGGTCGAGGCAGATCGGCTCGGCGCCGCGCTCGGCGACCAGACCGGTCAACGCGTTGCGGCTGGTGACCAGCACCAGGCAGCCGCCGGCACCCGGCAACATCGGGCGGACCTGCTCGGCATCGCGCGCGTTGTCCAACAGCACCAGCACGCGCCGGCCGGCCACCAGGCTGCGGAACAAGGCGGCCCGCGCCTCCAAGCCGGGCGGAATGTCCTGCGGCGGTTGTCCGAGTGCATCCAGCACACCGCGGACGGCCTCGCTGGGCGGCATCGGCGTACCGAGAGGGTCGAAGCCGCGGAGATTCAAGTAGAGCTGTCCATCGGGAAAACGCCCGGCCACCTGATGCGCCCAGTGCACTGCCAGCGTCGTCTTGCCGATACCGCCGGGGCCGGTGATCGCCGCAACCACGGCCGCGCCTTCGGCGCCGACTCCCACCGTGTCGGCCAGCTCGTCGAGCCGCTTCAGGTGCTCCACCCGACCGACGAAGGGCCGCGCGACCGCAGGCAGTTGGCGCGGTACGGCGGCAGTGGTATCGCGGCGCGGTTCCGCCAACCGGGCCGGTGGGCTGCGGAGCAAGGTCGTATGCAGATCGCTGAGTTCGTGCCCGGGCTCCACACCGAGCTCATCCGCCAGCCGCTCCCGCAGTCCTGCGTAGTGGTCGAGGGCCTCGGCCCGTCGCCCGGCGAGCGTCAGCGCACTCAGCACGTACCCGGCGAGCGGCTCCGACAACGGGTAGTCCTCGGTCAGCGCGAGCAGTTCGTCCGCGATCAGGTCGAGGCTCCCCGCCCGTTCCCGGTGTCGAGCGAGCCCTAGCCACCCGGCGAGCCGTTCCTGGCTTAGCGTTGCCCGAAAGCTGTCCACCCAGTCGCCCGACAGATCAGCCAGCGGCCGACCTCGCCACAACGCGAGCGCTTCGTCGAGCAATTCGATCGCGCCCGACTGATCGGATTCCTTCGCGGCCCGCACCCGATCGCGGAACCTCGCCACATCTACATCGGCTGCCGCGACATCGCAGAGGTAGCCGCCAGATCGCCGTACGATCTCGATGCCGGCCGGCTCGAGCACCTTGCGGAGCTTGCTCAGGTACGGATACAGCGTCGCGGCCGGACGGCCGGGCAGCTCCTGCCCCCAGACCCGATCCATCAGCACCTCGACCGGCACCAGGGTTCCAGGAGATGCGGCCAGCACCGCAAGGACCAGCCGGGGCTTGGCGGAGCCGATCTCCAGCCGCGCGTCGCCGACCTGTACCTCAACCGGACCGAGCAGCCGAATCTCCAATGACGCCTCCAACGCCGGGTCTGCAATTTACCGCGTGCCGGGGCCGCGGCTGGTGAGCTGGGACACAGTTGGTCACAGAGTCTGCGGGGGATCCGTCAGCAGATCAGAGACGATCGCTGAGGAGTGATGATGACGATTCTGGTGACTGGTGGGACGGGGACGCTCGGCAGGTTGGTGGTTCCGCAACTGACGGCGGCCGGGTACGACGTGCGTGTGCTGAGCCGGCGTGGGGGCGTGAACGCGGACGGGGTCGAGCACGTGCGGGGCGATCTGCTGGTGGACGGCGGACTGGATGTCAGCGGGATCGACACCGTGGTTCATCTGGCCGGTGGTGCGAAGGGGGATGCGCTGGCGGCGGGGAATCTGGCGCGGGCGGCTGCGGCGGCGGGGGTTCGGCATCTGGTGCATATCTCGGTGATTGGGGCCGACACGATGCCGATTGGGTACTTCCGGGAGAAGCTGGGGGCTGAGCAGGCGGTGCGGGCGTCCGGGGTGCCGTGGACGATTCTTCGGGCGGCTCAGTTCAACAGCCTTACTTACGCGGTTGCGCAGAAGATGGGTGGGCTGCCGGTGGTGCCGGTGCCGGGTGGGTTGCGGTTTCAGCCGGTTGACGAGCGGGACGTGGCTGACCGGATCGCGGAACTGGCCATGGGTGAGCCGGCAGGCGCCGTACCGGATCTGGCGGGGCCGACCGTCTATGGCATGGGCGAGCTGGTTGACGGCTACCTCCAGAGCCACGGCAAGCGCCGGCTGCACCTGCCGATTCGGATGCCGGGCAAGGTGGGTCGGGCCTATCGCGCGGCGGAGAATCTGAGCCTGGTCGGCGCCACCACCGGCACACGTACTTGGGCGGACTACCTCGCCGAGAAGTCGTAGGATGGTCTAGGCCGCTCCAGAAAGTGGGTTGCCGGAAGAACGGAGTTACGGGAGCACGGCATGCCCCAACACAACTCGTCCGCGGAAGCGTTCGGGAGACTGGCTACCGAGCTGCAGGCCGCTGACGGCCTCGAGTTGACGATCGACGGGATCGTCCAGTTCGCTCTGACTGCAGTCTGGTGCAAGTACGCGTCGGTGGTGCTGATCGGTCCGAACCGGCAGCCGCAGGTGATGGCTATGACGGACCCTCGGCTGACCAAGCTCGACGAAGCGGTGATCGAGGCCGACGACGGGCCGCTGCTGACGGTGATCCGGGAGAACGTCGCGGTGCTCGTTCCGGATATCGCGAACGACTGCCGGTGGCCGGCTGCCTGGTCCGACGCATTGATTGCCGAAGGCATCCACTCGGCCATTCATCTGCCGTTGCCGATCGGCGGCCGGGCGCGGGCCGTGATGAGCCTGTACAGCGACGTACCGAACGGGTTCGGCGCCGATGAGCTGGCGGTGGCCCAGATCCTGGCCGACCACGCGACGGTCGCCATCGCCGGCGCCCGTCGGGAGGTCGACCTGTCCCTCGCGGCGGATGCGCGGAACCTCGTCGGCCAGGCGATGGGCATCCTGATGGAGCGCTACGACCTGGACCACGAGCAGGCGTTCGCAGTCCTGAAACGCTACTCCCAGGACAACAACCGCAAACTCCACGACGTCGCCCGCGAACTGATCGACACCCGGGTACTGCGGAAGTCCTAAGACCGCGAATCCGGTAGTTGGCGGGTCTTGATGAGGTGTACGGCGACATCGCGCAGCTTGGTATTCGTGTCCTGGGAATAGCGTTTCAGGATCGCGAAGGCTCGGTCGGCGTCGAGGTCGTACCGCTCCATCAGGATCCCCATCGCCTGCCCGACCAACTTGCGCGCATCGATCGCCACACTCAGGCCCTGCTCCTTGCGAGCAGTCGCAACAGCCACCGACGCGTGCCGCGCCAGAATCGCCGCGATCGCCTGGTCGTCAGCAGCAAAAGCATCCGGCTCCACGCTGTACAACCCCAGTACGCCGACCGTCCCGCTCGCCGTCGTCAACGGTACGTCGAGGACACTGCGCACCCCGAGTGACAGCACCTTCGCCGACCAGTCGGGCCAACGCGTATCCACGGCGGTGTCGCGCACGAGAACCGTCCGGTGCTCGCGCATCGACTCGATCAGCGGACCGGCTCGCAGTTCCATCTGCCACTCGTAGATCTGCCGAACCACCGGATCGGTCACCGCCGGCACCTCAGGCCGACCGCGCACACTCAACGCAACCCCGGCATGCGAGCACGTCAACGCCTGCAAAGAGAACTCGACAACCGCCTGCACCGTCTCGGTCAACCCTCGAGACTCGTGAAGCTCCAACGCAAGCGCCGCAAAGTGGTCCGCCTGCACTTTTCGATACGACGTATCGATGTCACCAATTGCCATCTGCACTCCAGCAAAGACGTGTCTCCACTACCTCTGCTGGATTCCTAACAGCGGCTCCTCTACAGCCTTACACGACAACGCCCGCAGCGCCAGCCCGGATCCGTTACGGTGGGCTCGTGGTTGTGGACGGGCGCGATGGTGACCGCGTGCGGTTGGATGAGGTGCTTGCCAGCGGTCCGTTCAGTCTTGCGTTGAAGTTGGCGATCCGGGGTAGTGGGCTGAGTCTTGATCGGTTGCAGCACAAGCTGGAAGAGCGTGGGACTCGGGTCAGCAAGACGGCGTTGAGTTACTGGCAGCATGGGCGGACGCGGCCGGAGCGGCCGGAGTCGTTGCGGGCTTTGGCGGCTGTTGAGCAGGTGTTGGGGCTTGAGGCGGGGGCGTTGTCGTCGCTGTTGGGGCCGCCGCGGCCTCGAGGGCGGTGGTTGGCGCAGCAGCCGAATTCTTTGCGGCTGGATGAGGCTTGGGCTCGGCCGGATGGATTGTCGCGTGCACTGCAGCGGATGGGGACGAGTCTGGATGCGCTGCATCGGCTCACCAAGGTGGGCGTGCACATCACCAGCACTGTTGGGTCGAACCACAAAATGCTCGAGTCCAGCTATCTGGTCGTGGTTCGCGCGGCGCAAGACGTCGATCGGTACGTCGGTGCGTTCCGGACCGACGCCGGGATGGTCGAGCCGCTGCGGATCGAGGACACTGTCGGCTGCCGGTTGGGCCGGCTGCGCGATGATGCGGCCACTGGGTTCTGCACGTATGAGCTGTTGCTGGAGCGGCCGTTGCGGGCGGGCGAGCTGACGGTGTTGCGGTACACACTGCGGTCGGTGACGGCGGAGATCGACGCGTATCAGTCGCATCGGGCCGCGCCCGGGCTGCTGGATTTCTCGATTCAGGTGCGCTTCGATCCGTCCTGCCTCCCGGTGAGGGTCTACCGCACGCACCGGCTGTCGATCGCGGACAGCGAGCCGAAGGAGACCGAGCTGTGGCTCGGTGCGTCGCACACGGCCCAGCTGGTCGAGGTGAACCCGTCGCCGGGGATCTACCGGGTCGCGTGGGCTTGGGACTGACCCACCGCGGCGGCCGCAAGAGCGGTGGTCAACGGTACGGCGGCGATGATCCCGAGGCTGCCGACCAGCCCGTTGACGATCTGCGTGGCCACGGTCTCCAGCGACACGACGTACGCGTCCGGGGTGCCCGTGATGGCGAACAGCATCAGCAGCGGTAGGGCCGCACCGGCATAGGCCAGCACGAGCGTGTTGACCACGGATGCGACATGCGAGCGGCCGATCCGCAGCCCCGCCGCGAACAGCTCACGCCGCCTCGCAGAAGGGTTAGCCGCTGACAGTTCCCACACCGCCGCGGTCTGGGTGACAGTCACATCGTCCAGTACGCCGAGGGCTCCGATCACCAGCCCCGCCACCACCAGCGACTGCAGGTTGACCCCGCCGGGAACGTACGACGCCACCTCGGACGCGCCATTGCCGTCCAATCCGCTGATCCGGCTACCCCGCACGAACAGTTCGCCGAGACCGGCGGTCAGCACCAGAGCACCCGCCGTACCGGCCATCGAGATCGCGGTCTGCACGTTCGGACCGTGGGTCAGCAGCAACGTGACGCCCATGATCACGAACGATCCGACGACGGCGACCAGCAACGGATCGCCTCCTGTCAGGATCGCGGGCATCACGAACTGGGTCAGCACCACGGCAGTGACGGCCAGCGCGCCAAGAGCGGCCAAACCGCGCCAGCGCGATAAGGCGATCACCGCGGCGGCGAAGATCCCGACGAGCAGCAACAACGGGCGGCCGCGGTCCTGGTCGACGTACTTGTATCGCTCGTCGGCACCGGCCTCCGGAATGACCTGCATGAGGATCCGGTTGCCGGGCTGGACGCGTGGGACCAGCGGGTGCTTGACCACGCGCGCGTCGACCTCGGTGCCGGTGCCCTCGCCGGCGGTCACCTTGACTCGGGCGCGGTCGCATTCGTCGGGCCGTTCTGCACAAGGGGCGATGGACAGTACGACGCCGCGCGCTTTCGCAGTCTCCAGCGCGTCGACCTGCACCGCATGGCTGGGCCAGAGCAGGGCGACGCCGACCCCGGCCGCGACCAGCAACGGCGCCAGGATCGCGCCGAGGAGGATCCGCACCCGTCGCGCAACAGCTACCTCGGCACCGTGACTCATAGCGGCGCTGGCGATGAGCCGGACAGCAGCCGGTACGGCGAACCTGTCCCATCCGCCGGCACTGTGAAGATGGCCGGTCCCGCACCGTCATTCTTGCCATAGGCAATGGTCTTGTCGTCCAACCAGGTCGCCTGGTCGTCGAGGTGCGCGGTCTCGGCGAGCGCGTGGTCCGCACCGCTGGCGAGGTCAAGGACGTGCAGCCGCCACTGATCACCGGTGCGGAACTTGTAGACGATCCGAGTCTGGTCAGGCGACACCGACGGGCACTCGACGTTCTCCCGAACGCTCGTCAGTCGCCGACTGGAGAGGTCGCCGCGCATCAACCAGGTCCGCCCCTTGCTCGCCATCGTGGCGTAGAACGTCGAGTCCTTCAGGAAGGTCACGCCCCAGAAGTTGACGTCCGGCGAGCTGTACCGCTTGCCGTCGACGTACGTCGTGAAGTCCTCCAACGACCCGTATTGCGTGCCGCTGCTCAAGTCGAAGATTCCTGCCGTGGTCGAGAACGCGCCCTGCCGCATGTAGCTGTCACCAGCGCGGAACACCGTCCATCCCAACAACCGACCGTCCCGCGAAACGCGCACCCGGCTCGGATCTCCCCAGACCGGCAAACTCTTGGCCAGCTCGCCGTTGCGATAGACCTCGAGCTCGGCCGACATCGGTACGCCGGTAGTCCGCAAGCACCCGAGTATTCCCGCCCCGGCGTAGACCCGGTGGCATGACGGGCCCGAGCCGATCACCTGGTCGGGGTGGTCGCGAGCCACCTGCCGGACGGTACTGGTTCGGTCGACGTACAGGAGGGTGCCGGTGCGCGAAAGATCGAGCGGCGCCGCGGTCGGCTCGTCGGCCGCACTCGCCCGCCAGCCGACATAACCGATGCCAGCAGCAACGAACAACGCGATCAACGCAACCCCTGTGACGATTCGGCTCATGTGCGACCTCGCCTAGCCAGGAGAACCCCGGCCACCAGCAACACCGCGAACACACCAAAGGCCGACCGCGCACCGGCCGCCGCCGTCGCGATCCCGAACGCCAGCGCCCCAACCGCCCGCGCCAAGGCCTGTGCAGTCTGTACGACGGCCAGCCCGGTGGCACGCAGTTCCGCCGGAATCAGCGGACCCGCGCTGGCCATCAGCACGCCGTCACTCGCGGCGTAGAACAAGCCGTGCAGCAGGAGTACACCGCCCGCGACGACCCAGCCCTCGATACCGCCCGCGACCAGCACGTACGCGCCCGCCAGAAGGACGTGCGCGGCCAGAAACATCCGCCATCGACCGACCCGGTCGGCGAATCGGCCGAGCGGAATCGCCGCCAGCATGAAGGTTCCGGCGGTTCCGAGTGGCAGCAGCGGCAACACCTCGTTGGGCAAACCCGCCTGGCGCTGCAGGGCGACGTACAAGAACATGTCGCCGACGGTCAGCAGACCGAGCAACGCCGCGGCGAGCACCAGCGAGCGGACGCCCGGCCGCAGTGCGACCCGCAGGCCCGCGCGCAGGCTGGTCGCAGCGCGTTGAGCAGCGGCTCGGCGGGGCTGGCGGACGAAGAACACCAGAACCAGTACGCCGATCGCGCCGAGGCAGAAGCTCACTGCGAACACCGAGTCGTACCCGCCCGGCAGCAGCGCGAGCAGGCCGAAGGCGAGCAGCGGCCCGAGCAGCGCGCCCGCGGTGTCGAGCGCGCGATGGACCCCGAAGGCGCGACCTAGATCGGCGGTCGGCGTGGCCAAGGTGATCATCGCGTCGCGGGGCGCAGTTCGGACGCCTTTGCCTGCCCGGTCGATCGCGACACAGGTGCTGATACCGGCGAGCGATCCACCGGCCAGCGGGAACCCGAGTCGGGTCAGCGCAGAGACGCCGTACCCGGCGATGGCGACCGCCTTCGGCCGGTTCAGCCGGTCGGCGGCGTAACCGCCTGCGAGCCGCAGCAGCGCGGTCGCGCCGGTGTAGAGACTGTCCAGCGCACCCAGTTGCAGGTAGCCCAGGCCGAGCCCGTAGATCAGGTACATCGGCAGCACCGCGGTGATCATCTCCGCGGAGGCGTCGGTCACGAAGCTGACGATGCCCAAGGCAACGACCGTGACCGGGACCCGGCCGCGCCGGAGACCGCCATCGACGGTTCCGGCGCGGGCCGTGTCCGCGGCTCGCATCGAAGAAAGGTACATCGGCTACGAGTGACTGCCGGTGAGACTCAGACCGGAGAAGGCGGCGTACCCGCGGATCATCACGTAGTACGTGCCGGCCTGGGCGGTCGTGATCGTGCAGGTCTCGTCGTTCCCGTCCTTGTACGGTCGGCAGTCGTAGCTCGACGTGGTCGGCTCCGAACCGAACTTCACGTACAGGTCCGCGTCACCCGATCCACCCGCCGTCACAAACTTCAGGTTCGTGGCGCCGGCCGGGACTGCCATCGTGTACTTCAGCACCGCACCCTGTGCACCTGACAGACCCGTCACCGGCACCCCGTTGCTGAGCACGTTGCCACTACTGCCCGTCTTTGCGTGGCAGTTGCTGGTTACGGTGTCGGTGAAGGTGCGGCCCGCAACCGGGACGAAGTCGGCCGTGTAGCTGGTGCTGTTCAGGGTCAGCTTCGCGACGCCGAAGGTGTTGTAGTTGCTCTTCTCGATGGTCGCCGCGGTGCTGCCGCCGGATCCGTAGAGCGCCCGTCCACCGGTGCCGACGAGGAGTTGGCGGATGCCGTTGGCGGTGTCCTTGGTGCCGTCCGGCTTGGACTGCGCGAAGCGGATGTAGTTGTGGTCGTGTCCACTCAGCACCAGGTCCGCGTGGTAGTCGTACAGCGCCTGGAAGAACGGCTTCAGGGACGAATCGTCGCTGTAGTTCCCGGCGGCGAAACGCGAGTGGTGCCAGTAGGCCGCCGTACAGGGCTTGGTGCTGGCGGCGAGGTCGTTGCGCAGCCAGACCTCCTGCGCGCTACCGGCCGACTTGGAGATGTTGGAGTTCAGCGCGACGAAGTGCCAGTCGCCGATGTCCCAGGAGTAGTAGCCCTTGCCGGACTGACCGGCCGCGGAACCGAAGTAGCTGAAGTACCCGGAGGCGCCGCTGGTCCCGTACTCGTGGTTGCCGGGCGTCGGGTGCGTGATGCTCTTATAGGCACCCCACTCGGGGTGGTAGTTGTTGTTGTACTCCGACAGTGTGCCGCTCTCGTAGGCGTTGTCGCCCGCGGTGTAGACGGCGTCGGGGTTGATACTGTCGAGCAGATCACGGGTCTGGTTGCAGGCGGAACCGCAGATGTCACCGGCACCCGCCACCGTGACCGTTGCCAAGGACAACGGTTGCGTTCCGGACTGGTACGCATCGATCGAGTAGCTGCTGGCCGGGTCCGCGAGCTTCGGTGTCACGGTCACGCAACTGCCGGAGAACGCCTTGGTGTGAAAGGCTTTGCCCTGCCAGTTGGTCGCGGTCAACCTGGTGGAATCGCCGGTCGCACCGGACACCACGAGCGAGTCGGTACCACGAAGATCCAGCTTCGCGACGCGGACCCGCAACCACTTCGCGCCCGCTGGCGCACAGACCTGACCGGCAGAGGTCGTGAGAGCCTTCCCGGTGCTGGCACCCTTCTCGGCGACCTGCTGACGCTCGTTCGCTTCGCCGATGAGCGGGGCGGCGGCCGGCGGACCATCACCTTCGGCTGCGGACGCAACCGCCGTACTGATCGCGGCAGCGACCAAGAGACCATCTGCAGTCACGGCAGCCAGGGTTGCGCGGCTGTACGTCGTACGGAATCGGACCATGGTTGTCACACACCTCGGGGCGGAGGAGGGGGCGGAGTAACGCTCTGAGACAGCAAGGTAGCGGCCTGCCAACCAGGATCAAGACCACGTCGTTGGCCATCAGATGTTCAGTGAATGAACGCCGCTGCTGACTACCCTGATCGAGCGGTGGGTACGGCGAATTCACCCAGCCGAAACGGATTGTTCCGTGTATTGAGGGGACTTGATGATGGAGACGAGCGAAGCGCAGGTGGTCGCGGCGGCCGAGGCGCGAGCCGCGGCGCTGGCGGCCGGGGACGCGGTGGCGCTGGAAGCCTGGTTGCATCCGCAGTTCAGGTGGACCTCGCACGTCGGCGACAGTTTCGATCGGGACAGCTACCTCGCGAGCAACACCGGCGGTTCGCTGAAATGGGCCGCACAGACGTTGGCCGACATCGAGGTGACGGTCGTGGGTGATGCCGCCGTACTGCGGTGTGTTGTGAGCGACCGGGTGGATGCCGGGCAGGGGCCCGAGGAGTTCCGGATGCCGATGACGCAGACCTGGGTCCGGAACGGGGACGGGTGGCGATGCCTGGCCGGTCACGCCGGTCCTCGGATGACCGTCGCCGACTGACCGGGTACTGGTCTACTCGGAGCGCCTGATCGTGCAACCTTGCGGCATGGCGTTGGCGCCGCGGGGTGGCTGGGCGGCATTCTCGGTTGTATGCATAGAACTCTCGCGGCCCTTCTTGTGGTGCCGGCCCTCGGTCTGCCGATGAGCGTCGCGCAGGCTGCTGAGGCACCGGCGATGACGGTGAAGTTGAGCCGGGCCGATGTCGCGGTCTCGTCGCTCAACACCGTGCCGGTCACCGTCACGGTCGAGGGGTCCTTTGCGGACCTTGGGTCCGACAACGAGGTCTTTGTCCAGTTCAAGCGGGTTGCCGGGACTGGACCGCTCAAGGAGTTCTCGTCGATGCCGCTCGCGTTGGTGGAAGGTGACGGGACACCTGGCGTCTGGAAGGGCACGGTGAACGTGCCGTCCACGGCCAATGGGGCCGTCGAGGCGACCACGGTGGACGCGTTCGAATTCGTCGAAGGCGAACCGGCCAGCTTCCCGGCGCCCGTTGCGGATCCGCCGCGGCTGACAGTGAACGGCGTACACATCCCGAAGGTTGTGTCGCTGTTGACGCCGAAGGTGGTCCCGTACGGCAAGCCCTGGTCGGTGCGCTACACCGTCCTCGACTCACAGACCGGCAAGCCGTACGGCACCCGGCTGAAGCTGCTGTTCGGGTACGAGGAACGGTGTCTCGAGAACAGCCCCGGAGAGTCCGTCCTGAGCGATACCAGCGGCAACTTTGTCCGGGCTTTCCCGCCGGACAAGTACGGCGACTGGACCAGCTGCCTGGAGATCCCCGGCAAGCCGACCAAGATTGCCTACCTGAAAACCCGCGTCAAGCGCCCCGCCGCCATCTCCGCCACGCCGTCGAAGACCAGTGCTCCCGTCGGCACCATCGTCCCGGTGAACGGGACCGTTTTCGACGGCTCCGGCTGCCAGGTCCAGCTGCAACGCCTGTACGGCGCCACCGCGTGGCGGGTCGTCGGCTCCGGAAAGGTCCGTGAGAGCGAGCGGTTCACGCTGAACGCACAGCCGCCGTACAAGGGCACCATCTACTACCGCGCCTACCTCCCCGCCTCCGCCTTCTGCACCCCCGACAAGGTCCCCGGCCCGAGCAACGTCTTCACCATCCGCGGTACCTGACTCCGCTGGGGCTTGACTGCGGCGCACGGTGGGGCGAGCGTGGGAACTGGAGATGCTCGCCGAGGGCGCGGCATTGTGGGGTCACGGCGCCTACTTGCGCGCCTGGAGGTGACCGGGGTGGTCGAGGGCGGGTTCCTGCCCCCTGGTCGACAGTAGGACCGGGACTGCTATCGCAGACCTGAGGGGGTAGTGCGATGGGGGAATTGGCGACGGCTTTCATGGAGATCATGACGGCGTTCGACCGTCAGGATTTCGCGGCGCTGCGGACGATGCTGGCGCCGGACGGGCAAGGGGTCGACGAGATCACGCGGCGGTGGCTGCGCGACGCCGACGAGATCGGGGCGTACTTCGACCAGCTCGCGGGCTCGGTCGACGACGTCAGTACGACGGTGTCGGACCTCGAGGAGCGAACGTGGGGCGAGGTCGGCCTGGTGACCTGCTGGCTGGACCAGTCCTACACGCTCGATGGTGAGCCGCAGAAGGTCTCAGCACCGACCTCGGTCGTGCTGCGGCGCGTCGACGGCGAATGGCGGGCGGCGCTGATCCACAGCGTTCCGCTGCCGGAGAACTGAAGAGCAGGGGGAAACATCATGTCGATAGAGCTTCACCAGGCGGCACACGAGGCGATGAGCAATGAGGGTGCCGAGCAGGCGTCGGCTTACTTCGCGCCGGACATCGTCTACACCGACGAGGCGCGCGGTCTCACGATGAAGGACAAGGCCGAGACCACCGGCTGGCTGACCGAGTGGAAGACCGCGTTCTCCGACGCCCGCGTGGCGGACGCGACGTACCTGGAGGCGGGCGACTGGACCATCGCGCGCTTCACGGCGCGTGGCACGAACGACGGCCCGTTCGGCGAGCTCCCGCCCACCGGCAAAGAACTGGCCACACCCTTCTGCGAGCTGCTGCGGTGGAGCGACGGCAAGTGCGTCGAAGGCGCGATCTACTACGACACCACCACGATGATGGTCCAGCTCGGCCACATGCCGCCGCCCTAGCCCACGGTGATGGCGTCCAGGCGTTGTTTGATGAAGGCGGCTGTGGTGACTGGGTTCAGGTTTGTTGCCTTACCGATCGGAGGTTCCAGCGGCGTGACTACCGCGTCGTGGTTGGCCTCGTAGAAGTAGATCAGGGAGACCAGGTCCTCTTCGGGCGCGTGCGGTTGTGGGGGAAGCACGCGGTGGCGCCCGGACGGCCAGCGGCGGCCGGTCCAATGTTCCAGGAGATCGCCGATGTTGACCGTCAGGGCGCCTGGCTCCCATGGGGCGTCGGCCCAGCCGCCTTCTTCTGAATAGACCTGCAGGCCACCGGCACCGGGCTCTCGGTCCAGGACAGTGACGGTCCCGAAGTCGGTGTGCGCACCGATGCGGAACTGTCCTGGCTCGGGCTCCCCCACCACGCTCACCGGCGGGTAGTGGTTGATGTTCATCGTCCAGGTCGGGTGATCGGCCAACATGACGAACGGGTTGTTCGGCAGACCGAGTGCGTGCGCGAACAGCGCCAGCAGATCATCGGACAGCCGGCGCATCGCTGCGGTGTACTCGTTCACCAGCGTCTGCAGGGAAGGAACCTCGGACGGCCAGACGTTAGGCGCGAACCAGACGCGGTCGACCTCCGGGTCGCCGGTCGTGGTCTCGGCTCCCAGGCTGTAGCTCTCCTTGAGATCCGGCGGGCTTTCGGTGCCTTCGACGAGGGCGTTTGCTTCCGCGCCGGGGCCGAGCCAGCCGTGTCCGCCGACCGGCACTTCGTACCGCGCCTTGACGTCGTCGGGCAGCGCGAAGAACTCGCGACTGGCGGCCCGGACCCGCGCAGCCAGGTCGGTATCGACGCCATGTCCGGTGACGAGGATGAACCCGGCTCGCTGCAGACCCGCGTCGACTTCCGCCGCAACCGCGTCGGCTTCGGCACCGCCGGCGTACCAGCGGGAGATGTCAATGGTGGCAATCGCGTTCATTCGGAAACCCCGATATCTTCGTTCCACAGTGCCGGATTCGCGGCAATGAACTCGGTCATCATCGTCACACACCGCGGATCGTCGAGCAGTGTCACCGTGACGCCGTACTCGGCCAGCCAGTCCTGGCCGCCGTCGAACGTCCGGTTCTCGCCGATGACCACCGCACCGATACCGAACTGGCGGATCAGACCGCTGCAATACCAGCACGGCGACAGCGTCGTCACCATCACAGTCGACCGGTAGTCGCGCTGACGGCCGGCGTTGCGGAAGGCATCCGTCTCACCGTGCACCGACGGATCGTCGTTCTGCACGCGTCGGTTGTGACCGCTCCCCAGCAGCACGCCATCCGAGGTGAACAGCGCCGCCCCGATCGGAATCCCGCCCTCGGCCAACCCCTTCTGAGCCTCTGCGATGGCGACGTCGAGCATCTCCTCGGGAGTCATACCAGCACCTCCCGGTTGATCCTCGCGCGGCACAGCAGCAGATAGCCGCCACCCGCGAGCAGGAATCCGACGAAGAAGGTGATGTCCCCGATCCCGGGAATCGCCTTCGAGACAAGACCGGTGAACCGCTCCTGGTTGGAGAACAACAGCACCGATCCGGCCAAGCCGACGAGGAACGAGAGCAGACCACCCCAGTTCGCGTACGACCGGTCGTACAGGAGTCCGGCGATCGCCTGTTCCCTTCTGAGGTATTGATCGGCAAGCACCACGCCGAGCCAGGGCCCGACCCAGTAGGCGATGATCAACAGGAAGGTCTCGTAGCTAGCGGCCGCGTCGGGCAACGCCCACCACGCAACGAGAAAGCCGGCGATCCCGAAGAACACCGTGACCAGCGCGCGGGCGATGTGCCCCGGCAGCTTCACCCCGATCGTCACGAAGGCCATCGCGCCGGAGTAGATGTTGATCGAGTTGGCAGCGATCGCCCCGATCGCGATGGCCAGCAGCGTGGCCTTGGCAATCGGCGAGGCCAACTCACCGGTGAATGCCTCAGTCGGGTTCTCGGACAGCGCCGGCCCGATCGTCACCGACGCAGCGCCAACCAACTCCAGCGCCACGCACGACACGAACAGCCCAGCCGCTGCGAACAACCCGGTACGGCGACCCGACACCGTGGATGGCAAATAGCGGGTGTAGTCGGCGGCGTACGGTGTCCAACCCGCGGCGTACCCGAACGCCGTACCGACTGTCAGCAAGAATCCGCCGAGAGAACCATTACCCACAAGGGGTTCCAGCGCGGGCGCACCGAGGTGCGACTTCGTCAGGATGGCGATCGAGGCGACGGCGAAGATCACCGCCAGCACCGGAAACGCGTACCGCTCGAACGCCTGCACCAGGTTGTGCCCGGCGAACGCGAGCGCCGTCTGGGTTAGCACGATAATGACCAGCCCCAGCAACGGACCGATGCCGAACAACGCAGCCAGCGCATACGCGCCACTGACGCTGTTCGTCGCGAACCAGCCCACGCCCGCAGTGATCGACATCAGCACAGCCGGCACCGCATTGCCCTTGAACCCGAACGCCAACCGCCCCGACACCATCTGCGGAACCCCGTGCCGCGGACCACGCGCTGAGAGGAAGTAATGGGCCACCGCACCCAGGCCGGTACCGAGCACGACGCCACCGAGCGCTTGCCAGAAGCTCATCCCGTAAACGGCTACGGACAGTACGCCGACAAAGATCGTCGCGAACTCGAGGTTCGGCGAGGTCCAGGTCCAGAACAACTGGCTGGGCCTGCCGTGCCGGTCCTCATCGGCGATGACCTCGTTCCCGCCGGGCTCGACGGCGAACGTGCGATCCCGGTACGTGCCATCCGTCGTCGGCTCAGCCCCAGTCATTCAAGGATTGTGTCCCGCGCTGATCGCGCCCGCAACGGATTCCTAAGACATCTCCCCTAGGGGCAAACCCGTGTGGGTCTTGATGTGATCCGGGATTGCCTCATGCCGATCCCCGGTGGTCGGAATCCCAGCAGGCTCGATCACCACAATCGAGGCACCGTCCTCGGAGAACGGCCGATGCTCGACCCCCTTCGGAACGACGAACACCGAACCCGCAGGCAGAATGACCGTCCGCTCCTCGGGATCGCGTAGCCCGATCCCGAGTTCGCCTTCGAGGACCAGGAAGAACTCGTCAGTCGTCTCGTGCAGGTGCCAGACATAGGACCCGGCCACCTTCGTCACCCGCACGTCGTAGTCGTTGATCCGAGCCACGATCCGCGGGCTCCACAGATCATCGAAGGTCTTCAGTACGGCGTGCAGGTCCACTGGCTGATTCATTCCGTCAGCCTGACCGCTACGTCTCTTGTGTAGTGAGTGCTAGAAATGGCACATGCCGAAAGAATCCTCGCACCGAGTCGTGGTGATCGTCGACGAAGGCTCCAACCCCTTCGAGCTAGGCGTAGCCACCGAGCTCTTCGGCCTACGCCGCCCCGAACTCAACATCCCCTGGTACGACCTCGCCCTCTGCACCCCGACCCCTTCCGTGGAAATGCACCTCGGCTTCTTCACCCTGAGCGGCGTCGGCGACCTGTCCGAGGTCGACACCGCCGACACCGTCATCGTCCCGAACCGCCCGGACCCCGAGGCGCCGGTCGATCCCGCCGTACTAGCCGCCGTACGCCGGGCTGCCGCGCGCGGGACTCGCCTGGTCAGCTTCTGCACCGGCGCCTTCACCCTCGCCGCAGCCGGCGTACTAGACGGCCGCCAAGCCACCACCCACTGGCAATGGGCTCAGTTGTTCGAGCAGATGTTCCCGTCCGTCGACCTGCAACCCGACGTCCTTTTCGTTGCCGACAACAACGTCTACACCGCAGCCGGCAGCGCCGCCGCCCTAGACCTAGGCCTCCACCTCATCCGCACCGACCACGGCGCCGAAATCGCGAACGCAGTAAGCCGCCGCCTAGTCTTCACCGCCCACCGAGAAGGCGGCCAACGCCAATTCATAGACCACCCCGTCCCCACCACCCCCGACACCTCCCTAGCCCCACTACTCGCCTGGGCCCGCACCCAACTAGCCCACCCACTAACCGTCACCGACCTAGCCAACCAAGCAGCCGTAAGCCCAGCCACCCTCCACCGCCGCTTCCAATCCGAACTAGGCACCACCCCACTAGCCTGGCTAACCACCGAACGAGTAGCCCTAGCCTGCCGCCTCCTAGAACGAGGCACCCCCGGCCTAGACCGAGTCGCCCGCCAATCCGGCCTAGGCACCCCCACCAACCTGCGCCTCCAACTAAAACGCACCACCGGCTTAACCCCCACCACCTACCGCCGCCGCTTCAGCCTCGCCGCCCACGGAATGAAGTAAGAAGAGACCTTCCCCCGCGTGCTACGCAGTCACTCCTTCGTCGCGCCCGCTACGCGCGCACCCACCCACCCTTAGTTCTCCTCCGGGCTACCGCCCGGCATCTGCGGGCTACCGCCCGCGCCCAACCACCGGGGTCGGCGTCCATTCGCCAGATACCCGCTGCCGCGCCCATGTCCTCCAACCCGTGTCAGGTAGAGGCAGCGGAGACGACGACCTCGTCGATCGCACCAACGGTCGTCTTGCTCTGGCGCGTGAAACGCTCGGCGAGCTCGCAGCGATCGCCATCACGCTGCACCTCGAAGGCAGCAAGATCGCACATGCGGATACGTCGATCGCGACCGCCACTGTCGGGCAGCTCGTACAGGTGGGTACGACTCATACCGAGCTGATCAGCTGCCTCGTTCGGCGTGAGCCCACTTGGACCGTTCACAGAAGGTTCAGACCAGCCAGTGGGCCCTCCGACGTGTCACCGCAGCTCTCAGCCCAGTCCCTGGCGACGAAGATCGCCCGGCTCAACAAGTGATCGCCGGCACGCTGAGTCGAGAGAACCAGGCCCAGCTCATCGAAAGCCGGGTCCCCACATTGATTGATCCGGAACTCCAGGCCAAGGCCTTCGTGGTTGTCGAAGAACCAACCGGCCACCTCAGATGGAGGCCGACCGATCAACTCGACCTCGTCGAGAAACCTGACGCGAGGACCAATCAGAGCATCAACCGCAACGGCTTTGAGCCGCCCAGTCTCGGCATCGTAAAGCGTCTTCACACCGTTCCTCGAGAACCGCGCGTTTTTCACGTAGCTGTTGTATTGCCCGTAGCTGCTCGGCTGTTCGTCGAGAGCCTTCTCGACGTCACCCTGATCCATCCCTCCGCCCAGGAGCAGAGGTCCAACCCGCAGCAAGGGAACAAGATCCCAGACTTCGCGATCGTTGTCCGGCTTGGGTCGTGGCCACCACGATCCGTGGGACATCACCATCTCCTTCGCACTCTACTTCGCCCGGTTCTACGGTTCGTATTCGTGTTCACCGTTCCTCTTTCGTCTTGCGCCAACCGATGACGGCTCGTCAATGGGCGCCGATGAAACTCCGCGGTCTGGTGGTCACCCAGGGCCAGGCCCGATCAGCCGGCTGATGTACCCAGCGGCGACCAAACGCTCGTACGCATGGCGCACCTCTCCCGGCACGTCCTGCTCGACCGCAAAGCCAAGAGCCGGATATTCGATCACCCGCTGCAGATCACCCACGAGCATGTCGATCACAAGCACCGGATCTCCGATCCCATCAACGTAGTCAGCAAAAGCGACCGGCTCCGACCTGCAGATGACCTCAACCTCAGGCCACACCTTCCGACAGGTAGCAAACGCCCTGCGCTCCATGTAGGGCTTGCAGATCAGCAACACTGACTCGACGGATACAGCCGAGTCAGCCAGCAAGTCACGAGTGAAAGCAAGGTTCTGCCCCGTGTTCGTCGCCCGCGACTCAACCAACACCGCAGACTCCGGCACACCCAACGCGACCGCATGTTCGCGATAGTGGATCGCCTCACCCCGAGGAAACCGAGCGGTTGTCGTCCGGCTGTTCGCTCCGGTGAAGACAAGCGCGGGAAACAAGTCCCGCTCGTAAAGCTCAGCAGCCAACGTCGCGACCCCTAGGTCATGACTCCCTAGACCAATGCCCACATCCACGGCATGCAGATCGTGATGCATCAGGTGGTAGTCCCAAATCATCTGGGCGTCCTCGAACTGCTCGTCCGTCGGACTCTTCTCCACTGGCTGATATCCCTCTCCAACTTCGTCGTGTGATCTACCGAGAGACGCACGATGCTCTAGTGCCATCCGACATCGTCGCGAGCGCAACGGGCATTGGCTGAGCCTATGGATAACCTCTCAGCTCACGCTGATCATGAGCCGAGATGTGGTCTTCTCGATGACCTGCCCGAAGAAGATGTCCGAGTCGAACTTGAAGGCCGAGTTGGGTGTGCCGGCCGGATACAGGCGTAGGGCCGGGAGTGCTTCGCGGTCCTTGTTCCAGGCCTTGGTCTCGTCGCAGAGCTGTCCAGCCAGGGCGTGACCGTAGGGCCCGTGGCCAATCGCGCCCAGTTCGTGGGTGCCATCGCCGGCCTTCCGGATGGCGAGGTACGCGAGGCTGTCATCCTCCGCCAGTGCAGGGCTGCGGACGGCGATGGCGGGCGTGCATAGCTTCGCCTCGACCGCTGCTTTGTCGGTGGCGATACGACAGGTCCTTGAGTCCGTCCCGCTGATGCGCAACCAAATGCCATCGAAGGAGTCGTATGGTCCGACTGTCACTCCGGACCACGCCACCTCCTTTGGCTGGTCGAGGACACCACTCAGTTTCTCGGTGTCGATCGTCTGGTCGATGTCCCAGAACAGCGTGACGAGGTCGCCCGTGTCGATTGTGCCGCTGCGCTCGCCTTCCTGCCCGAGCATGGGCACGAAGCCGCACAGGTCCATCGAGTCCGACACGAGAGCGTCACCGTCGCGTACGAAGGCGACGCTGCGGGTTTGTCCGCGCCAGCGCAGTGGCACGACCAGGCGGCCCCCAGGGGCCAACTGCTGCCAGAACTCCGGCGTCAGGTCCCAAGCGCCAACGGTAAAGATGATCCGGTCGTACGGGGCGTTCTCGGCCGCGGCGAGCGAACCATCGCGGGTGATGACGTCGACGTGCTCGTTACCGGTGGCGTCGAGCCCTCGGCGGGCGCCAGCGGTGACCTCAGCATCGATGTCGACAGTGGTGACAGCCCCGCCAGGGCCGGTCAACTGTGCCAGCAGGGCTGCGTTGTAGCCGGTGCCTGCGCCGATTTCGAGGATGCGGTTGCCGGGCTGGACCTGGAGCTGGTCGAGCATCATGGCGACGATCGTGGGCACGGAGGCGCAGCTCAGCGCCGAGCCATCGCTGGCGCTCTTGGTGATAACTGCGATGTCGGCGTATGCGTCTTCGATGCTGGCTTCGGGGACGAACTTGTGCCGCGGGACGGAGCGCATCGTCTGTTCCACTGCCGGGCTTGTGGCATGGCCGGCCGCCTTGACATTGTCGACCATGGCCGCGCGCAAGGTCTCCGGTGAGTTCGTGATGGTGTTCATTGGTTCCTTTCGTGAAGCCCGGGCCTCTGATGGGCGGCGGGCTGATCGTAATTGGGCGGACGGACAGTTCTCGGAGACGACAGTTAGCCGCTCAGGAGCAGGCAGGCGTCCCATACGGACTCAACGGCTGACGCAACAGAGACTTGGACAAGGCGGACACCGCTACTGCCTTCCAGCAGCTCCGCGCGTCCCTGCGATTCGTCAGCGCGTACTAGTTCGTTCAGCCGGAGAACCAGCTCAGGAAGCGCAGAGACGAGCGGGCTATCGGGGCCGGCGTCCGCGGTGACACGTCTGGTCGCCTGCGTGAGCCCAGCCCACCCGTGGCACAGGGACGTGTCACTGAGTTGGGCGAGTTGAGAGGCGTCGGTGATGCATCCATGTAGTACCGACTCGGCAAGGTGCTGGCGCTCGGTGTCATTCAGCGCGATGCCTGCCAGTTGCTGAGCTCGGGCGATGCCAGGTGTGCCGTAGCACCACGAGGGCCGCTGAGGACCTAGATGGCCCAGCCGCTTCGACTCGAACTCATGTGTCGTGATCGTCCCGGGCCACCAGGCCGCCTCTCCGTCGCCTTGCTGCCAGCGGTCGAGCCACGAGCAGATGGCATGTATCGCATCGAGCTGTCCGGCGACCTGGATGCCGTGCCTCGCGGCTAAAGCCATCAGGGCGAGGGGCCCCGAGATGCCGTGTGCGACGCCGAAGTTGCCGTGCCCACCCGGCCAGTGGCCCGAGGGGAGATCTGCGGTGTCGTTGGCGGTCCACCACCCCGGTAGACCGTCGCTGGTCAGCGGTTGGCAGAGGCGGACGAGGTAGTGCAGCACCTCAGTGAGGACGTCATCACCGCAGCGCCGACGGAGCTGATAGACGCCAAGACCAGTCAACCCGCTGAGCAAGTCGAACTCGCGAAGATGCGGCGGCAAACCGCTGTCGATGCGTTGATGTCCTTGTCGGACTCGTTCCCGGGTGAGTTTGTCGATGTAGCTGTCGAGGGTGCTGAGAGCAGGTTCGTATGCTGCCTGTTCGGCTGACGCGAGCACATAGGCAATCGCGGGCGCGCCTTGGAACAGACCGCTCGTGGCGTGTGCGGAGATGGGCGCGGCACTCATCCGCATGACGTGCTCGTGCGCTTTCGGCCAACTGCCTTCGCCAGCCCGCGCCTGCTCAATGCAAAACAGCGCCTGACCAGCGGCGCCGCGCCCCAACGACTGCCGAGCTGCATCCGATACAAGTTGCTGCATGGTCATCGGGGCACCCTCGTCGGTTGTGCGCTCCAGGCAACCGCGGCCTGGCGGGCCAGGCGACGAACCACCGCTTCGCCCTCGCGGTCGATCCCCATCGCGCGGTTGTGGTGCATGTGCAGGAGCGATTCGAGAACGTCGTTGGTCCGAGCTGCATCTGGTAGCTGCTCGCGGTAGGCCTCCAGCGCCTCCGCACGCCTCTTCCATGCACTACTCAGTTCACCGTTCCACCGCGGCACGCTGAACGGCAGACCGCTCCGGGCGAACCTGACCACCAGATGGGTGAGAATCCGATCTGCGCGTGCAGCGAGCGGCGGCGGGTTGCTTGTGAGCCACGTGCAAGCCGAAGCCATGTCGCCAAAGAAGCCCTCGAGCATGCCGAGCATGTTCACCGCGGCTAACGCGGCGGGATCGATGACAGTGGCTGGTAGGTGATGCAGCTGGGCGGCCACCAGCTGCGAGTCTGCAACGAAGACGGTCTCGGCTGCGGTTATTGCAGCCGGGCCGCCGTATCGACCGGTCTCGGGATAGTAGGTATCCACTACCAGGCGCCCGATCTTACCCTCGTCTCGCAGTTGCTCAGCCCACGAACCTGTTGCTATGAGCAACCGTGTGATCTGGATCTGGCCTCTCACCCTCAGGCGTAGTCGCAGGTGATCGGTCTCGCGCGGGCTGCGGTATCGCGCAAACCAGTAGTCAGGTTCGGCGATCTCACCGAGCAGTCGCGGGAGCTCGGTAGTGATCACGGCGTTCATCTGGTCGGGGTGCGAGTGAAGTTTGAGGAAGAGCCATCTTGAGTCAGCGGAACCAGCCAACTGTCCGTGGTTGCGACTTGTGACCACGCCGCTTGTCGCTGCCGCAGGTGGAGGAACCGGCGGCCGAGTGGTCTCCAGGGGCATGGCAATGTCGTGTGCGTAGCCGCCGATCCAGCCGAAGTCGCCAGCTTGGGCGGTCTCGGTAAGGGTGACGAAGCCATGCTGTATGAGCTGGCCCCGCACGATGGCCGCGTGGGCTGGTTCGGTCAGTGTGAGGGGGAGCGACCGGTCAGCGTCCTGCAGCTCCACCGTCACCGGGCAGCCCCATCGTGCGCGCCACTCTTCAAGCGATGCGCGCCAAGTCGATTCGTCAGCGGGCGACGACAAGGCCGTGGCGTCCAATCGCCACGTGGCCGGTGACAGGATCGATCGGCGATAGCGCACCCGTGGCAGGTAGGGCAGCTGCTGAGTGGCAGGGCCCCAATCGAAGCGATGCCAGGATGCGCCGATGCTCTGGGACAGATGGGCCAGCAGACGCGCGATCGGTGGTGCCTGCTTCTCGATCGCCAGCGCGTGGAAGGACTGCGGTTCGATGACTCGTCGCCGAGAGATGCTGACGAGGTAAAGGTTGTCGCGGGTGGCGGTCACCGCGAGATCGTCGAGTGGAATCGTGTCGCCGTCCTCCGTGCGGTGCTCGCCGAGCGACACGATGTGCGGGAGGTAGGCCGGTACGCGGCTGATGTTCTCCGCGTGGGTGAACGTCGGCGGATACGACAGCTGGACTGGCAATGCCCCGTCGACGCCGGTCGGGACGCCTCGGTAGGCATCCTGCAGGCCGGCCTCTGGCACCAAGTACGCCAACCGCGAGGTGAACGTCCCGGCTGAACGCCCTGGGCGGACCACCAAGGTGTAGTCTCCGCGATCAAGTGCATCGGTCGACGCGGCTCGAATCTGCGCGGTCACTTCTGCATGCGGTGGGATCGACCGCTCGACCGTTGGGTCACCCACTGCCAGACTCTGAATGATCTGATCGGTCAGGACAATCTCAGGACTGTTGTCGGCCATGGCACCCCAGGCCAAGGCGAGCAGCCGCTCGTCGTGCTCCGTAGGGCCGATGGAGTTCGTGGTCGCCGTGCTCCCGGGATAGGTAGCGGGAAGCCCGATGCCCATCTCAGGGTTGACGACGTCGCCGAGCGGCACCGCAGTATTGATGCCGTAGCGGTCACAGAAGGCTATGTAGTAGTCGCGCCAAATCGCAGATCCGGTCGGTTGACGAGTGAGTCGCATCAGCGCAGTGGCCGCGTAGCTCGCCTCGACGGCAACGTGCTCGGGTATCTGTACATCGCAGTTCAGGCGAAGGTCAGCCGAGAGCGGTGTCCGGCCAGCCAATGACAGTCGACGCATCCGCATCGCAAGTTCCGCACGGATAGCTTCCTTCGCCTCGTCGCTTGAGTCCAGATGGTTGTGGCGTTCGATGCCCGCCGCGATCACCCCGAGGTCTTCAAGGGTCGTTGCGAGGCCCGCAGCCGGTTCGGGCTCGATCTCGTGCAACCGCTGGATGACATACGTCAGGGGATCAGTGACCGTCATCGGTGCGCGAAGGCTCGTGATCAAGAACCCCTGTTTCACCAGACTGGCGGCGAGGTCCCGGATCTTTAACCTAGGCACACCTTCGAACTGTCCGCTGAGCTTGTTGATCAAAGCAACGAACTGAATCGGCGACTGACAGAGATCTTGGACAGCTTGGACTGGTCGAGTACGACGAATCAGTACCCGCGACGTCCCCTGAGGTACGGCGATGTCGTCTCCTCGCTTGGCCGCGAGATTGTTGAAGACGACTTCGAGGTGATCGAGGAGGCCGGGCTCCCGCTCCAACCGATCGATCACGTCCTCGAGCCATTGAGTGTCTGCCCGGATGAATGCTCGATGCTCCGCTCCCCAGTGTGCGGAGCTGCGTGCGCCGATACTGACCGGTGCGACACCAGCGAAGAGGCCAAATTGCATCTGGCGACCGGTGAGCCGGAGGATGTACCGGACGACGGACAGCGCTGCCCGTCGGATCTGCTTGTCCGAGAGATCGGCGCCGGCGTCAATGGCATCGGCCCGCTTGGCCAGCCCGTAGCTGGCCTGCCGAATTGCGGCCGCAAGACGCTGATCGGACCAGGCTTCCCGCAGCCAGGAACGACAATCGTCGATGTCGCTCAGGTCAGGCCAGCGAGCAGGCCGATCCTGTGCGGACGCCGCGGCTGCTCGGAGCAGACCAACCCCGCTGTGGCGGTACAGAAGCTTGCTGTCGTCGTTGCCCATCAGTCCTCCGGCGATGAGATCGGAAGAGGGGCCAGAGCAACGTTCCGGCCCCTCGGTTGATACGTCAGTCGCTGGTGCAGCTCGACGCACATGACGGCGCACAGCCGTCGTTGGTCCCGCAGCCGGAGTTGGCCTGCGGTACGACGTCCGTGATCACACGGACGTCCAATTCGAACTCGGCGTTGAGTGCCTGCTTCGGATCCATTTCGATTCCCTTCGGTTGGTGATGGAGCGGCTGCCCCGGCACTGACTCGCTGCGAATGCCGGGGCAGCCGGTATGTAGGGATCTGTGGCCGAGCCCTCCACAGGGGAGGGGAAAGCTCGAGCACAGACCGTCGTCGACGGGATCGATGGGTGTGCAGACGATCCACTGCACGTGAGGGGGCTGAGGACCACGACTCCTCACCGATCCCGCCAGATCAGGGGGTGAGGAGCGGGCGCGTGTCGTCGGTGCCGCTGCTCAACGTTCCGCGTCCTGCCAGCGCCGGAACTTGGCGATGAGCCGTTCCCGGAATCGTTCCCACCATCCGTGGTGACGCTGTCTCTTCACGAGCGGGCTGCATCTGACACCGCTGGCTCGATCGTGATGCACAGACTGGCGAAGCGGCGCGTCATGGCGGCTTGGTATCGCATCGCGGCCTCTGGCTCTGCGGTGTACTCCGCGATGACGTGCTCACCGAACCAGACCTTGACGCAGCGGTCGGCTGGTTGTGGCAACCCCGTGAGCGTGGTCATTAGTCGTTCCCGAGCCCGGATCGCACGTCTTTCAGGACGACTACGCGCAGCGCCAGCGTGCCTGGCGTCAGGACCGGCATGGTTCTTCAGCTCCCCTGTTTCGGGCCGTCGATGTGAGGATCGGACGACTGCAGAGTGAATGAGACTGCATAACAGAATCGAGTATGCAGTTTCATTCAGTTGGATGCAAGTGGCTGGCAGTGACCAGCGAGAGAGTTAGCGGCGAAGGATGGTGCGACTAGCCAGCAGGAGGCAGCAGGCCATGACGATTCCGGCGATCCAGAAAGCGGTGTTGATGCTCCAGTGGCTCGCGATAAGGCCACCAAAGAGAGCGCCGAGCGGCCCTGCCCCGTTGCCGATGGTGCGGAAACTGGTGACGACCCGCCCGAGCATCTCGCGCGGAGTGAAGTGCTGGCGGGCCGAGACCACCGAGACGGTCACGATGGACGATGCGAGGCCGGCAACCGCCAGACAGGCACCAGCAAGGATCGCGGAAGAGGTGAGTGCCAGCAGGGGCCAAAGCAGCGTCCGAATGGCTATGGCAAGGACGACAGCTCGTTGGAAGCTCAATCGGCGCAGGACGCGCGGTGCGACTGGACCACCGATGATGCCGCCGATCGCGAGTGCGACGATCAAGAAGCCGAACTCTCGATCATGCAGGCCGAGGCCATCGCTGTTGGTGGCGTAGAGAACTAGTAGCGCGTAGACCATCGTCGTCGTGAAGTTAGCTGCGCCGGTCAGCAGAGCCAACGTGCGGAGCTCGCGATGGCGAGCGAGCCATTTCATGCCTGACCAGATGGCGACCCGGACAGATTCCCGTGCAGGCGTTGGAGCGTCGTCGGCCTGACGAGGCCGTTTGGGTACTGTGCTGAGCAGCACGGCCGAGCCAATGAACGAGATGGCGTCGGCCAGGAACGGCAGCCATGGCGCCACGACGAAAGCGGCAGACCCTGCGGGTGGCCCGACCAGAGACGTTCCCGTTGTCTCGGCTGCGGATACCGAGCCGTTGACCCGGTTCCGTAGATCCGGATCGTGATCAGTCATGTCTGCCACGACTGACTGCGCTGCTGCTCCGTGAAAGACCGCGCCAGCCATGACGACGAAAGCACCAGCGGCGAGCAACAGAACGCTCGCCTTGTCGGCGACGACCAGCACAGTTATGAGAGCGACAGCGATACCGCGGGTGAGGTCTGCAATCACGAGTGTTGAGCGGTGTGGCCATCGGTCGACGAGGGCGCGGGCAAACGGTGACACCACCAGCCACGGAAGAAGAGATGCGGCAGAAACCACACTTATAGCGATGGGATCGCGCGTGACGGCGGCAGCCGCAAGGGGGACCGCCGCCGTCCAGGCGCCATCGCCAATGGACGAGATGGAAGCCGCTGCAATGACGGCACGCAGCCTTGCCGGGATGGCCGGTCGACTGCGGACCGGGATGGTCGCGTCTTCCATCTCTAGCGACTACTGGTCGAACTCGCCCTTGCGGGCGCCGTCGATGAAGGCAGACCACTCCTTGGGCGTGAACATCAGAACCGGGCCCTGGCGGTCAGTCGAGTCGCGTACAGCGGTCCAGCCGCCCGGCTCGGTGGCTACCTCGACGCAAGCACCGTCGTCGCCACTGATGGTGGCCTTGTGCCAGTTGGTGAAGGTGGTCAGTTCGGGGCGGTTCGGAGACATCATCGGGAGTTCTCCAATCGGTTGGTGTTCGACTAGGAAGCGTTGCGCGCGTTTGCGGTCAGCCAGTCCAGCGATTCCTCGGGGGACATGGCCGCCCGCAGCATTCGGTGCCAGATCTCGGCGTAGGTCGCCAGATCATCACTGCCGCCCAAGGCGAGACCAACGGTCGGCGTCTCGACTCGCACCACAGCTGCCTGATCGGGATCCTTGTATGTGACCCAGACGAAACCAGTCATCGGAGGCATCTCCATGACGGCGTCGTTCAGGATCACTTGCAGGCTGATTCGCGGTGCCTTTGCGGTGAGCAGCAGGTGTTCGAGCTGGGCTTTCCGCAGGTGCGTACTTCCCTGTGGGACTCAGCGTGTGGCGGCCTCGGTAACTACGACGTGGTAGTTCGGGCCGTCTTGGTCGTCGCGCATGCGGGCTCCCCGCTTCATGCGCATCGCCACGGCTTCGTCGACGTCAGTGCCGGCTGAGAACCGGGTCGACTCGATGACGGCGTGGGCGTACTCGGCTGTTTGGATCGGTCCAGGCACCATGAAGGGCTGGAAGTGTCGGATGTTGCTGGCTAGTTCGTCGAGCTCAAGCAGTTGTCGCTGTCGATCCTCGAGGCTGCCGCGGTGAATCGCCTGCCAGCTGCTGATGTCGGTGACGACGGCCTCAGCCAACGCCATCACCCGGTCGCGATCTTCTGCTTTCGCTTCGACGGTATCGAGCCAGCGCGCGATGACGTCCATGGCTGGACGCGCCGTCACGTTGGTTTCGATACGCGACACCTTCGCCTGTGAGATGCCAACTCGGGTCGCGAGCTGATCACCGCTGAGGCCTGCCAGACTGCGGAGCCGCCGTAGCTCCTGGCCGAGGCGGGCACGCTGCTGCGGAGGTGTCATTGCCACTGCCAGCCGCCCTTCTCACGCACCCAAGGTCTATGCACTCTCATGCATCCTAGCGGCATCTGCCGTACGATCGTCGCCATGGCGGCTACCCAAATCGACGTCGGCGGCTACAAGTTGGCTGCAGAGATTACTGGCAGTGGCGCACCAACTGTGGTGTTCAGCTCCGGGCTTGGCGACGCGGGTGAAGCATGGGATGCGACCATCGCCGCGCTTGAATCCTCCGTTCAGCTTGTGACATACGCGCGTGCCGGCATCGGCGCCAGCGACTCGCTAGCGGACTCGACACCTCGGTCGCTCGGAGCAGCTGCCGAAGAGTTGCATCGGCTCCTGACAGCGGCAAATGTAGAGGGGCCCTATGTAGTTGTTGGTCACTCAATTGGTGCTCTGATCGGGCAAATCTTTGCTGCCCGGTGGCCACCTGATCTTGCGGGGCTGGTGCTCGTTGACCCGAGCGACGCCCAGCTTTGGCTCGACTACGACAAGCCAAAACTTGTGATGGCTGATGGCGACCGTGATGACCATGCCTCCTTTGACGTGAGGCTCGGCGCTGCCGAGGTCACGGCGAGCAGACGGCCCCTAAGTGCGCCAAGTTTTGTTGTTACGAGTCGTGTCGGCCGGTGGTTGGATGCGAAGACCCCTGAGCTTTTTCGGCCGTTCAGCCTCGAGGTTTTAGACCAGCGTTGGCAGAGCTGGCACAAGACGCTGGCCGCCGATTTGGGTGCAACGCAGAGGGTGGCCGAGGTAGGCGGACACTACGTGCAGAACGATCAGCCGGAACTCGTAGCAGGGGCGATCGACGAGCTCGTCCAGCTCGCCGC
The DNA here is from genome assembly GCF_039529655.1 of Kribbella yunnanensis. NCBI lineage: Bacteria > Bacillati > Actinomycetota > Actinomycetes > Propionibacteriales > Kribbellaceae > Kribbella > Kribbella yunnanensis. Next base: position 99,382 of record NZ_BAAANF010000017.1, on the reverse strand, counting down.
CAAGGCGCGACTGTAACGCGGAACTTCATCGACGACTCGTCGCCGGGCTCTGTGCTTCTTCGGCATCAGCTCTCCTCGGGTTGTTGCGATCCGCTTGAACTGCTGACGGGTGACCGGATGGTTGTTCGCCAAGGCGCATTGCGCCTCAACCATCCGGCCGCCCTTACCGAGGACTCCGTCCGGGCCTCGGTGCTTTGGAACGGCTGCCCCGCCGCTAACTCGCTCTCAACGCCGGGACAGCCGGTATAGGGGTTCCTGCCTGAGTCCGGGGCCGGGTTGGGGAACACCGGGCCAACTCAGACAGGAACCGCTTTGGTGACGGAACCGCTGGGTGTGCAGGTTGATCCGCTGCACACGAGGAGGTGTAAGGACGGATCCCTACCCGCTCCGCCAGATCATGGGCTTGGGTCGTGTAGCAGGAAGCGAGCCCCCGTGACCCGCTCGAACTGCTGCTTCACCGCGGCTGGGTCGCCGACGAGTTCAAGGTGCTCCCAACTCGGCATGACCACCGCAGTCAGCTCGTAGCGGTCGAGCGACTCGATCAGCGCGTGGAAGGCGGCCGGTGCGGTTGAGCGATGCTCGGCGTACACCGACCCCATGGCAAACCCTTCAGCCCGGGCGAACCCCTCAAACAGCCGCTTCATGCGTTCGGCGTCGTAGTCCGGTGGCAAGAGATCTTGCCTCACATAGCCGAGCAGCAGCGGCCGGGTGTAGTCGGTCACCGCTCCTCGTCCATCCAGCGGCGGAAGGTAGCGACCAAGCGTTCCCCGACTCGGGACCACCAGCCGCGACGATGCTGCCCGTTCACGAGTTAGCAGCATTTGATTCCGCCGCCACAGTTGCCGGCTTGTTGGTGACCCGGAGCCCTGCAAAACGCCGCTGCATCCCGGCCGCATACTTTGCAGCATCTGCAGGCGGGCCGACGAAGGCTGCGATGACGTGTGAACCGAACCAGACGCGAACGTGGCGATCAGTCGGGAGTGGAACTCCGACGAGTTTCGTCATTCGCCACGCACCTCCGCTGCGATGTCGCGGAGGATGACGTACAGCCCGACAGCCATGGCGTATCCGATGACGAACGGCCACGAGCTGGCGATCAGATCCGCCATGTCCGCCTCCTCACTAGGTCGATGTGCTGACCAATTCAGTGGAACACCGGCCGTTGACCGCCCGTAACCGGATGAATCGGTGAACGGTGCGAACCCCATGGGAGGGGGCGTGAAGGTCGTGAACATTGGCCAGAACGGCGAATCCGGCACGCGGTGGCCGGTTCTGCCGCCCGATCTCGGGCGTAAATTGTCAAGATGAGTAGTGGACGGGGGACACCGGGTAACGGCGACGAATCGCGCCCAGGATCCCTACCCGAAGTCCTGCAAGCCCTCGGATGGGGGCCGCGAGACCTGGCTCGTGCGGTTAACACCTGGCTCAGCCGTCGGGGGCGCGCCTCTGAGCGAGTGGACATCACGGCGGCGTACCCCTGGGTACGCGTCAACTACTGCCCGCACGGCTCAATCCCCGAAGTCGTTGCCACGGTCCTCACCGATGAACTCGGCGTGTATGTCTCTGCCGAGCAGCTATGGCCGGGACACGCTCGGGCTCGACGGACGACTACCAGGGTCGCCGAACTCGCAACGACTAGCAGCTTGGACGACGTCGTCCGCTCGCTTGAACAGCTCACCAACGGTTCTCGACCGCTGCCAACCGGTGGACCGGACCTCATAGCCGCGGTTCTGGAGGGCATCCAGACCACCGTCACCTCTATCCCTGCCCAGACCAGCCGAGACCGAGTCCGGCAGCCGCAGACTGAGCTCATTGCGTCGCACGTCAAGGCACTTCGACATCTCGACGATCGGCAAGGCGGTGGAGCCCTCAGTCTGAGGTACGTCACGCACGAACTGGCCGGCGTTCTCGATCTAGTGCGCAGTGCCAGCTACGAGCCGGAGGTTGGCCGCGACCTCCTCATGATCGTCGCAGACCTGGCGCAGCTGGCAGGCTGGATGCAGTTCGACGCTGGTGGGACGGCCATCGCTCAGCGGTACCTCTTACTGGCCATCCGCCTTGCTCGGGCGGCTGGCGACGACGGCCGGATGGTCAACAACATCGGCATGTTGGCCTACGTCGCCTCGTACACCGGATCGGGGTCTGATGCGCTCCGCATCATCGACGCTGCCAACACCGTGCAGACCTCGAGCCAATTGCTGCAGGCCCGCACCACCGGCCGGGCTGCAACTGCCTATGCCAGCGTGGGTGATCTCGGCGCGTTTCGGATCGCAGCTGACCGATCACAGGAACTGCTGGCGTCCGCGGCACGCGACGAGTTGTCGTCGTACCTGTACTACCTGAGCCCAGATCAGTTATCGGCGGAGGCGGGATACGGGCTTTTGACCATTGCCGAACGCACCGACCTCTATCAGCAACCGCTCTTGAAGCAGGCAATCGAACTACTGACGCCGCTCTCCAGCATTGGCGACGATCCGGCGTACCAGCGTTCGGCGCTGCTCCACGGCTGCCAATTGGCGCGGGCGTACATGCTGCGCCGTGATCTCGATGGGACGGTTGCCACGGTGCGCGTCGCGCTGGCTCGTGCGCCTGAGGTGCAGTCAGGGCGTTGCATGGCCACGCTGCGGGAGCTGCGGAAGAGCCTGGCGCAGCGCCGGAGGGCGACCGTTGTGGCTGACTTCCTGCCAGAGCTTGATGCCGTGCTGGAGGGGCGGTGACCACGACCTGGGCCTCGGGTAAGGACGGCTCGCATCGCGCGACTAATGTCCTGTCAATGATCCGGCTCGTTGTCCGCCCGTACGAGAATCCAGACGCACAGCGACTGGTCCAAGCGCTCTACGCCGAGCAACTGGATACCTACGGCTTCGCCGATCCGCCGGAGTCTGAAGTTGCCAGCGACTACGTTGTGCCGTTTGGCATGCTGCTTGTGGCCTACACCTCTGCGGGCAAGCCGGTCGGTTGTGGCGGCTACCGAACGTATGACGCAGCGACGCAGACCGCCGAGATCCGCAAGATGTACGTCGACCCCTCAGCGCGTGGCCAGAGGCTCGGGTACCAGATCCTGAGCAAGCTCGAACACGAGGCCGCGGCCCGCGGCGCCACGCAGATGGTGCTCGAAACGGGCGCACTCAACATCGCGGCGATCGGGCTGTACACGTCGAGCGGGTACGAGGCGATTCCGTCGTACGTCGAGGGGCGGCGCGAGACCAATCGGGCCTTTGCCAAGACGTTGGCGGCCGATCAGGGCTGCTGAAGCCGGTCCCATGCAGCCAATAGCTCGGCTTCCCGCTCTGTGGTGAGGCCGTGTTCCGCGGTGCGCTCATGCTCGACCGAACGCCCACCAGCCTGCATCCAAGCCCAGGTGTCTGCGACGGTCTGTCTGAGTGGTCGGCAACGAAGTCCAACCGCTTCAGCGCGATCGGTCGCCATCGACCAGGCGGTCGGCAGTGCTCGCCATAGCGGCAGCTCTGTCCACTGCGTGATGCCCTGATCGATGAGCCACTCCTCTTCGACCCAGACCGGGTCCACATCCCCGCCCGTCACCTCACGACAGACGTCGAGAAGCCCGCTGAAGCTGTCTCGTCCTGGTGGAGCGGCCACGTTGTAGACGCCAATATCAAGGGCTTCGGCTCGGTTGAGAGCGAATGCCGCCAGGTCGCGGACATCGACCGGTTGAATACTGCGGTCCGGCGCTGGCACAACCAGCCGCCCGCCTTGGTCGACTCGGGCGAGCCACCAAGGCAGCCGACCGACGTACTCCCGCGGCCCCAGAACGACATGAGGCCGAAGGACCAACACCCGGTCTGCACCGAACGCTCGGGACACAGCCAGCTCGCAGCCCACTTTGAGTGGTCCGTAGGCGTCTGGATCCCATGTGCGAGTGCCTGGATCCCAGTCGGGGTCACCGTCCCAGAGCGGCGAGCTCTCGTCGACCGCCTCATATGGCCAGTCCCGATAGGCCGAGATAGTCGACATGAACACGTATCGGTCGGCCACTGGTGCCAGGGCATACGCACAGCGTTGCACCAGGCTGGGGATAACGCCTGCAACGTCGATCACCGCATCCCATGGCCCGAGCGAAGCTAGACGCGCGACGTCCTCCTCTGATTCCCAGTTGCCCCGGACGTGCTTCACGCCCGTCGGGTAGGCATTCGCAGCCCGACCGCGGTTGAAGACCGTGACGTCGTGGCCGGCTTCCGTTGCGGCCGTGATCAAGGCGCTGCCAACGAACCAGGAGCCGCCAAGAAACAGCAGTCGCCGGGGGCACGGTGCCCGGTAGTCGCTCATGGCGAGAACCTATCGTTCGGCTCTGGATGTTGGGCGCGACCAGGTCTGGCTACTGCCGTCAGCCAGTGCCGTGCACCTCAGCTCAAATCTTGTTCGCGGCATACACAAGGAGGCTCGCGGCCGCGGCCACTCACGCCAGTTGGTCGACGCTCTCTTAGCTAGCCGGCCAGAAGCATTCGCCAGCCTTACCTCACGACCAGGTGCTCAGGCACACGCGATGTACCAACGATGGGGCTGGGAGAAGATCGGCAGCACCCAGACCTACGCCCACTGGCCAGTCGAGGACATCAGCGTCCTCCCGCTACGCAACAGCGCGCTGCGCGAGGACAGCCAATAAATCCCGCGCCCGGAAATTGGCCTGACTGCTAACTTCGACGTCTCGTATCAACTGCAGGAAATGAAGGAATCTCGCCATGCATGATGCTCGTGCTCTCATCGAGATGGGTCCCGAAGCGGTCCGTCGATTGGCTCGTCGGGGCTACAGCCTGGACCTGTCCATACTCATGGACCTGCAGTCTCGGCGGAACCGGGGTATCCATTCGATCGACGAGCTGCGAGCAGAGTCGAAGCGGGTTGCCAGTGAGGTTCAGGCGACGGCACGACAAGGCGGAGACATCTCGGCCCTGAAGGAGACCGCGCGCAAGCACAAGGATCAAATCCGAGAGATCGAGGTCGACCAGGAACATGTCCAAGAGGAACTCACCACTCTCCTGCTGAGCATCCCGAACCTGCCGGACGACCGGACACCCGACGGTGATTCAGACGAGTTCGCGACCGAGATCCGACGTGTCGGAGCCCCGCCCACATTCGCATTCGCCCCGAAGGACCACGTCGACCTCGGAGAGGCGACAGGGATTCTCGACTTCGCCCGGGCCACCAAACTGTCCGGGCCGCGTTTCGCAGTGACTCGCGGAGCGGGGGCAGCACTCGAACGGGCGCTCTCCACCCTCTTCCTCGACCTGCACACCCGCCGCCATGGCTATGTGGAGCACTCGGTCCCCTACCTCGTGAGCCGAAAGACGATGACCGGCACCGGACAGTTGCCGAAGTTCGAGGCAGACCTGTTCAAGACCGACGTCGCCGACCGCGACCTATTCCTGATCCCCACAGCGGAAGTCCCACTGACCAACCTGTACGCCGACGAGATCATCCCGGCCGCAGACCTGCCGATTGCCATGACGGCAAGCACGCCGTGCTTCCGGTCCGAGGCCGGCTCATACGGCCGCGACACTCGCGGACTGATCCGCCAGCACCAGTTCATGAAGGTCGAAATCGTCCGTATCGTCGAACCCGAGCAAGCCGACGCCGAACTCGAGAACATGCTCAGCCACGCCGAGGCATGCCTGAAAGAGCTCGACCTCGCCTACCGGGTCGTCATGCTCGCCGCCGGCGACACCGGCTTCTCAGCACAACTCACCTACGACATCGAGGTCTGGTTCCCCAGCCAGAACACCTACCGCGAGATCTCCTCAGTCTCCAACTTCGGCACCTTCCAAGCCCGCCGCACCAATATCCGCACCCGAGCCGCCGACGGCAAACCAAAACTGGTCGCCACCCTCAATGGTTCCGGCCTTCCAATTGGTCGCACCATGGCCGCCCTGCTCGAGCAACACCAGCAAGAAGACGGATCGATCCCGCTCCCTCAATCTCTCGTCACCTATCTCGGCTTCCGCCGGCTCGCGGCGGACGGATCAGCGGAGGAATAGTGCTTGTCGGTGTCTGTGACTTCCCAAGTGACTACCTCTTTCTCCAACCGCCTATGGCGGCGTCGGGCGCTGACTCTGGGCGGTCGCTGTTGTGACTGCGCGACTGGCCTGTGAGTTCCAGATCACCGCGACGATTGAGGACCGGCCGTGCCGAGGTCGCTCAGCAGATGCGAGAGCGTCGTTGAGGTGGCCCGCTTGGACCGTTCACAGAACGTTGAGACCGGACAGTGGGCCCTCCGAGGTGTCACCGCAGCTCTCAGCCCAGTCCCTGGCGACGAAGATCGCTCGGCTAAATAGGTGATCGTGTGTGCTGTGTACGTTAAATCTCCATGCCAGCTGCTTCAGATTGTGTCGACCGACAGACGCATGATTCTCCAATACTGGCTCTGCTGGCTGCGTGCTTCGTACGTCCGCGAGCTGGCCCGCTGCCGCTGCGTGACGCAACCGCTGACGAGTCACGTCGCTTTGACTCCAAATGCATGCGGTCTGCTCTTTGGCACCGACCTCGCCGGGATGTCACCCTGAACGTCGCCCTCCCAACTCGGGCGAGTGGTTCACCCTGCCCTACCAGCTGGGACGTTCAGGTCAGCCGGTCGCTGTCTTGGTCTGGCCTCCATGCTTGGTGATTCGAGGTCGCAAGGTCATCCGGACGGCCGAGTGTGTGATGGCCGACACTGAGGCCTTTCCAGCCCACACATAGGCTTCACCTGGTTGCAGGCGCGCCAGCTGTTCCGGACGGAGCGCGGTCAAGGCGGAGTTGGCCTTCTGGATGTGCTTCAGCCAAGCGGGCGACGTCATCTTGTGCATGATGACGACGTCAGAGAGCTCAATCAGCGAGGTCGGGACCGATGGCGGGTCCTGGCTGGCCACCAGGATGCTCATACCTTTATGCCGCATCTCCCGGACCGATTCGACGAGCACATCAACGAGGTCAGGACTGTCGATGTACTTATGAGCCTCGTCGAAGACGACAAGCTTGTTGAATCGGCCATCCGTGTCGGTTGCCTCAGCGAAGAGTTGCATGAGGACAACGAAGAGCCCCAGGCTCTCGTCCTTCTCGATGTACTCGTCGCGCAAGTCGACAATGATCAGCCGCCCAGGGCGGACATAGTCAGAGATCCGCACCGAGTCGTCGATGTACTCGGCCGCCAAATCGAGGCGCTGGAAGGCGAGGTCCTTCATGTTGTCGGCCATCGTCGAGGCGCCGACGCCGCGCCGGATCGTGTCGAGGCTCAGCGACGTCCGGTTGGCACGAAAGATCTGCTTGAGCTGACGTATGTACATTGCCTGATTCCCAACCGCACCAAGCAGGAATGACCAGTGTGCGGCCTGGAGCTCCTCGGACCCGAAGAGCAGCGGCTGTACGTCAACGCCCGGAAACTCAGCGCGTCGTTCCACCATTTGGGCGACCGGAGTAAGGAGCACTACATCTTCCAGGGCCGTGGGTTCGGCACCGTATCGGTTCCGCAAAATCGCTAGCTGCGCGTTCTGATCGTTGGGTTCAATCATCGACGTGAACTCGGGTGCGTAGTCCTGAGTGCGGCTGTAATGGAACACGATGGTCGCAAGCGGGCGGGGCAGTTCGTTGATTCCTGAGGCAGGCAGAGTGGCACCCTCAATGAGCGATCCCAGGGTGTAGCTCTTGCCACCCCCTTGGACGCCGAAGAGGCTGATGGTATGGGTCTCGTTGAGGTCGAGGCCGGTCTTCTGCCCGCCAGCAACCTCGCCGAGCATTGCCCATTGGGGCGAGGTCCCATTGGTGCCGACCAGAATCGACGGCACTGCATCTTGGGGTTTCTCCGCGTCTCTTGGCTCCGAACCCGTTGCTTGTTCGCCACTGGTAACGGATGCAACTGACGCGGCGACGGATTCAGCGGTAGCACCTGTTGTGAGTACAGTGGGCGCCGTCGGCGTCCCTTTGAGAGGCTCCTGCCAAGCCTGCCCACTACGACTCGTCTGCACTTCGTCAGCCTCAGCTGGCGCCACGTCATCGATAGCCTCGAGGGGCGCCGCCCGGAAGGCGGCGTCTTCCCGTCGCGTGCGGGTGAGGGCTGGAACCGTCGTGGCATACGACTCGGTGCCATCGCCGGGGCGGTCGAGGTTTGTCGGGATCGCGTCGAGTAGTTCGTCGATCTCATCGCGGCCGATGTGGTGGAACTCGACCCCGTCGACGATCTCCGGTTCGCTACCGTCCCCCGCGAGCTCGAAGATGAGCCCGATCCGCTCGAACGAGAGCGTAAAGCCGTCATCGAGGGTCTGCAGGAGACGGCGAGCGTGCGTGCTGACGGAGCGGCCGACCATCTCGTAACGCTCGGCGCGCTCCAGGTAGAAACGCAACAGCTCGGCGAACTCAACGTTCTTCACGGCGCGGTCGACCCGGTCGGGGTCGTGCATGTTCGGATCGAACTGCGCAGCCAGCACCGCCCGGGAGGTCTCGACCTGGTCGATGATCGACTGCTGCAGCACCCCGTAGTCGGTGACATTGCGGATCGCCGAGTACGCCTTGACCTCCACCAGTCGACAGGTGATGGTCCGCGCCTTCGCGTCGAACGAGATCAACGCAAGGTCGGTACGCCGCAGCGACCTCTCCACCGCGGGACGGCGACGTGCCTCGGCGTACAGCTCCTGGTGGGCATCGAGGGGAATGACGATCTGGTCTCCGAGGGCCCGCTGGCCCTCGAGGTAGAGCCGCGCCAACGCGAGGCCGAGGACCTCGGAGCGCTGGTTGCGGGCCGCCGAGGAGAGCTTGAAGGCGAGGCTTCCCGAAAGCAGTCGAAGCTGTTCGAAGAAGGTCCGCAAGTGCCGGTCCTCGACCGCGACGCCGTGGTCGCTGACCACCGCGGTCAGCAGCCCGCGGAGCTCCTCGATCTTGCGCGAGCTGACCAGCACCTGGCGGCCGAGCCCGACTCGGCCAGCGATGTAGTCAATCACGAAATCGCTGCGGCGCGTGGCGTCAGTGGCGCGGTCAAAGTACTCAAGACCAAGGGTACGGTCAATGATGACCACCCAATCGCTGACGTCGTGGGCTTGGTGCAGTAACGAGCGCTGCTGGCCGTCGAGGTTGAGCGTCGTGGTGGGGACATGGCCGGAAGCGGTACCGTCGGTAGCTACGGACGCCGACGCGAGGGCGAGCGTCCGGGGGAGTTCGGCGAGCAGGTCGCCGAGGGAGTTCGCGGCCGATCCGGGCCGGGCGAAGACGGGAGTCTTGCGCCAGGTGACGCTGGTGCCGTCATCGTTGACGTCGAAGGCGGTGGTGGCGTGCTGAACGAGTCCGTACGCCGGCGGGTGGGCGATCTCGTTCAGCGGGCCTGTTTCGTGCTCCTCGCCGGAGAAGGCATCGACGAAGATGGTTAGGTGGGCCTCGAACTCGCTGGGGCGCTCCTCGAACTCTTCCATGGAGCGGATGGAGTAGGCGAGCTTCGGCACGCTGCTGCCACCACGTGCACTGAAGGCGTCGGCCTCGTCGCTGTTGAAGCGGCTGTCGGATCGGGTCAGCTCGGCCAGCTGTTCGCCTATGCCGGGCATCGCGGTTTGAGGCGTGCACAGCCGCAGGTCGTAGGTGAGCTCCTTCGTCGCGGCGCGGAGCTGGAGATCGAGGAGCATTTCTACGATCAGGCCGGCGTCGCCGGGGTTGATCACATTGATGACCAGCGTGCGGACGTAGGAATGCTGGCGTACGTACCGCTCGACGCGCTCGGCGAGAACCACGGCGGCTTGGGCACCGCTGCTGCCCGTACGAGGTACATCAGGCACGCCGAGCGCGGTGCCGACCCTATTGAGGAGCCCGACGGCGTCGTCCGTTCGCGGATGGACGAGCACGGTCCAGAACGGGGTCAGATTGCCGACAGCGACGAGCAAGGCGTGGTTGTCCTGGCGGGGCACCGCGAAGGGGAAACCGAGCGGGTCGAGCCGGTCGAAGAAGCTAGCTTCCGCGTCGGCGGCGGCCTCCTTGGTGTGCTCGGCGAGCTCCTTGCGCCACGTGCTCGCGACACCGCACCAGCCTGAGACCCACAACAGTCTTAGCGGATGGGTCGGGCCGACTAGCAGGATACGGTGGAAGTTGCCGAGGGCATCGAGATAGCGCACCGCGACCGCATCGATCTGCTGAAGCCCTGCCAATGCGCGCAGCGCAGCACCTTGCTCGCTTGCCGTGACTGAGCTCGCATACGCGGCCTGTTCGGCGATCATCTTCTGAAAACTGGCCGCGTAGGCGGTCATCTCGGCACTCAGGGCTGGGACGTAGACGGTCTCAACAACGCCGATCGGTTCGCTCTCGTCGCGTCCGTCAACTTTCGCGATGGCGGCGAAAAGGGCGTCCCGGACGTCGATGAACTCGCCGAACGCGCCTTCGGCCGCGGGCCCGAGCGCATCGACCCACGGGGTCTCGTCGCGGACCGGCGCAGATGGGGCCCCCTCCTGACCGAGCGCGAGCTGCCAGATCCCCAACTCGCGAGGGCTGATTAGGGTGTCGCGCTCGATCTGGGTCAGCAGCCGCGACAGCCTGATCTCGACGCTGCCGCCGCCAGGGACGTGGATGTTGGCGCTGGCGTACGACGAGGAGCGGGACCCGATGACCCACGAGGCCTCCCCAGGGGTGAGCTCGCGTTCGGGGCGGCCGTCGACGAGCCGGCCGAAGGAGAGCCGCTCGATCGCATGCGTGAGGCTCTCGTGGCGCTGGGCACGCGTTTCTGGCGGCTCCTCATCGTCGTCGGCGTTGACGACGTAGAACAACTCACTCTGCCCCGAACCCGTCGCAACAACGATCCGACGATCGGTCTCGGCGATGGGGGTCACCATAAGCCGGTGCCAGCCCTCGTCGAGCTGGGCCTTGCGCAGGTTTCGGATGGTGCCCTTGTAGGCGCTCTTCGGCCGCGCTCCGGCGGTGACATTGATGGCCTTGCCAGTCGGTGTGCCGTCCTCGGAGACCAGCTCGACCCGCAGCTTCAGAAGTCCATCCGTCGGCGTGAGTGCGGGGTCGACGGTGAAAGCAACCGCGACATCCTTTGCCCCGCTCGGGCCGGCGATGAGATATGGCTGGCCGGCGAGGCGTTCCAGGGTGGGGTACCGCTTGAGGTGCCCGGGGTCGTCGCCGACGACGGGCAGGGCGATCGTGTGGACGTCGACCTTGAGCGCGATCTCCCGCTCGCTTGGCGCCGGCCACTTGTCAAAGGTGAGTCCCCGGCTGTCCCGGTCGATGATAATTCGTCGGGTCCATACGTTGCGATCCTCGAGCCCGACCTTCCCTGCGAACCGAGCAAGGCTGGCGGTGAAGGAGAGGTCGGGCAACCCTAGGGAAAGCACGCGCTGACGTTCGTCGATCTCACCACGGCTGAGATCGTCGACATGAACACGATTGCGCCCGACACGCTCGGGCACCTCGTCACCCGACGTGAAAAGGGCAAGGTCAGGGACAAGCCCGAAGCAGTAGACCGCGGCTCCGGCCGCATCGACCTCGTAGTCGTTCGCGGCAACGGTGAGCAGGTAGCGTACCCAGGCCTGGTCGGTGGAGCGGCCGTCCTTCTTGCCGCCCAATATGGTGGCAAGCTTCCCAAGCTTGTCCCGCAGTGCGGCTGGGATCCGACCCATCAGCTCCTCGCGCAGCATCGTGTAAGCGTTACCAACCTCGATCTCCTCGAATGTCGCGACGCCGAAGGAGTCCTCAGCGCTCGCCCGCAACCCGGGCGGCACGAAGACCAGGAGCGGCCCGGACGACTCGTTAACAGGCCGGTTGCGCAGCTCGACGAGCTGAGTGCTGGTCACGAGCGTGTCATCGCCGTTGGCGACCTCCTCGTCGGCGGCCAGCAGGCACACAACGGTGCCCGGCATGGTGGCAGTGCGCAAGCGGGTGACCAGCCGTGAGCTGAGGCCGCCGTCGAGCTCGGTAACGCGCATGCAGTGCCCAGGCTGACGGGCCGACAACAGACCGAGCAAGTGCGGAACGAGCACTTCCTCCAGTGCGCTGCGCACATCGGCGGCAGTGGGTTCCGTCAGTCCGACCGCGGGCACCGTCAACGCGGGGTCCTCTCCGGGTTGGCGCCGATGGTGAAGCGCGGGGTCACGGTTTGGGTCAGGTAGGCGTCGGAGAGGTCGCGGTAGTAGCCGATCTCCCGGAGTCGGTCCACGAAAGCGGCAGTGTTGGCACGCAACGCAGTTTGGTCGGGCAGGTCAGGTCCGTGGAAGCCGTCCTCGATCGGGAGGGTATCTATATAGATCCCGTATCGGGTCCGAAGTGTATCGAGGACCTCGTCGACCCGCATCGGACGAGTCCGCGGTCGACCATCCTTGTCGTGCTGCACTAGGCACACCTGGAGCAATACCTCAAGGAGCCGGGAGTCGAGCACAAAGCGGCGTGCCCTGGACTTGCCGCGCGGCTGGGTCAGCAACTCCCCTGGACGGCCCTTGAGGAACATCGAATCGAGGCAGTCAACCAGGTATTTGCGCTGGAAGGCTCCGCGGTAGTGCATGATCAGCTCTAGGTACGTCTCGAACCGCGAGAGCCCCAGGTCGATGATTGTCTGCACCTCCGGGGCGAGCGGCTCCTCCTCGTCATCGAGGATGCGTCGTACCCGCATGTCGAAGAAGATCTCCCGATCGGCTTTGTACTTGTCGTCGAGTAGACCGATCGCGTCGGTTGCGGGCAGATCCTCCTTGCCGGGCGGCATGGAAAACTTGCCCTGCCGCTGAAGGTCCTTGGCGAAGTCGGTGAGTTTGAGTACCGCGAAGGTTCCGCGGACGAACTGTGGCAGCCTCCCGTACCACGTCGCGGCGCTCTTGGTCGCGTACGCCGCCGGCAACCCTGTCTCGGAGCCAACGAGGTCAACGAAGATGTGCGGCCGATAACGGCATTTCTCGCCATGCTGGTGACCGGTGGTGCACGCGCGATCTACGGCACTGTCGCGGACGGCGGCAGGAACGAGCTTGAACATCCGCAGGTGGTAGAGAGCGAGGTGGAAGGAGAGCAGGATCTTGAGGTGCTCGACCAGCACGGTGCGGGGCATGAACTGGCGGTGTAGCAGGAGCCGCAGGACGTCCTCACCGAGCAGCTCGGCTGGCTGGCGGCACATCTGCCTCTGCTCACGACGGTTGGCGTCACCCGGCCGGTCCTGTGCCTTGCCCTGGGTCGCCTCGACCATGTTGAGCAGCGCCTGAGACTCCACGTCGATGTCCGGGCCAGAGACGGCCTCGCCGGTAGCGGGGTCGATGTCGGAGAAGAAGAACTCCTTGAGCCCTTGAAGTGCGACGTCATTAATGGCGACGAGCTCGTACAGCTGCTCGTCGGCACCGTAGGGACGCGACCGGGCCGCATTGCGGAGCCGGTAGGCGAATCCATGCAGCGGCCGTGGGCCGGCCACGGCCTCGGTGGCTCGGCCACGGTTGACCAGGTCCAGCACATGGGTAGCAACCCAGCGGCGGCTGATGTCCTCGTTAACAGCGAACCCCACGAACTTGCCGGTCTTATCGTCGACGAGCAGCTCTACGTAGGCATCGACGTCGAGGTCGGTGGCCCGGCGCATCCGGCTCGTCACTCCCCCGTGCCACAGGCGGGCGAGGAACGCCGTCAGGACGCGATCCATAGTGAGGGTTTTGTAGTCGATCCGACTGATGGCGTCGCATCGAAAGGCGCGATCTTTGCTATCTAGCGCCATTCCGCCTCTTCGGTCTCGGGCACGAGCGCCGCCTGTGTGATCAAGTGGAGAACGCCGTCGTCGTCGCGGCGAACGGTGTGGATCGAGGACCCATCGACTGTCAGCAGAACTTCCCGGTACGGCACGGCAGCGAGCTGATTCTTGAACACGGTCAGTGCCAGGGCATACCCCTGATCATCGTCGATGCTTGCCTGGTAACCGCGGCGGAACCGCTCGACCAGCTCAAAAAGGTCAAGCCCGACCCGCAGCTCCGCAGGCGGCACGCCGTCCCGCGACGTGTCGGTATAGGTGAGCCGCAGCGCGGTCGGCCGAGTCTCCAGGTATGGGTGCGCGTCTGTGCCTACCCGGCTGGCGTGAAAACCCTCTCCAGGGAAGCGCCGCAGGCTGCGGACGGTTCCACGCACCACGTCCCGGACACGGATGGCAAGGCCGCCGTCAGCTAGCTCGGGCGAGACGATCCCCTCGCTGCGGTTGAGAGCGGTGAGGAAAAGATCGGTCGGGACCGGCCGCTGCCCATCGAGCAGCTGCAGAAAGTGCTGAACAGAGGCATACGGCAGCATCTTGACCGCCTCGCCAGAGTCCCGCATTTCGAAGTACGACAGCCGCCTGGCCGCCGCGACGAAGCCGACGACCTCGTCCGGGCTCGCATCAGCGGAGGACACTGCCGCATGCAGCTCGCGGAGCAGCACCCGCTCCGGAGTCGCACGGTCGGCAGCATTGATCAGGTAATGCTCCAGCAGCCCCTCGCCGGCCAGCCGCCGGTCAAACACCGGCTGCGGTGGGCGAGCGACATCAACCCCGTGAAGCTGGATGAGTAGCCGGTCGCGCTCGATAATCGAGGGGCCGCCGCGATAGGCGTTGAAGTAGTGGCTCGCCAGAATCGTCGCCGACTCGGAGGTGGCATAAAGCTTATGGATCTCAGCGCAGTCCCGCCCCGAGGTCAGCGTGTACGCGAGCGCCGAGCGCAGGTCACGCAAGGTGATGTGCAGCCGGCCGCGGAGCTGGGCGACCTCGTAAATGCGCCGCATCCGCTCCTTGACCTGCTGTCCGACGACGGGGTGAGCGATCGTGGCGGCGTTCTGCCGGGCATAACAACCGTCGAAGAGCGCGCACCCCTCACACGCCCCCCAGACCTCCGCCCGCACCATCGAGTCAAGCATCCGCTCCAAGATCGACCCCGCCGACCCCTCCCCGTCGACCGCACCGGCCGGACGGACGGTGACGTCACGCAGGTTGAGGTTCACCACCGCGACAGGCCCGGGTTCGTCGTCCTCACCACGCAGGCCGACCTCGACGATCTTGGTCAGGGCGGCGAATTCCTCGATGCGGTGGCTGAGGAAGTCGACGAGGCGCCCCTCGTTGACCGCGATCAGGCGGACTTCACCGGCCAACGTACCGACCTGGTCATCGCCGGCGAAAGGACGGAAGAACTCGGTGAGCACTTCGTCGCTGACGACACCGTCCTCGTCTTGACTGCCGTCGTAGTTCGTGTGGAACCGGCGTCCGTTCAGCTCGAAGTCGGCACCGTTGGCCCGCTTCGAGATAAACACCGCACCCTGCTCTCGCGCGGTGGCGGCGAGGTTCTCCAGGAAGGCCGTCTTGCCGTCACCGGCGTTGCCGGTCACTACCACCAGCGAGTGTGTTCCGGCCAGGACACTCGGGGTCAGGGCAAGGTCAAGGGCGGTGGGCACGTAGACACGTACGTCGGGAGCGTCCATGCCGCGGGTACCGCGGTTGCTGCGCCGGCTCTGGCTGTAGAGGGTCTGCAGGTAAGAGACGAACGGGTTGTGATCACTGGTGGCCCCACCACCGCCGTCGAGCGTCACCGGAACGACGGGCGGCGACAAGCTCGCCGACTTCGATGGTAGGGCGACCATCTGCAGCACAGAGTGAAGCTCCTCGGCGCTGGTGAACCGGCTGCCCCGCTCTGGCGAGATCGCCGTAAGGATCGTCTCGACCAGCTTGACCGGAACGCCGGGCAAGGCGAAACGGTCGCGAGGGTCTTCTGCCGCGACCGCTGGTGGCGGTGTGCTCGCCCCATCCCATGGATAGGCGCCCGTCAGGGCCTCGTACAGCGTGATCCCTAGCGCGTAAAGGTCCCGATCGACATAACCCGCGGCGCTCGCCGGGACCTGGTCGAGATCCGGCGGCGTGTAGCGAGGTGTGCTGGCGGTGTGCCCTTGGGTGGACTCGGGGGTCTTGGCGATCCCGAAGTCGAGGATCTTCACTCCTCCCTCGGCCCACAGCAGGTTGCCCGGCTTGATGTCGCAGTGCCACACGTCGAGGCTGTGGAGGTACTTCAGTCCTTCAACGACGTCGAGCCCGATCCTCAGCACGTCGCTCGGGGTCAGAGTACGGCTCCTAATTACCTCGCCCAGGTCCTCGCCGGTAACGAACTCGAAGACAAGGAACGGGTAGGGGTACGGCTTGGGCAACACGTCCACGTCGAGCATCCGCACGACGTTCGGATGTGGGGTCGCGTCCTGAAGCCGGGTGAGCACCATCCCTTCACGACGGGCTCGCTCCTTGCTGTCCTCCTCGTCGCGCAGGATCAGTTTGATCACCCTGTCGACGTTGCGCATAGTGTCGAAGACCTTGTACGCCACACCGCTCGCGCCCGGCTTCCCTAGCCGATGCTGCACGATGTACTTGGTCCCCAGCGCGAAGTCGCGCGGGAGGTTCTTCCAGAACGACGGATCCCTCCGCTTGTCGTCCTCGCCGCCCTCAGCCTGCTCGGGTGGCCTCGGCGGCTGCCCGCCATCGCCACCGGTCACACGGCGCTTCGGCCGCTGCACCTCACCGATCGCCAGCTCGAAGCGCCGGATCGCCTCCCGAGCATCGGGACGGTCCTCCGGCTTGGCCGCGCTCAAGAGCGAGAGCCAGTGCCGCAGCGGCGCCGGAACATCGGCCTGCTCCAGGTCTTTCTCCGGTAGCCTGCCGTTGGCCTTCACCTGAGATGTGACCGAGTTGAACGGCAGATGCCCAGTGAGCATCTCGAACCCGATCACGCCGAGGGCGTAGATGTCGGCCTTGTCGGTCATCTTCGTCGGATCCGCGATTGCCTCTGGAGCCAGATAGGCCTGATCGGCCGCTGCGTGCGCATCGAGGGCAACCGTGTGGGCCCGCATCTGGGCGGTCTTTGCATAGTCGAAGCCGGTGATCATCGCCCGGCCGTCCTGCGTGAGCAGGATCGTAGCGGGACTCAGTGCCCGGTGGACGATCCGGCGCGACTGCGCGTGTGCCAGGCCGGCGAGTACCTGCCGCAGGATCAGCAGCTTCCGGTCGCGGGTGAGGGGCTCAACCGGCTTCTCCCCCAGGTGCAGCCGCAGTGCATGGCCCGGGATGTCGTCGTAGACCGTGACGAATCCCCGGTCCTCCGGATCCGGAAAGAAATCCCGCACTCCGACGATCGATGGGTGCGGGGAAAGCTTGCCGAGCGCCTCGTAGGCGACCCCGATCTGCCTTTGCTTCCTTTCCCGCTCGGCGGAGGGCGAATATGGGTCGGCCTGGCGCACCACGAGTCGCACCGTGCCCGATCCCTGCACCGCGTTGGCGTTCTTCGCCCGGTATTCCCCGACCACATCGATCCCAGCGGCGTGGATCGTCTCGCTGAGCGTGTCGAGCACCAGCCAGTTGCCGAACTGCAGCGGCCCGGTCGGCGCCTGTCCGATCGCCCTTATCTGCTCGACGATCGTCTCATGGTGACGCGCGATGTCAGCGTCGACTGCGGACGACCCAGTCGGCACCCGGGAGAGGTCGGAGAGCAGCGCCACCAGGTGCTGCAGGTTCACCGTAGAGGCAGCGTCACGCTGCGGCGTGTTGTGATCGACCAGCCGCGCGTCGCCCGCTGGCAACGCGACGACCGCATCCACGTAGACCCGCGAGAGCTCCCGGTGGGCGTCCTCAAGAAGGGTCTTGAGCCGCTTGGCGTTCTCTCGCAACTTGGGCAGCGGGGTATGAAACGGCGAACGCCCGGCCGGCATCCATCGCGACCCTTGTACATCGATCCGACCGAACGTGCCCTTTACGTCGATCACGTAAACCATGTGCGGTGTGACGACCACCAGGTCGACCTCGAAGAGCCGGCCGCGGGAGTCCGGGATTTCCAGGGAATGCAGGACCGTCCAATCTTCCGGCCCGTGGTCACGCAGATGCGCGATGACTCGCCGCTCCGCGTCGTTCACGGGCTGCCCGATCTGAACGATCTTCGCCATCAGCCCTCGGCCCCCTCGATCGCCGCCGTCAGCAACGCCAACGCTTCGTCCTCCAGGAGGTCCGCTTGGTCACGGTCCCGGTACGCCTGACGAACCGTCTCGGAGATCCGCTCTCGATCAGCCACCGCCGCCATCGGGATCGGAATCTTGCGACGCAGGTGGGCATGAATGTCCTGCTGCTTCCCGCCAACGCTCATGGACCGGAGAAGTCGGAACGCCACTTCGGAGCGGAAGAATGCGTATAGGTAGGCGCCGCTCACGTCATCATCGCCGCTGATGACCCGCAAGAAGTGCTGCGTGTAGGCGTGTTCCTTCCATGCGCCGTACACCATCAGCGCACGGCAGAAGACCTCATTCTCCCCAAGTGTCCCCTGAGAGGCGATCAGAATCGTTTCTTCTGGCGCGAAGATATCCGGCGGCGCGGCAAGTGCACTGATCCAGCGGCCCTCCGGTCGCATCCAGAATCCCTGTCGCTGCCCGATCAGCTGCACGCCATGCTGCTGATCAGCGTCGATCCGCTTGAAGCGGACACCAGACCCGAGCAAACCCCCTTCGCAAATCTCTCCCAGCTGCCGATGCTCGACTGCCGCAAGCCTCTCAACGATTCGACGGGCACGGGGTGAGAAGTTGAGCGCCCGAATCGACTCGGGACCGAAGTTGGTGACCTCGAATCCATGCTCTCGATCAGCGTCATGCCAGCGATAATCGATCAAATCTGGCAAACCGACGCTGCGAAAGAAGTCTTCGGTAGCCCTCTCCAGCCCGGACTGGAACGCCGCGCGAAGGTGAGCACTCGCCTCGACGAGCTCGTGGATTCGAATCTCCAGGTCGGAGTCGAACCGCGGCACCGGTAGGTCAACCAGGTGGTGCGGTTCGATGTGTTGGACGATGGCGCCGTATGCCGATGCCAGGATCATTGGGACACCGAACCGGCTGCGTAGGAAGGTGTTCAGGTAGCCAGGCAGGACCTCCGACTCATTCGGAATCACCCGCATCACGTGCTCGCTGCATGCAAACCCCGCCACATCCTGGCGGGCATAGGCGACGCGACCCACTGTCCCGGAGCGGGTGATCAGCGTCCATCGAGGCTCGATCAGCAGCTCCGGCGCCTGTGCCGCAGCACTCTTGGCAATGTATGGCAGATACGAATAGTCGGCTTCCAGAATGTCCGTACTGGAGAAGAATGGGACACCGTGCTCCGGGTCGTTCACCCACTTGCGGCTGAATCGTCCAGCATGGTGGATGTCTGTCGTGATCCGGTCGAGACGAACAGTGTTGGGCAGAGATTCAAGTCGTTTGCGAGCTTCGATCGCACCCGACAGGTAGGGAGTGGCGTCGAGCCTCAAGCCCTGGTCGAAGAACCAGTCTGCACGGACAGGGCTGTCGATGTCGGAGACCTTCACGCGCCCGCTCCCCGGGCATCACGGAGATTGATTCCCGGGACAGGGTGCCGCTCACGGAACTCCCGGTAGCGCTCGGCGATCACCGGCAGGTCATTGTCCCTGACTGGGCGGCTACGCGTCACCCTGCGGGTCCGCTTCTCGCCGCCAATGGTCAGGTACTCGCTTTCCTCGTAGGTCTCCATGATGAGATCGCCGTTGGGGGAACGCCTGTAGAGGTCGTTGCCACGCCGGTCGAAGCCGACCTTCTCCGCAACCGCCATAAAAACCGGATAGGAAACGGCGCCGTTAAGCTTCTCAGCGGCCTTCTCATCGAAGGTCTTGCGCTTCAAGAAGAGCAGGCTGGTTAGGATGTTGACGTTTGCGTCGACAATGAAGGTCTCCACCGGCAACTCGACGCTGGCCAGTAGCCAGCACTCTTGCAGTATGAACCGACGGATGCCCTCGTCGGCCGGGCCGGGATTGGAGAGGATGCCGTTGGGCAGCACGATACCAAGGCGGCCACCGGGCTTGATCCACTCGATGGCCCGCTGCACGAAGAGCTGCTCGGGCGCCATGGAGTTCGGCCGGTTCGGACTCGCGATCAGCTCGCCAGAGGCTTTATCGCGCGACCAGGTCTTAGCGACGCCCTCGCGGAAGTCGCCGAGCACAGACTCGTCGCTGATCGGGATGTCCGCACCGAAAGGCGGGTTGGTGAGCAATACGTCGACGACCCCAGTGCGACCGTCCTTGGCGAGGGGCACTCGCTTGGCAGCCTTCTCGACGCCGCTGAGGTGTCCTTTCGGGAAGGAGAGGGAGTCCATGTGGAATACGTTGCCGGGGGTGTCGGCGAGGGTCATGATGTTCATGGAAGTGGCGCGCACGAGGAACTGGTCGAAGTCTGCGCCAAAGAGGTGCTCGTCGGCGTACCTGCGGAGCCGATCGCGGTAGCGCTCGGCCTGCTCCGGGCTGTCCGGCAGGCCGCGTGTGCCGTCCTCGTCCTGCATCCTGTGATGCAGATGCGTCAGCGTGGCATGGAGGAACCCACCGGTACCGCAGGTGGGGTCGAGGACCGTCTCGTCCTCCTGTGGGTCAAGGATGTCAATCATCAGCTTCACCGCGCCGCGCGGAGTGAAGTATTGCCCCCTATCGCCGCGCAGGTTGGTGCCGACCAGTTCCTGGTAGGCGAGCCCCTTGGCGTCGATGTCGGTCAGGCCGAGGTCGTAGGGAGCAAGCTCGGAGACGATGAAAGCCAGCGCGCGGTCCGAGAGGATGATCTCATCGCTGAGCTTGAAGAGCCCCGATGCGGCGTACTGCTTTTTCACGTCCTCGAAGAGGTCGACGATTCGCTTCCGGATCGCGGTACGGCCGTCGTCGCTGTATGGCTCGGACATAGAGGTGTAGAAGCGACGCGGGCTGCCCGTGCGGACGGCACGCTCGTCGTACATCTTCGCGAAGAGCAGGTAGAGGAACTGCCAGAAGGCGGCGTCCTTAGGCATGCCTTCGTTGCCGTGGACGTAGTTGTGGCAGCGCCGGAAGGTGATCTTGAGCATCTCCGGCTCGGCGCGGCGCAACTGCTGAGCCGACACGACCTGGCCGCTGCCGACCGAACCGTCGGCCATCGGCCAGTCGGCGCGCTCGTGAAAGTCGGCGCCCCAGCGGGTGGTCTCCTTCTCAACGAAGAAGAAGTCGACGTTGTCGGTCCACAAGCCCCAGCTGCGCTCGGGGCAGTCCTCGGCCCCCAGAAGGTCTTGGAGCTCGGACATCTCCGACTTCATCTGCTCGTACGTACGCAGCTTGACCACGCTCTTGCCGCGCTTGGGCTCCTTATTGCAGACCACGACACGACGAAGGTTGGCCTCGGTATGTTCGCTGCCAGGGGCGAAGATCGCAATGTCGACCTTCTTGGCCCGCCGCCCTTTCTCCGACTGCACCTTCACCGCGAAGTCGAGCTGCATGTCCTCCGGAGCGAACTGGTACTCATGAAAGAGGACGCGCACAATTCGCTGTCTGACCTGCTCCTTCGGCGTGTCCTTGATGGGCTTGTCGGTGAGGAAATCGACGAGGTAGCCCTCGTCAAGATGATGCACCTGAGACTCGGTCATGGCGTCCCGAGAAGGTCCCTCATCACGAGTTGCGTCATCCAAAGCAGATCCCGTCAAAGTCACCAGTACGTCCAGTCCATTGGAGTTCGTGATCAGCTACCTGGAACAGGCAGCAGCCAAACTTATCCGGAATCGTCGCGCCCCGCCCCCTGACGGCTCCGCTCGCGGCCTGCATTGAGGCGTCGCCTCGCGACGTCGGACGAGGCCCCCCGGAACCGACACGCGATTGACACAGAGCGCAAGTTCTCGTATGCCAGTTAGCGCATCTCGCTTCTCGGGCGATCGCTGTCGTACCGCCAGCGCAATGGTCC
The DNA here is from genome assembly GCF_039529655.1 of Kribbella yunnanensis. Lineage (NCBI taxonomy): Bacteria > Bacillati > Actinomycetota > Actinomycetes > Propionibacteriales > Kribbellaceae > Kribbella > Kribbella yunnanensis. The sequence continues at coordinate 77,734 of NZ_BAAANF010000017.1, read as the reverse complement.
CTCCCTCCCCCGAAGAACCCCAGGTCAGAGCTTAGAGCTGGCTCCGCACGCTCGCAAGGACCGCGACGCCAACCACGATCCGCCGCACGGGACGGTGCCTCGAAGGCCTGACTGACTTGCGTCCCGCTCGTCGCAACACTCACGAGGTTCTGCTCACACGCGGTACGGTGGGACGGCGCTCTACTCTCCGCCCCTGAGACCCGCGATGCCTTCCACACCTTGGTCGGTGACCGTACTGCGACGGCGGACAGATCCGGTACGTGCAGTACTTCGCGAGACCGCTCGGCCACCTCGGCGTTGATGCAGGTCAATGGCCGCGCCGGCGACCACCAACGCACCGCCGAACCTGGCATCGCGCCGGAGCGAGCAGACAGGCTTCTAGTGCTCGCCCTGTAGCGGCTTGGCGAACGCCCGGTTGGTGCTGCGCCGGCCGGGTACATACGAAGGGACAGGGCGGAAGCTGGCGGCCTATCTCGCGATTCGGCGGGTCGGTGACGGCATCCATGAGCTGGGCGTTATCGGCCGCGGCACTTGTGGGCTCAACCTCGCACAGGAGCTCAGCGACGAGATCGCGGGCTGGAACGAGGATCGAGACGCACGCCCGGCTCTCCGTGCTTACCCGGCTGGCACACCTGACCCAGCCTTCAAGTTCGACTCAAATGTGTCTGTCGGACCGGTCATTGACAAGGCCGCCTCTCGCTCACGATCCTCATGAGGAGATCTGTGCCTCCTGTGGGTGGCAGGCGTCGGTTGGTGTGACGGCGGCAATCGCCGGATGACGCCGGCCACGGGTGGTTGGCGCGGGCGGTAGCCCGCAAGACCGGGCGGTAGCCCGGAGGGAGCTAAGGGTGGGCGGGTGCGCGCGTAGCAGGCGCGACGAAGGAGTGACTGCGTAGCACGCGGGGAAGGTCCTTCCCTTTCTTCCCTTCCCCCTCTTACAGGGTGAGTTTGGGGTGGCGGTTTACGTCTTTGTAGAGGAGGTAGCGGAAGGGGGTGGGTCCGCCGGCGTAGCAGGCTTGGGGGCAGAAGGAGCGGAGCCAGAGGAAGTCGCCGGCTTGGACTTCTACCCAATCCTTGTTCAACAAGTAGACGGCTTTGCCTTCGAGGATGTAGAGGCCGTGTTCCATGACGTGGGTTTCGGGGAACGGGATGGCGCCGCCGGGTTGGAAGGTGACGATGTTGACGTGCATGTCGTGGCGGAGGTCGTCGGGGTCTACGAAGCGTTGGGTTTGCCAGGCGCCGTCGGTGCCGGGCATGGGGATGCCTTCGACGTCGGTCTCGTTGGTGACAAAAGGAGTTGGTACGTCGATGCCTTCGATCTGCTCGTAGGCCTTGCGGATCAGGTGGAAGGTGCAGGTGGCGTCGGTCGTGTTGCGGATCGTCCAGTCGCCGCCTGGCGGTAGGTAGGCGTAACCGCCTGGCGACAAAGCATGTTCGACACCGGAGACTGTCAACGTAATGTTGCCGTCGACAACGAAGATGACGGCTTCGGCGGCGGGGTCGGTGTCGGGTTTGGTGCTGCCGCCGCCGGGGGCTACTTCGACGATGTACTGCGAGAAGGTCTCGGCGAAGCCGGAGAGGGGGCGGGCGATGACCCAGAGGCGGGTGTTGTCCCAGAACGGGAGGCGGCTGGTGACGATGTCGCGCATGGTGCCGCGGGGCAGGACCGCGTAGGCCTCGGTGAAGACTGCCCGGTCCGTGGTGAGGTCGGTCTGGCCGGGCAGGCCGCCCTTGGGGGCGTAGTAGTTCATCGGGGTTCTCCTCGGGTCAGCAGGCGGCCGGACGGATCGGAGGCGATCGGTACGCCGCGAAGCCAGGTGCCGCGGACGACGCCGTACAGGGTGCGGCCGTCGTACGGCGTGATGGCGTTCTTGTGGTGGAGTTCGTCAGCGTGGACGACGAAGGTCTGGTCGGGGGCGAGGACGCAGAGGTCGGCGTCGGCGCCGACCTCGATCCGGCCTTTCGCGGTCAGACCGGTCTGGACGGCGGGTGCGGTCGACATCCAGCCGACGACGTCGGCGAGGGTGAATCCGCGGCGGCGGGCCTCGGTCCAGACCGCCGGGAGGCCGACTTGGAGGGATGCGATACCGCCCCACGCCGTACCGAAATCGCCGGTGTCCAGGTGCTTGAGGTCGATCGTCGACGGCGAGTGGTCGGAGACGACGAGATCGATGGTGCTGGCGCGCAGCCCGGCCCACAGTTGGTCGCGGTTCGACGCCTCGCGGATCGGCGGGCAGCACTTGTACTGCGTGGCGCCGTCGGGAATCTCTTCGGCGGCGAAGGTCAGGTAGTGCGGGCAGGTCTCCGCGGTGATCCGGACGCCGTCGGCCTTCGCGGCCGCGATCAGCGGCAGGACCTCAGCGCTGGAGACGTGCAGGATGTGGACGCGGCAGCCGGTCTGCTTGGCGAGATCGATGACCTGGGCAACGGCTTGGTTCTCGGCCGCGCGCGGGCGTGAGTTCAGGAAGTCCTCGTACGACGCGCCGCGCGGCGGCGGGGCGTGGTCGATGCTGTGGGCATCTTCCGCGTGCACGATCAGCAGACCGTCGAACGAACTGAGCTCGACCATCGCCTGTTCCAGCTGGGCCGAGTCGAGCGGCGGGAACTCGTCGACCCCCGAATGCAGCAGGAAGCACTTGAACCCGAAGACACCAGCCTCGTGCAGCGGCTGGAGCTCCGCCAGATTGCCTGGGATCGCACCGCCCCAGAAGCCGGTGTCGACGAACGCCTGTGGTGCTGCAGTCTCCCGCTTCAACGCCAGCGCCGGTACGTCGCAGGTCGGCGGCAGGCTGTTCAGCGGCATGTCGATGATCGTGGTGACGCCACCGGCGGCCGCGGCTCGGGTCGCGGAAGTGAACCCCTCCCACGCCGTCCGGCCCGGATCGTTCACGTGAACATGTGAATCGACGAGACCCGGCAACAGCACCTCGTCGTCTGCGAGCCGAACCTCGGCGGCGGCTACCAGCTCCGCGTCGTACGGCGCGATGGCAACGATCCGGCCGTCGGTGATGCCGATCGAACCAGCCTGCTCGCCGGTGGCGCGTACTACTCGTCGAGCCCGGATCACCAGATCCAGTCCAGTCATGCGCTGCCCTCCCCGGTTTTCGCCATCGTAAGGTGCTCGCTCGCGATCCGCCCGGCAAGTTTCTCCAGCAGCGGAATCGGTTCCGCGATGCAACGCGCAACATCCGGCTCAACATCGGTCAATGCGTACGCCGCTTGTACGCCGATCGTGGTCAGTTGGTCGGGGCGCAGTCTGTTGACGCCGCAGACCGCTACGACCGGTACGTCGGAGGCTGCCGCGACGCCGGCGACCGCCTTGCCGTGCAGGGTCTGTTCGTCGAGGGCGCCTTCACCGGTGATGACCAGGTCTGCACCGGTGAGCTGGTTGCGGAATCCGACCAGCTCCAGCATGAGGTCGATGCCTGGGCGCAGTTCGGCGTTCAGTAGGGCCAGTGCGGCGAAGCCGACGCCGCCGGCCGCTCCCGCGCCTGGCTCGTCGCGGAGGTCGCGACCGGTGGCTGCGGCGACGTGGTCGGCCCAGTCGGTGAGTCTGGCGTCCAGGATGGCGACCTCTGCTGGGGACGCGCCCTTCTGCGGACCGTAGACGGACGCCGCGCCCCGTGGTCCGGTGAGCGGGTTGTCCACGTCGCACGCCACCACGACCTGCACGCCGTCGAGGCGGGCCCGCAGGGCGGCGAGGTCGAGCGTCCAACCAGGTGAGATGGCGGAGGGCGGTGCGGAGGCGGAGGGCGGTGCGGTGACGGAGGCGAGGGCCGGTGCAGTGGCGGAGGCGCGGGGCGGTGCGGTGACGGAGGTGGGGGGCGGTGCAGTGGCGGAGGCGGGGGGCGGTGCGGTGGCCAAGGCGCGGGGCTGTGCGGTGGCGGGGGCTGAGAGGGCTTGGAGCATGCCGATTCCGCCGTCGGTGGAGGCGCTGCCGCCTATGCCGAGGATTAGTTGGGTGCAGCCGGCTTCTAGGGCTGCGGCCATTAGTTCGCCGCAGCCGAAGGAGGAGGCGGTTAGTGGGGCGAAGCCGTCGGGTAGGCGGACGAGGCCGCAGACATCTGCGAGCTCCACGACCGCGGTGTCGCCGCGGCGGGCGTAGCCGGAGTGGACTGGTAGGCCGGTGGGTCCGGAGGCGACAACTGGGACCAGGGTGTACCCGGCCGCCACGGCGGCGGCCAGGGTGCCGTCGCCACCGTCAGCCACCGGTACGGCGACCACGGTCGCGCCGGGGTGCACTCGCCGTACCCCGGCTTCGACCGCAGCGGCCACCTGCGCGCTTGTCAGGCTGCCCTTGAATTTGTCGGAGGCAATGAGCACCCGCACCATCAGTCGAGCAAGGCGAGGGCGGTCGGCGCGTCCGACGGGTCGACGGCCAGGTCCTCGAACTCGATGATGTTGTCGATCTCGAGGCCCATCGAGACGTTGGTGACGCGTTCCAGGATGACCTCGACGACGATCGGGACCTGGTGTTCGACCATCAGCTTCTTCGCCTGCTCCAAAGCAGGGAGAATGTCGTCCGGTTCGACGACCCGCAAGGCCTTGCAGCCCAGGCCTTCGGCCACCTTGAGATGGTCGACACCGTAGCCGTGAACCTCCGGACTGTTGATGTTCTCGAACGAGAGTTGAACACAGTAGTCCATGTTGAATCCACGTTGAGCCTGTCGAATCAACCCTAGATAAGAGTTGTTCACCACGACATGGATGTACGGGATGTTGAACTGGGCCCCGACCGCCAACTCCTCGATCAAGAACTGGAAGTCGTAGTCGCCGGAGAGCGCGACGACTGTGGCCGATGGGTCCGCGACAGCGACCCCGAGCGCGGCCGGGACAGTCCAGCCGAGCGGGCCGGCCTGGCCGGCGTTGATCCAGTGCCGCGGCCGGTACACGTGCAGCATCTGCGCGGCCTGGATCTGCGAGAGCCCGATCGTTGAGACGTACCGCGTGTCCGGTCCGAACGCGCGGTTCATCTCCTCGTACACGCGCTGCGGCTTGATCGGTACCGCGTCGAAGTGGGTCCGCCGCTGCAACGTCGTACGGCGCTCACGGCACTCCGCGGCCCACGCCGTACGGTCAGGCAACCGACCGTCCGCCGCCCACTCACGCGCAACCTCCACGAACACCGAGAGGGCCGCCCGCGCGTCCGACACAACCCCGTAGTCCGGCGCGAACACCCGCCCGATCTGCGTCGGCTCAATATCCACGTGGATGAACTTCCGTCCAGCCGTGTACACATCGAGTCCACCCGTGTGCCGGTTGGCCCAGCGGTTCCCGATCCCCAGTACGACGTCCGCCGCGAGCATCGTCGCGTTGCCATACCGATGCGAGGTCTGCAGCCCCACCATCCCCGCACTCAGCGGGTGGTCGTCGCCGATCGCACCCCAGCCCATCAACGTCGGTACGACGGGAATCCCGGTCAGCTCGGCGAATTCGACCAGCAGGTCGGCCGCGTCCGCGTTGATGATGCCACCGCCGGCCACGATCAGCGGACACGAACCGCTCGCCAGCATCGACAGCACCTTCTCAGCCTGCAAACGAGTCGCGGCCGGACGCGCGAGCGGCAGCGGCTCATAAGAAGAGATGTCGAACTCGATCTCGGCCAGCTGCACATCGAGCGGAAGGTCGACCAACACCGGACCGGGACGCCCGGATCGCATGATCTGGAAGGCCTTCTGGAACGTCCCCGGTACCTGCGCGGCCTCCATCACGGTGACCGCCCACTTCGCCACCGGCGCCGCGATCGACGAGATGTCGACCGCCTGGAAGTCCTCCTTGTGCAGCTTCGCCACGGGCGCCTGCCCGGTGATACACAAGATCGGAATCGAGTCCGCAGACGCGGAGTACAGCCCGGTGATCATGTCGGTTCCAGCAGGCCCCGACGTACCGATACACACGCCGATGTTGCCCGCAGCCGCCCGGGTGTAGCCCTCGGCCATATGCGACGCGGCCTCAACGTGCCGCGCAAGCACGTGCTTGATCCCACCGTGAGCACGGATCGCGCTGTAGAAGGGATTGATCGCGGCTCCCGGCAACCCGAACGCCTGCGTCGAGCCCTCCTTCTCCAGGATCAGCACCGCCGCGTCGACCGCCCGCATGCGAGCCATCAGGACACCGCCTTGCCGGACAACCGCTCGACGCCACGCAGCAGCGCGGAGTGGTCCAGTCCGCCGTCACCGTTGGCGCGCGCCGACGCGACCAGCTGCGCCACCAACGACCCGAGCGGTGCGACGACGCCCGCCTCCCGAGCCGCCGCAGTCACGATGCCCATGTCCTTGTGGTGCAAGTCGATCCGGAACCCAGGTTCGAAGGAACGTGACAACATGTTCGCCCTCTTCTGCTGAAGCACGGTCGAACCAGCGAGCCCACCACCCAGAACCTCGAGAGCCGCGGCGGTATCAACGCCGTACGCCTCAAGGAAGACAACGGCCTCCGCGACAGCTTGGATGTTCGCGGCAACAATCAGCTGGTTGGCTGCCTTGACCGTCTGGCCGGAACCGCTGGGCCCGACGTGGACAACGGTCTTGCCAACCACGTCGAACAGCGGCTTGGCCTCAAGAAAGTCCTCGGCCGACCCGCCGACCATGATCGACAGTACGGCGTTCTTCGCGCCCGCCTCGCCGCCGGAGACAGGTGCATCGAGCAACCGGAAGCCGAGCGCCTGAGCCTGTGCGGCGAGTTGCTGAGTGACGTCGGGACGGATGCTGGAGAAGTCGATGATCAGGGTGCCTGTCTCGGCCTCCTGGAAGACGTCTTCGAGGACGTCCTGGACGTCCGGTGAGTCTGGCACCATCACGCAGATCACGTCGGCGCCCTTGACCACGTCGGCGATCGACGAGGCGGCGCGACCACCCGCCGCAACCAACTCCGCGGTGCGCTCCACACTGCGGTCCAGCCCAGCGACCGTGTGACCGGCCTGAGCCAGATGAACAGCCATCGGGTTGCCCATGATCCCGAGACCGATGAAGGCGATATTCGTCATGTCGTGTCTCCTATACAAGTTCATCGGCGCTCGAACGGCAGCCAGCCGAAGCATTCGTCGGTAGTGGTGGATGGCTTGTACTCGAGCCCGACCCACCCCGTGTAGCCGTGCGCCTCGAGGGCGGTCAGCTGCTGGTCGAGCGGCAAGGTGCCGGACCCCGGCTCACCCCGGCCCGGCGCGTCTGCGATCTGCACGTGCGCGATCCGGTTGGTGTGGTTGGCGATCACGCGCTCGACGTCGTCCCCGTTGACGGCAAGGTGATAGAGGTCCGCAAGCAGACCAAGATTCGGTACGTCGACGCGGTCGATCACCGCCAAGGCGTCAGCAGCTGTGAGTAGTGGGTAGCGAGAGGCCCCGCTGACCGGTTCGACCAGCACGGTCGCGCCGATCCGGGCGGCCGCACGAGCCGCCAGCGCGAGGTTCTCAACCGCGAGCTCGTCCTGCTCGGCAGCTGAAACGTCGTCCAGGCGGTTGCCGTAGAGCGCGTTGAAGCCGACCGTGCCGAGCCGCGAGCCGATACCCACGGTGACATCGACGTTGTCGCGGAACTCGCCGGCCCGCTTCGGCCAGGACACCAGACCGCGATCGCCGCCCGGCATGTCACCGGCGAAGAAGTTCAGCCCGGTCAGCTGCACCCCGGCATCGGTGATCGCGGCGACGAACGCATCGACCTGCCGGTCCGGCGGGACCGCCTCGACGAACGGCCACCAGAACTCGACCGCTCCGAATCCGGCCTGCTTCGCCGCGGCCGGGCGCTCCAGCAGGGGCAGCTCGGTGAAGAGCAGCGAGCAGTTCACCGTGTGGCGCAGCTGATGAGCCATGGTCACTCCAGTTTCCGTATTGCGGAATTTGAATTCTGTTCTGCGAAAGGACCATAAGTTCACGAAGAACCAGGAGTCAAGCGCCCCACGTACGCGGGTGCGCGTTGTACGTTCCTCTAAAGGCAGAGCTGGGGCCTGAACAGGCACAACATCAGGAGGTACGGCGTGCTGCTGTCGGAGTTGCTGGATGCGCCGGAGCTCGGACTGCGGTTGATGCATGCCGCAGGTGGCGCACTGGACCGGCATGTCGGGCGACTGGTGACGACCGATCTCCTGGATCCGGGCCGCTATCTGAACGGCGGCGAAGTCGTCCTGACCGGCCTGGTTTGGCGTCGCCGACCGCTCGACAGCGAGCTGTTCGTGGCCTCGATGGCTGCCCGCGGCGCCAGCACGATCCTGGCCGGGCGAGCGCAACTAGGCGACGTACCGGCCGACCTGCTGGACGCGTGTCAGCGGCACGAGGTCACGTTGATCGAGGTGCCGATCGAGATCGCGTTCGCCGACATCACGGAGTACGTCGCTGCTGCCGGGTCGGCGGAGACCGGAGCCCGCCTGTCCGCGAGCCTGATCCGTCAGCGGCAACTGCTGTCGTCGATCGCGTCCGGCCGCAGTCTGGACGAGCTCGCCGCCCGGATTTCCTCCGAGATCGGGCACGACTGCCGGGTACTCACCCCGACCGGGCGCCATGTAGTCCCCGGCCCCGGCGAGCTGCCGGCCGAGGTCCTGGACACGATCACCCATCGGTTCCTCACGGCGGATCGGACTCCGGCAACAGCAACAGCGGGCGAGGCGTCGTACAGCCTGTTTCCGGTCGGTTCCGGGCTTGGCAACCGGCTGACTGCGTGGGTGCTGGTGATAGACGGCGACTACACCACCTGGTCCCGCGATCACGTCGAAGCTGTGCACGAACTGTGCGCGATCGGCGCGCTGGATCGGGCCAGACGGGACGAAGGCAGGCGTGCGCTGCGGCCCTTGGTGGCCGATGCGCTTGCCCTGGTCGAGTCAGGCGCACCTCATGCCGAGGTCGCCGCCAGGCTGCGGCAGGCGGGCGCGTTGTCGGGTCAGCCGCTGGTTGTGGCGGTCGGTGACCTGCGGGACGACGGCCCCAGCGAGGTGGCGCTCAGCCTCTTCGAGGACGTTGCGCTGACCGTCGGACCGGCCGTGGTCGCAGCGGCGCGGGACGGTCTGCTCGTCGGATTCCTGCCAGCCGCCCCCGGTCTCGCGGAGCAGCTACGACGCGCCTTCGGAAGGCTCGCACCCGGCCTGCACAGAGCCCGGCTCGCGGTCGGAGTGAGCGGCGAAACGGCCGTCGACGCGCTCGCCGGCGGGCTCGAGGAGGCCCGGTTCGCCCAGCGCGCCGCCGCGGGCAGCCGGGCCCCGGTCTCGGTCGTCACGTCCGACGAGGTCGCCTCGCACGTGCTCCTGCTCTCCACGCTGCCCGACGACGTCCGTCGTACCTACACCCAGCGCGTACTCGGCCCGGTGCTCGAACAGGACCGCCGTACCAACGCCGACCTGCTCACCACTCTGCAGGCCTTCCTCGGCTGCGACGGTTCCTGGACCCGTACGGCGGACCTCCTGCACCTGCATGTCAACACGGTTCGGTACCGGATCGAACGCGTTGAGCAACTGACCGGGCGCGATCTGTCGACCCTCGAGAACCGGGTTGACGTGTTTCTGGCGCTGAAGTCACTCTGATTGGTGGATCCTCCAAATCCGGAGGTGAGTCGCCGGTCCATCTTCGGAGGTTCCTCGGGTGCAATCCGGGCCGCTCCGGGCCGATGCTGGCGTGCAGGTCAAACCCTGAGGAGCGATGTCCGATGAAGGCAGCCCGCACCAGCCGCCACCCTGTCGACCAGGTACTGCCTCCCGGCAAACTCGCCGTGTACGGCGCGCAACACGTGCTCGCGTTCTACGCGGGCGCCGTGATCGTGCCGATTCTGCTGGCGAACGCGATCGGGCTGACGACCGAGCAGCTGATCCACCTGATCAACGCCGACCTCTTCACCTGCGGGATCGCGTCGATCATCCAGTCGGTCGGCTTCTGGAAGGTCGGCGTTCGGCTGCCGCTGTTGCAGGGCGTCACGTTCACGGCGGTCTCGCCGATGATCGCGATCGGCATGGCCGCAGGCGGCGGAACCAACGGTCTGCTGGTGATCTACGGCGCCGTACTGGTCGCCGGACTGGCCACCTTCTTCATCGCGCCGTTCTTCAGCAAGCTGATCCGCTTCTTCCCGCCGGTGGTGACCGGCTCGGTGATCACGATCATCGGCCTGGCGTTGCTGCCGGTCGCGGCCGGGGACGCCGTCGGTGGCGCGGGTCCGACTGCAGCGCCGACCAGCGGGAAGAACATGGCCTATGCGCTCGGCACGCTCGCGCTGATCGTGCTCATCCAGCGGGTGTTCAAGGGCTTCATGGCGACCATCGCCGTACTGGCCGGCCTGGTGATCGGAACCCTGGTGGCCTGGGCGTTCGGGGATGCCCACTTCGGCGCAGTCGGCGATGCCGCGTGGGTCGGAGTGACCCAGCCGTTCTACTTCGGCTGGCCCAAGTTCTCGGTGGCAGCAATCATCTCGATGGTAGTGGTCATGCTGATCACCGCGGTCGAGACGACCGGTGACGTCTTCGCCACTGGCGAGATCGTCGAGAAGCGGATCGGCAAGGAGGACATCGCGAAGGCGCTCCGGGCCGACGGCCTGGCGACCACGATCGGCGGCGTCTTCAACTCGTTCCCCTACACCTGCTTCGCCGAGAACGTCGGTCTGGTCCGGCTGACCCGGATCCGCAGCCGCTGGGTGGTCGCGGCGGCCGGCGCGATCATGATCCTGCTGGGTTTGCTGCCGAAGGCCGGTGCGATCGTTGCCGGCATCCCGCACCCGGTGCTCGGCGGCGCGGCGCTGGCGATGTTCGCAACCGTTGCAGTGGTCGGCTTCCAGACCCTGGCGAAGGTCGACTTCAACGACCACCGCAACGTGGTGATCGTGGCAACCAGTGTCGGCCTGGCCATGTATGTCACCGCGCAACCGCAGGTCGCGCAAGCGGTCCCGGACTGGGCCGAGATCATCTTCGGCAGCGGCATCACCCTCGGCAGCCTGACCGCGATCTTCCTGAACATCCTGTTCCACCACGTCGGCAAGGACTTCGGACCCGCCGTGGCCGGGCAGCCGGGCGACTCGATCCGGCTCGACCAGGTGAACAAGATGACCCAGGCAGAGTTCGTCGAGACGTTCGGCGAGCTCTTCCAGGGGCCGCGCTGGGCAGTCGAGCGCGCCTGGGAACTGCGCCCGTACGCCGACACTCACGCGCTCCGGCGGTCGTTCCAGGAGGCGCTGTTCTCGGGCTCGCGTGATGAGCAGCGGGCGCTGATCGAGGCGTATCCGCAGCTCGGGTCGCAGTTCGTCGCCGACGGTCTGAGCGGTCCGGCGTCCCTGAAGGACCAGTCCGACAAGGGCCTGACCTTCCTGTCCGACCCGGAGCGTGACGAACTGGCCACGATTACCGGCGCCTACCGCGAACGGTTTGGTTTCCCACTTGTGATCAGCGTCCGGGACGCCGAGTCGTACGCTCGAATTGTCGAGCAAGGCCGCATCCGGCTCGGCAACTGCGAGAACCAGGAGCACGCCGCCGCGCTGCTCGAGATCGCGAAGATCGCCGGCTACCGGTTCGACGACTACGTCTCCGAGGCCAACCCGATTCACAGTGCGAGAACCCGTTGGAGTAGCAACCGATGACCAACCTGGCCTTGACCGTCAATGGCGAGCGGACCGCGATCGGCGCCGTACCGGTGCACACCTCCGCGCTGGACTGGCTGCGTGATCGCGGCCTGACCGGCGCCAAGGAGGGGTGCGCCGAGGGCGAATGCGGTGCGTGCTCGGTGCTGGTCGCGCGGCCGGGGATCGATACGCCGACCGAGTGGACCGCGGTGAACGCGTGTCTGCTGCCAATCGCCTCGCTGGACGGGCAGGAGGTCATCACCTCCGAGGGTCTCGGTACGCCGGCCGCACTGCACCCGGTGCAGGAGGAGCTGGCGGTCCGCGGTGGTTCGCAATGCGGATTCTGTACGCCGGGCTTCGTGTGCAGCATGGCGGCGGAGTACTACCGTCCTGGTCGGTCGGCCTGTGCTGGTGACCATGAGCATGGGGCCAACGGGTTCGATCTGCACGCGTTGAGCGGCAACCTCTGCCGGTGTACCGGGTATCGGCCGATCCGGGATGCTGCTTATGCGCTCGGGTCGCCTGGTGAGAACGACGCGTTTGGGGCGCGCGCTGCGGAACCCGCGCCCGCGGCGGTTGCCACTGGCATGCATTCCAGCGAGGGCGAGTTCATTCGGCCGACCACACTCGACGCTGCCCTCGCGCTACTGACGGATCGGCCGGATGCGCAGGTCGTTGCCGGGTGCACCGATACTGGCGTCCAGGTCAACATCTTCGGCTCGCGGCCGGCGCTGACCGTCGCGATCGACCGCTTGGACGAGCTGCGCGAGTTCGAGGTCTCTGCTGGAGAGGTGCGGCTCGGCGCCGCGCTCACGCTGACCGAGATCGAGCGGCGGCTGGCTGGGCGGGTTCCGTTGCTGTCCGAGGTGTTTCCGCAGTTCGCGTCGCGGCTGATCCGTAACGGGGCCACGATCGGTGGCAATCTCGGCACCGGGTCGCCGATCGGGGATCTCCCGCCCGCGTTGCTCGCGCTGGATGCATCGCTGGTGCTCGCATCCCGCCGCGGTGAGCGGGTTGTGCCGCTGGCCGACTACTTCACCGGGTACCGGCAGACCGTGAAGGCTGCCGACGAGCTGATTCGGACGATCGTGATTCCGTTGCCGTTGGCACCGATGACGGCGTTCCACAAGATCGCCAAACGCCGCTTCGACGACATCTCCAGCGTCGCGATCGGGTACGCGCTCGACATCCGGGACGGCATCGTCCGGGATGCGCGGATCGGGCTCGGCGGGGTCGCGGCGACACCGCTGCGGGCGCGGGACACCGAAGCCGCGTTGATCGGGCAGCCGTGGACCGAGACCACCGTGCGGACCGTGGCCGCGGTGATGGCGAATGAGGGTACGCCGATGGACGATCACCGGGCGAGTTCGTCGTACCGGTCGGCGATGCTCGGGCAGTCGTTGCTGCGCTTCTATTTCGGGGGTTTGGACGTATGAGTCTCTTGTCGGAGCGACCCGCTGCCGCGGTTGTCGGGGTGCCGATGCCGCATGAGAGTGCTGCGCTGCATGTGACCGGAAACGCCTTGTATACCGACGATCTGGTGCAGCGGACCCACGGCGTATTGCATGCCTGGCCGGTGCAATCGCCGTACGCGCATGCACGGATCACCGCGCTGCGCGTGAAGCCGGCGTACGACGTACCTGGCGTGGTGCGGGTGTTGACGGCTGAGGACGTTCCCGGGGTAAACGACGCGGGGATCAAGCACGATGAGCCGCTGTTCCCAGGCGAGGTGATGTTCCACGGGCATGCGATTTGCTGGGTGCTCGGCGAGACGCTGGAGGCTGCTCGGCTCGGTGCGTTGGCGGTGGAGGTTGAGTACGAGTCGCTGCCTTCGCTGGTGACGGTTCGCGAGGCGATCGAGGCTGAGAGCTTCCAGGGCATCGGGCGGCACCTGGAGCGCGGCGATGTCTCGGCTGCGTTGGCTGGTGCGGCGCATGTGTTCCGGGGCGAGTTCGAGTTCGCCGGGCAAGAGCATTTCTATCTGGAGACGCACTCGGCATTGGCTTTGGTTGACGAGTATGGACAGATCTTTATCCAGTCAAGTACACAGCACCCGTCCGAGACGCAGGAGATCGTCGCACATGTACTCGGGTTGTCCAGTCACTCGGTGACTGTGCAGTGCCTGCGGATGGGCGGCGGTTTCGGCGGCAAGGAGATGCAGCCGCACGGGTTCGCCGCGATCGCGGCACTGGGCGCGACGCTGACCGGACGGCCGGTGCGGTTGCGGCTGAACCGGACTCAGGACATGACGATGTCGGGGAAGCGGCACGGGTTCCACAGCTCGTGGACAGTCGGATTCGACGCCGACGGCAAGCTGGTTGCCCTGGACGCGACGTTGACGGCGGACGGCGGGTGGAGTCTGGACCTGTCTGAACCTGTCCTGGCCCGGGCGATGTGCCACATCGACAACGCCTACGAGATCCCGCATGTGCGCGTGGACGGCCGGATCGCCAAGACAAACAAGACCTCGCAGACGGCCTTCCGCGGCTTCGGCGGCCCGCAGGGAATGCTGGTCATCGAGGACATCCTCGGCCGCTGCGCACCACTACTCGGGTACGACGCCCTGGAGCTCCGCCGGCGGAATTTCTACCAGCCGGGCGACTCGACGCCGTACGCGCAGCCGGTGCGGCACGCGGATCGGTTGGAGTCCTGCTGGAGTCAGGTGCTGTCCGGCGGCGAAGTCGCGGCTCGCCAGGCGGAGATCGCGGCGTTCAACGCGTCGCACGATCACGTCAAACGTGGACTCGCCATGACGCCGGTCAAGTTCGGCATCTCGTTCAACCTGACTGCGTTCAACCAGGCCGGCGCATTGGTCCATGTGTATAAAGATGGATCAGTATTGATCAATCACGGTGGCACCGAGATGGGTCAAGGTCTGCACACCAAGATGCTGCAAGTTGCCGCGACCGCGTTGGGGCTACCGCTCAGCCGAGTGCGGCTCGCTCCCACCCGCACCGACAAGGTCCCGAACACGTCAGCGACCGCGGCTTCCTCCGGCGCCGATCTCAACGGGGCTGCGGTGAAGAACGCGTGCGAGCAGATCCGGGAGCGACTGGCGCAGGTAGCCGCGGGACGACTCGGCATCAGCCCGTCCGACGTACGGTTCGCGGACGGCGTCGTACGGGGGCTGTCGGGAGACGGTCTACCGTGGAACGAGCTGGTCGCCGCCGCGTACATGCAGCGCGTTCAACTGTGGGCGGCCGGCTTCTATCGGACCGAGGGTCTGCACTGGGACGCCAACGCGATGCGTGGCGAGCCCTTCAAGTACTTCGCGTACGGCGTTGCTGCGTCCGAGGTGGAGGTCGACGGGTTCACCGGTGCGTACCGGCTGCGTCGGGTCGACATCGTGCACGACGTCGGCGACAGCCTGAGTCCGCTGATCGACATCGGGCAGATCGAAGGTGGTTTCGTTCAGGGCGCCGGCTGGCTGACGCTCGAGGACCTGCGGTGGGACGAGAGCACCGGCGAGCGGCGTGGCCGGCTGGCGACTCAGGCCGCCAGCACCTACAAGCTCCCGAGCTTCTCCGAGATGCCCGAGGTCTTCAACGTCCAGCTGCTGGAGAAGGCTCATGAGGACGGCGCCGTCTACGGTTCCAAGGCTGTCGGGGAACCGCCGCTGATGCTGGCCTTCTCGGTCCGCGAGGCGTTGCGGCACGCGGCCGCTGCCTTCGGTCCCGCCGGTACCAGCGTCGACCTGCCGTCGCCTGCCACCCCCGAGGCTGTCTACTGGGCGCTGCAACGCGCCCGTGGAGGTGTCTCGTGGAGTGGGTGAAAGCGATCCAGACCTTGCGGGCCGGTCGGCGTGCCGGAGTGCTCGTCACGGTAACCGCGGTTCGCGGTCACGCGCCGCGGGAGGCCGGGGCGAAGATGGTCGTTGCCCTGGACAACGTCTGGGCAACTGTTGGCGGCGGCAACCTGGAAGCTCTGGCGATCGAGCGGGCACGAGAGATGATCACCTCGGCGGTCACCACGCCTGAGGAACTCACCGCCGCGCTATCGGACAAAGCGCCGTACCAGCATGGGGTGCAGTGTTGTGGAGGCGAGGTCACGTTGTTGCTCGAACCGTTGCCCGTGGTGCCGTCGGTGGCGATCTTCGGGGTCGGCCACGTCGGGCTCGAGCTGGCGCGGATCCTTGCCCGCCACGACATCGAGCTGCACCTGGTCGACTCACGATCCGATCAACTCACGGCGGAACGACTCGCCGTACTGGATGACGCGATCGCCTCTGTGCACGTGCACAATGTGCCGGTCCTGCCCGAGTTGGTCGTCGGAGAGCTGCCCCCGGGCACACACGCGGTGATCATGACCCACGATCACGCCGAAGACGCGGCCCTGTGTGACGCGGCGATCCGCAACGATCACCTGGCCACCATCGGCTTGATCGGTTCCCGGGCCAAGTGGGCCCGCTTCCAGCGCAAGCTCGCCGAGGACGGCAACGCCGCCGAATCCATCGCGCGCATCACCACTCCGATCGGAGTCTCCGGGATCACCGGTAAGGAGCCGGCCGTCATCGCAGTCAGCGTCGCGGCGTGGCTGCTCGAACTGTTCACCGCCGAGCGTCGCCCTGCGCCGGCTCATCGTGAGGCGAAGGCATGACGATCTTCCGTGGCACTTTCATCGACATCCCGGAGAACCCGTTCACCGGTGGTGTCCTGCGCGTCGACTCCGACGCGGGACTGCTGGTCGAGGACGGCACAATCGTTGCCCGCGGCCCCTTCCTCGACATCCGCCGGGCGCACCCGGCCGAACCGGTGGTCGACCTGACCGGCGGCGTCGTACTGCCCGGGTTCGTCGACTCGCACGTGCACTTCCCGCAGATCCGCGCGGTCGGCGGTCTCGGCCTGCCGCTACTCGAGTGGCTGGACAAGTACGCGCTCCCCGAGGAAGCCCGGATGGCTGACGCTATCTATGCCGCCGGAGTCGCGAAGGAGTTCGTGCGTGGCCTGGCCGCGGCCGGTACGACGTCCGCCCTCGTCTTCGGTGCGCACTACAGCGACGCGATGGACGCCCTGTTCGGCGCCGCCTCCGAGGTCGGCCTCCGGATCACCAGCGGTCTCGTCCTCAGCGACCGCTTGCTGCGCCCCGACCTGCTCACTACCCCAGTCCGCGCGTACGCCGAATCACTCGCGCTAGCCAACCGCTGGCACGGCACCGGCCGCAACCGGTACGCCGTGACACCACGGTTCTCGTTGTCGTGCACCGACGAACTACTCGCCACCTGCGGCGAACTCATGGAAGCGATTCCCGGTGCCCTCTTCACCTCCCACGTGAACGAGAACAAGGCCGAGATCGCCACCGTCGCCGACTTGTTCGGTGGCAGCGACTACGTGACGACGTACGAGCGGCACGGCCTGGTCGACCGCCGTACCGTGCTCGCCCACAACGTCCACCCCACCGACGTCGAGCTCAAGCTCCTAGGAGTCAACGGCGCCAGCGTCGCCCATTGCCCCACCAGCAACGCAGCCCTAGGCAGCGGCCTGTTCCCCCTGCACCGCCACCTCCAGTACGGCGTCCGCGTGGCCCTAGGCTCGGACGTCGGCGCCGGCGCCGGCTTCTCCCTCCTCAAAGAAGGCCTACAGGCCTACTTCTGCCAGCAACTCCTAGCCGACCAGGGCCGCCCCCTCACCGGCACCCACCTCCTCTACCTAGCCACCACCGCCGGCGCCGAAGCCCTCAACCTCCCCCAAGTAGGCCACCTGAGCCCCGGCCAAGCCTTCGACGCCCAACTAATCCGCCCCGCCGAAGACTCCCCCCTGGCCATCGGCATCAACCACGCCGAAGACTACGAAGAAGCAGTAGCCCGAATCTTCACCCTAGGCACCACCACCGACGTACAGGCTGTCTGGATCAACGGCGACCTACTCACCACCTAGGCTTGAGCATCACCACGAGGTGACACTCGCGGGTGGCACGTTGGCCGAGGTCCTGGGGAGGCGTCGTTGGGCGAGTTCGACTTCCGCATCCTCGGACCGCTCTCCGTCACGCGCGCGGGCCAGGAGCTGGCGCTGGGCGGGCCGAAGCAGCGCGGGCTGCTTGCAGCGCTGCTGTTGAGCGCGAACCAGCGGGTTGCGATGGAGCGCTTGGCCGGACTGCTGTGGGACGAGCCGCCCGCGTCAGCGACCGCGAATCTTCGGACCTACGCTTCCGGCCTGCGCCGGGCCATCGGTGATCGCCTGGTGGCCCGGGACGGCGGGTACGAACTGGTCATTGCTCCCGGCGAGCTGGACATCGCGCGGTTCGGTGAACTGGTCTCGCGGGGCCGGGCAGATCTCGCCGCCGGAGACAGAGCATCCGCGGACAGCCGGTTGCGAGAGGCACTCGGCCAGTGGCGTGGCCGGTGTGGTGAGGATCTGCCCAGTGATGTCCCGCTGACCCGGCATCTGCACCTGCTCGACGAGCAGCGGCAGCAGGTTCTGGAGGACAGTCTGAGCCTGCGGATGGAATTCGGTGACCTGCATCAGACGGTGACCGAGATCCGCGCGTTGCTGACCGAGCACCCCACGCGGGAGCCGTTGTGGATGGTGCTGATGACGGCGCTGTACCGGTGCGGTGACACCGCTGGCGCATTGGCCGTCTACCGGGCAGCGGTCGACGCTCTGGACCGGGAGCTGGGCATGCAGCCAGGCCAGGAGCTGCATGACCTTCATCAGGCGATCCTCACCCGGGATCCTGGTTTGAAAGGTGGCGGCGCGACGCGGAGGACCCCAGAGGCGTTGAAGCCCGATATCCCGCGGCAACTGCCGCGGGACAGCCGGGTGATGGTGGGCCGTGAGGACGAGTTGGCTGCGATCATGGCGGTCTGTTCCGGCGCGGCACGAGATCGGGCTCGGCCGACCGTCGTGTCGATCGACGGCCAGGCCGGGGTCGGCAAGTCGGCGCTGTCCCTCAGGGCTGCGCATCTGCTCGCCGACCTGCACCCCGATGGCCAGCTGTACGTCGATCTGCGCGGGACCAGCGCGGGTCTCGAGCCGCTGTCCGGGGTGCACGCGCTCACTGGGTTGCTGCGGTCTCTGGGCGATCGGCAACAGACCAGCTTGGATGAGGACGGCCTGGCCGCCCGCTTTCGCACCCTCACGGCTGACCGCAGGCTCTTGCTGCTGCTCGACAACGCTGTTCACACCCGGCAGGTATTGCAGCTGCTGCCGGCCAGCGCGGGTTGTACGGCCCTGATCACCAGTAGGCAGCGGCTGACGACTCTGGACGCTTCGTTGAGTCTGTCGCTGGATGTCTTGTCGTCGGCGGCAGCCCGCGCCACGCTGACGCAGTACCTACCGTCCGACGAACACGACGAGGGTGCGGTCGCCGAGGTGGCCGAACTGTGCGGGCGATTGCCCCTGGCGTTGCGGATCGCGGCCGCCCGGAGGGCTTCGCGCCCGGACTGGACGCTGGCTGACCTGGCTCGGCAGCTCGCCGACGACCGCCGCCGGCTGGACGAGCTGAGTGCCGAGCACGTCAGTGTTCGGGCGACCTTCGCGGCGAGCTACGACGCGTTGCGCTTCGGCGACAAGCCGGGTGAGTCCGCGGCCGCCGAGCTCTTCGGGTTGATGGGTGCGCTGCCCTTACCCACATTCGGTGAGAGCGTGCTGGCCGCGCTGGCTGATGTCAGTGCGGCAGAGCTCAGGCTGGCACTGCAGCGTCTCATCGATCTGCACCTCGTTCAGCCCCGGGCCGGCCGATTCGTGTTACACGACCTGCTTCGGCTGTTCGCTGCTGAGCTTGCCGAGGACGATCTGGCGGGCAATGCACGCGCGGCCGCCCTGGAGCGTGCCTTCACCTACTGTGCTGCCGCGTCGCGACAGGCCCGCGAGCAGTTCCGGCCGATCCGGCACAGTCTTCCCGTCGTGCTGCCGACCGCTCGGCGAGCAGCGCCTCCACAGTGCGACACGGTCGAGCGAGCGGCAGCTTGGTTCGACGCCGAGCGCGAAGCGCTCCGGGCGATGGTGCGGATTGCCGATCGTGGGTCAGCTGTGCTCTACGCGCCGACCGCTGTTGTCGTCGACGCGCTGTCGGTCGACCTGGAACGTGAACAGCGGCTGCCCGAGACGATCGAGCTCAACGAGACGCTGGTCCGTATCGCCGAGCGGAACGGGGACAACGTCGAGGCGGCCGAGGGCTGGCGGTACCTTGCCAGCTGCCACCAGCGGCTGGGCAACCGGACGCTGGCTCGAGAGTACGTCGCGCGTGGTATCGAGCTGTGCCGGCAGACAGGGCAGCGCGAGCACCTCGTGATCGCGCTCAACACCCTGGCGATCTTCAGCACTGAGTCCGGTGACTTCGATCTGGCCGAGTCGCTGCTGGCCGAGGCACTTGGCCTGGTTGGCGACAGTGATGAGGCCGCGACCGGACTCCTTCTGAACACGCGGGGAATGAACGCGCGCTGGCGCGGTGACACCTGTCAGGCAGCCGACCACCTGCTGGCCAGCCTGGCCATCCGATGCAGGATCGGGGACCGCATGGGGGAGGCCTACACCAGGTACCAGCTCGGCCGGGCGTATCTGGCCTCGGACCTGCTCGACGATGCGCTGATTCACTTGGACGCCTTGGTCGAGCTGTCGTTCGACCTGTCCGCCCGTGACCTCGAACGGGAGGGCCGTACCGCCCGGATGCAGGTCTTCCATCGTCTCGGCCAGGTCACCGAAGCCGAGGACGAGCTGGCTCGAGCGCTGGACCTGTGTGAAGGGGCCGGGCAGGTGACTGCCCGGTCCCAAGTGCTCACGGCCGCCGCTGATCCCGGAGCCGACCCCGAGCGGGACAAGCTCCTGTCGGCCGGGTGACGGGCCTCAGTACTCGATCAGTGTCGCCCCGGGGTGATGATTGATGATCTGGCTCAACGACAGGTACACCACATCAGAGCCACACTTACTGACGCTTCTGCGCATCGGCACCCCGGCGCAGGACTCCCCCCGGCTCGGGGTGTAACCCAGGTTGAGGCCACGCGCCGTTGCCTCGACCTCTCCCTTGGAGATGATGGGAGCGCCGCTGTCGCCGCCGACGTTGACCACCTGAGACTGGCTGAACGGGTTCGATGCCTTCCACAGGGTCCAACCGTTGGTGTCCACCGTCGATGAGTACACCTGCAGTGAACAATGCTCTCCACTGTTGGCGCCCTCGTTGCATACCCAGCTGCCGATGGCGTTCCCACCGAGGTACTCGATGTTGCGGGTAGGCCCGTCGTAGTTGTTCCAGGCGCCGACGAAAACCTTCCCGCTCGCGTTGGCAGCGACGAATTGGTAGTCGTGCAGGCTGGAGACGAACGTCGTCGACCCGATGGCCACGCCGGTTCCGTCCACCCAGTCGTGCGCACCGCAGTGTCCGGCGGTCAGGAACCGCTCAGCCCCGTTCACCCGGAGCGCCGGTCCGAGCGTGCACGTCGTCTTGTCCGGCCCACCATCGCCGAGGGCGAGACCGCCACCGGAGTTCCACGGGCTGCTGTCGTTCCATCTCCAGTCGTCGGCGGTACGCTCGAGCGCCGGCGCGGCGTGCAGCCGTACCGAGTCCCCGAGGCCGGGAACCGACTGCCGGAGAACCCGCGCAACGCCCTTCGGATCCACACCGGCCTTCGGCGTCCAATCGACGGCGAACGAGCTCAGGCCGATCTCGGGACTGAGGCCCGCGTAGCTCCCCCAGTGTGGGTTCCAGCGAGTCTTGATCGAACGTGCCAGTCGGCCGAGGTCTGCCTCGGAGTACTTGGCCGGCTTGAGCTCCACCGGGAACACACTGTTGGCCGCGAATTCTCTGACCTGCTTCGGAATGGTGCCGCGCCAGTACAGGATGAGTGACCGAACACCTTCCGACACCTGTGCCTGCGCGAACCCGTCTCCGTCCGGGTGCTTCGAGATCTTGCGATAGAAGGGATCGAAGACCGAGAACATCTGCTCCTGACGGTCCAGCTCGTCCGCACTCGGCCCTACCTGACGTGGCTGCTGGTCCTGGCCGACAGGAGGATCAGACGCTCCTGCCACCGACGGACTTCCGACAGCCGCGGTCACTGCCAGCAGCACACTGACGATCAGTCGTTGTCGCATGGATGATCTCCTCAGACCCGGCAGCGCTGGATGGTGACCGCCGACCCCTGGATCGAGCCGAAGGCATCCACGCATTTCCCGCCGTTGGAGTTGAGCCAGACATGGATCGGACCGTCGCCTACGGTGTCCGGACCCCAGGTCGACGAAGCGTTGTACTTCACGTTCACCTTGCTGTCGGACCAGCCGGTGTTCACCTCGACACACCAGATGGTTTGTTGATAGCTGTATCGGACGTCGACGTTCCCGAGCCAGTGCGACCCGTTCGAAATCGACTTCGGCCCGGCGCCGACAGAATGCGTCCAGTCCGGGCAACGTCCCGCGATCGCGTGCGCAGCGGGAGTCGCCGTGACCAGCAAGGCGGCCGGGAGGGCGAGCGCTGCGAGCGCCGTACATACTCGCCGAATAATCATCGTGGTCCTTTCACGGGCGGTGGAGTGGAGAGACTCGCAGCGAGACCTTCGGAAAACCTTCGGACCGCCGCGGATGCGTCTCCGCTCTTGGGTGTGAAAGGAGGCTAGAAGCGCGACATACAGGTACGCGCACAGAAGCCATACAGGCCACCGGGCCTGTCAGTTGAGTCAGGCGAGGGCGGCCTGGGTTGTTGCTACCTGGTGGGCAAGGGTGTGCTGGTCGAGGGTGAGGACGGTGTCTTGCTCGACTACGGGGCGGCCGTTGACCAGTAAGAGGGCTAGGGGTGGGGGTGTGGAGAGGACCAGGGCTGCGATCGGGTCGGGGATGCCGGCGTGTTGGAGGGTGTTGAGGTTCCAGAGGGCTAGGTCGGCTAGTTTGCCGGGTTCTAGGGAACCGATCTCGTCGGAGCGGCCTAGGAGGTGGGCTCCGCCTAGGGTGGCCATTTCCAGGGTGTCTCGGACTGTTAGGGACTGGGGGCCGTTGCGGGCTCGGGCTAGTAGGAGTGCGTTGCGGAGTTCTTCTACTAGGCTGCCTGCTTCGTTGCTGGCGGCGCCGTCTACGCCTAGGCCTACTGGGGCGCCGGCGGCGCGGAGGTCGGCGGTGCGGGCTATGCCGGCGCCTAGGCGGGCGTTGGAGCTGGGGCAGTGGGCGATGCCGGTTCGGGTGGTGCCCAAGGCTTTGATTTCGGCGTCGTCGAAGTGGATGCCGTGGGCGAACCAGACATCGGAACCCGTCCAGCCTAGGTCGGCCGCGTACTCGAGGGGCGTGCAGCCGTGGGTTTCCAGGCACCAGGCGGTCTCGTCGGTGGTTTCGGCGAGGTGGGTGTGGAGGCGGACGCCTTTGCTGCGGGCCAGTACGGCGGACTCACGCATCAGCTCGCCGCTCACGCTGAACGGGGAGCACGGGGCGACGGCGATGCGTAGCATCGAGTCGAAGGAGGGGTCGTGCCAGCGGTCGATCGCAGACGAGGTCGCGGCCAGGATGTCGTCGCGGTCCTCGACGACCGAGTCCGGGGGTAGGCCGCCGTCCTTCTGGCCGCGATCCATCGAGCCGCGGGTCGGGTGGAATCGTAGACCGACCTCGGCTGCAGCGGTGATTTCGGCGGCGAGGAGATCGCCGGCGCCGTGGGGGAAGACGTAGTGGTGGTCGGCGGCGGTGGTGCAACCAGTCAGGGCCAACTGCGCTAGGGCGGCCTGCGCGGCGACGTACACGGACTCTTCGGTGATGCGTGACCACACTGGGTAGAGCGTTTGCAGCCAGCCGAACAGGGTGTCATCGACGGCGAGGCCGCGAGTCACCCACTGGTACAGGTGCTGGTGGGTGTTGACGAAGCCCGGTGTGACCAGGCACCCCGATCCGTCGATGACCTGAGCATCGTCGTACCCAGGCGCCGCTCCGGGGCTGACGGCAACGATCTTGTTGCCGTCGACAACCACGTGCCCGACGAACTCGCGCCGGGCCGGATCGAGGGTCGCCACGTAGGCGCCCTCGATGACCAACATCAGCAGAAGCCTGGTACGGCGTGCCACGCGCTCCCGGCGTCGCTCGCTTCGTCCCGGACGACCGTCGCCTCGATCAGCCCGTACGGGCGGTCGGCGGCGATGAAGACCTCACCGGGGTTCTCGACCTCGAACGGACTGAGGTCGACCAGGAAGTGGTGTTTGTTCGGTGCGGAGAACTTGATCTCCGCGACCTCCGGATGGTCGGCGAGCACCGCTTCGCCCATGCCGTAAAGGGTTTGCTGCAAGGCGAGACTGTGGATCGTCGCGAACCGCGAGAGCAGCAACTGCTTGATCGCGTCGTACGACTTGTCCCAGTCGACCTCAGTGTGGTCGTAGCGCCAGCGGGCTACCAGCGAGGTCGCCAGGATGCGGTCGTTCGTCTCCGGCAGCGTCGTGTACTTGTCCTTCAGGAACCCATGGAACTCCGACCCGGTCGACTTCAGCACGACCAGATCGCTGATCCCGGAGACCACATAGGCGCGACGATCCGCACTACGACCCTCGACGTTGACGATCGTGTTCCGTACGCCGCTCCCGCCGCGCACGAACGCATGGTCATGCTCGGCGCCGTCCACCGAGATCCGTTCCCACGCATATTCCTCGACCGAGATCCGTGCACCCTCCGCGGCCGGTGACGCGTCCAGGAAGTGGGCGCCGAGCGTCAGCGCGTAGTCCTCGATCGCACCGATCCCCTTCTCCTTGGCGAAGGCGAAGGCGGTGTTCTTCTGCGTGTCGGTCGGCAGTACGTCGCTCTGATCACCGGTGGTGTGTGCATCGGCGAAGTTGCCACGGAGTGCCGTGGAGACGTTCAGATCGCGGATCTGGTGGCGGGGTGTGTCGCGGTAGATGCGCACCACGCGACTCTCGGCTTTGCCGTACTGATTGGCTCCCAGGCGGATCGCCATTGCGGTCAGCTCCCTCGGTAGGTGGAAAACGCGAACGGGCTGAGCAGCAACGGGACGTGGTAGTGCCGCTCATCGACGACCGTGAAGGTCACGGAGACCTCCGGAAAGAAGCCGTGTTCGTCGTACGCCGCCACGTCGAACCAGAGCCGGTACGTCCCGTGCGCCAGCGTCGGCGCCAACTCGGCGATCCGGCCGTCGTCGTCCGTGGTAGCGGTCGCCAGGAGCACGGTCCCCTGATAAAGCCGGACCGGTACGCCGACCGCCGGCCGCCCGAGCGCGGTGTCCAGAACGTGTGTCGACAAGCTGCTCATGCGATCACCAACTTGGCTAGCCGGAGCAGCGCGATCTTGCGCAACTCCTCATGGACAACAGCCGCCTCGGTCACATCATCGTGCGTGAGGCGATCCTGCAGGCTGTTCAGCATCTGCACGGCGGACAACCCGGTCGCGCAGATCAGGAACACCCGCCCGAATCGGTCCTCGTAAGCACGGTTGCCCTCGGCAAGCTCCGAGCGGACAGCAGGGTCGTCACCGACGCCGGACTGCTCTTTGCGGGACCACTCGGCCTCGGTCCCTGCACCCTGCGGCCGGTCGCCGATCCGCGGGTGCGCCTGGAGAGCACGATCGACCTCGTTGTCGTCGAACTCCCGCGCCAGCTGATCGGCGACCGCGGTCAGCGCGGCGTGATCGGCGTACGGGCGTTTGTCCAGGATGCCCTCGATCCAGCGTGGGACGTCACAGCAGCTCGCCAGCTCCGGCCGCAGCCGATCGACGGGCGAGGCGTTGAACTCCACCAGATCCATGGCCAGAGCCTGACATCTCACCCGACCTACCGTCAACAGTTTGTTGAATTTTACCGAGCGCGGTTCAGATAGTTGTAGACGGTGAAGCGGGTGACGCCGAGCGCCTCGGCCACGATCTCGGCCGATTTCCGGTACTCGAACGCACCCCGGGCCTCCAGCAACAACACGGCCTGCTGCTTGTCAGTACGCGACAACTCATTG
The DNA here is from genome assembly GCF_039529655.1 of Kribbella yunnanensis. NCBI lineage: Bacteria > Bacillati > Actinomycetota > Actinomycetes > Propionibacteriales > Kribbellaceae > Kribbella > Kribbella yunnanensis. Next base: position 52,372 of record NZ_BAAANF010000017.1, on the reverse strand, counting down.
AGCGGACCGCCAAGCTCTTCGGCGACCTCGGCCAGCAAACCCTGTACGCCGTCCGCCGGCTTGGGCGTCAGCCGAACAGCGACCACCGGTTTCCCCTTCCACAGCAGGGGAATGTCGTCGTCCTGAGCCTCGTCAGGCGCGACGAGTTCCGCGTTCAGTCGCTCGATCAGCGGGGCGATCGCCACCACCAGCGGATGCTCAGGCATCGCGTCGTACCTGAAGCGTCACCTGGCTCGCACCTCCACCGAAGGCCGCCTCGAGCACGTGCGGGAGCGCGGCGAGCACATCCTGCTGCTCGCCGCGAACCAGCGTGCCCAGCGGGCCGAAGTCGCAGTCCAGCCCGGCTTCCTCCGCAGCCCGCAGCGCTTCGGTCACGTGCGCAGGCGGCGGACCCTCGACATCGAACGGCTCAGTGGTGAACTCGGCAACCAATCGCATACCGCGAGGCTAAGGTCGGCGCGCCAGTTTGGCGAGTGCCGCCATCTCGACGCCGATGTGCTGATCGATCTCTGCCTCGTCGATCGCACCGCAATCGAGGCCGCGCAGGACGAAACCGGCGAGCGCGACTGCGGTTGCCGGCTCATCGAGATACCCGGACTCGCCCTGGCCGAGGTAGGCGCGCAACCTCAGCGCGGCCTGCGAGAAGCCCTCGCGATAGAACAGATACGTCGCCGCGAAGCGGGTCGGCAGCTGAGCGGGATGCATGTCCCAGCCCTGATAGATGCCGCGGGCAAGCGAACGCCGTACCAGCCGGAAGTGCAGCTGCCAGGCCTCGTGGGTCGCCTCGCCGACCGGCAGCACGTTGGTCGAACCGTCCGACACGAACACTCCGGTCCCGGCCGCGGCCAGCTGCATGACGTCCTTGGCGTGATCGGCGACCGGATGCTCCATGCTCTGGTACGCCGCAGCGACGCCGAGCGAGGCGCTGTAGTCGTAGGTCCCGTAATGCAGCCCGGTGACGCGACGCCCACCAGCCTTGAGCATCCGAGCGATCAGCGCAGTCCCATCGGCACCGAGAATCGCCTGTGGAGTCTCGACCTGGATCTCGAACTTCAACTCCGGCACGCGATACGTGTCTTCCAGCGTCTCCAGCACGTACACGAACGCCGAGACCTGCTCGACCGACGTCACCTTCGGCAGCGTGACCACGAACCCGTCGCCGACACCGCCTTCCCGGACGAACAGATCCAGCGTCCGGATCGACCGCCGCCGAGTCGGCGCCTCCAGCGACTTCACCCGCAGTCCGTAGTACGGCGTCTGTCGCGCGACCCGCGCCGCCGCCACGGCCGCCGCATCCTCCTCCGGATCCGGACGATCGCCGTACCCGTCCTCGAAGTCGATCCGCAGGTCCTCGATCGGCTCCCGCTCGAGCTTCGCCACCATCCGATCGTGGACCTCGGCAGAGATCCCCAGTACGGCGGTCAGGTCGTGGCCGGCAAGGGCTGCGCGCGCCTGCGAACCCCAGTCGGCGACCGTGCGATCGTCGTACCGGTCGGCGGGGATGTAGACCGTGTGCACCGGTTGCCGCACACCGCGATCCCCCGGATAGTCGGCCGCGAGGGCCGCGTCGGCCGCTCCCAGCCGCCGGTCCAGCTCGGCACCAAGCTCTTCCAGCCCCATGAGCTCGCCTCCTTCGTTTTCCGTATTGCGGAGACTAATATCTACTCTGCGGATAATGAAAGGGTGACCGATGACTGAGACCAGCAAGCCGCGGACCGGCAGTGTGCAGTCGATCGAGCGCGCGTTCGGCCTGCTCGAGACGATGGCCGACGCCGGCGGGATGATGGGGCTGTCCCAGCTGGCCACGGCCTCCGGCCTGCCGCTGCCGACGATCCACCGCCTGGTTCGCACCCTCGTCGACCTCGGTTATGTGCGTCAAGAGCCCTCGCGGCAGTACGTCCTCGGTCCCAAGCTGATCCGCCTCGGCGAGAGTTCGTCGCACATGCTCAGTGTGTTCGCCCGGCCGCATCTCGCCCGCCTGGTCGACGAGCTCGGCGAGTCGGCCAACATGGCGATGCTCGACGGCGACCAGATCGTCTATCTCGCCCAGGTCCCGTCGCGGCACTCGATGCGGATGTTCACCGAGGTCGGCCGCCGCGTCCTCCCGCATTGCACCGCCGTCGGCAAAGCGATCCTCGCCCAGTACCCCGAAGGTGCAGTCCGCGAACTGCTCGCCCGGACCGGGATGCCGCAGCACACCGAGAACACCATCAGCACTCCGGATGCGTTCGCCAGCCAACTCCATCAGGCCGCTCAATCCGGCTATGCGACAGACGAAGGCGAACAAGAACTCGGGGTCCGCTGCGTGGCTGTCGCCGTACCGGATGCGCCCACTCCCCTGGCCATCTCGGTCTCCGGCCCCGCACCCCGGATGACCGAAGCCCTGGTCGATCGGGCTGTCCCGCTGCTCACGCAGGCCGCCGAAGCCCTGTCGAACGACCTGCGCTGAACAGACCAGCGGCGCCGATCCCGTTGGGGACCGGCGCCGCCTTCACATCATCGAACGGGTTACGTACCCGGCCGCGGGTAGATCCGCTTCAGCACCTCGAAGTCCTGGCTGGACGGCCGCAGCGACCAGCCCGCAGCAATCCTGCCCTGCTTCATGCAGGAGTTCGTCGAGGAGTTGTGCCCGAGACCGAGTGCGTGACCGAGCTCGTGGCAGGTCGACTTGCGTGCCTGGTTGGTGCCGGCCATGTGGCTGGCGAGGTAGACGTCGACCGGTCCCTCAGGCGCGTTCGCGTTCCAGTACGTGACACCGAACTCGTCCGGTCCCGGACTGTAGGTCCGGACGTGGACACAGTGCCGGCCGCCTCCCGGGCAGCCCGCGGTGTACCAGCGGTAGTAGGCGTCGATGCCGACTGCCTGGTACCAGTCGTTCACCGCGTCGGTGACCGGGAACCCGGCCGGTGTGTGGTCCAGGAAGTAGACCTGCGGATCGTTGAACCCCCCATAGCTCCAAGCGTGATCACACCACTGGACAGCGGTTCCGTACGACTCACAGGCCAGCAGGCCCATGCGTTGGCCAGGCGGCGCCTGACCGGCCGCCAGAACGTTCTTGCCCTGTGCGCGCAAGGAGTTCCGCAAGGCCTCGGCGTTCCCCGCGTGCTGGTGCAGACCGATCCTGGTCTGACCGTTGGGCAACTGCTGGACGGTGTAGACGTCACCGTTGTCGACGACAGCCGGTGCCGGTGTTGCGGTGGGCGGTGCGGCCCCGGCCGGTGATCCGGTCAGGCCGATAGTGAGTGTCGCGAGAACCGCGGCGGCGGCAGCCAGGCGACGGCGGATACCTTTCATGAAAATACCCTCCCCAAGGGTAGCCAGGTGACGCTGACTACCTCACGTCGTCAGTCGATCACCCGGCGATCACTGTAAAAGCCGCCAAAGACCGCGACAACACCCGGAAAGCTGCGCGAAAGCGCATTGACGTTCAAACCCCGATCAATGTCTAGCTCAGTCCGTTAAATGGATTGCCGGTGAATGGAAGCACTGGGATCGTCGGCCAGGTGACTGAGGTTCGGACGGCCGTCGGGGTGCGGCCGACCACGGCTGCGGTCATGCGGACAATGGATTGCCGATGAGCGGAGGCGCGGGTGCCAGCCGAGGCATCATCTAGGGAGAAGCATCTCGTTCAGGAGATCTTGCAGATTGCCGGCCGCCACCTTCGCTTGTTCGTGAGCTGATACAGCTCCACTGACCACAGCCAAAGTGCGGGAGATTTGTCGTTGGACGTTGAGTGGCGGCAACCAGATCGGCATTCTGCCAAGCGTCGCCGCGCTGAGATGCTGGACGGCGGAACCCGAGGCGTTGGCGTTGACCCATCGCAACGCAGACGGTCCGGACAGGTAACAGATGAGGAAGTCAGGATCGACTCCTGGGCCTGGCCGGAACCTCACGCAGCCTGGCCCGAGCAGCCACCCGGTCTGCTCGTCCACGATTCGCCCATAACGTCCGAGGGTGCCCACGCGAATGCTGACTACATCGCCTGGCGCCAACCTGTACCGGTTCATGCGGCCGGCCGTCTTCGGAGAGACCATGCTCAGACTGTCGATGCTGATCCGGCCATTGCTGACATGCCTGGGCAAGACCAGCGGGACGCCGTCCGGTTCACTGCCGTCCTTCGTTGCCTTTCCTGGCCCCGCAACGATCTCGCTGACAGCTCCGAGGGAAAGCATCTGTCGGTCGCTGTTCGGTTGATCCGGCCCGAAAGCGGCCAGCATGGTGTTGACTGCCGCGTCTGCTCGTCCGACCGCGCTCGTGGCCAGCTGATACTCAGCTCGCGCAGCAGCAAGGTCGGCTGCCGACGGTGCGGCACGCACCTTGTCCTGTGCTGGTACGACGTACCGCGCAGGAACGAGCGTGAAGTCGTTCTCGCGAAACCCGTCGATGTCAATGACCCTTGAGAATCCACGTGTGCTCTCGAACTCAGTGCAGTCCTCACGCCATGACCGGTACTCGTTGACGATCTGCTCGACGTCACTCGGAGACAATCGGCGCCTCGCGGGCCCGTCCGGCTCACCTAGCTCGCTACCGTCGATAACCAGGGTTTCTCGGCTCTGTTCCGATGGGTCCTCCGGTCTGAGAATCCAGATCATTGACGCGATAGCAGTGAATCTGAACAGCTGCGCAGGCAACGAGATGACGCACTCGATGACGCCCGCCTCGATCATGTTTCGGCGAATGGCCGACTCTCTGCTGTTCTGGCTGAACGCTGCGGCCGGGGCCACGACAGCCGCAGCTCTGCCTCCAGGATTCAGCTTGCTGAGCATGTACTGCAGCCAGGCAAAGTTTGCGTTGCTCGATGGCGGATCGCCGTACCGCCAGGATGCTGGATCTGGATCCTGCCAGCGAAGATTGAACGGGGGGTTGCTGATGATCCGATCGAAGCGGTGACTCGAGAATTGATCAAGATCCAGTGCAAGGGCCGGTCGGCTGAGCTCCGCATCCGCGCCGTGCAGCGCAAGATTCATGGTGCTGATCGCCATCGCCCGATCGTTCGGAGGCTGGCCGTAGCGGCGTGTGGCACCGAACGCCAGGAGCAGCTCTCCCGAGACACAGAACGGATCAAGAACGGTGTCATCAGGCCGTGGCGCGAGGAGCCCGGCCAGACAATCGGCAACGCCTGCAGGAGTGAACTGCCCACCGGCCCTGCCCATCCCTCGCTCCAGGTCTGCGAGGACCGCATCCGCCAGTTCTGCGGCAGGCGACGTCGGACCAAACTCATGACCGAGGTCGACCTTGCTGATGCTGTCGATGGCCTCCAGCACGGCGCGGTCCGCGGTGATCCTCAGAGCGTTGATCGCCTCGAGAAAGATCCGGTCATCGCCGAGAGCCACCCCGAGCCGGCCGACGGCTGTTTCCAGGTTTTCACCCGGTCTCAATTGCACGAACAGCGACCACAACTCCGGATGGCAGGCCCTGACGTAGACGAAGGCTAGAAGCAACTCACGCGATGCCGCGGCGTCATGCGCGCCACGCAGACTGTCCATCGCCGCCCAGAGGCCCTGCTGCCAGGTCATCATCTGGACAGGTGCGGCCTGGTCAGCTGAATCGATGACTGTCGCAGTCGGCACGCGCTCAAGCCGGTCACCGTACGTCGTACCAGGTGCTTCGTTCGGGCGGAGCCGGTTCCTTGGGATCTGCCGCCCTCGCAACCAGGAGATCATGCTCGCGAGGTCGTACCGTTCCTGGCCTGACGCCTCGAGCGGCTGCGGGAAATCGGCGTGCCGGCTCCGCCAGTTGGAGACGGCGCTCAGCCGCACGCCGACACGATCCGCGATCTCGATCGGCGTCAGCCGATCTCCAGGCTCATCCATCAGCACCCTTCCAGCACTGGAGGCCGACGCTGGAGCACTACCTCCACCGCGGTGGTAACAGCCGGGTGCGACGCCATCTCGGGCGAGACGTAACGCAGGACCCGGAGAATCGTCCGGTGGTCTGCCTCGAGATGGCGATAGTGGATTGGTTCGTGATGCATGATCCGATTGCGAAAGAGCCGGATGGTCTCCAGCTCCTCGTGCAGCCTGCGCCTCGGTCCACGGTAGTGCGGAAATGCCTCATGTAGGTGTGGAACCCACAGCGTGCGGTCGTAGCGTCGACTGAGGAGAGCAACCCAGAAACCGAGCGTCAACTCGGTCACGACATCGTCGGCCGTACCCTCGCGAGGAGCACTCGCAGCTTGCCGGCAGGCCGCCCCGACGAGCCGCTGACTTACCTCCTGCAATGGAGCGATCGCCCACCAGTCAACCCTGCCATAGCTCAGAACCAGCTGTGAGTGCACTGCATTGCGGAGCGCCACTTCGAAGCATTGAAGAGGCGCGTAGAAGGCAGCCGAGATGTCGACGTTCCACCAGTAGAGCTCGGCGGCGGCGGTCAGATCACCGCTGGCCTTCTCCACATACGGCCTGAGCCTGGCCTGCGACAAGGCGTGCCACATCCAGTCAATCTCAACGGTCACCCGAACACCTCCGATCTCATCTGGGCAGCACACGACGTGCTACGATGCATGAGTAAGCCCCGGGTACGCCTCTGCTCTGCATGCCACCCGGGGCATTGCTATGTCGCCACCCAGAGGTGGGCTCGTCGACCTGAGAAGAACCTATCTCACGACAGCATCCCCGGGCAAGTACTCCCAGTACTCAAATCTGTGAACTAGTCGCCGCTCGGGAGGGGCTCGATGACTGAGGTTCGGACGGCGGTCGGGGTGCTGCGGGGTGTTCGGGAGGCGGGGTGTGCGGTCTTCCGGGGGATCCCGTACGCCGAACCTCCCGTTGGTGCACGGCGATTCGGGGAACCGGAGCCGGTTCGGCCGTGGGACGGGGTGCGACCGGCGACTGAATTCGGTCCGGCGCCACCGCAGTCCGAGCTCTTGGGGAGGACTCGGGTTGATCAACGTGACGACTGGTTGACGCTCAATGTCTGGACATCGGACGTGGGCGGGCTGCCGGTGATGGTGTGGATTCCCGGTGGTGCTTATATGGCTGGCGATTCCAGTCGGCCGGAGTTCGACGGGGCGCGGCTGGCGGCGCGTGGTGTCGTGGTGGTGTCGCTGAATTATCGGTTGGGGATCGAGGGGTTCGGGCATATTGAGGGGGCTCCGGACAATCGGGGATTGCTTGATCAGGTTGCGGCGCTGCATTGGGTGCGGAAGAACATCCGGGCGTTTGGCGGTGATCCCGATCGGGTGACGGTGTTCGGTCAGTCGGCGGGTGGTGGTTCGGTGGCAGCACTGCTTGCGATGCCGCGCGCCAAGGGGCTCTTCCGGCAAGCGATCGTGCAGAGCATGCCGGGGACGTTCTTCTCCCCCGAATTGGCCGCCGACATCGCCGCGGCCTGCGCGGCCGAGCTCGGCGTGAGTCTCTCAACTGTGGCGCCGGAGATGCTGCCGCTCATCGGGGACGCGATCTCGGACAAGGCGATCCAATGGCTTGATCGCTGGGGACCGATCGCCCATCGGCCGATCCCGTTCGCCCCGGTTGTCGACGGCGACGTGCTGCCGAGGACTCCTTGGCAGGCGTTGGCCGACGGCGCGGCTCGTGACATCAACCTGCTCGTGGGGCACACCCGCGACGAACACCGGTTGTTCAGCCTGATCGACGGCGTACTGGGTGAGGTCACGGCCGAGCAGACCGAGGCCGCGCTGCAGATGCTCGCTCCAGGGCTCCCTTATCGAGAGGCGTTTCCGGCCGCGTCCGACGAAGAGTTGTACGAAATCGTCAACCAGGACTGGTTGTTTCGCATGCCCAGCCTCCACTTGGCCGACGCGCAACTCGCCGGTGGCGGCCAGGCTCACCTCTACGAACTCACCTGGAACGGCGCGCTCGGCGCCACCCACGGCCTCGACATCCCCCTGGTCTTCGGCAACCTCACGACCGGACACCCCGCCACCCTGATCGGCGATCCAAGCGAGGCGCAGTCGCTGTCAGACCAGATGCAGAAGGCCTGGGTCGACTTCGCCACCCACGGGACGCCGGGCTGGCCGCCGTACGACGGCCAGCTGACCCAGGTGTTCGACACACCCTCGACGCTCGGCGCCTATCCCGAGGCGGCGTCTCGGCTGCTCTGGCAGGACCACACCTTCCGGGCGCTCCCGCTCCTGGGCTAGTTGATGCTGTCGAGAATGGCGAGCAGTTCGGATCGCCTGGCTTCGGCGAGCGGGTCGTCCTCAAGGCCGGCGAGGGTCTGCAGGCCCTGCTGGCAGGTGATGCGGGCCTGGGCTGTGTGGCCCAGTGCATGTTGCGCCGCAGCGAGGTGACCGAGCACCTCCGACTTGAGCACTTGCTGGTGGAGCTCGTTGCATAAGGCAAGGGATCGTTGATAGGCGTCGACGGCCTGGTCGTGCTGACCTAGTGCGGCCTGGGCGAAGCCGAGGTTGTCCCACGCGTAGGACGCCAGCATCCGGTTCGATCCGCCGGAGAGCGTCAGGGCGTCCTGGGCTGCTGTCCTTGCCGCCTCGTAGTCGCCCACACTCAAATAAGAGACCGCGATGTTGTTGAGCTTCCGCGCTTCGGTCGGATCTCCGCCGGCTTGGCGGGTGAGTTCGATGGCCCGCAGGATCAGTTCGATCGCCTCGGTATGGCGGCCGGATCGTTCGTATTCGCAGGACAGGGATTCGAGGGTGTCCGCGTGACCGCGTGCAGAGTCGGTCTGTCCGAAGAGCGCAGCTGCCCGCTCCATGTGGGCAACCGCTGCAGCTGACAGACCGAGCTCGGAAGCCGTCGTACCGACGTCACGTTCCGAGATCGCGATGAACAGAACCTCCTCGGTACGCCGCGCGCAGTCCAGACCCAGTTCGTGCACGCGCAGCAGGTCGACGTAGGCGCGGCGGTAGTGGAAGGCCATGCCCATCAGATGACTCAGCTCGAAGCCGACCCGGTCGAGCCCACGTTCACCTGCCAGCTGTACGGCGGCAAGCGTCGTCTCGCGCATCGTGTCGAACCAGTCCAATGCCTGTCGATCATCGGCGAACTCGAGCGGAACGATGTTGTCGAAGGGTGCTTCGATCTCCATCAAGGGTCCAGCTCGGCCGAGTGCGGCACGGCCGTTGGCGGCCGAGTGGAGATAGAAGCTCAACTCCCGCCGAAGCGCAGCCTCGAGTTCCGCCGAGGAGTCAGTACTGTGCGCGAGTTCGATTGCGTACATGCGCACCAGATCGTGCTGCTCATAGCGATCCGGATGCGGTTGCTGAACGAGGTTCGCCTCGACCAACTGACCCAACAGCCGTTGTGCGGCTGGCGACGTGACGCCGCAGAGCGCGGCGGCCGCGGCCACGCTGATACCAGGGCCCGGACTATCACCCAGGAGTCGGAACATCCGTGCCGTCGCCGGATCGAGGGCTTCGTACGACCACGAGAACATCGCCCGTACGTCGGTCGCCGCGTCCTCGCCGTCGAAAGCCGCCAGGCGGTCTCGTCCCACCGCGAGTTCGTTGGCCAGGGCAACCAACGGGAACCCGGGCTGGACGGCGGCCCGGGCGGCCACGATCGCCAAGGCCAACGGCAGTCGCGCGCACAGGTCGACGATCGCCTCGGCCGCCTCGGGGTCGGCGAGCACCCGATCGCGGCCGATCCGGTTGGCCAGCAGCGTCTGGGCATCGTTAGCCGCCAGCGGATCAAGCTTGACCGGAAGAGCATCAACGAGCCCGGTCAATCTGCTGCGACTGGTGACCACAACGAAACAGGTCTCGGACTCCGGCAACAGCGGCCGAACCTGATCCGCGTCGCGCGCGTTGTCGAGGATGATGAGCACCCGCTTGCCGGCCAGCTGACTGCGATAGAGCTTCACCTGCGCGTCCAGGCCCATCGGCATCCGCTCGGCCGAGACCTGCAAGCCTTCCAGCAGCGCCCGCAACGCCTTCTCGGGCGTGAGCGGCGAACCGGACGGATCGAACCCGCGCAGATTCAGATAGAGCTGCCCATCGATGAACTGCTCGGCCACCTGATGGGCCCACTGAACGGCCAGCGCCGTCTTCCCCACTCCCGCCATCCCGGAGATCACCGCGACCGTGCGGTCGGTCAACCGCTTGTCGAGCTGGGCGAGCTCGTCCGTGCGCCCGGTGAAGGCCGCGATGGTGATCGGCAGCTGAGCCGGCCGCCACCTCTCCGGCGACACAGCCTGCGAACCACTGGTGAGAATCCGCTGATGCAACCGCTGCAACGCCGTACCGGGTTGGACGCCAAGCTCGTCAGCCAGCCGCTGCCTGGCCTGTTGGTACTGCGCAAGTGCGTCAGCCTGGCGACCGCTGAGATGCAGAGCGAGCATGAGCTGGCCGGCCAGCCGCTCGTGCAACGGATGTTCGGCGACCCGCTGAGACAAGTCAGCCACCATCGCAGCGTGCCGCCCGGCCTCCAGCCGGAGATCGTCGCGGTCCAGCTCCGCGGCCAAGCGCTCTTCGTTCAAGGTCGCGCGAACCTGGTTCAGCCACTCGTTGTCGAGGGAGGCGAACGCTTCGCCCCGCCATTGCGCCAGGGCGTACTCCAACTTCGGGAGCCGCTCGTCCCCGGCATCGCGAGCCTCGGCGACGGCTTGCCGGAACCGATGAAGATCCACCACCGCTGGATCCGCAATCAGCGCGTAGCCGGTCGAGCTCCGCTCAATCGCGGGACCACCTGCGGCAACCAGCGCAGTGCGCAGGCGGGAGACGTAGCTGTAGAGCGATTCCTTCGCACGCTGGGGCGGCCGGTCGCCCCAGATCCGCTCGATCAGCCGATCGACCGGCAGCGATCGCCCCGCCTCGATCAGCAGAACCGCGAGCACCACCTGCTGGCGCGCCGTACCCAGCTCAACGGTGACGCCATCCGTCCGTGCCTCGACCTCGCCCAGTACTCCGAACTCCACGACCCCAGCCCCCTCCCGGAGACTGGAGTCAACAACGGACTCGCGCTCGACGCAACCGGTCTCGTGTCAGGTCCGCGGGAGCGCCCAGACATCAGCCAGCGATGGGTCGTAACCGGAGGCGGCAGCGTTGTGCTGGATCCGGACCCGGATGGTGGAGTTCGTCAGCAACGCGGGATCATCGACGGGGAATTGGTAGGTGTCGAGACCGCCCTTCGCGCGGTTGTTCACCCGGTGATGCACCAGTACGCCGTTGATCCGCACCTCGTAGTCCTTGACCTGCGCTCGGTCGAAGGTCTCAACCAGCCGCATCACGAACGGCTGACCGGCCTGGATCCGCAGGTCGAACTCGAACCACGAGCCCGGTACCTGCAGACCCGAGTACCGCCGAGTCCGCCCGGCCTCGACCCCGGTGCCGGACGACGGCGCCGCGGTCACCCCATGAGCAGTCTCGGAGGCCGACTGACCGAGATCCACGTAGTCGGATGCACCCTCAACACCTCGTACGGCGAACTGGTACTTGCCTGCAGCAACTGTCGCGGCGACCGTGTCACCGTCGTCGACGATGTTCGTCACGAACGGCGCCGCGGTCAGCGCGACACCGCCTTCGGTGATCAGGCTCGGATCCGACGCCGGGACGCGAACGACGGCCGTGGTGTTGCCGGGAACCGTGACATCCAGCTTCAGCCCGTCGGTACCGGCTCGCTCCCAGCGGGTGGCAATCTCGCCGTACGGCGTCTGGTGTCCGAAGTCGGCGAAGTTGAGTCCGGGGCCGGGCGTCGGTGCGATGAGCGCCTTGCGATAGCCGGGTTCGAGCGCGGACACCCCGGACATCGTGCCGTACATCCACTGGCCGACGGCTCCGTACGCATAGTGGTTGAACGAGTTCATGGCGACGTCACCGAAGGTGCCATCGGGTTTGATCGAGTCCCAGCGCTCCCAGATCGTGGTGGCACCCTTGCCGATCTCGTAACCCCACGAGGGAAATTCGGTGCGCTGCAGCAGCATGTAGGCGAGGTCGGTGCGACCGATCTTCGACAGCGCCGGCAGCAGACCGTCGACACCGAGGAATCCGGTCTTCAAGTGACCGGCCGCAGCAATGGAGGCGGCGAAGTTGTTGCCGACGGCCTCGACCTGGTCGGTCGGGATGAGGTCGTTGGTGATGGCAAGGATGTAGTCGGTCTGGTTGCCCTGGCTCACCCGGCCGTCCTTGATGAACCTGGTGGCGAACGCGTTGCGGATGTCCGAGTACAGCCGCTGATAGCGATCCGCATCGGCGGTCCGGCCGATCGCACTCGCCATCTGGCTGAGCTGGCGGGCGCTCTTGGCGTAGAAAGCGGTTCCGATCAGGTTGGTGTCGCTGGCATTGGTCTCCAGACTCAGCCAGTCGTTGTAATCACCGCCGGGCCGGATGAAGCCGGTCGCGCCGGTCGCCAGGGAGTCGACGTACAGCTTCATCGAGTCGAATTGCTCGCTGATGATCCCGGTGTCGCCGTACGCCTGCCAGAGCGTCCAAGGGACGTTCACCCCGGCGTCGGCCCAGCCCGAGTTGTTGTTCCCGCCGTGGAAGTCCTCGGGGACGGTCGGTGCGACGCTCGGGTACGCACCGCCGGCCCGCTGTTCCAGCCGGAGGTCGCGCAACCACTTGCTCAGGAACGCCTGCGAGTCCTGGTTGTAGACGGCTGTTTGCGCGAAGACATTGATATCGCCGGTCCAGCCCAGCCGCTCGTCCCGGGCTGGAGTGTCGGTCGGGATCGAGAGGAAGTTGCCGCGCTGGCCCCAGGTGATGTTGCTGTGCAGCTGGTTGACCAACGGCGAACTCGTCGTGAGCCGGCTAGTCCGCGCGCCGTCCGTGCCGATCACCAGCCCCTTCAACGCACTGGCCGGCGGCGCCGTCGCCAGCCCCGCGATCTCGACGTACCGGAAGCCGTGGAAGGTGAACCGCGGCCGGTAGGTCTCGGGCGAGCTGCTGGCGAAGGTGTAGTAGTCCGTGGCGCGGGCGCTGCGCAGGTTGGCCGTGTAGAAGTTGCCGTCCTTGTCGAGCACCTCGGCGAACCGCAGCCGCACGGTCTGCCCAGGCGTCCCGGTCAAGGTGAGCTGCGGTACGCCGACCATGTTCTGGCCGAGGTCGTACAAGAACGTCCCGGGCACGTTGGACCGGATGGCCGTAGCGTTCAGCTGCTGCGTCACGCGCACCGGCTGGTCGGCCTGCGGCACTAGCCGTGCGGTTGCGGACGGCCTGACGACGGCCGCTCTCCATCCGGTCGCAGGGTAGCCAGGCTTGTCCCAACCCGTCTGGGCCGCGCGGGCGTCGTACGTCTCGCCGTGGAGCAGGTCCCCGGCTCGGACCGGTCCTTGGCTCGTCCGCCAAGTCGCATCCGTGGCGAAGACTGCCGTGGTGCCGTCGTCGTAGGTGATCCGCAGCTGCGCGGTCAGCGCCGTGCTCTTGCCGTAGCGCTCCGGCCGGAAGACCCCGAGCTGACCGGTGAACCAGCCGCCGGCTACCTCAGCACCGATGGTGTTCGCGGCCCCGGAGCGGATCAGCGAGGTCACGTCGTACGTCTGGGTCTGAATCCGCTGGCGATAGTCCGTCCAGCCGGGGGCGAGCTCATGGTCGCCGGCCTTCGTACCGTTGATGCGCATCTCGTAGATGCCCTGGGCGGCCGCGTGCAGCCGCGCCCGTACGACGGTCTTGCCGGTCGGGAGCTGGATGTCCTTACGGAGCAGGGGTTTCGCGTTGTTCGGTACCTGCAGATGACTTTCGGCGCCTTGGGCAACCTTTAGCGATAGCCCGCCACCAGGCAGAAGCGGCGCACCCGGGAACGTCTGGTCGTACGCGGGGAAAGCACTCTCGATCAGTACGTCGCCACCCACACTCGTCACCTTGAGCCGATGGACAACGCCTTCCTCCTGGCCGTAGGTGCGGAACCCCATCAGCCCCGGACCGTTGGCGTCGGACCGGTTGCGCTGGTCGACCTGCTGCCCGTTGATCCAGGTGGTGATCGTCTGACCGGCCACGGTGATGCGCAGGTTGTTCCGCTGCCGCAGGTCGACCGGTACGTCGACATCCGCCAGTACGACGTACTGTCCGTCGGCCTGCCGGACATGGGGGCGCAACCGCATCCGGCCCTCGGTGGTATTCAGCTGCCACATGTATCGGCCGCGGAAGAAGACCCCGAGCGCCTCGCGTTGGACAGTGACATCCGCGTCGACCGTGTAGTCGGTCCACTCCGGACCGACCGTGTCATCGGCCCCGATCCATTCACCGGCCCAGTCGGACGGTTGCAGTGCGCCGGTCTCGAACTTCGCCGGCGAGCTCCACGCGGACGCCGTACCGGTCTCGTCCCAGATCCGGACAATCCAGTGGTACGTCGAGTAGCGGGTGAGCGCGGGACCGCCGTACGGGACGTCGATCGACTGGCCGGACGTGACCTGGCCGCTGTTCCAGATGTCGGGAGTTTGCAGCTTGTCGGGCGAGGACGCTACGTGGATCTCATAGCGCTGCTGGCTCAACCCGCGCCGGTCTGCCGCCAGTTGCCAACTGAGTCGAGGCACTCCGGCTACGACCGCGAGCGGCTCGCTGAGGTGGTTGGTCCGCAGAGTCGACACCACGGGTGCTGCCGCCGTGGCGGTCACCTCACCTGCTGCGGTGAGCGGAGTCGCCGTGATCAATAGGGCAGAGGCAAGCAGAACCAGAGCTTTCACGATGATTCCCCAGTCGTCCGGGCCAGTGCGGGTCGGTGCGGGCCCAAACCATCGCAGTCGCCGCAAAATCCGGTCAACGAATCTGGCCAGTAACGGACAGCGTTTCTGGCCTCATCGAAAAGTAGCTTCGTTGTGGGTGTGACCCGATGAGTAGCTCAGTGCGTTGGTAGGGGTGTGACGGCGATGAACTCCACCGAGGGCGACTTCGAGGCCTTCGCACGGGCGCATACGCATCAGCTGTACCGGACGGCGTGGTTGCTGACCGCGGACTCCTACCACGCCGACGACCTGGTGCAGGAGACGCTCGGGAAGCTGTTCGGGGTGTGGGGCCGAGTACGGCGGATGGAGAAGCCGGCGGCTTATGCGCAGACCGTGCTGACCCGGACGTTCATCTCGCAACGACGGCGGCGGAGCTGGCACGAGCAGCCGACCGACGCCGTACCGGAGCTGCCGGTCTCAGCTGAGGATCACGAGTTGCGACTCCTGTTGTTGCAGGCGCTGGACGGATTGCCTCCGCTGGATCGAGCGGTGCTGGTGCTGCGGTTCTTCGAAGATCGCAGTGTCGAGCAGGTGGCACGCGATCTCGGCAAGAGCGCCGGCGCGATCAAGAACCGGACGGCCCGGGCGTTGGTCCGGGTGCGGGCGGTTCTCGGCGACGAGGCGGTCATCGCACTGTGAACAGGCAGGAGAAGGACCCCGTGGAAACGACAGACGACCGGCTACCCGATTTGATGCGGCGCGCCACCGAGACCCTCGAACCCCGGTACCCCGATCTGGTGGAACGCGGGATGCAGCGAGGCGTCGTACGGCGGCGTCGGCGTCGGGTGGTGAGCACCGCGGCGACCGCGGCCGTGGTCGCGATCACTATTGGCGGGATTGCCGCCGTACAAGCGAATCTGGGGCAGCACGCCGGTCAGCCACCGGTGGCCGGGATCAGCACGCCGACGCCGAAGCCTTCGCCGAAGGTCTCGACGAAACCCGTTCCATTGCCTCCGGCCAGTCCCGCCCAGACATTGCAGACGCTGAAGGCGCTGCTGCCTGCCGGGCTCTCGACCTCCGGCGACAAGACCTGGGGCGACGACTTCATCGCCGTCGGCCTGTTGGTCGACGACGGCAAGGGCAAGGCGTGGCTCGAGGTGAGCGTCCAGACGGTCAAGTACGACCCCGACTGCATCAACCAGCCGGAGAGCCAGAACTGCCGGGTCCGGCCGGACGGAACAGTCCTCCGGTCGTACGTGGGCTCGGACGGCAAGGGCACCCTCAACTCGGTGATCCTCGAGTACCCGGACCGGCGCGCGATCAGCCTGACCAGCACGAACAGCCTCGCTCTGAAGACACCGGCGACGCGCCCCGAACCACCGCTCTCCATCGACCAGCTCCTCGAGATGGTCGACAACAACTCGTGGAGCTTCCCATCCGCCAACTACGGAAAGAATCTGAATCGATGATGCTGCGCAAGACCATACTGACCGCTGCCCTGGCTGGTGTCCTGATGGCACCAACCTTGACCGCCCAGGCAGCTCTGACCTGGACTGTGACACCCACCAAGTCGAAGCCGTCTTCGCTGGCTGACATCGACTCGAAGGGCAGCGAGACCTGGGCGGTCGGCGTCGACCTGATCGATTCCTACAGCGATACCCGGCCACTGGCGTTCCGCTGGAACGGCACGCGCTGGGTCGAGACACCGCAGCCGGTGCGCACGAACGCGACTCTCAACAGCGTCGCGGTGGCCGGCGCCAAGGAGGTCTGGGCGGTCGGCGAGGACCACGCCGTACCGGAGCAGTCGAAGCCGTTCGCGATGCGCTGGAACGGTACGGCGTGGAAGGTCGTCCCCGGACCGTCTGTCCCGGCCGGGTCCTTCAGCGACGTGACGATCGCCCCGGACGGTACGCCGTGGGTGTCGGGCTGGGCGGATGTCGGCGGCCGCGAACACGCGGTCGTCTACCGCTACGCCAAGGGCGCTTGGCAGCAACTGACCGCCGGCCTCGAGAACTCCATCAACGGCAACACGCTGACGGTCCTGTCCGCGACAGACGCCTGGCTGGGACTGAACGGCGGAATCGCGCACTTCGACGGTAAAACATGGAAGCTGGTTGACGACGTACCGGCTGATGGTTCGCACATCCCCACGGGCATGGTCGCGGCAAGCCCGACGGACATCTGGGCCTCCGGCGTCGTACACACCGTGAAGGGCGAGCGCCCGCTGGTCCTGCACTACGACGGCAAGGCGTGGAAGCAGGTCGCGACACCGCAGACGGATTCGCAGCTGTACGACATCACCCTGCACAACAATCAGCCGATCGCGGTCGGCGAGAAGTTCACCACCTCCTCCGAAGGCATCGTCACCGAGCACCCCTTCGTGATCGCCCTCCAGAACGGCAAGTTCGCCGAAACCACCAGCCCCGCCGCCAAAATCGGCACCCTCACCGGCGCCGAATCCACCGGAACCCGCCTCTGGACCGTAGGCGCCCAACGCCAACCCGCCGCCGACGGCACCGCACTAGCCGCCCGATCCAACTAACCCACACACCCCACCGGCCCGCCAGTCTTCCCCGACTGCCGGGCCGGTCCTCGTTGCGCCCGAACCCACAGCCCATCACAATCACCCGCCCTCCCCCGCCCCCACGCTCAAACTCCCCCAGAACATCCACTTGTGATGGCCCCCAGGTCCGCACCACCATGCCCCGCGACCGAAGCCACCGTGCGCGCGACCGAAGCCACCGTGCCGCGCACGCTCAACCCTTCGACGCGCCCACCCGTCGGCCCCACCCCCCGCGACCGAAGCCACCCTGCGCCCACCCCGGCGCCCACCGAAGCCACCGTGCGCTCGCCGACTGGCTTCACCGTGCGGCTGCCACTCGAGTGTGGCGAGTATGTCGCTGGAATTCGATTTCCGGGAGCACGGTCCTCCCACTCGCCGGGCAACTCCTCGCACTCGCACAGTGGCTTCGGTCGCGGGCACACAGTGGCTTCGGTCGCGGGCGCACGGTGGCTTCGGTCGCGGCGGCAGTGGATGGCCCGATTGCCCCGAGAGTCAAATGGGTGGGGGTGAGGGGTTTAGGTGGGGAGGGGTTTTCGGGGTAGGGCGGCGTAGGCGCCGGTGGCTAGGGCGGCGATGGTGAGGATGGCGGCGCTTAGGGCTAGGGAGTGTTGGATGCCGATGGCGGCGCCGGTGAGGCCGACCGTGAGGCCGCTGCCGATGCGGAGGCCGCCGGAGGAGGTGTTGTAGAGGCCGATGATTCGGCCTCGGTCGGCGGGTGGGGCTTCGAGTTGTACGACGGTTTGTGAGATCGACATCGAGACGAAGTTCGCGACACCGCTGATCGCGAGGACTACCAGGGCGAGCACGTAGTTGCTGGTGATGGCGAAGACCACGATGCTGAGGCCGTAGAGGACTGTGCCGGCTACGGCGGTTCTGACGGTGGGGCGGAGCCAGCCGGTGGCTTCGATGACGAGGCCGCCGACGACGCCACCGAATCCGCTGGCGAAGAGCAGAGCGCCGTACGTGAGACCGGCGGAGCCTGCTCCGAGGTCCTCGGCGAACTCGGGCATCGCGGTTTGGATCGAGGCGCCGACGAAGAACGAGCCGAGGCCGGCCAGGACGATCATGCCGGCGATGGTCGGGCCGAGCGGTACGCCGCGGCTCGCGCGCAGGGCGGCGATGGGCCCGAGGCGGGCGCGGGAGACGACGCCTTCGCGGAGATGGCCGGTGAAGCGGGTGCGGAACAAGAAGATTGTCAACGGCAAGTAAATGGCGATGTTGGCGAAGATGCCGCCGGTTGGGCCCAGCAGGAGAAGGAAAAGCGAGCCGACAACCGGGCCGCACAACACACCCAGACTTCGGAATGTCGCATTGAGCCGTACGGCGCTTGGTAGGTCCTCGCGGCCGACGAAGTCGTGCAGCATCATCTGCTCGGCCGGGCCCCACAGCGCGCCGGCGCAACCGTGCAGCACCAAGAGGACACAGGCGTGCCAGATCTGCAGCGAGTCGGTCAGGAAGAGCAGACCCCAGCAGAGCGAGACGAACATGAACAACGCCTGCGCGGACTGGATGATCCGCCGGCAGTCGTACCGATCGGCGAGCGACCCGGACAGCACCGAGAAGAGCAGGAACGGCAACCAGTGACTGATCACCTGGAAGCCGGCCAGCGCCGGTGAATGGAACTCACGCCACAACACCCAGTAGGTGATGACGTGTTCGACGTTGTCGCCCATCATCGCCAGGCCGGTCCCGAACAGGTACGGCCGCGCATCGCGGTTGCGCAGTCCGGCGAAACGTGGCGACCGGGCGGGACCCGGCTGGTGGTCGGTCGAGCCGCAGGCCCGGCACATGGCATTCCTCCCCAGCGTGAACGAGGCAACGCACCTCGCCGTACCGAAGATATCAGATTCGAGACATCGTGTCTCGTTACTGACTGGAAACGTTCCCCAGGCGGTCGGCGGCGGCCGACAGGTCGGCGAGGTCGGCGGTGGCGGCGAAGTTCAGGCGAAGCCAGGCGCCCGGTCTCTCAGTCGCGAAGAAGCGGCCGCCGGGGCTGACGATGACGCCGGCTTGCCGCGCTTCGGCAGCGGCGGCTACATCATCGGTCGGCAGACGCACCCAGAAGTGCAGGCCGCCGGACGGGACCTGACTCACCTCCCAGTCCGGCCGGGCATCCGCGAGTGCGTTGACCAGCGCCCCACACCGATCCCGCAACGCAACCGCGAGGCCGCGCAGGTGCCTGTCCCAGGTCGGCGAGCTGAGCAACTCGAGCGCTGCCTCCTGCAAAGGACGTGCGACGAAGAAGTCGTCCACCTGCCGGATTGCTCGCAACCGTTCGAGGACTGGCCCGCGCGCGATCAATGCACCGATGCGCAGACTCGGCGCGGCGGGCTTGGTCAGTGAGGTCAGGTAGATGACCGTCCCGTCCCGATCCGTGCTGAGCAAGGGTTTCGGCACGGTTCCACCGTGATGCAGGAGCCGCGCGAAGTCGTCCTCGAGCACGAACGCGCCGGCCGCCCGGGCAACCGCGAGTACCTGCTGCCGCCGTTCGTCGCTCAGTACGGTTCCGGTCGGATTCTGGTACGTCGGTTGGCAGTAGAACAACCGCGCTCCCGACCGAGCGAACGCCTCCGCGAGCAGATCGGGCCGTACGCCGTACTCGTCCAGCGGAACGGGGATCGGGCTCAGCCCGGCCGCTCGGGCCGCCGCCAAGGCGCCCGGGTAGCTCGGCGACTCGACCAGCACCGGACTGCCCGGCGCCGCGATGGCCCGGAAGGCGATCGATAGTCCGCTCTGCCCGCCCGAGGTGATCAACACGTCGTCCGCGCGGACATCGGCGTCGGCCAAAGCCGCGAAAACCGTCCGGAGCGAACTCAAGCCGGCCGCCGGGGCGCGATCCCAAGCATCAGGCCGTCGGGCCGCGCGAGCGAGCGCCGCGGTCAACGCCCGCGCCGGCTGCAGCGAGCCGTGCAGGTACCCGCCGTCCAGCCGGATCGCCCCCTCCGGCGCCGCGGAGTCGGCCAGCGATTGGGCGTCGACGCTGCGGTCAGCGAGCGCGACCGTCTGCCAGCCGGTGTCGATCACAGCGTCGGTACGGCGTGCTCGCGGCGCCACGTAGGTGCCGCTGCCCGGCCTGGTGATGACGACACCTTCCGCGGTGAGCTGCGCGATCGCCCGAGCGACCGTCCCCGGACCGACCCGATGGCGGTCGATCAGCTCACGACTGCTCGGCAACCGGTCCCCCGGTGCGAGTTCGCGGACGACAGCTCGCAGCGTCGTCAGCAGCTCCGCAGAAGTGCTACTGTCATTCATGAGAGCACATTGTAGCGCTTCTGCGACCTGGGGAGAATCGCTTCCCGCCCTCCGCGCCGACACTCCGGGCTGCGAACAGGTCATCCACTTCAACAACGCCGGCTGCGGACTGCTCGCCACTCCGGTGCTGACGACGATGCTCGAGCATCTGCAACTCGAGGCCCAGATCGGCGGCTACGAGGCATCCGCATCCCGCGCTGCCGAGGTTCGCGAGTTCTATGTGGAGCTGGCTGCACTACTCGGCGGGTGGCCGGACAACTTCGCCTTCGCCAGCAGCGCGACCCACGCCTACTCGACCGCGCTGTCGTCGATCCCGTTCGAGCGCGGTGACGTCATCCTCACCACGCGGAACGACTTCATCTCCAACCAGATCGCGTTCCTGTCGCTGCGCAAGCGATTCGGCATCGAGCTCGTGCATGCGCCCGATCTGCCCGAGGGTGGCGTCGATGTGGCGGCGATGGCGTTGCTGATGAAGGAGCACCGACCCCGGCTGGTCGCCGCCACCCACATCCCGACCAACTCCGGACTGGTCCAGCCGGTCGCCGAGATCGGCCGGCATTGCCGCGAACTCGGCCTGCTGTACCTGGTCGACGCCTGCCAGTCGGTCGGCCAGTACCCGATCGACGTCGAGGAGATCGGCGCCGACTTCCTCACCGGAACGTGCCGGAAGTTTCTCCGTGGGCCTCGCGGATCTGGATTCCTGTATGTGTCCGACCGGGCGCTTGCCGCCGGCCACGAGCCGTTGTTCATCGACATGCATGGTGCGAACTGGACGGCGCCGGGCGCGTATACCCCGAGCCGTACCGCGTCCCGGTTCGAGGAATGGGAGTTCCCGTACGCAACCGTCCTCGGCTGCGCGGCCGCCGTACGGTATGCGCGGGAGGTTGGTATCGAGGCGATCTCCCGGCGGACCCCGCAACTGGCCGCCCGGTTGCGCGACGGGCTCGACGCGATCCCTGGCGTGCGGGCGCTCGACCGTGGTGAGCAGTTGGGCGCGCTCGTGACGATCGCGGTCGACGACTGGCAGCCGGAAGAGTTCAAGTCGGCGTTGGATGCCCAAGGCATCAATTCGGCGTTGAGCTTCCGGAACTTTGCGCAGTTCGACTTCGGCGACAAGAACGTCAACTGGTGCCTGCGGCTGTCACCGCACTACTACAACACCGACGAAGAAGTGGACCAGGTCATCGCGACGGTCAAATCTCTTCGGCAGTGAAGACGACGTCGTGCAGACCGGAGGAACCGTTCGGGCGGGGTGCTGCCTGGGCGGCGGTCTGCACTTCGCCGGCCTTGTCGGTGGCGCGGACGGTGAGGCGGTGCATGCCGGGGGTTGCGTTCCAGCGGAACGTCCATTGGCGCCAGGTGTCGATGGTGTCCTCGGCGGCGAGTACGGCGGGCTGCCACTCGCCGTCGTCGACGCGGACCTCGACCTTGTCGACGCCACGCTGCTGAGCCCAGGCGACACCGGCGGCCATCGCGGGACCGGCCTTGATGGTCGATAGCCCTTTGGGCACGTCGATTCGGGAGGCTGTTTTGATCGGGGCTTCGACTGACCAGCCGCGGTCTGTCCAGTAGGCGCTGAAGTCCTGGAAGCGAGTGACCTCGAAGTCGACGATCCACTTGGTGGCCGACACGTAGCCGTATAAGCCCGGAACCACCATGCGAACCGGGAACCCATGCTCGAACGGCAGCGGTTCCCCGTTCATCGCAACAGCGAGGATGGCGTCGCGACCGTCGGTGAGCGCGGCCAACGGCGTACCGATCGTGAGTCCGTCGATGCTCGTCGACTTCACGGCGTCGGCCCCGGCGCGGACCCCGACCTCGGCTAGCAGGTCCGCAACCGGTACGCCGATCCAGCGAGCGTTGCCGACATACGGTCCGCCGACCTCGTTCGAGACGCAAGTCAACGTGATGTCGCGCTCGACCAACCGCCGATCGACAAGATCCTTGAGCGACAACCGCAGTTCCTTGTCCACCATCCCGTGGATCCGCAGTTCCCAGTCGTCGGGATCAATGCGCGGAACCTCGAGAAGCGTGTCGACCCGATAGAACTTCGCATTAGGCGTCGCAAACCTCGTCACCCCCGGTACGTCGACCTGCGCAGCCGCCGGAACCGCACTCGCCGGATCACCCGGCACCGGCACCCGGAACTTCTCCCGCAACGCTTCCCCGGCCCGAACCGGTAGCACCCTCGTCGCAGTCCATCCCGCAGCACCCACCACACCCAACGCGGACACCGTCACCAAGAACCGTCGCCGATCAAACCCCACCGGCCGCTCGTTCTCAGAGGCCGGCGGCTCCTCCTCCCCGAGCCCCGCCGACCCCGCCACCTCACGCCCCAGCTGCCACGGCTTGTGTGGCTGGGGTGATTCGGGTTTGAACACCTGCGCCACCAACGACATGCTGATGACTGCGGTGAGCAGGGTGGCGATGGACGGCAGCAGGCGGTCAAGCAGGCCGGTTGCGGCTGAGCGGCTGATGATGGCGAAGGCCAGGCCTACCAAGCCCAGGCCGGCCGCCAACCCCACCGCGATGCGGCGACCGCCTCGGCTGGCGATCAGGCCGGCGACGGCGGCTACCACGACGAGTACTACGCAGATGCCTACCCGCAGGAGCGGGCGGTCCGCGGTACCGAGTTCGCGGACTGCCCAGTCCTTCACTGGGCCCGGCGACAGGTCGATCACCTGGACGCCGACTGCATCGACCGGCCAGGGGCCGCCTGTCACGGCCGCGACCAGGTAGCCGACCGCCAGCGCAGCACCGGCCGCCACAACCCCACCGACCACGCCCGCGAATCGCCGTACCGCTCTCGTCGCCATGGAGGTGCTTCGGAGCCGCGGCCCCGCCGGATTGGTCGTAGGGCGGACCGCCCCCACTCACCAACCTCGCTCAGCTGATGCAGTTCACGCTCAACATCCGCCGCCCGACGTGCCCAAAGGAGGGTTAGTGAGTGGCGCAGGTCCGGATAGGTCAGCCGGTGATGGGCTCGGCGTGGGCTTCGGGGTAGCCGGCGGCGGCCAGGCGGTCCAGGGCCGCTTGGAGGACTGCCGTGTCTTCCAGGGTGCGGACCTCGGTGATCTTGCCCCAGCTCATCCGGATGAACTGGTTGACGACGTTCTCGTACCGCGTGCCGTCGGCGAGGCCTACGTCGACGGTGACGGCGGTGGCGACGCGGGTGTTCCACGGCCAGCCGGAGACCAGGATGTCGTCGACGGTGAACCGGGTGTTGGGCAACAGCCGGAAGGCTCGTTCCCACCAGCGGCGCAGCGCCTCGTGGGTGTGGCGCTCGCCCGACAGGGCGTGGTCGCCGTAGAAGCGGTAGGTGAAGGTCGGGGCCATGCCCTGGACCATCGCCTCCCAGTTGCCGGCGGTGATCTCGGCGAAGGCCTTCCGGACCTGGGCCGCAACGAATCGGTGGTACATCGCTCACTCCTCTGACTCGGCTTCAGCACCCAACCTACGGATAGTGCGTTCAATAACGCAACTGACTAGGATGGAGATCATGCGGAACACGTCGTTCGCGGGATTCCACTGTTCGCTCGCCCAGTCGCTGGAGGTGATGGGCGACTGGTGGTCGCCGCTGATCCTGCGCGATCTCTACCTCGGGCTGGACCGGTTCGACCAACTGGTCACCGACCTGGGCATCTCGCGGAATCTATTAACCAACCGGTTGGAAACCATGATGGACGGCGGCCTGATCGCGCGGACGCCGTACCAGGACAACCCGGTGCGCTACCGGTACACGCTCTCCGAAGCGGGCCGCGAGCTCCTGCCGATCCTGATGGCGCTGACCGCCTGGGGCGACCGGTGGGTGACTCCGGACGGCGGCCCGCCGATCCAGTTCACGCACACGACCTGCGGCCACCGGACGACACCGACAGTCGCCTGCTCCGAGTGCGGTGAACCACTCGACATCGAGCACGTCACCCCCACACCGGGCCCCGGCGGCCGCACCGCTCCGGGGACCGCGCTAATCGCGACGGTGATGCACTAAGGCGTGTACGCCGTCGCTGCGAGCCGCACGAAGGTGGGGATCAGCGGGTTGGTGTCGCTGGCAGACCAGGCGGCTACTACTGGGCTGGGCGGGAGGTCAATGACCGGTACGACGACCAGTTCGTCCGACAGGTGGTGGCCGAGCGGGGCGAGACCGACGGTCCCGTTCCAGAGCACAGCCTGGATGCATTCCTGAACGGCTCGGACAACCGGGCCCTCGCGAGATTCGCCACCGTTCCAGAAGGACTGCCACACCGGGTCGGTACCAGGCGGGAACTGGAACCACGCCCGGTCAGCCAGGTCGGCCAGCGCCAGGTGGTCGCGCGAGGCGAGTGGATCATCAGTGCGGAGTACGGCGCCCACTGGGTCGGCGCGGAGTTCGTGCAGGTGCAAACCGGTCGGGTCGAAGGGAGCGCGGGTGATGGCGATGTCGACCAGACCGGTGCGGAGCCCGCAGGTGGGGTCGGTGAGGTCGGCCTCGCGGATGGTGATTGTGACGGTCGGATGCAAACGGCGGTAGCTGTCGGCGAGGCGGGCGATACCGGGATCGGTGCTGTCGGCAAGGATCCCAACCGTGAGGCTGGCCGCGGCATTCACTCGCGCGCGGACCTGCTCGGACTGCGCCAGCAGATTGCGGGCCTCGGTGAGCAGCGTCGCGCCGGCCGGGGTGAGCGAAACACCCGCGGCAGAGCGATGCAGAAGCGTCGTACCGAGGTCAGCTTCCAGCTGGCGGATCGCCCGGCTGAGCGGCGGTTGGCTCATGTGCAGGCGGGTCGCGGCCCGCCCGAAGTGGAGTTCTTCGGCGACCGCCACGAAGTAGCGCAGCAGTCGCAGGTCCATGACCAGCGATGATACCCAGTGGGTATCGGCCATGCGGAAGAAGTCTTGGACGGGTCTGATCGATCGACCAAGGATGATCACATGACCGACCATCCAATCGTCGACACCTCAACCGCTCAAGAGATCGCGCGGGATCTGGTTGTGATCCCCAACCAGGACGTCGATCTGGTCCCGAACATCGGCATCATCGGCGGCTCACAATCGGTCCTGGTGGTCGACACTGGGCTCGGCCCGCGCAACGCCGAGCAGGTGCTGAAGTTCGCCACCGAGTACGCCGCGGGCCGGCGACTGTACTTGACCACGACTCACTTCCACCCGGAGCACGCTTTCGGCGCAACGGCGTTCGCCGGCGAGGCGACGTACCTGGTGAACTCCACCCAGGCGACCGATCTATCGTCGAAGTGGGAGAGCACGCTGGCGATGTTCAATCAGCTCGGCCCCGCGGTCGCCCGCGAACTCGACGGTGTTTCGCAGCCGACACCGGATCTCGTCTACGCCGATAGCCATGAGATCGACCTCGGCGGTCGGGTGGTCCGGCTACGGCCGACCGGGCGGGCGCACAGCAACGGCGACCAGCTCATCGTCGTACCGGACGTCTCGGCGGTCTTCACCGGCGACCTCGTCGAGACCGGTCAGTTCGCCATCTTCCCGTGGTTCCCGCCGTACGAGACCGATGTCTCCGGCGTCGCCTGGATCAAGGTCATGGAGCATCTGACCGCGTCGAACCCGGCGATCGTCGTACCCGGCCATGGAGCTGTTGGCGACACGCGGCTGCTGGTCGACGTTCGCGACTACCTGACCGAGCTGCGGGACGAGACCTGGGTACGACGGGACTCCGCGCTGCCGGTGGAGACGATCGCCGAGGAGGTTCGGGCGCTGATGATCGAGCGGCACCCCGATTGGCGACTCCCCGAGTGGATCGAGCGTGGCGTCGGGTGTCTGTGTTCGGAGTACTAGTTCTCCAGGGTGATCTCGGAGCAATCGGTGAAGCGGAAGCTGTCGTCCGAGGTCCCGCCATCGACGTGATTGTTGCGGATGGCAAGGTTTCGGACGCTCTTGGCCTCGACCACCAGGCCGCCTTCGAAGGTGTTGTCCTCGATCCGGATGTTCTCGTGGACCGGACCGTCGAAGACCGTATTCTCCGGGTTGATCAGGATGCTGGCGTGGTTCCTGACGGGCCGGCGGAAGGTGTTGCGGCGGATCGTCAGGTCGCGGACCGGACCGGACTCGTACCAGCCTGACGCGTCGGCGGTGATCAGGATCGCGGACATGTCCAGGCCGTCGAACACGTTGTCCTCGATGACGGCCGGGCGACGGGTGGCGACCAGGACTCCGCGGGTGGGGATGTTGCGGAAGGTGTTCCCGGCGACTCGGACCGCCGGCGTGTAGGTGGTGTTCTCGACGGCGAACGCTTCCGGGTCCGCGACCACGTCGGCTGGTACGTCTCGATCGAGTACGACGGTCATCGTGGTCAGCTGCCTTGAGTCTCGGCCAGTCGGGCCGGTCACGGCGGTTACGGTCGCTTGGCCGACCGCGCGGAGGCTGGCCCGGTTGGTGATCTCGAGTTCGTCACCGACGGCGAACTGCGGGAACCCGGCCGTCTCGTTGTGCGCGTAGCGGAGGTGCAAGGTGCGACCGTCGATCTTGGTGATCGGAAGATAGGTCCCGTGGATGTTGATCGCGTCGTCATGTGCACCGTCGAAGGTGTTGCCGGTGATCGTCACGGTTCCCTTGACACCCGACATCTGCACGAAGTCCGCGAAGGCCGCTGCGATCCGCCCGGATGCGCGGTCGGTGACGAATTCATTGCCGGAGACAACGATGTTTTCGCTGAACTGGCCGAGGATGCCGAACCCGTGCAGGTACCGCGCCTGCAGATCGGTCACCGCGACATCCTTCGACTGCCAGATGAATCCGGCCGCTGTGTCTCGCGTAACCTCGCGGAGCGAATAGACCATTCCTAGCCCGTCTGGCGTTGCCTCGGAGCCGTAGTCGATGCGCAACCGCCGTTCGCCGAGATCGGTCACCGAGATGACGTTCTCGAATAACCACGGTGGGCGGCGGCTTGCTAGGCCGGCTACTGGGTCGAATACCTGCTGGCCGTTGGACAGTTCGTCCGACGAGTGGCGCCAGTACGGCTGACCGTCGTACGGGCTTGGGTCGGTGAGGAATGAGACTTGGCCGGCCTCGACGACGTACGGGCTGCCGGCGGGGACGGAGACGATGCGGTAGCCCGGGCCGGTCTCGATCACCGTCAGGTCGATGATGCGCGGGGCTGAGTGGTCGAACTCGAAGTTCGTCAGCGTCACGTTGGTGGATCCGAGGACGGCGAAGAGGCCGAGTTGGCCGTGCAGCTGGAAGTGCGAGCCTTGACCGTCGATGGTGAGGTCGTCGATGCCCTCGACGTACAGCGCGAATCGCTTGAAGCGGACCGCGGGGTCGGCGCCGGCTGTGTTCGACAGGTACAGCTCGTGGGGGACGGCCTGGTCTGGGTAGAAGTGGTAAGTCCCCTTCGGGAAGACCAACCCCTTGGGGCCGGCGACATCCCGCGCGGCCTCGATCGCTGCCGCCACGGCCGCCGTACTGTCGGCGACCCCGGTGGGGTCCGCTCCGAACTCCGTCACATCAAGCACGCTTGATCGTACATCATATAGGAAACGAAATCGGTGGCTGCTCACGACGGCTCATCGGATACTCGGGGGATGTCCGAAGTCGTCCCGTTGCGGCGGAACCGGCCGTTCGCGTTCTTCTGGACGGCTCAGTTGCTGTCGAACGCCGGTACGCAGGTTAGCGAGCTCGCGATCCCACTGATCGCCGTACTGACGCTGTCTGCGGGGCCGACCGCGATGGGTGTGTTGACTGCACTCGAGTCGCTGCCGAGCTTGGTGCTTGCGCTGTTCCTTGGTGTGTACGTCGACCGCCTCCGGCGTGGGCGGCTGCTGTTCTGGTCCAACATCGGGCAGGGCG
Organism: Kribbella yunnanensis; assembly: GCF_039529655.1. Lineage (NCBI taxonomy): Bacteria > Bacillati > Actinomycetota > Actinomycetes > Propionibacteriales > Kribbellaceae > Kribbella > Kribbella yunnanensis. The sequence continues at coordinate 24,246 of NZ_BAAANF010000017.1, read as the reverse complement.
TGCTGATCGGTACCGTTCCGCTGGCGGCCGCTTTCGGGGTGCTCACGATGGGGCAGCTGTACGTCGTGACCTTCGCCGTGGGGACCCTCGCGCTCGCTTACGGATTGGCGCATACCGCCTATGTGCCCGCGTTGGTCACCGACCGGCGGCAGCTGACCGCTGCTAACAGCAGTATCGCTCTCACGGACTCGGTCACCGCGGTTGCCGGTCCTGGGCTCGGTGGTGTGCTCGTTCAGTTGCTCACGGCACCTATTGCGGTCGCTGTCGATGCCGCGTCTTTCCTGGTGGCCGCCGTACTGCAAGCCTGCGGCCGTGGTCCGGATCCGCTACCGCCTTCGGAGAAGGTTCGCTTCGGACTGTCCATCCGAGCCGGCTTCGCCGCCTTCCGGCAGCAGCCCGGGATCGTCGCCATCACCGTCGGCAAAGGCAGCGCCGACTTCTTCCACTGGGGCGTCCTCGCCCTCTACGTCCTGTACGCCGTTCGCGAGCTCGGCCTCTCCCCAGCCGCCATCGGCGCCATCGCCGTCATCGGCTCCCTAGGCCCGCTGTTGGCCGGCCTCATCACCACACCCCTCACCCGCCGCTTCAGCACCGCCTGGACCGCCGTCATCGCCGCGATCCTCGTCGGCGGCGGAATCCTCATCCCCTTCGCCAACGGCCCCGACCTCCTGGTGATCGCCACCATCGGCCTAGGACAGTTCCTCCTCGGCCTAGGCGTGGTCCACCTCATCATCATCCGAGCCACCATGCTCCAACACACCATCGAGCCAGCCCTGCTAGGCCGCGTAGGCGCCGTCATCCGTCTCATCGAATGGGGCACCGGCCCCATCGGCGGCCTAACCGGCGGCCTCCTGGGCGCCGCCATCGGCCTCCGCCCCGCCCTCATCCTCCTAACCGCCGGCACCCTAACCGCCGTCCCCTGGATAACCAGAGCCGCCATCCGCGGCCACCTAACCCTCCCCACCCACCCGACCAACAGGACGTAGTCACCTACGTACACCCCCACCCACGCCTACCTTCTCGCCCTCCCCACCCCAATCCGCCCACCACCTCCTGTCCTTCCGCACCTCCGTGGAACAAAGTCGTCTCTCCGTGACTGCGAACTATCACCCACCGAGGGAGTGGGGGTCTCCGTGCGCTGGTCCGCGGCCGGTGTCGTGGGTGCCGGGTCCCCGCCGCTGCGGCCGACCTAGACAGGAGGTGTGGCTGGGCCCGGTAGGTGGCTGGGCGGGATGGCGAGCCCGCGACCGCGTGCACGCCACCTACGGCTGACGGGCTTGGGTCGCGGTCGACGAAGAGGTTGTCCATCAAGCGACCGTCGCGGATGGTTGGCCAGGGCCGGGACGTATGGCGGGTGGTTGGTGAGCGCGGAGGGCACGTCGGGTGGTTGGCCGGGGTTGCGACGCGTGTCAGGTGGTTGACGGGGGCGGACGTACGTCGGGTGGTTCGTGGGCGGGGAGGTATGTCGGCGGTGGTTGGGCGGGGTGGGGAAGGTTATGGGCCTCGGCGGTCCAAGATGCGCCCCACACTCACCACCTCGTGCGATGAGATCGGTTGGTGGCGGCGCTTGGCGGAAGATCGCTGCCGCTCTGTGGCAGTCGCACTCCGCGGATCGAGCAAAACCACCTCCACCACGTGTCGCAGCAGCAACCACACGCGACGTGCACGCTGGTCGCGGCCTCGGCATCCTGCTGTTGCGGCAACCCGAGCCCGTCAGCCATAGGCCACGTGCACGCGGTCGCGGGCTCGCCATCCCGCTCAGCCATCTGCTTGGCCAGCCACACATCCTCTGTGAGCCGGCCGCAGCGGTGAGTACCCGGCACCCACGACACCGGCCGCATGCCAGCGAACCTCAGCCACCGGAGACCGCCGAGCCCGACTCTTGCCAGTTCGTGCAAATGTGGGGAGAGGGGTGCCGTGGGGTGCGGGGGGCGGTCATTGTTGGTGGGGCGATCAGCACAGTCGGTGCGACCTCAGTGAGGAACTGTCCTATGCGAAGAGTTCGCTTTGCTCTGCCCATTTTGGTTTCGACGGCGTTGGTGCTTGGTGCCATCGGTGTGCCAGCTGTTGCCGCGGAGCCTCCCGCCCCACCAACAGCCGCCGGGAATCTGACGCCGGCTGAAGAGGTTCCGGTGCTTGCGGCGGCTGATGAAGCCGAGAAGGTTGCCGCCAAGTACGCAGGCTCGTATGCCGGTGCGCACTGGGACGCGGCCGCGAAGGTGTTGTACATCAATCTCGTGCAGCCAAAGGCGAAACAGGCTGACCGTCGGCAAGAAGTGCAGGCCGCGATCAGCAGCCGGCTGGCGACCTCGACAGTCACCACCAGGTACCGGTCAGTGCCGTTGTCGCTGGACGAGCAGAAGGCGCTGATCGCCAGGTTCATGCAGGACCGAGGCAAGTGGGGCGGGAAGGCGGCCGTCGACAACGTGCTGAGTGGGTCCGTCGACGAGCTGACTGGCCGCATCAAGGCGCACGCGGTGAAAGGTGCGGCCGCCCTCCAGGTTGCGGCGCGGAAGAACTTCGGTAGCGCGGTCGACATCACGCCGGGCGCGGCCCCGCAGGCTCAGTCGCGGTACTACCAAGGTTCGCCGTACCTCGGTGGCATGGCGTTGTGGGACGACCAGAACGACCCCCGCACCGTTGGCACCGCCACCTGTACGGCGGGGTTCAACTGGACCCGCCATTCCGACGGCATGGGGTACGTGAGCACCGCCGGCCACTGTGCGTCCGCCGGCACGAGCATCTTCCAGGCTGACAAGAATCAGCGCATCGGCTACATCGGGACCAGGTACCTCAACAACAGCGAGTACATCGACTTCGCCTTCGTCAAGGTCACCGTCGGCGGCGTGCTTCCGATCGTGTACGTCGGCGGTGCGGACACCGACGCATACCGCGACGTCACGGGGATCGACACCGGGACAGTCACCGGGGTGACGGTTTGTTCGAGCGGGGCGATCACCGGCCTGGTCTGCGGAAGAATCGCGTCCCGCACGAGCTCGGTGGTGGTCAGTGGGGTCCTGCTCAACCAGCAGACGTGCGTTGACGCCGACGCCGGTGTGACTCGGCAGGGTGATTCGGGTGCGCCCTGGTTGACGACGTACGACCCCTACACCGTGAAGGCCTGGGGCCAGCACACCGGAACCGTGGACTGCGCCGGTGACAACAACGTGGACATGGTGTTCAGCACTGTGCAGAACATCTCTGCTCGCGCTGGCGCCACGCTGATGATTCGGTGAGACAGGCCGGCCGAGGCGGGGCGGTGCCTCGGCCGGCCTGTGATCAGTAGCCCGTGGTCGGGATCCACCAGGTGGGGGCCGGGTTAATGGTGACTGGGTTTCGCCAGGTGGACGGGCGGTAGGTGGCGGGGGTTTGGGTGAGGTTCTCGACCAGCTGTTCGCGAAGGCGGTTGGTGGCGAAGGCGCCTACTACGTTCATCTGAGCGTCTCGGTAATGGCGTTCGACTTCGTGGCCCTGGGTTACGCCCAACGCGCCGTGGATCTGGACGGCGCGTTGGGTGATCTCTACTGCGAGTTCGGTGGCGTAGACCTTGAGCATGCCGATCAGGTCCTTGGCAGAGTTGCCGGCTACGCGTTCGGTGGCGGCGCGGAGGGCCAAGACGCGAGCGGCGTCGAGCTGGGCGCGGGAGTCGGCCAACTGGGCTTGGACGCCTTCCATGTGGGCCAACGGGCGGCCGAAGGAGACGCGTTGTTTGGCGTGCCGGACTGAAGCGGCCAGCGCTGATTCAGCGGTCGCGATAGCGGCGATCGACACGAGGAGCCAGCCCCAGGTCATGCCTTCGGCGAGTTCGGTGAAGGGGACGGGAATGACGTTGGCTTCGTCGACGTGAGCGTCGGTGTACACGATGCCGCCCCAGGGCATCCCGCGCAGGCCCATGTGCGGGATCTCGTAACGGCGGACTCCGGCCTGGTCGAGTTCGACGAAGGCCAGGCACCACTCGGGACCACCGTCGCCGACTTCCCGCCGGGCCAACGTCACCGCGAGGTCGGCGCGCGGAGCGTTGGTGATCCGCGACTTCTCGCCGTTGATCACGAAGCCGTCGCCAGTGCGGCGTACTAGCGTTTGATAGGTGGATGCGTCGCTCCCAGCCGCCGTTTCGACGATCGCGAACGCGGCCAGGCGCTCACCGCTGATGAGCGAACGAACCAAATCGTCATGCCGCGAGTTCCCATACGTGCGCAGGAGGTTGCCGCACAGCAAGGCCGAGACGGTCGCGGTCCAGTAGGTACCGGAGCAGGCCCGGGCCAGTGCCTCCATCGCGGCGACCTGCGCGGCCGCATCGCCTCCGGTGCCGCCCAACTCAGCCGGGTGGAAGACGCCGAAGTAGCCGCTGGCAACGAGTTCCTGCCAGTTCTCGGTGGGGATCGAACCGGTGGCGTCGACCTGAGCAGCACGCGCCGCAATCCCGTCGTACGTAATAGTCATCATCAATCCTCAAGAATCGACGCGGCGATCACCGGGCGAAGGACTTCCGAACCGCCACCGGACGAGACGAAGAAGCGCGCATCGCGATACGCGCGGTCAACCAACTGCCCCTCGTCCGCGGCCGCCGGACCGGCCAGCTCCGCCGCAGCCTCAGTCACAGCCCGTACGGCGAACGCCGTAAACAGGCGGGCGGATGCGGCGTCCTGGTACGCGGTCGGCGCCGATTCGTCGAGCTGACCTGCCACCTTCTCAAGAAGTCCGGAGACGAGTTCGTTCTGAATTGCCAAGTCGGCCAAGGTGAAGCGGGCCGACTGAGAATCCAGCACGTGAGCGCCACACAACGCACGCGTGCGGGAGGCGGCGAGCGAGTCAGTCGCGAGAGCACGGAGGATGCCCAGCCACGCAGCGCTGACGAAGACCCAGTCGAGCGCAGCGAGCAGCGGCTCAACCGAAGTGGCGGCGGCGCCGACCGCAGCGAGGACGGCATCGGCCGGCACCTGACAGTCGTCGAAGACAACCCGTCCCCACGGACACGTGCGCAGCGCCGCCGGCGTCGACTCCTCGATGAAAAGACCAGGGGTGTCGGCATCGACGAGGAACGCAGTACGAGATCCGGTGCTGTGCTCAGCGACCACCAGGAAGTGATGAGCTTTGGGGCCGAGGGCAACCAGTTCGAGCGCACCGGACAGTACCCAATCGGCACCAGCGGCTCGGGCCGTCACCACCGCGGGGCCACCGGAGGTCTGCAGCAACGACAGCCCACCGATCCAATCACCCGCAGCGATCGACGGCAGATAACGCGACCGCTGCGCCTCGGTCCCAAAGGTCCGCAGTGGCACAGTCACCAGTACCGCATGCGTAGCAACCGCGAGAGCGAGCCCAGGATCCTGCGATCCCTCCCCCAACGCCGTCAGCAACGCAGCCGTCTGTACGGCGGTCAGCCCGCCACCGAAGGTGCCCGGAACCGTCAGGGCCTTGAACAGGGTCTCGTCCCATTCGCGGTGCCGATCGCGCGTGGCGACGGTCGGACGAGCGAGGTGACCGGCCAACTGCCGGACCTGCTCGATCACCGCCCCAGCACCGTCATTGCTGTCACCAGGGAATTTCGGAAGCACGCTGAATCCCTTCCCTTCACAACTGCGGGCCAGATCTCAGGAAACGTATCCGTGATTCCTCAGCAGAGCCGGAATCATCACGAAAAACCACCGGTCGGCAGATTTCGACACGCATCCTCGCGCGGCCTCACAAGGCTCCACAATCCTTGACACAGACCTGCTTGCCCCGCCTGGTCCGGCCCCCGCAAGGTGGTGAACAGCTCGCGAAGCCGCCCCGCTTCTCACGAACCCCGGGGCTGCCCCGCGGCCGGAAACTCGCCATCCGCAGCCAAGGGAGCACAACAGCAATGGAATCAGCGGTAAGCACCGAAGGGCAGGAAATCCGCCCCCGATTGTCCGACGCCACGTTGCGGGATTCGGCCCATATGGCCGGGGTCGAATTCGGCCCGCAGGACGCGGCGATCATTGCCGATCTGCTGGTGAAGACCGGGATCGAGCTCGTCGAGGTCGGCATGATCTCGGGCCCGAACAGCAAGGACGCGGATCTGATCGAGGCCACCCACGAGGCGATCGGTCCCGAGCGCAGCATGTCGCTCGTGGTGGTCCGCGACCGCCAGCAGGTCGCCACCGCCCTGGACGAGGCGCAGCGGCTCGGCGTCCACCACATCATGTACTCGATCCCGACCTCGGAGCAGCACGCCAAGCTCAAGCTCGGATCGCCCAGCCCGCGCTTCCTGGAGGCGCTGGCGAAGTCCGCGATCACGCAGGCCAAGGACCGCGGCTTCCACGTCACGTTCAGCGGTGAGGACGGCGCTCGCACCCCCAAGGAGCGCTTGGTTCCTTATGTCACAGCGGGTTTCGCGGTCGGCGCGGACCGGTTCCGCGTGGCCGAGACCGTTGCCTACCTGTCGCCGTGGCAGATGCAGGACCAGATCGCGAGCCTCACCGAGATCGACGGTTCCGAGATCGAGATCCACTCGCACAACATGCTGGGTATGGCCGTGGCGAACTCGCTCGCCGCGATCCGGGCCGGCGCCAAGTGGATCTCCGCGACCGTCGGCGGCATCGGCGAACGCGGCGGCAACGCACCCCTGGCCGAGCTGCTGATGGCACTGCGCATCGTGCACGGCGACGACCGGTTCGACCTGTCGCACCTGACCGAGCTGTCCAAGGTTGCGCTGCGCGGCGCAGGCCTCGGTACGGCGTTCCAGTCGGGACCGACGTCGCCGCACGCCTTCGCCTACGAATTGCCGGGGCAACTCACCAACCCGGAAGCCTACGAAACCGTTCCGGCGGAATTGGTCGGCAATTCCCGCGAACTCCTGGTCCGCACCCGCCTGACTCCGGCCTTGGTCAAATGGGCATTGAAGGATTCCGGCCTGACGGTCGATGTCGACGAATTCACCCCGTGGTTGATCACCCGGCAGGAAGAGACCGGCCGCCACTTGCTCGATCGCGACGGTATCCGTAAAGCCGCCGTCGACTTCCAGGCAATCTAAACCACCCTTAAAAGAAGACTGGAGTTCACCGATGTCCACCGCCACCCTTTCCGGTGTCTGCCCCGAGTGTGAGACCGACCTGACCGTTCCCGCGCTCGTCCAGGGCGAGACCTTCTCCTGCCCCGAGTGCATGCTGACGCTGCGCGTCGAGGGCATCGAGGACGGCCAGCTGCGCCTGTCGATGGTCGAGGTGCAGTTGCGCGACTGGGGGCAGTGAGATGCCCACGAAGTCCATCGCGATCGTCGCGGACCGGATCGCCTGGGAGGAGCGGCAACTGATCCAGGCCGGGCCCGCACTGGGCCTGTCCGTAGAGTGGATCAACGACGAGTCGCTCTGCCTGGGCAACCCGGACGCCTCGGCGCTGGCCGGCTTCGACGCCGTACTGCTGCGCAGCCGGAGCTACACCCGGGGTGGCCTGATCGCCACCCTGGCCGAGGAGTCCGGCACCCGGGTGATCAACTCGGCGCACGCCATCAACCTGTGTGAGAACAAGGCCGTCCTCCGGACCGCGCTCCGCAAAGCCGGCATCCCGGTCCCGGAGTTCCGGATGGTCTTCTCCCGCTCGGACTTCGCCAAGGCACTCACCGAGTTCGAGCTGCCGGTCGTCCTCAAACCCGTGTACGGCGGGATGGGCAAGCGCGTCACGTTGATCCGCGACTCGGATCTCGCCCACTCCGTCTACGACTACGTCGAGGACCTCGGTCACGCGTTCGAGCAGGCCTGTCTGGTCGAACCGTTCCTGGCCGGCGGCGCCTCGGTGCGCTGCCTGGTCGTCGGTACCGAGCTCGTCGGTGTCGCCGAGTTCACCACCGGCGGCGAGGACTGGCGCAACAACGCAGCCCTCGGCAACACCAGTCGCGCCGCAGCCGACGACCCTTACGTCGCCAAGATCGTCAGCGGCGTTCTCGACGTCCTCGGCCCGGGCATCTACGGCGTCGATCTCTTCAGTACGCCGAAGGGTTACGTCGTGAACGAGGTCAACCACGCGCCCGGCTTCCGCGGTGTCGCCACCGCGACCGGTGTCGACGTGGCCGTGGCCATCGGCAACTATCTCGAGGAGGTGCTCGGATGATCCGGGCCGGAATCGTCGGCGCCTCCGGGCTGGCCGGCGGCGACCTGATCCGACTGATCGTCCAGCATCCCGAGCTGGAACTCACCTTCCTCGGTGGCTCGTCGAACCTCGGCCGCCGCCCGGCGGAGCTCCACCCCGGCCTCCGGATGGACCTCGGCCTCACGGTCGAAGCCGTGACGGAGGCCGTTGCGGACAAAACAGATGTCCTGTTCCTCGCCACCCCCGCGCCCGTCTCGGCGGACCTGGCACGACTGCTGGCCGACAAAGGGCCGACGATCATCGACCTCAGCGGCGCGTTCCGGATCCGTACCACCGAGCTGCACGACCGCTGGTACCCGAAGGTCAACCGCAGCACCGAGCTCGCCGACCGCTTCGTGTACGGCGTCCCCGAGCTCATCGGCGATCAGTTGCCACAAGCAACCCTGATCTCGTTGCCAGGCTGCTACGCCACCTCCATCACGCTCGCCCTGGCCCCGCTCACGCTCGAGCTCGGCCTGGACCTCAAGACGGTGGTGATCGACGGCAAGAGCGGTTCGTCCGGTGGTGGTCTGTCGATGCGCAAGACAGACCTGCACCCGCTCCGCAACGGCGCGATCGCCCCGTACTCCCCCACCGGCCACCGCCATGCCGGTGAGGTTCGCGACTTCTTCGAGCGCGCCAAGCCCGGAACCATCGGCTCGCTGTCCATGTCGGCGTACGGCGTCTCGCACGTCCGCGGCCTGATGACGAGCAGCTACGTCTTCACCGACCAAGAGGTCAACCAACGCGACCTCCATCGCGCGTACACCCGCTTCTACAAGGGCAAGCAGTTCGTCCGCGTACGGCGGCACAACGAGACGCTGATCCCGGTCCCGGATCCGCAGGCTGTGCTCGGCTCCAACTACTGCGACGTGACCGTCCTGTACGACGAAGAGGCCAAGCGAATCGTGGCTCTCGCGGCGCTCGACAACCTGGTCAAGGGCGCAGCCGGACAAGCGATTCAGGCCGCCAACCTGCGGTTCGAACTGCCCGAGGAGAGTGGGCTGACGATGCAGCCGGTGATGCCCGCATGAGCCCGATCGTGGTCAAACTCGGTGGCAGCTGCCTCGACGACCTCGCCGGCGCCTGGTGGAACGACTTGGCCGTGCATGCCGCGGAACACCCCGTCGTACTGGTGCACGGCTGGTCGAAACCGCTCAAGCAGCTCAGCTCGCGGTACAGCGACCCGTCCGCGATTCTGCGGGACCGCTACGGCAACCAGAGTCGCTGGACCACCACCGAGGTGATCGAGGACATCAAGACGGTCAGCACGGTGATGGCCGACGACGTCGCCACCCGGCTCGAGTACCGCGGGATCACGCTCGAGCGGAAACTCGGCAGCGACGGTCTCGTGTACGCCGGCCCCGGCGAGCGCTGGTGGTGGCAGGGCAAGCAGTTGGTGGAACTGGAGAACCTGGTCGGCCCCATCACCAAGGTCGAGCCGAGCGTGCTCAAGAACCTCCGCCCCGGTCACGTCTACCTGGTCACGCCGTTGGCCAGCAACGAGCTCGGCCAAGAGGTCAACACCGATGCCGACCGGGCAGCTGCGGCCATCGCGGGTGCGATCGGGGCAACCAACCTCGTCCTGGTCACCGATGTCGCGCACCTGCTGATCGACGACCAGCCGGTATCGCGGATCGACGCCGACGCGGCCGCGGCCTTCCGCGACAAGGGCGCCACCGGAGGCATGCGCAAGAAGCTGCGTGCCGCCGGCGAGGCCTTGGCGCAAGGCGTGACCGAGGTCGTCATCGGCAGCGCCCCCGTCTCCGACCTGCTAGCCGGACGCACCGGAACGGTGATCACCCGAGCTCCCGCCTCAGAGCTGGCGCCCGGCCGCGACGGCACCGCCACCCAAGCCCTTAAGGAGCAGTGACCATGGCGCAAGCTCGTGTGCTGGTCGTCAACAACAAGACCTTGTCTCTGCCTCAGCTCCGGAAGCGGTTCGAGGACTTCGGGGCGGCGACCGATGTAGTCAGCAGCACCGAGGTGCCGGCGAAGCTGAGCGGCAGCCACCAGGCGATCGTGCTGAGCGGGACCAAGGTGCGGGCTTACGACACCGAGTACTACAAGCCCTTGATCGATCTCGTCATGACCGCCGACGTCCCGGTCTTCGGGATCTGCGGCGGGATGCAGATCATCGCTGTCTCCCAAGGCGCGGAGCTGGCCGAGGGTGAGCAGCGGGTCGGCGGGCACGACGCCGAGGTGGACAAGAGCGAGGCACTGTTCACCTTCGTGAAGCCGACCGTGACGGTCTTCCACCGGCACACCCTGTATCTGCAGGCGGCACCGGTCGGTTTCCGGTCCATCGGCCGCTCGGACCACGCGCCGGTCGAGTTCCTGCGCTCGGACGACGGCCGGATCCTCGGATCCCAGGCCCACCTCGAGTTCCGCGACGACGGCCGCGAGATCCTCCGCGGTTTCGCCCAGCTCTTCCTCTGAAAGGACTTCTCGCATGACTGAGCACGACAAGCCCGCCCTGACCGTGCACCTGAACGGCGCCGGCGGCGAGATCAAGGGCTGGGTCGTCATCGACTCCCTGTACGACGGCCTCGGTATGGGCGGTACCCGGATGACGCCCGGGGTCACCGAGGCGGAGGTGGCCGGGCTGGCCCGCGACATGACCCACAAGTTCACCCTGGCCGGTCTGCCGATCGGCGGCGCGAAGGCCGGCATCGTCTCCGACGGCACCGACCGGGAGACGACGTTCAAGACCTTCGGCCGGACCGTGAAACCCTTGCTGCACGGGGGAATCCACCTCGGCATCGACATGGGCGTAACCCCGGCCGACCGCGCGATCTTCTTCGAAGAGGCCAAGTACGACCCGCGCTACCGCCTCGGCGCCCCGGACATGCCGATCGACTGGCGAACGTACTACGAGCCGCTGATCGACTGCACCGGCCACGGTGTCGGCGTCGGCGCGGTGACTGCGCTGGAGGCCAGCGGCCGCAAACAAGCGCGGGTCGTCGTCCAGGGCTTCGGCGCGGTCGGCCGTGCGGTCGCGCAGTTCCTCCAGGCCCGCGGTCACGTGGTCGTCGGGGTTGCCGACATCGACGGCACGATCAGCGCCGACCGGTTGCCGGTCGACGAACTGATCGCGATCACCGACGAGTTCGGCCGGATCGACCGCACGCGCTTGCCGGCCAACGTCACGGTATCGAGTGAATCGGACGCCTGGCTGGATGTCGACGCGGACCTGCTCATCCTCGCAGCCCAGAAGCGTGCACTGAACGACGAGAACGTGCACCGACTCCGGGCCGAACTCGTTGTCGAGGGCGCCAATATCGCCTCCACTCCCGAGGCTCAGGAGAAGGCGCGCGCGGCCGGCGCCGTACTGGTCCCTGGCGTGATCGCGAACATCGGCGGCGCGGCCTCGGCGGCGCTCGCGGTCACTCGCGTCGTGCCGTTCGATCTCGAGGCGGAGGCCCGCAAGGCGTGGGTCTTCGACTGGGTTGGCAACCGGGTGAAGCTCAACACCCAGGCCCTGCTGGAGATTGCCAAGGCCGGTGCGGGCGATCCGCTGCCCGAACTCCTCGCCGTACGACGTGCGGAGCGCGGCCGATGACTGCGGAGTACCGGCGTCGTGGCTGGTGGCGGGACGACACCTTCCTCGACGACCTGCGCAAGCAGGCTCGCGAACGGCCCCGCAAGCTCGCCATCGCTGGCCGCCGGCTCGACGAGGCCCATACCGACACTCTCGACTACTCGGAGCTGTCCACGCTGACCGATCGGTTCGCAGGAGCCCTTCTACAGCTGGGGATTGAGCGCGGTGACACTGTCGCGGTCCAACTCCCGAACCGGTGGGAGATCGTGCCGCTGATGTTCGCGACCATGGCGGTCGGCGCGGTGATCGTCCCGATCGCTCCCGAGTGCCAAGGTGACGAACTGCACCACCGCCTCGCACTGACCGAGGTCAAGGTGTGCATCACCGTCCCGGAGCTGGCCGACGATATCGGCGCCATGCAGGACGAGCTGCCGCTCGAGCACCTGATCGTGGTCGGCACGGCCGCGTTCCATGACCACTTCATTCGCACGCACTGGGAAGACACATCCGATCTCACGGGTCGACAGCTGCGGCCTGATGATCCCTTCGTCGTGCTGTTCACCTCCGGTACGACGGGTTTCTCCAAAGGTGTTGTCCACAGTCAGAACACCGTGCATTCCGGCGTACGGGGTTATGTGGACGCGTTCATGCTCAGCGACGACCTGGTCGTCGCCAACACCACACCGCTGGTGCACTACTCGGGCTTCGGCCAGGGGGTGCTCGCCAGCGTCTTGCTCGGCGGGACGGTCGCCTTCCAGGACGGTCCCGACAAAGCCGGCCTGCTGGACCTCGTGGAGCGCTATCGCGCCACGCTTCTGTACGGTCCCCCTCCAACCCTCAGCGGTGTTGCACGGGTCCAGCAGGCCGATCCGCACGATGTCTCGAGCCTTCAGCACACGGTCACCGGTGCGGCGCCGGTGCTCCAGGGGCTCGTCGACGAGATGCGATCGACGTTCGGGTCGCGGACGTACTCGGTCTGGGGGATGTCGGAGTTCGGTCCGATCACGATCACCCGGCTCGACTACGACCAGGACTGGGCCGCGCACAGCCACGGCCGGCCGATCGACTCGATGGAGATTCGCGTCGACCTCTGCCACGACCCGTCGAAGCGTGCTCCCGTTGGCCGGCTGCGAGTCCGCGGCGCATCGCAAGCGCTCGGGTATTTCAAGCAGCAGGACGTGTTCGACGCCGAGGTGTCCGAGGACGGCTGGTTCGACACCGGTGACGTGGCGCGTGAAGACGGTCGCGGCGGCATCCGGATCCTCGGCCGGGCGAAAGACACGATCGTGCGGGACGGAATCGTCGTACCGATGGCCGAGCTGGAAGCCGTCATCTCCCAGCACCCGAAGGTCACCGAGGCAGCGCTGGTCGGAACCACCGGCTCGACGGACGACCCGATCCTGGCAGTCGCCGTTGCCCACGGCAACACTTGGCCGACCCTGCAGGAGATTCAGGCGCACCTCCGGTCGGCCGGTCAGGACGAACGGTTCTACCCGGAGCGACTGGAAGTCGTCGACGTACTGCCGAAGACGTTGACCGGCAAGGTTCGCAAGGTCGAGCTGCGAAAGCTCTACGCATGAAGATGTCTGCGACCCTGGCCGCCGACCAGGAGTTCGAACGGCGGCGGCTGGCCGGGGAGCAGGTGTTGTTCCTGGCCACCGGTGAGATCGGGCTACCGGTTCTGCCGGAGTTGCGCGAGCGCCTGATCGCAGCGGCGGGCCGGAACGCGTACGGGCCGGTGGCCGGTTCGGCCGAACTGCGGTTGGCGGCTGCGGGCTACTGGAGTCGTCGCGGTCTGCCGACCGATCCGGCCGACGTGGTCTGTGGGCCGGGGACGAAACCGCTGCTGTTCGCGCTCATGCTCGCGGTCGGCGGCGATGTCGTCGTACCGGTGCCGACGTGGGTGAGCTATGCCGCGCAGGCGCAGCTCGCCGGTCTGCAGTCGATTCCGGTACGGACGCGGCCCGGGGAAGGCGGCGTACCGGATCCGACCGAGCTCCGCCGACGCGTGCTCAACGCTAGAGCCAAAGGCGGAAATCCGCGCAGTGTCGTGGTGACACTGCCGGACAATCCGACCGGGACGATCGCCAAGCCCGAGACGGTTCGCGAACTCGCCGAAGTGGCGCGCGAACTGGACCTGGTGATCATCTCCGACGAGATCTACTGCGACCTGGCTTACGCACCCACCGTTTCCCCGGCGACCTACGCACCGGAACGCACAGTCGTCACCACCGGCCTGACGAAGAACCTGGCCGTCGGCGGCTGGCGGCTCGGCATCGCCCGCCTGCCAACCGACGAACTCCGCACCCGGCTCATCGGAATCGCCAGCCAGGTCTGGTCGAGTACGACGGCTCCCGTCCAGGCGGCGGCTGCGTACGCCTTGGCCGAACCGCCGGAGGTGATCGAGCGAGTGACGGCGTCTCGCCGGTTGCACGAACGCGTCGTACGGGAAGTTGCCACCGTCTTCACCGCGATCGGCGCCGAACTCGCCCCGGTCCAGGCCACCTGTTACCTCTACCCCGACTTCGAGCCGCTTCGCGGTCAGCTCGGCGTCAACAGCAGCGACGAACTCACCCAACTACTCAGCACCCGGTACGGCGTCGCCCTGCTCCCCGGCACGGCGTTCGGCGAACCCCAGCGCTCACTGCGGATCCGGGCCGCGACCAGCCGCCTGTACGGCGAGACCGATGCCGAGCGTTCAGCCGCCCTGATAGCGCCGGACCCGCTCACGCTGCCCTGGATCAGCGCGTCCATCGACCGCCTGACCGAAGTCCTGACCCACCTGACCAACACCAAGGAGAGCAATGTCCACCGTCATCTTCGAAGTTGAGTTCCGCGGCCGGCGCTACGCGGGGGTGGGGTTGCCGACCGATGCGCCAGTCACCCTGTTCCCGGTGGCCGAGGACCAGTTGCGGAACGCCGTACTGGCCGGTGGCGGCACGCAGGCGCTGCTGGACTCGCTGACCTCCGGGACCGACACGATCACGGTCTCGGCCGACGACCCGGAGGTGCACTTCCTGCCGCCGCTGTTGCCCGCCTCGAACAACTCGCTCGTCACCGGGTTCATGGGCACGCATCGCTCCAAGTTCCCGGCGCCGCCTGCTCCGGACGAGGAGTTCAAGGCGCCGAACTGGCTGATCAAGGGCTTCGGCTCGTGGCTGGAGACCAACGGCGGTCCGCTGACCGTGCCGTCCACGGCGGACGAACTACTCGAGGAGCCGGAGGTCGGGCTGGTCTTCGTCAACGACGAGTTCGGCAACCCGCACTACGCCGGCTACACGTTCGGCAACGACCTGAACGACATCGGGCTGCATCTGCAGAACCCGTGGGGATGGACGCCGTACGCGAAGCTCTGTGACACGTCGCTGACCCCGTGGCTGTTCCTCGGCGAACCGCCGACCACCGTCACCGGGCAGATCATCATCGAACGCGACGGCGAGGTCGCCTGGAAGGGTGACTTCTCAGCCGGCGCCGACTCGATCTTCCAGCGCGTCCCGGACATGGTCGACAACCTCTTCTCCTACGCCGGCATGCGGCGGCCCGGCCTGGTGAACTACCTGCTCCTCGGGTCGGACAAGGCCAGCTGGCACGCGGGGTATCGGATCGCCGACGGCGACCGGATCATCTTCGACATCGCCAGCCATGGTGTCGTCCTGGCCAACGACGTCGTGTACGCCGGTCAGGCGGAGACCGCGGCCTCGGACGGGTTCGGGGTCTGGGGGGCGCCCTCTGCCTGAGCCTCCCGGACCGCGACCAGGTACTCGGAGATGGCATCGCGGTTGCGCTCGAGGAAGCGGATGCGCTCGGACATCCGGTCCCGCTCGCCTTCGAGGAGCGCAACCGTCTCCTCGGTGGGCGCGGAGATCCGGATCGCCCGCGGGGTGTCCATACACGGCAGGACCTCCCGGATGACCCGGGTCGGCAGTCCGGCGTCCAGCAGGCCGCGGATCTGGATCACCTTGTCCACACAGGACTCGGCGTAGTCCCGGTAGCCGTTGGCGGATCGCTGCGAGCCGATCAGGCCCTGCTCCTCGTAGTAGCGCAACAACCGCCGGGACGTCCCGGTCCGCTCCGCCAGAGTTCCGATCCGCATGTGGTGCACCTCACATGTCCAAAGACCTTGACCTGTACATCAATGAGAAGGTTTGAGTATATCTCCCATGGCTGCTTCCCAGACTGAGATCTCTCCACCGCCCGTCGGGGGCGGGAACAACAAGCTCCCCTGGTCACCCCTGCTGGCGCTGAGCACCGCGGCGTTCGTCGGCATCCTGACCGAGGCCCTACCCGCCGGCGTGCTGCCGGAAATGGCCCGCGACCTGTCGGTCAGCGAGTCCGCAGCAGGCCAGTCGCTGACGATTTATGCTATCGCGACCGGCGTCTCGGCGATCCCGTTGTCCGTGGCGACCGCGACCTGGAACCGCAAGAAACTGCTGCTGCTCGCGGTCGCCATGATCGGCCTCGCGAACATCGTCACCGCGATCTCCTCCAGCTACGTGCTGACCATGGGCTTCCGCCTGCTGGCCGGTATCGCAGCGGCCGCGGTCTGGGCCGAGCTGGTCGGCTACGCGCGCCGGTTGGCGCCGCCACACCTGCAAGGCCGAGCCATCTCGATCACGATGGCCGGTGTCCCCCTCGCACTGGCCCTCGGCATCCCGGTCGGCACGTTCCTCGGCAACCTCTTCGGCTGGCGAGTCACCTTCGGCATCGTGGCCGCACTCTCGGTCCTACTGCTGGGCTGGATGGGGCTGTCCGTCCCGTCCACACCTGGCCAGCCGGTCGGACAGCGTGAGCCGATCTTCAAGGCACTCAAGCTTCCGGGCGTCGTCGCCGTACTGTTCACGGTCGCGGCCTGGGTGCTGGCGCACAACATCCTCTACACCTACATCTCGACCTTCCTCGACGAGTACCAAATGGGCGGACGGCGCGACGTCGTACTGCTGGTCTTCGGTATCGCCTCGGTCGTCAGCATCGTGGTCACCGGCGCACTGGTCGACCGCAAGCTGCGCGGCCTGACCATCGGCTCCGCGGCGATGTTCGTCATCGCGGCGGCGATGCTCGGACTCGCGGCCGACAGCGACCTCGTGGTGTACGCCGCCATGGTCATCTGGGGCCTGAGCTGGGGTGGCGTCACGACGCTGCTGCAGACGGCCGTCACCGACGCCGGTGGCGATCGGGGGCAGGCGCTCCTGGTGACCACGTGGAACTCGTTCATGGCCGGCGGCGGCGCTGTCGGCGGCATCCTGCTCGCGGTCCTCGGCCCGAAATCGTTCCCCTGGGGCGTGCTCGTGCTGGTCATCCCCGTGCTGCTGGTTGCCGTCCTCGCCCGCAAGCACGGCTTCCCGAGCCGGCGACCAAACGCAGCCTGATCGCCGAAGAGGCCGTGTCCGTCGTGGGGTTTTCCCGGGACGGACACGGCACCTCTTTATCCTCTGCCGATCCGGTAGCCAACACCGCGGACCGTGATGATCCAGGAACTGGATCCGAGCTTGGCCCGCAGACTCCGCACATGGGTGTCGATCGTGCGGCTCGAGTCGGCCCAGCTCGTCTCCCAGACACTGGCCATCAACTGTTTGCGCGACACCGGCTCGTCCGGATGCGAGGCCAGCTTGTGCAACAGCTCGAACTCCTTGCCGGTCAACCGGACCGGCTCACCACGCACCCGTGCTTCATGCGCTTGAACGTCGAGGCTCAACGAGCCCACCGTCATCACCCGGCCCGGTTGCCGGCACGGCAGCGTCCGCCGCAGTACCGCCTCGACCCGGGCCAGCATCTCCCGCGAACCGCAGCGTGCATCCACACAGTCGTCCGCTCCGGCCTGCAGAGCCAGGATCCGATCCGTCTCCGTCCCACCAGAGGAGACCGTGATGATCGGTTTGTCACCGGCACCGCGGATCGACCGGCACACCTCGAGCCCGTCGATATCGGGAAGATCCAAGTCCAGCAAGACGAAATCGGAACTCCGGTGCGCCCGCAACGCCTTGGCTCCGGTGTCCACACTGCTCACTGCATACCCTTGCCTGCGCAGATCCTGCCGTCTGGCCTCGATCTCCGCCGAGATCCCTTCGACCACAAGAACGCGCACAGTCCCTTGTGCCACTGCTCACCTCACATGCCCCTCGAAACGAGACCTCACCGGCAGCGTCCCCCCAGGACACTAAAATCATAGTGATCTTTTTTTTCTCGTCAACGAAGTCCGGTCAACATCTGGCCAAGTGGCACTAGATGGCTAAATCGCGCTCGCGCCGCCGTCGACGGGGATCGCTCCGCCGGTGATGAACGAGGCTTGATCACTGATCAACCAGGCCGCAGCCCGGGCCACCTCGATCGGCTCGGCCATCCGCGGCTGGATCTGCCGGGCGACCGCTCCCTGCTCCAGCGGCGGGAACGCGCGGATCGCCTCCTCGATCAACTCGGTGCGGGTGGTGCCGACGATCAGCGCATTGATCCGGATGCCGTACTGCCCGTACTCAGCCGCAGCAGCCCGGGTCAGACCCAGTACGGCGTGCTTGGCGGCAACGTAGGCCGCACCAGCGCCAGTGGCGAACTCCCCCGCCGTACTGGAGGTGTTGACCACCGAGCCACCCGACTCCATCATCACCGGCAACTGGTGCTTGAGGCAGTTCCAGGTCCCGCGGACGTTGACGCCCATCGTGCGTTCGAAGTCGTCGTCGCTCGTCTCGTGCACGAGCGTCCCGATCGTCCCCCAGCCCGCGTTGTTGAAGGCACCATTCAACCCGCCGAACGCGCTCACCGCTGTGGCGACGGCCTGCTCCACCGCATCGGAGTCGGTCACATCGCCCGCAGCGACCTCGACCCGGCCGCCGGCCGCCCGGATCTCCGCGGCGATCTCCTCGAGCTTGTCCTTCCGACGAGCCATCAGTACGACGGCCGCCCCCTCCGCCGCGAACGACCGGGCGGCCGCGGCGCCGATCCCGCTGGAGGCGCCGGTGATCATGATCGTCTTGCCGGCCAGTGCTTCAGTCACGCCCGATCCCCTTGATTCCCTTGCACTCGTCAGATACCCCGAGGGCCGGGAGCAGGCAGCGCCAGATCTCCTCGACCCGCTCGACCAGGTCCTCGTGCGCAGTCTCGACGTACGAGTGCATCTGAGCGCCGGTGCAGGCGTTGACGATCATCCGGGCGATCGCCTGGATGTCCACCTCGGGCTTCAGCTCACCGTCGTCGACCGCGGACTGCAGATCGGCCGCCATCAGGCCGGTCCACTGCTGATGGGAGTTCTCCCCCGCCGGCATGAACCGGTCCTGCTCCCAGACCAGCCGGGCGCCGGCCCGCAGCATCGGGCTCTCCGCGAGCTGCCGCGCCCACACCCGGGTCACGTCGATCGCCCGCTGCAGGCCGTGCGACGTCTCCGGCGGTACGACGAACTCCGGCTGGCCGGCCACGATCGCCCGGGCCAGCTCCTCCTTCGACCGGAAGTGGAAATACACCCCACCCAGCGTCACGCCGGCGCGGTCCGCGATCTTCATGACACTGGCACCGGAGAACCCGTTCTCCGCGAACACCTCGGCCGCGGCCAGCATCACCGCCGCCCGGGTCCGCTCGGCGCGCGCCTGTTTCACCACCCGTGGAGCCATGAAGACATCCTCTCCCCTGCAATCTGACCCGAATCGCTTCACGAAAAGAACAACATTATTTAATTTATACGTGGACACTGGGCGGGACCACCCGTCCGTGTCCCATTCCTGTCGTCCCACAGGGGGGAAACCTGCCATGACCGTGACCACCGACGCCGCGCCACCGACCGAACCACCCATCCAATCGCTTGTCCGCAAGGCCAAATCCGACGAGGCCCTCGTCACCGACTGGCGAGAACTGCCCGATCTCGTCCAGGACGTCACCGCGATCTGGCCGCAGAGTCACGTGTTCTACACAGAGCGCGACCATTACACACCATTGATCTTCACCGAAAGCCTTCGGCAAGCACTCGCTTTACTCAGCCAACGTATTCATTCGATTCCGCTCGGTCACCGGCTCGGCTGGGAAGAGATCAACTCGTGGATTCTTCCGAGCGCGCTGGACGTCCAGACCAGCGCGAAGAAGGTCACCCTGCTGGTCAGTCACCCGAGCGTCACCCGGCGCCGGATGGGGTCGGTCTACCTGGTCTCGCGGATCGACGCCGTCAGCGACGGCCGCCGGATCGGCGGCGCCGAGGTGCGCTACAGCGCGCATCCCCCGGCGATCTACGACCGCCTCCGCGGCCCCTATGCCTCCGCGAAGGAGGCATTCGGCAAAGCGATCCGGCTCACCGCCCCCGTCGCTCCGGCACTGGTGGGTCGGAGCGACACCCGCAACGTCGTACTGACTCCGATCGACCAGCCGCTGAGCTGGCAGTTGCGCGTGGACACCACGCACTGCGTCCTGTTCGACCATCCCCACGACCACGTCCCCGGCATGGTCCTCCTCGAAGCCGCGGCCCAGGCCGCACAAGCCACCACCCCGACCCCGGTGGCCACCACCCGCTTCGACACCAAGTTCCTTCGGTACGTCGAGTTCGACCAACCGTGCTTCGTCACCGCCGAGCCGGGTCCCGCGCAGGGCGTCGTACAAGTCACCGTCACCCAGGCCGACAAGCCCGTCTTCACCACCGCGGTGACGACCGAACCCTGGCCGTCCTGAGCAGGCAACGATCGTGTGCACGGCCCGCCCTCCGTGCACACGATCAGCCTTGCGCAGATCAGGTGGTGCAGTTCTTGGTCATCCACTCGCCGAACTTGAGAACCGCCGCCGAGACTGCCTGTGCTTCTTCCTCGTCCTCGGCGGTGATCTTGCCGTTCATCAACTTCTCGTAGCCGGTGGCGATCTGCTCCATGACCGGCTTGATCTCGGCCGGAGCGGCCTCGGCCAACCCGGTCAGTTGCTCCTTGATCTTGTTCTTCTCGGCGTCGCTCATCGCGGTGGTATCGGACATCGAGTCGAGCACTTCGCCGTTGGCCGTCACCTTGGCGCAGAACGGGTGCTGGTCACCGGCGGGCTCTCCGGTCGGCGCAACCGGCTCGCTCGCATCCCCGGTCGGTCCCGTCGGCTTGGCCTGCTGGGTGGTGTTCACGACCGGCTTCGGCGCCGCCGCCGGCTGGTCGGAACAACCACTGAGCACGCCTACAGCCAGGGCAACCGCCACGACGGCGTACCGGTAGTCAATTCTCTTCATCAGGTGCTACTCCCGCTGGAAATGAGTTGTCACCTGAGCTTCCCGAGCCCCCGTCTCACCGACATCACACATCCGTGACACCGCTCGGCGGTCATGCCAGTAAGGAATCGACTACAGGGGCGATTGGTTCGTCTTGGGCTGTGGTGATCACGGCGGCTGCGTCGGGGCCTAGCATGCGGCGGGCTAGTTCTTCGGCGCGGGCGCGGGCGGCGAGTTCGTCTGGAATGACTAGGGGCGAGCCGATGCGGAGGCGTTGGGTGGCTGAGACGGTCAGCAGGCGGAGGGCGACTGCCGGGCGGCCCTCCTCTACCTCGAGGCTGCTTAGCAACTCCAGTACGTCGACCATCCCCTCAGACAGGTCGAGTTCGCGGTACAGGCGCAGCGACTCCAGGCACAGCTCGCGACAGCGCTCGAGTTCCTTGAACTGCCACGCGACCGTCGCCAGGTTGTTGTGCGCCGCGGCGAGGCCGCGGGGGTCGTCGCTCCAGAGGTCGCGGACTCGGGTGAACATCTCCTCCGCCTCGCGGAAGCGGCCGAGGTTGCGCAGGGCAACGCCGGTGACATTGACGGCTGTTCCCAGCATCCGTTGGTTGTCCAGCGGTTCCGCCTTGTCGATCGCTTGGCGCCCCTGCGCTAACGCATTCTCGAAGTCCTGCAGGGTGATGCTCGTGATCGACAACCCGACGAGGGCGGAAACCTCGGCGATGTGGTCCCCGAGTTCGCGGAACAGCTCGAGCGCTTGCTCACCCAGTACGCGCGCCTCGGCGTACCCGCCGCTGTAGCGGGTCAACGTGGCAAGCGATCGCAGTGCGACACCCCACTCGCGAGTCCGCTCCGGCTTGCCAATCTCGATCGCTCGGCGGAGCCAGTCCTGGGCCGGCTCCTTCAGACCGCGGCTCCACCAGTACCACCAGGTCGGCGCCGCGATCGCCAGCACCCTGCCGGAATCGCCATCCGGTCCGAGCGACCAGTCGAGGGCTGCGCGCAGATTGGCTTCCTCCTGGCTGAGTTCGCTCAGGAGCTCGCGATGGTTCGATCCGCCGTACTTCTCGGTCCTGGCCGCGAGTTCGGTGCACCACTCCGCATGACGACGCCGTACGGCGGTCTCCTCGCCCGCAGCCTGCAAGCATTCGAGCGCGAAGTCGCGAACCGTTTCCAGCAGCCGGTAGCGAACCCCCTCGCCATCCAGCTCCACGCCGATCAAGCAGCGGTCGGTGAGATCGACCAGGATCGGTACGACGTCGGCCGGGTGGATGCCGTCGCCGGACACGACCTGCTCGGCCGCCTCCAGCGTGCAGCCGCCCACGAACACGGCCAGCCGCCGGAGCACCAGTTGGCCCGGTGATTCGAGCAGCGAGTGACTCCAGTCCAGAGCTGCCCGCAGGCTGCTGTGCCGGATGCCCGTGTCACGGTTGCCGGAGACAAGCAATCTGAGCCGGTGCTGAATCCTGGTAGCCAACTGGTCGACAGTCAATGTCCGGGTGAGTCCGGCGGCGAGCTCGACGGCCAGCGGCAGCCGATCGAGCGCCTCGCAGATCAGGTCGATTTGATCGCTGGGTTGGAGACCGCTGCGCGAGCAGAACAACACCCCGGCGGCCTCGCGGCTAAGCGGCCCAACCTGATGGACCTCCTCCTCGCTGATCCGCAACGGACGCTGTGAGGTCACCAACACCGCCAGGCCGACGGCCTTGCTGCGGATCCGCAGCAAGAGCTCGGCGACCTCGTCCACCAGGTGCTCGGCGTTGTCGACGACCAGCAGTGCGCCGCCCAGCTTGTCCAGGATCCGCGGCAGCGGATCACCAGTACCCGCCTCGACATCTGCGGCGGCGGCCAGCGCCGGCAGGACGGCTTCGCCCACGCCGAGGGTGGCGAGGTCGAGCCACACGATCGGCCGGCCGTTGCGCGACTGAACGGCCGCCGTGATCTCACGGGCCAGCCGCGTCTTGCCCATACCGGGTCCACCGGTCAGGGTGATCAACGTCGGTGAGGTCAGCAATCCGAGCAGGGTCTCCAGCTCGCTGTCGCGACCCACGAATGCACTCCTCCCCACCCCGGTACGACGTACTGTCTGCTGATCGGCGAGATCCGGATCCTGCCGGAGAATCCGCAGTTCGAGGGCGATGGTCTCGGGAGCCGGATCGATCCCCAGTTCGTCGACGAGCGCCTTGCGGAGACCAGCTAGTCGTTGCAGTGCTTCGGCCTGACGGCCGCTGCGGTACAGCGCGATCGCGGACAGCCCGACGACCCGCTCGTGCAAGGGGTTCTCGGCAACCAACTGTTCGAGCTCAGCCGGATCGCTCTGGCCGGTTGCGAGTTTGGCCTCGATCGACTGGGTGCGCAGACTCAGCCGCAGCGCATCCAGTCGAACACCTTCCAACGCACCGAACGGGAAGGTCCGCAGATCGGCCAGCGCCTCTCCACGCCAGTGCTGAAGCGCCTCGTCGAGCTGGTCCGCACCGACCAGAGCATCCACCGCGACCAGGTCGACCGGCTCGGCTGCCAAGGCATAGCCGCTGCTGGTTCGGCGGATCGCGGACGCGTGATCGCCAAGCGTCTGCCGCAGCCGATAGACCAAGGCCCGCAACCGCTCGACCGGCTTGGCCGCAGCGTCCTCGCTCCACAGATCGCGGATCAGCGTGTCGTCGGGTACGCCGCTACCGTGGGCCAGCGCGAGCCGAACGGCCAGAGCACGTTCGAACGGTCGATCGACCCGAACGCTCGTGCCACCGGCCTCGATCACGGTCGGCCCCAGAACCCGCACTGCCAGCTCCACCTGCACATCTTGACAGGGCCCGGACACCCGACGATCCGCCGTACCGATCGGGCAGCGGCTACTGCCCGAAAGGCTGCACCCGGATCACTTCTTTGCCTCGACGCAGGTCCACTTGATGGTTCCGTCGATCTTGTCGCCGGCGTGGGACTGGAGTCCGCTGATCGTGACGACACCGGATCCGTCGGGCTTCACCTCGAAGGTCGCCGAACCGCCGTTGTCCTTCTGGAACTCGCCGATGTACGCACCCCCAGCGGGATACTGCCCGGGACCTTTGTAGTCCGGGGCGCTGAAGTACAACTGGGTCGACTGGCCGGCGAGCATCCCGTCCTGCGGTCCGCCGAACGCGAAGCCCTCGGTGTTGTTCGCGAGCTTCTCGCAGGTGGTGGACTCAGTGTTCGCGTTGGGATTGCCGGTCTCGGCGTACACGGTCACATTCGTCTGCACCGCCATGCCGCCGCTGACGTCATAGGTCTGGCAGAGCGACATGACATTTTGCTGCTCGCAACCGGTGGGCAGATCCACCGCCGCCGGCTTCTCCGAGCTTGTCGGTGCCGTAGCGTCCCACGTCGGGTTCTGGGCGACCGACACTTTGCCCGCGCAGCCTCCGAGGGCCATCATTGAACCGTCCCGGGTTTGGTGCACCCTCGGTTATGTGTGGACGACTGGTCGGTCGTC
>NZ_BAAANF010000016.1:497423-543127 GCF_039529655.1 Kribbella yunnanensis | reverse complement strand
TGGTCAGGAGGTCCGGCCGCTTCCGCGTCCTGCACTCGCTCCCAACAAGAAGAACATTACTGATGTTCACCCCCCAGATGCAAATCGGGGGTGGAAGCCGGTCCAGCCGGCTCCCACCGCCACGTACAGCACCGTCCAGCAGACGCCTCTCGGCGAGTGGCCGCTCGGAGCGGCTGAGGTTGAGGCCCGGGGGTCTTGTACCGGACGGCATCAGGTGTAACCGGCCCGGTCCGCCACCTATTCCCGCACGCAGTCGAGCTCGAAGCCGGTCTGCTGGAAGACGAGCCGACCGTCCCGCAGCTCGAGCTCAGCCTGGGTGCTCGAAGCCATGAAGGTTGTGGCCGAGAGCGCGAAGAACCGCAGCGGCGGTTGCCCCTCGAACGTGACCTGCAGACCGCTCCCCCACACCTTCACCGCGAACCGCAGCCGATCACCCAGGCGGTAGTCGCCGGCGAGCTCGGCCAGCACCTCTGCTGCCGGTTCATCCGACAGCTCGGCCGCCGGCTGGTAGTCCTCCCACCCGTACGACGACGCCGCGGTCGCGAACGCCCGCATCGCGAGCCGGTAGCCGCTATCCGAGTTCGTCATGACAGCAGCGCCGTACCCAGTTGCCCGGTCGACGAGGAGGTTGCAGCGGAAGCCGAGGTTCCCACCGCTATGGCCGAAGAGCTGACCGGACGCGTTCAGGAACGGACCGATCCCGACGTGGGTCAGGCCGGCGATCGGACTATCCATCTGGATGACAGGTGTCAGCATCTGCCGCGCGAGCTCCGGTGAGACGAGCGCGCCGCGCGCCCCGGCGGACGCCTCCTGAACCCCGATCCCGAATCTGGCGAGATCGGTCGGGGTAGTCCACAGGCCCGCGGCAGCCAGCTCCGGGTACACGTGCCACCCGCCCTCAACCGATTCGCCGGCCTCGTCGTGGCCGATCGCGGATCTCCCGGCGAGACCGGGCGGTAGCGGTTGGGCAAACGCGCTGTCCGACATCCCCAGGGGTTCGAGAACCAACTCGCGCATGAGATCAGGAAACGGCGTACCGGTGACATCTTCGAGGAGCTGCTGGATGACCGTCGTACCGCCGCCTGAGTAGGCGAACTGTGCGCCTGGGATGCGCTCCACTCGTGGTCCGGCGGTGTTGCTCGGTGGAGCACCCGTGAGGATCTCGAGAGTCGTCGGCAACGAGGCGTCGGGGTGGTAGCCCGGGAACCCCGGGGTTGTCATCCCCGCGCTGTGGCTCGCCAACTGCCGCAACGTGACGACCGGTTGCCAAGCACGCGTCGGCGGCACCTGCCACGATGTCAGCCGGGTGTTGACGTCTTCGTCCAGCTCGAGCAACCCGCGATCCACCAGCCGCAGCATCGCGAACGCCGTGACCGGCTTGCTGATGGAGGCGGCCTGGAACAACGTCCCCGCCTCAACCGGCGCAGGCTTGCCTGCTTCGAGGACACCAGCCGTCCCGGTGTGTGCGATCTCGCCGTTCTCGATCACTGCCCAGCTCACGCCGGGCACCCGGAACTCCTCGCGATCCGCCTCGATACCGTCCCGCAGTACGTCCACGTTCCCCTCCTCGACGCCTCACCGGAACGCTACGCCGGATCGGGGGACTACCTCGACGGTTGCGGCGCGCTGCAGTCGATCTTCGGGTTAGCGCCGACGTAGTTCAGCGGGCCCGCCACCACGGTGACGAGGGTTGTGCCGATCTTGGCGCAGGTCGCATCGGAGCCGGAGAGATAACTCCGTTGGCCTGCTGCGGCGAGACCGATCAGCAACCACACGGCGACGATGATGGCGACGGTCCGGGAACCGGTCGTGGATGCTCGACGGGTGTGCATATCCACCTCCTGGGCTGGGCGAATCCCCGTGTGGAACGCCCTTCCAGTGCCCGTGCGGACCTGACCGAAAACGCTACCGCCGTCAACGTTGCGGGTCGGCCAGCTGCAGCCGGGCCAGAACGCGCGCGAGATCGCCAATGGCGACGTTGAGCTGCTTCAGCGCGGCCTGGTCGAGCGGGGGCGGCTGCTGCAGACCGAGGTTGGCCGCGAACCTGAGCTTGGCATCGGCCTCCGCGTCCCGCAGCGAGGTGTCGAGCGCCTCCTGCAGCTGCGGACTCGGCACCATCTCCGGTCTCTCGCGCCACTTGGTGACCGTGCGTGGCGAGATCCCGAGGTGCTCGGCGAAGGCCTCGTTGGTCAGCCGTAGCGCTGCCCGCAAGGCGTTCGCATGCCGTCCGGTCCATTCGTCGATGACTGTCATCGCTATCACTCTCCTGGGCGTTGATCACTCCTTGCAATCAGACTACGGCGATTGAGTGACCGTCGGAGTTCCTAATTTCTGCCCTGTGGATACCGGATGAGTTCCTGGTGAGGCCGACTGCCCGGGCGTTGACTTGGGCCATGGACGAGATCAGCGGTAGAACCGCGACGCTGCCGCGGAGATCCTCGCGGCGGCGGCATCTGAAGGTCGCCGGCGAGGCGGGAGCACGCCGTTTCCAGCTCGTGCGCCATGTCGACGTCTCCGGCGTCAGCGGGACCGGCGTCGTCGCCGAAGGCGTTGAGTGGACCGATGGTTCGGTGGCCCTGCACTGGGGCGGCCGGTACCCGACGACCACCGTCTGGGCCGACGGCATCGACGCTGTGCTCACGATCCACGGCCACAACGGCTCCACCACGATCCGCTGGCTGGACGAATGAGCACCCACCGACCCCGGCGCGGCGGGTCCCTGCAGACAGCCCGTCGCGCCGGCCTACTCCGAGTAGAACTGCTCGCGATACTCACCGCGAGCCGGGCGCTGCGGTTCGGCCTGCTCTACTTCGAGCAGATCATCAACCGCTGCTGTGAACTCCAACTCCGCGCGGCTCGGTTTCGGCTGTCCGACCGCCTCGGCCGAGGCCCGGCGTACCGGCAGGTCGTTCGCGGCCGCAGACAGCTCGGCGAGGGTGTCGAGCAGACCCACCGCGTTCTCGACATCCCCAGGATGATTGGCAAGCCACCAGACCGCGGCCGATCCGGGCGTCGCAAACACGTCGTCCTTCAGGTAGGCACGCTTGTCCTGCTCCATCCGGCGTTCGATCAAGGTCGTCTGCTCAAGGCGATGCAAAGCAGCAAGGTGTTGCAGGTGCTTGTGATCCGCATCAGGCAACCGCAACCGCACCTCGGTCGCCCAGCAACGCACCTGCCCCTTCTCATCCAGCGCCGGCTCCCCCAGGATCGCCGCAAGATGCTGCTGGTTGAGCGCCTCCTCAGTCACCTGCAACCCAACCGCCAACGCCCGCGCCCGCTTCAACAACGCATCAACCGCCACCGCCCCAAGATCCGCATGCCGCGACCCCGACAACACCGTCGACCACTGCACGACCGCCGAGAAGCTGAACTGGAAGTCCGCCGAAGCCGACGGCAACCGCACATCGACAACAGTCCGAGTCGGCGGCCCCGAAAACACCGGATCCGGCAGTACGACGGGCGCCGGCGCGGCCTGCACCTTCTGCACCACCGGCTTGGGCGGATCCGGCTGCTTCCACACCACCGCCAGCAACACCAGCAGCACCACACTGAGCACAACCGCCGCCCAAGCCGGCAAACCGACCACCAGCGACACGACGTACAAGACCACAACGATCGCGGCGGCCGTCAGAAGAGAGTTCCGATGGAGCTTCATGGTGGCGTTCCTTCACCGCGTCGGGCAGACGTCAGCAGAGCAGCCAATGCGCACCGGACGGCTTCCCCGTCCTCACGCCATCCAGGTCACCGGCAACCCAGACCACGGACCTCACCCCACGGCGAGCCCTCCCAAAGTCTCACATGCCCAACGGGCCGCGGCCGCCCGTCGCGTGTCGCTCACCTCGCCCCGCCCCCGACCGAATTCAGCGTCGGTGCCCGGCCGCCCACTCCACACGGCCGGGCATCGATTCAGCTCGGAGCAGCCGGAGGCGAGTCCGGCTGCTCCGACCACCTGACCACGACCAGCGACCGAGCTCCGGTGAACTTGTTCATCGGTCGTTGCCCACCGACCAGGCACGACCCGGCCTGGATCCGGCGTCGGAGTCACCGCTCGGCGGAGGGTCGGCGAGTGGTCGCAGCGTGGGCAGGTTGTACTCCTCGCGGAGTGCCTGGGCGACGATTGGGACGCCCGCCTGGTCGAACGCGTCCGCCAAGCTGTGAGCCGCAGGCCTGCGCGCAGGCTCCTCGAGTTTCTGAATCGCCTCGATCAGGTGCTGACTCTCAGCGGACACATCTGTCTCGCTCGCGCCGGTCGCCAGCCGGGACAGCTTCGTCAGGACCTCGGCGAGCTCGACTGCTCGTTCGACTGAACCGTCGTGCTGGGCCAGCCACCACACGACCGCCGAAGCCGGCGTCCGTAAGGCATCGTCGCGAAGGTATGAGCGGACCCGGTTCTCGTTCGCGGCGCCGACCTCCCACAACAGGCCGTGGCGATGAGCCTCGTCCATCTTGGCGAGATGCTGTTCGACTGCTTCCGGCAACCCCAACCGCAGAGCGGTCGCCCACACTTCCAGATCTCCCCCGTCCGCTGTTGCCGGACGACCGATCCGGGCGGCTAGCTCGTGTTGGGCCAGCGAGTACTGCGCCGGGCGCCACTTGGCGGTCACCTCCCGAGCCTGTTGGAGGACGAACTCGCGGGCGACGTCAGCGTGATAGCTCTCGACCTTCGCAGCCTGCCAATGCACGGTCGCCGACACATTGAGAAACACGGTCTCGTCCGCGGTCGGCAGTCCGCTCGTGGACAGTTCGGACTCGGAAGCCGCCGACACGTCGGCGAACAGCTGACCACCTGCCTTTCGGTACGCGACAACACATCCGATCGTCAGCACCACCGCCAGGACAGCTCCGAGCCAGCCGAGCACAACACTCAGCCAGACGACGAAGGCTGTCCACGGCACGAAGATGGCTGCGATGACGACAGCCCTGGGGTGAGTGATCATTGGCCGGCCTCCGACAAGGTAGGTGCTGCAGGTCGCCGGCCACGCCGGACGAGTTGTTCGATGCTCTGCACGGTTCGTAACCGCAGGGGATCGTCACTGCGGTACTCGAGCCAGTCGAGAGCCGTGTTGAACAGAGCGTCGAGAAGGTCAGGCTGGTGCGCGCAGACCATCGCGAGCAGCTGCTGTACGGCTTGTGCGTCCCCCGGCCGCTCCTCCCCCAGCGCCTCGGCGTGTGCCGTGAGCCAGGGCCGGAACAGCGCAGCGCGCCGCGATTGATCGGTCTCGGTCAACGCGCGATGCCAGCCGGCGACGATCCGCTCGACAGCTTCGGTTCCCAGGAACATCGGCAGCCCGGCCGGCGCGGCGACCGCCGCGAAGCCGGCCGGATCGAACCGCCATCGCTCCAGGACGTAGTCGATCACCTGCAGACGGCGCCTCGGCTCCGCTGCCAGTTGCCCCAGGCCCTCGCGGGCTGCGCGACGGACGCCGTACTCCGAATGCTCGGCGAGCCAGGCCAGCCGCACCACCGCTTGATCGAGATAGCGATCCGCCAAGATGTTGACGCAGGCGGCGACCACGATGGCGACCCTGCCGTCCGGAAGATGTGTGTCGCGCGTCCAGTTGTACAACAGCTGCCGAGCCGCCGACGCCGTTCCGTCATCGTCGAGAAGATCCTCGAGCAGGGTGTAAGCCGCGGAACGCTGTGATTGGTATCTGTCGCCGGACCAGTCCGTCACGAGGCGAAACGCAAGGTCTGTGTCGCGCGTCCTGCGGCATTGCGCACCAAAGCGGCGAGCGAGCGTCGCCATGTCGAAGCGATCGAGTGCACCGACTCCGGTCCGCACAAGCTCTCCGACCCAATCGGTCAGCGGGCCTCGGAGCCACGGCATATCGTCCCAGAAGTACCGCAGCACCTCGGCCGGCATCTCCTGATCCGCGAAATGGAGCCGCTGCCCGGGCTCCGGCGTCACCGACAGATCGAGGGTGATCGAGGCCAGCATCTGCTCGAGGCCTGGGACGTCGAGGGCGTGATCCGCGTCCTCCTCGGTGCCCCGGAGCAACCCGAGCAGGCGCTCGTGCGCGAGCGAGACGGTATGTGTCGACAATCCATGCAGAAGCGCCACGGTGAGAAGCAGCGCCCGCCCGCGCACGTCCTTCACCGACTGCACACACCGAGCGATCGTGTCGGCGCGTTTCTCGGCCGAGTCGAGAACCTCCGAGAGGAGGACGTCTACCGGGATCTCCGGGCGATCGCGCCGGGCATTGCGGACCTGGTAGACGATGCGAACCAGCCCCTCGATACTCGACGAGGCGAAGCTCTCGCGGTACGCCGACAGGTTCGTGGCCGTCAGACCCTCGGCAGCGAGCTGCCGCTGCAGGACCTCGAACATGTCCGGGCGACCGATCTTGACCTCGAAGGGCAGCAGGTCGACGTTCAACCGCTCGCCGTGCAGGTGCGGCAAGATCGTCACCAGCTTCGCCTGACGTTGCAGCAACGCAGACTGCAGTGCCTGCAGATAGTCCTGCAGTTCGCCGAACGCTTCACCATCGACGTCGGACAGGTCGAGCATCAGGCGATCGTCGTCACGAACGTCCGAACCTTCGAAGATCCGCCGCTCGGCCTCCGCTGCCGACTTCTCCAGGTCCGGTGCGACGAAGCGGACCGCTGTGCCGGGTGCCATCCCGGCCCGCAGCAGCATGAGGCCCGCCGTACTGCGGCCGGTGCCAACTGCCCCGCTGAGGATCACCAGTCCATCCCGATCGGCGAGGATGCCCGCCGCACGGTCGAACCCGGGAGGTGGCACGAAGCTCTTCCACCGCTGTTCGAGCTTGTCCTGACTGAAGTCCCACGTCCGTGGCTTCCGAGGCCGCTGCTCGTAGTACCGGATGTCGTTCAGTTGGTCACCGGTGCCGGTGTGGATCGGTCCCTTGCTGTCATTGACCTCCGTGCGCGGCGCCTCCGGTGGAGTGGAGTCGGCCGGAGCAGACGGACGCTCGGCATCGGGTTGTGCGGCCACCACCAGCTCAGTCATCGCTCACGTCCGTGGTACAGCGTGTTGTTCTGCGTCCCGCTCCCCGTGTAGATGGGTCCGCTGGATCCGTTGATCTGGACACCGAAGCCTCCCGCCGGCTGACTCGGTGCAGGCGGAGTCGTCGTACCGGCAGGTGTCTCTGGCCCACGCGCGGGCTTCAGGAAGCCCGCGCCGAGCAGGTATCCGGACGGCTTGGGCACCCGCAGGTAGGCCTGGCCCTGATACGTCTTCACCTCAGCGCCGGCCTCGACGTACAAGGACGCTGGATCGTCGGCGAAACGGGCGAGTACGGCGTCTTCGTACACCCGGCGCGAGATGATCGCGGCGACCTGCGTCACCTCGGGATCGGAGCCGTTGAGCAAGTGGCGGACAGGGTCGCTGTCGAGGAGACGGTGCAGCACCACGCGTTCGGCACCGCTGCCATCGCCGAGCTGGTTCTCGCCGGAATCGGCAATCGGGCCGACGTTGACACTCACCCGGAAGCGGATCGGGCCGTTCCAGAAGTGTGGGCGATAGCGGTTGCGGTGCTCGAGCTCTTCCTGCAAAGCGGTCAGGTACGGGTTCAGCAAGTGCGGCAGCAACTCGGGCGGCAGGACGATCGCATAGCCGTCGCCGGTGCCGTTGTGGGCGCTCTTCCGGGCCCAGATCCAGGCCAGGCCGGCGCGCTCGAAGGCCGACTGCATGATCTCGGGGATCAGCTTGGTCAGCTCCGTCTGGTCGCGTCCGGCATTGCCGCTGTAGTCCTTCATGTCGACGACCAGCAGGGCGCGGTACGGCGGGAGCTCGGAAACGCCGGTGTAGCGCGAATCCATCGGTGTGCTCATCGTGGTCTCCTCCGAACGGGTGGGTCCCTTCAGAGTCGACGAGATCGGCCGGGCAGATTGTCCGGAATCGGACAGCCGGGCGGTGATGCAGAACTCAGATGCGAAAAGCTTCGGCCAGCCGGTCGAGATCGGCGACGACGAGGTGCGGTCCTCGGGTCAGCGCGCCTGACGCCCGCAGCGTCGTGAGCTGGTCGGCGACCGTGCTGCGCGCGAGACCGAGTGCGCCGGCGAGCTCTTCCTGGGTGAACGGGACCCTTCGGGGGTCCGCTGCGGTGGCGGGCGCGAGGGCGACCGTGTCATGCAGCAAGCGGGCGATCCGGCGAAGTGCGGAGCGGTGGGCCAGATCGACCTGGCGCGAGACAGCTTGGTCGAACTTCGCAGTCACGTAGCGCTGGTACTCCTGGGCGAGGCCGTGCTTCGCGAGGAAGCGCTCGAACTGTGCGATGGACAGGTAGTGCGCCGTACACCGGTCCAAGGCCTCGACCGTCGCCGTCCGTCGGCCTTCGGCTCCGGCCAGTTCGCCGAGAAGCTGACCGGCGCCGCGGATCGTGAGCAGGAGCTGGGCGCCGTCTGCCGCAGAGGCAAGGAGTTTGACGCGGCCGTGATCGAGCGCGAGCAGGAAGCCGCCGGGATCGCCCTGGCGGAGGATCGGCTGCCCCGGACGGTAACTGCGCAGCGTTCCCTCGGCGAGCAGGAGTTGCCAGGCGGACGAACCAATCAGGTCCTGGAACGTCTGCGGCAGAGTCAATCCGATCACACTCCGTGCCTCACCAGCAGTGGAGACACAAGTTTCACACCGGCCGCGGGTGGCGACGCTTGCTCTGCGTGTCGGTCAGCCGGTGAGGGAGCGGAGGGCTCGGCGGGAGGGGGTGAGGAGGACTGGTTTGTAGGGGCAGCGGGCGTCGGTGAGGGTTTCGTAGGCGCTGATGGCTCGGGTGGCGGCGTCCCAGCCTTGTTCGGCGGGGGTGCGGCCTAGGCCTCGGTTGCGGACCAGGGCGCCGTAGAAGGCGGAGCAGAAGACGGTGGCTTCGTACCAGCCGACGACGGTGCTGGTGCCGATGTAGGTGATGTCGTCCTGGAGGCAGTCGCGGATGGCGCGTTGCCATTTGCCGATGCCGGTTTTGCAGCCGTCGGCGATGACTACGCCGCTGGAGATGCCCCACTGGCGGTCGAGGAACCAGTCGGCCAGGGAACGCAGGGAGACCTGGGTGCGGCCGTCGGTGGAGAGGAAGGAGGGCTCTTCGCTGTGGTCACCGTGTGCCATCACATGCAGGACGGTGGAGGGGGTGGTGAGGGCGGAGAAGGCGGTCTCGTGGTCGCGGGTGCGGACGAAGTTCACGTCGATGACGGGCTCGTCCCAGCCGGCGTTGATATTGCCGGTGATGCCCTGGACGAACGTCATCGAGGCGTCGAAGGAACTGTCGAGTCCGAGGTCCACCAGAGTGATCAGCCGATTGCGCATTCGCCCACCCTCCAACGCGTTTCGATCCCGCCCGGCCTCCATCATGGACCACGCTTCCGACAATTCGCGCCCCAGATACGGGTGCTGAGACAAGGGCCGGGCCGTACGGCGTACGGTCGGCTGAGGGCCGGATCCCGGGGTGGGTGCGGACGGTGAACGGCGTACCGTGGCCGGACAGTCGCTGCCGAGGAGGAGAACGATGAACCAGATCCCGACGGTCACGTTGAGTAACGGAACTGCGATGCCGCGGATCGGGCTGGGTACGTCGCCGATGAACGACGCGGAGGCCGAACGGGCGGTGAATCACGCGCTCGAGGTCGGCTACCGGCTGATCGACACGGCCGAGAACTACCGCAACGAAACCGGCGTCGGGCGGGCACTGCGACAGGCACCACGCGACGAGTTGTTCGTGACGTCGAAGTTCAACAAGCGCTGGCACAGCGTCGACGGTGTGCGGACTGCGTTCGAGGCGAGTGCGGAGAAACTTGGCGTCGACTACCTCGATCTGCTGCTGATCCACTGGCCGAATCCGGACCAGGATCAGTACGTCGACGCGTGGCAGGGGCTGATCGCATTGCGTGATGCCGGCCTGGTCAAAGCCATCGGTACGTCGAACTTCAAGCCGACCCATCTTCAGCGACTGATCGACGAGACCGGGGTCGCCCCAGAGGTCAACCAGGTCCAGCTGAGCCCGGTGTGGGCGAAGCCG
Source organism: Kribbella yunnanensis (assembly GCF_039529655.1). Taxonomy (NCBI): domain Bacteria; kingdom Bacillati; phylum Actinomycetota; class Actinomycetes; order Propionibacteriales; family Kribbellaceae; genus Kribbella; species Kribbella yunnanensis. The sequence goes on along the minus strand of NZ_BAAANF010000016.1, from coordinate 533,162 downwards.
GCCGAGCGCGAGTTCCACGCCAAGCACGGGATCGTGACCGAGGCCTGGAGCCCGCTGGGCAAGGGCACCGACCTGCTCGACAACCCCATCCTGCAGGAGATCGCGAAGGAACACGGCCGGACGCCCGGTCAGGTGGTTCTGCGGTGGGAGACACAACAGGACGTCGTACCGATCCCGAAGTCTGCCGACCGCGGCCGGCTCGCGGAGAACCTGGCGGTCTTCGACTTCGACCTCTCCCCTGTACAGCTCGCGGCCCTGACCGCCCTCGACGGGACGGCCAAGACTGCAGCAGATTCGGACCGCTTCGGTCACTAGGGTCTGCCTATGACGAGGACGACACCCCCGCGCCCGGTGGACATCGCCGCGGTGTTCCCTGAGCTAGCTCCATTGGCACGATCTGCGGTGCGGTTACATCCTCGCGCTGGACAACCCACCGTGCACGACAGCTCCGTCGGCGGGCCACTGCTTTGGCCCGCCGACGAGGACTGGCCCACCTGCGCTGCCGAGCATGAGCTCTACGACGAGCCGGTGTCCATGGATGGTGTGCGCCGAGGCCGCGACCTGCTCGAAGCCGCGTGGCTGCGGCCCCGCGCGCCGAAGGAGGACCTCCTCACGCCGGAGCAACGTTCGTACCTGCATGAGCTGAGGGCGGGCCATCCTCAGCACAGCGAACCGAACGCACTGCTTCCCATCGCGCAGCTCTACCTTCGCGATGTCCCGGGACTGACCGGTCCCGACGGGGCGGACGTCCTTCAGGTGCTGTGGTGTCCGCTCGACCATGACGACTATGCGCCCGCGGTTCAGCTGGTCTGGCGGAACGCCTCCGACACAGGTGCGGTACTCGCCGACCCGCCGGTCCCACTCGACGTCCAGGACGACTATGTGCCCGAGCCTTGTGTGGTTCACCCTGAGGTCGTCACGGAGTACCCAGCACCCCTTGAGCTGCCCGAGGAGCTCTCTGAGCGCCTGAGGAGCTGGAGCGAGGAGCAGGGGCCCGCCAGCGACTACAGCGAGCACAGCATCGCTCCGGGCTGGAAGGTCGGTGGCTGGGGGCCTTGGAGCTTCACCGACCCGGTTCCGATGGACTGCGCCAGTTGCGGCTCGGCGTACCAACCGTTGCTGACCATCAGCTCAGGCGAGTGGGATCGGGGCAGCAGTTGGATCCCGCTGGAGGACCGCGACCAGACCGGGCCCGTCGGCCTCCGGCGCCCATCCAACCCGCCGATGGTGGTCGTCGGTCGCGGCTACAACCTGCAGGTCTACAGCTGCCCGACGTCGTACGAGCACCCGCATTTCACCTACGTGCAGTAAGCGGCTGGAAGCGCTCCCAGTTTTCGGCCTATGATCTGCGTTCCGATCACGACGACTGGGAGCCGCCCCAATGTCCTTTTCCGTCAGACGCGTCGCAGCCGGGCTTGCCGCCGGATTGCTGACCACCACGTTGCTGACCGTTGCGCCGGCGTACGCGAATACGCCGGCGAACTGCTATCACAACCCGACGAAGGAGCTGCTCAACTCTCGGCTCAGTGCTGCCGTCTACTGCACCGATGGTGAGTGGCTGGGTGTCCATGACGACCAGGCTGACGGCTACAGCGCGCGGGCTGCCATCCAGCTGTATCAGAGCCAGGTCGGCTTCTGGTACGACGCGCACGAGTGCTTCGACGACACCACGGTGGCCGACTACCAGGGCTTTTCGTTCTGCAACTTCTCGGTGACCGACGGCACTCTCGTCCGGATCCGCCTGTGGTCCTCGCGCAACGGGGTCGAGTCCTACTCGGTGGTGACCGGATCCTTCACGACCTGAGGACGCACCGCGGCCCCCGGGGGAAGTGGGAAGTTCCCGGGGGCCGTAGTGCGTTCAGCCTGTCAGCTGCAGCCGGAGGTGCTGCCGCAGCCTTCGCAGACGTAGCAGGAACCGCTGGGGCGCATCTTGGTGCCGCAGGTGAAGCAGAGCGGCGCGTCGACCGAGGTACCGGTGATGAGTTCGAACATCTCGGCGGTGGTGCGGACCTCGGAGGTGTCGACCGGCTTGGCCGCGGCAGCCTCGGTGGGCTTCTCGGTGACCTCGGCGATCGGCTCGACCGACTTCAGTGACTCGGCTTCGGAGATCTCGACGGGGGCCGGTTCGTAGGAGCCGGTGTCGAGCTGACGGGAACGCTCTTCGGCGGAGTAGATGCCGAGGGCCGCGCGCTCGTCGAAGGGCAGGTAATCCAGAGCAAGCCGACGAAAGATGTAGTCCATGATCGACTGCGCCATCCGGACGTCCGGGTCGTCGGTCAGACCGGCCGGCTCGAACTTCAGGTTGGTGAACTTCTGCACGTAGGTCTCCAGCGGTACGCCGTGCTGGAGGGCGATCGAGATCGCGATCGAGAAGGCGTCCATCACGCCGGCCAGGGTCGAGCCCTGCTTGCCCATCTTGAGGAAGACCTCGCCGAGGCCGTCGTCGGGGTAGGAACCCGCCGTCATGTAGCCCTCGGCGCCACCGACCGCGAACGACGTGGTCCGCGACGGCCGCGACTTCGGCAGACGCTTGCGGGTCGGCCGGTACTCGATGACCTTCTCGACGATCTTCTCCGCGACGGCCGCCTGGGCCGCGACCGCGTCGTCGGACTCGGCGGCCTTCTTCGCCTTGGCGTCGGCCAGCGGCTGACCGACCTTGCAGTTGTCGCGGTAGACGGCCAGCGCCTTCAGGCCGAGCTTCCAGCCCTGGAAGTAGACGTCGGCGATCTCCTCGACCGTCGCGGTCTCCGGCAGGTTCACCGTCTTCGAGATCGCGCCGGACAGGAACGGCTGGGCCGCCGCCATCATCCGCACGTGGCCCATCGGCTTGATGGCGCGCTCACCCATCGCGGTGTCGAAGATCTCGTAGTGCTCCGGCTTCAGGCCGGGCGCGTCCACGACGTGACCGTTCTCCGAGATGTACTCGACGATCGCCTCGATCGTCTCCTCGGTGTAGCTGTACTGCCGCAGCGCCCGCGGGACCGTCTGGTTGACGATCTGCATCGAGCCGCCGCCGACCAGCTTCTTGAACTTGACCAGCGAGAAGTCCGGCTCGATACCGGTCGTGTCGCAGTCCATCATGAAACCGATGGTCCCGGTCGGGGCCAGCACCGAGGCCTGCGCGTTGCGCCAGCCGTTCTTCGCGCCGATCTTCAGTACGCCGTCCCAGGCCGCGGTGGCGTGGGTGTGGACGTCCTTGTCGATCGGGTGGATGGTCCGGATCGCGTCGTTGGCCGCGGCGTGCTTGCGCATCACCCGGGTGTGCGCTTCCTTGTTCCGCTCGAAGCCGTCGTACGCGCCGACGACGCCGGCCAGCTCCGCCGACCGCCGGTACGACGTACCGGTCATCAGCGAGGTGATAGCGCCCGCCAGTGCGCGACCACCGTCGGAGTCGTAGGCGTGCCCCGTGGCCATCAGCAGCGCACCGAGGTTCGCGTAACCGATACCCAGCTGCCGGTAGGCCCGGGTGGTCTCACCGATCGGCTCGGTCGGGAAGTCGGCGAAGCAGATCGAGATGTCCATCGCGGTGATGATCAGCTCGACGGCCTTGACGAACTTCTCCGAGTCGAACAGGTCGTCGTCGCGGAGGAACTTCATCAGGTTCAGCGACGCCAGGTTGCAGGACGAGTTGTCCAGGTGCATGTACTCCGAGCACGGGTTGGACGCGGTGATCCGGCCCGTCTCCGGGGTGGTGTGCCAGTCGTTGATGGTGTCGTCGTACTGCAGACCCGGGTCGGCGCAGGCCCAGGCGGCGTGGCTGATCTTGTCGAACAGCTCGCGTGCGTCGACCTTCTCGATGATCGAGTTGTCCAGCCGCGCCCGCAGCCCGAACTCGCCCTTGTCCTCGACCGCGCGCATGAACTCGTCGGTGACCCGGACGGAGTTGTTCGCGTTCTGGTACTGGACCGAGGTGATGTCGCGGCCGCCGAGGTCCATGTCGAACCCGGCGTCGCGAAGGACGCGGATCTTGTCCTCCTCGCGCATCTTGGTCTCGACGAACTCCTCGATGTCGGGGTGGTCGACGTCCAGCACGACCATCTTGGCCGCGCGGCGGGTGGCGCCACCGGACTTGATCGTCCCGGCGCTCGCGTCCGCACCGCGCATGAAGGAGACCGGGCCGGAGGCGGTGCCGCCGGAGGACTGCAGCAGCTCCTTGGAGGAACGGATCCGGGACAGGTTCAGGCCGGCGCCGGAGCCGCCCTTGAAGATCAGCCCCTCTTCCTTGTACCAGTTCAGGATCGAGTCCATCGAGTCGTCGACGGCCAGGATGAAACAGGCCGAGACCTGCTGAGGCGACGTCGTCCCGACGTTGAACCAGACCGGCGAGTTGAAGCTGAAGTACTGGTGCAGGAGCATCCAGGTGAGCTCGTGCTCGAAGATCTCGGCGTCGGCCGGCGTGGTGAAGTAGCCGTAGTCCTCGCCGGCCTTGCGGTAGGTCTTGACGACCCGGTCCAGCAGCTGGCGCAGGCTCCACTCGCGGTTGTCGTGACCGACCGCGCCGCGGAAGTACTTGGTGGTGACGATGGTGGACGCGTTCACGCTCCAGTAGTCGGGGAACTCCACCCCGCGCTGCTCGAAGACGGTCTCACCGGTCTTCCAGTTCTGCTGTACGACGTCGCGGCGCTCCCACGTCACCTCGTCGTACGGGTGTACGCCCTCGGTGGTGAAAATCCGCTCGATGGTGAGTCCCGCGGGGGCGTTCTTCCGCCCACGGAACCCGGCCGCCGACCGCTTGGTCGACCCCGAGTGGCCGGTCACCGTCTCTGTCATGGTTGCTCCTCGCAATTTATGATCGCCCTGCCGCGGTCTGCCCGGGACCGCCCCGTTGGTACTGCCAACGCCGTACCGCACGTTGTGTTACTGGTGTCGCGAATCCCCGATTTATGTCTGCTGGGTCGGCCTCAGCGGCGGCGGCTCGGTGCCCTCGGGCTCCTTCTCCGCGCGCAGCAGGGCGATCTCGGTCTCGAAATCGTCCGCCGACTCGAACTGCCGGTACACACTGGCGAACCGCAGGTAAGCGACCTCGTCCAGCTCCCGCAGCGGCCCGAGGATGGCAAGACCCACCTCGTGCGCGGGAACCTCCGGCGAACCGCTCGCCTTCAGCGCGTCCTCGACCTTCTGCCCCAGCCGGGACAGCGCATCCACGCCGACGGGCCGGCCCTTGCAGGCCTTGCTCACACCGTTGACGACCTTCTCCCGGCTGAACGGCTCGGTCGCGCCGGAGCGCTTCACGACGGTCAGCTGCATCTGCTCGACGGTGGTGAACCGCTTCTCGCAGACCGGGCACTGGCGGCGGCGACGGATCGCTCCGCCGTCCTCGGCCACCCTGCTGTCGACCACACGGGAATCGGTGTGCCGGCAATACGGACAGTGCACGGCTGATCACTCCTCCCGTAGGCCGCCGCTCGGGCGGGCTGTGGACTGCATCTGTGGATGGATCTGGGGACAACCTGTGTATGGCCTGTGAGTAACCAACCACTACCTGTGGAAAATTACACCCGTGTAACCACTACATCTAGGGATCCTAGATCGCTGCTCCGACAGTTTGCAAGAACGGCCGGATCTCGCGCGCGTCGCTTCTGAATCGGTCTGACCCGTCCTTGGTTTCAACACTCGTGCGGCCCCGTGTAGTCCCGCGTGGCGCCACCAAATGGGCCCTCCGCGGGAGGACACTGCGGCCCTCCCCCGGCGTCCGCGCGGCTTGGCCGATGGGTGAAGATGGGGGGCATGAAACCGGTGATCCTGGACGTCGACACCGGGCTGGACGATGCTTGCGCGCTGCTGCTCGCCGCCCGCCATCCGGGACTCGACCTGCGGGCCGTCACCTGCGTCGGCGGGAATGTCGGGCTCGACGACGTCGTGATCAACACGCTGACCGTGCTGGAGGCGGCCGGGCGGACCGACGTACCGGTCGGGCGTGGTGCGGCGCTGCCGTTGCTGCAGCCGATGCGGGCTGCTCCGCATGTGCACGGGGTCGATGGGCTGGGTGATCTCGACTGGCCGCGGTCGACGCGCTCGCCGAGTCCTACGCCGGCGATTGAGCTGCTGCGTTCGGTTTTGCTGGATGCGGCTGCCAAGAACGACCCGGTGACGCTGATTCCGCTGGCGCCGATGACGAATATCGCGTTGCTGCTCCGGACCTACCCTGAGGCCGCGGCTGGGTTGCGGGAGATCGTGTTCATGGGTGGTGCTGCCGGGATCGGTAATGCGACTGCTTCGGCCGAGTTCAACATCTGGACTGATCCGGAGGCTGCTGCGATTGTGCTCGCGGCCGCGGGTGAGCTCGGCGTACCGGTGACGATGTATGGGCTGGATGTCTTCTACGACGTGGTTGTGACGCTTGAGCAGGCGTCGGGGTTGGGTGGGTCCGCGTCGGCTGATCTGGCGCGGAAGCTGATCGAGCGGCGCAGCGAGTTGTACGGCGCTGCGGGCGCGAGCATCGGTGATGGCGGCGCGGTGTGTGCGGTCATCGATCCGGAGGGGCTCACTACGCGACGGCTGCCCGTGCGGGTGGAGTTGGCGGGGAGTTGGTCGCGCGGGCGGACGATTGTCGACAGTCGGGGGTCGAGCGATCTGACCAGCGATCCGTACGGCGTTTCGCCGACTGTGGTGGACGTCGCGACGGCTGTGGATGGTTCGCGGTACGCCGAATTGTGGTTGAGCGCGGTTAGGTAGTCAGCTCGAGTAGGCGGGATCTGAGGCCGGCGAGGAAGATGTCCAGGCCGTCGGTGAACAGTTCCGTGGTGATTGTCGATTCGGCCACCACGGCTGCTAGACCCCAGCGGGCGGTGACCTCGAAGAAGTGGCGGGCTTGGGGTTCGGGGACACCGAGGCGTACGAGCGACTCGATTTGTGCGCGGACCAAGAGGGCTCGGGAGCCGGCGCCTTGATCGCGGTCCGGGGTTGCTTTTGCCTGCATGAGCGCGGCCAGGCCGGGATGGTCGGCGTAGAAGGCGCGGAATTCGAGTGAGCCGGTTCTGGTGAGGGCGATCCATTCGTCGATGGTTCGGAGATCTTCGTACGCCGTTTCGTCCGCGGCGAACTCGTCGAAGGCGTTGCGGGCTACCAGGTCGAGGAGGTCGGCCTTGTTTCGCACGTGGTGGTAGAGCGTGGGAGCTCGCACGCCCAGCCGCTCAGCCACTCCACGCATGGTCAGCCCGTCGACGCCGACCGCACGGATGACGGCGAGTGCAGCGTCGGCGATGGCCGCGACCGTGATCCCGGCGGCCGCGTGAGAGGAGGGGGCCCGCCGCGTTGTCGCGGGTGGCGCCGTGTGGTCCGGGATGCGAGCCGGGCGCTCGGGGCCCGGAGGCGGGTCTTCGGGCACGGGGAAACCTCGTTGTGGGATCTATGGGGCCGGAGTTAGTGTCTAACGGTGTTAGACAGACTACTCGTGAGGGCGGCGTCGTGACTGGATTGCATCCGGCTTATCCACTGCGGACCGAGCGGTTGGACCTGCGCGCGCATCGGCGGGACGATCTCGACGATCTGCTGGCGTTTCACTCGAATCCGGACATCGTGCGATACGTGCCGTGGCCGGTGCGGGATCGGGAGCAGACGCGCGAGGCGCTGGAGAAGAAGCTCGCGCAGGACCGGCTGACCGAGGAAGGTCAGTGGCTGGTGCTCGCGATCGAGTTGCGGGAGACCGGGACTGTGATCGGCGAGGTGCTGCTGAAGTGGGCGAGCGAGGCGGATCGGCAGGGGGAGATCGGTTATGCCCTGCATGCCGGGTATCACGGCAAGGGGTATGCCTCGGAGGCGGCGCGGGAGATGCTGCGGCTCGGGTTCGAGGATCTCGGGCTGCATCGGATCGTCGCCGTACTGGATGATCGCAATACTGCGTCGGCGCAGCTACTCGAGCGGCTCGGGATGCGCCGAGAGGCACATCATCTGCAGGCCTTGTGGTTCAAGGGTGAGTGGGGCAACGAGTTTGTCTATGCCCTGCTCAAGGATGAATGGCTCAGCGGGCGATCGGGATCTGCAGCGTCTGGCCAGGAGTGAGGTCGGCCGGGCCGGAGAGTTGATTCAGCTCGGCGATCTTCTCGATGACGAGCGTCGGGTCCTGATCGGGATTCGTCTCCTGGGCGATCGACCAGAGGCTTTGACCGGGCGCGACCTGGACCGGGACCGTGCTGCTGAAGTCGGGGCCTGAGTCGAGGACGCCGGCGATCCGCAGGCCGAGCACCGCGATGGCGGAACCGAAGACCAGCACCGACACGAACGAGACCAGCATCCGGCCGCGCCGGGTCAGCCGCAGGGAGGGGGCCTCGAGCTCGTGCGGCCGCCGCTCCTGGTGCCTGACGACCACCTGACGGCCGAGGACCTCGCCGCTGCAGGCACGGACCGGGAGTGGCTCGGTGGCGCTGCCGGGGATCCGGCGGCGTCGCGGAACCCCCTGGGGAGCGGGCGCAACCTCGGGCGCAAGCCGGCCGGCCAGCGCATCCGCTGCGAGTTCCGCTGTGCTCATCAGATCCTCCAGACCACGTTGTTCGCTGTGCTTCCTTGTCTACCGGCCGCCTCCGACAGTTTCTGCGGATGCGGCCAGCCGAACACCTGTTCGATCGAACGTCTGTACGAATGATTAACCCATCCACCCGGTCGGCGCAACTACTTCCAACAGCGACACGCCAGCAGAATTCCCGCCCTATAACCCGACACACGAACAAACGTGCGAACCGACACGCCTTCGAACAGATGTTTGAAGAATCTCAGAATTCGGTCTACGGTCGTCTCAGTCGAACCTGACCAGGACCAGAGGAGCGGATCACCGATGCCCAGGACGCCGAGCGGTTCCAGCAAGAACGAGGACCGCGCCGCGGACACCGCGGACCGGACCGTGAGCGAGCTGCCCGACGGGCCGGCCGACGCGACCGGGCTGACGCCGCGGCAGCGCCGGGTGCTGGACGTGATCAAGGATTCGGTGGACAGCCGCGGGTACCCGCCCTCGATGCGAGAGATCGGCGAGCGGGTCGGGCTGACCAGTTCGTCGTCGGTGTCGCACCAGCTGCGGGTGCTCGAGCAGAAGGGCCTGCTGCGCCGCGACCCGAACCGGCCGCGGGCCATCGAGGTCCGCTACCCCGGCGAGGTCGACGCCGCCGCCCGGCGCAGTGCGCTCGGCTCGGTGCGCCAGACGGCGTACGACGAGACCGGGGCCGGCGACGCGCATCCGGACGCGGTCTACGTGCCCGTGGTCGGGCAGATCGCCGCCGGTAACCCGATCCTCGCCGACCAGCAGGTCGAAGAGGTGTTCCCGTTGCCCAAGGCAATGGTCGGCGAGGGCACGCTGTTCATGCTGAAGGTCAAGGGTGAGTCGATGATCGACATCGCCATCTGCGACGGCGACTGGGTGGTCGTCCGGCAGGAGCAGACCGCGGAGAACGGTGACATCGTCGCTGCCATGATCGACGGCGAGGCGACCGTGAAGACGTTCAAGAAGACCAAGTCCGAGATCTGGCTGCTGCCGCACAACCCGGCGTTCGAACCGATCGACGGCAAGGACGCGGTGATCCTCGGAAAGGTCGTAACAGTTCTGCGGCGAGTCTGACATCTCAGACGGCAAGCGAAGTCGGGCGGCTCGTGTCAGCATTGTTCTCATGACGACTGTCTACGACTTCAGCGCGCGCCGGATCGAAGGCAATGAACAGTCTCTTGCCGATTTCCGCGACCAGGTGCTCCTGGTGGTGAACACGGCGTCGCAGTGCTCCCAGACCCCGCAGTACGCGGGATTGCAGAAGCTCTACAAGACCTACCGTCGGCAGGGCTTCTCGGTGCTGGGTTTTCCCTGCGACCAGTTCAACCACCAGGAGCCCGGTGACGAGAACGAGATCGCGAACTTCTGTTCGACGATCTACCACGTGACGTTCCCGATGTTCGCCAAGATCGACGTGAACGGATCGCGGACGATTCCCTTGTACAACTGGCTGAAACGCGAGCAGGGCGGCCTGCTCGGCGGCCGGGTCAAGTGGAACTTCACCAAGTTCCTGATCGGCCGCGACGGCGGGGTGATCGCGCGCTACGCGCCGACCAATACGCCGGAGAAGCTGGCCGACAAGATCGAGGCGGCGCTGGCGATACCGGCCGCTTCCCGGGAAGCGAACGACTGACCCAGCACGGCGTCCGCTCGGCGATTGATGCCGAGCGCAACTACTTCGCGGCCCTGAGCTGCAACACCTGAACAGCCGGCGTCGCAATGCCCGGCGAATCCGTCCGTATACCGGGCAGTTTTCTCACGCCTCGGCGATTCCCTCACCCGTTGACTAAACCGGTATAGTTCGACATCTTGGCTGCCCATGAGAGCAGCCATCACGAAAGCCTGCGTCGCTGTCGCCGTCGGTGCTGTAGCGATGACGACGTCGATCACCCCCGCCGGTGCCATCACAGCCGCCACCGGCGCGCAGAACTGCGGCACGCCCATCACCTACGGCTACTACCGGCAATGGCGCGATGTCGCGACCACGAAACCCGAGGACCGCGCGCCGAACGTGCAGCGGTTGAGCGAGGTCCCACCGGAGATCGACATCGTCTCGGTCTTCGCGACCAAACCTGCCGAGGATCCGGACTTCTGGGTGGCGTTGCGCGACACCTATCTGCCCGCCCTGCACGCCCAGGGCACGAAGGCCGTCTTCACCTTGTGGATCGACGACTTCGCCAAGGCTCCGGTCGCCGACAACACTGCCGCATACGACGCCTACGCCCAGCAGTTGTACGACGAGTACATCGTCAACTGGGGTGTCGACGGAATCGACATCGACGTCGAGAGCACCCCGAGCGGTACGGCGTTGACCCGCGCGGCCGGCATCATCAGCGCACTCGGCAAGCGGATCGGCCCGAAGTCGGCCTCCGGCAAACTCTTCATCTACGACACGAACCTGACCGGCAGCCACCCGGTCTTCACCCGGACCTCGTCGCTCTACAACTACGTGATGCTGCAGGCCTACGGCCGTGGCGCATCGACGCTGCAGTCCACCTGGCAGACGTTCTCGAGCCGGATCTCGTCGTGCCAGTTCCTGCCCGGTGTCTCGTTCTACGAGGAGCGCGGTGCGCACTGGGGCGACACTCTCGACCCCTTCGAGACCAGCCGGGCCGCGTCGTACGCGAAGTGGCAGCCGACCGGCGGTGATAAGGGTGGCGTGTTCGCCTACGCGATCGACCGGGATGGCAAACAGCCTGGTGATGACACCATCTCGACCACCGACTACAGCTGGATGAAGCGGCTCGACGCGTTGGCCAAGTCAGTCCACTAGGACGCTGCTGGGGTCGATGTCGAGGCGTAGGCCGCGCCAGACCGGATGCCGGAGGCGTCCGTCGGCGGCCCAGCCGGAGAAGGTGATCTCGGCAACCAGCACCGGGTCCAGCCAGTGCGCTCGGCGCTGGTCGGGCCCGGGAATGGTCGCCGGGTTGAAGGCCGGCCTGTCGATCTCCAGGCCGGCCAACTCCGCGCCGAGCAGGTCGAGCGTCGCGAAGTCGAGGCCCGAGCCGACTTTGCCGATCAGGAGCAGTTCGCCGCCAGGTTCGGCGTACGCGGCGATGTAGAAGGAACCGATCTTGCCGTCGCGGTTCCCCTCCCCCGGATGCCACCCGCAGAGGATGACATCGCGGGTCTGCACCGGCTTCACCTTGATCCAGTCGGAGCTCCGCCGGCCAGGCAGGTAACGGGAACGACGGCGTTTCGCCACCACTCCTTCGAGCCCTGTCGAGACCGCGATACCGAGCGCTTCATCACCATCGGCCAGGGCAGCCGGCGTCTCGTAGAACGGATCCCCGAGTTCGAGTGACTCGAGCAGTCCGCGCCGATCGTCGTACGTTGCCTCAAGCAACCACTTGCCGTCGAACCGGAGCACGTCGAACAACCGCACCGAGACCGGTACCTCGGTGATCAGATGACGCAGATGCCGGGGATCCCGCACATGCATCCGCCGTTGCAGCAGGCCGAACGACGGCGCACCGTGCTCGTCCAGCGTGACGATCTCCCCATCCAGTACGGCGGGCAGTCGCAGACCGGGCGATTCGGCCAGACCGATTAGCTCGGGGTACCCGCCGGACACGTCACGGCTGTTGCGCGACCACAACCGGCAGACACCGTCGTCGACCTCGACGACGACGCGAATGCCGTCCCACTTGAGCTCGTACGACCAGTCGGGTCCGGACGGCATCTCCCCCAGCGCCGCCATCATCGGCAGCACCGGCGGACCGCCCGACGGGCTCATACCGTCTGGAGTCTCTTCAAGGCGCCAAGCACCTTCTCACGATCCGCCGTCGGCCACATCGGAGGCAAGGAGGCGCGCAGGAAGCCGCCGTACCGCTGGGTGACGATCCTGGGGTCGAGGATCGCGACCACGCCGCGGTCGGTGCTGCGGCGGATCAGCCGACCGGTGCCCTGGGCAAGCAACAGCGCTGCGTGGGTGGCGGCGACGGCCATGAAACCGTTGCCCCCGGCCTCGTCCACTGCGCGCTGCCGGGCCGCCATCAGCGGCTCGTCGGGACGCGGGAACGGGACGCGGTCGATGATGACCAGGTTGCAGGTCGAGCCCGGTACGTCGATGCCTTGCCACAGCGACAGCGTCCCGAACAGAGATGTCTCGGGGTTGTCGACGAACTCCTTCGCCAACTCGCCCAGTTGCGCATCGCCCTGGCAGAGGATGGTCAGGTCGGTCGCCTCGCGGACGGCGGCGGTCGCGGCCTCGGCCGCCCGGCGCGATGAGAAGAGGCCGAGCGTGCGACCACCGGCAGCGGTGATCAGGTCGATGATCTCGTCGAACTGCTTCTGCCCGAGTCCGTCGCGATGCGGCGGCGGCAGGTGCTTGGCGACGTACAGAATGCCCTGCTTCTCGTACTCGAACGGGGATCCGACGTCGAGGCCGCGCCAGGGCAGTGGACCGGTCTCGTTGCTGTCATCGAGCTCGGGCATCTCGTCGTCGTCCGTGAGCTTGTCGGCCGGCCGCAGGCCGACCTGGCGCGCGATCGAGTCGAAGTCGCCGCCGAGCGAGAGAGTGGCCGAGGTGAGCACCGCGGTGCGGTCCTTCAGGACGAGCTCGCGGAGCAGACCCGCGACGGTGAGCGGCGCGATCCGCAGCTCGCGGCCGAAGCGCTCGCGGTCGGCCATCCAGACGACGTCCAGATCGTTCAGCGCGGCGACCCGCTCGGCGACGTCGAAGATCTCCTTCACCGCGCCCTTGGCCTGCCGCTTCGCGCCGTCGGGGTCGTCGTCCTTGTCGTCGGACTTCTTGTTCAGATCCGAGTACATCGAGCGAGCTGCGTCGCGGACCAGCCCGGCCGCCTCCAGGACAGGCGTGTTGGACGGCTCGATCCGACCTTCGCGAGTGCCATCGAGCGCTGCGCGCAGTGCGTCCGAGGCGTCGATCAGATCGTCGGCCTTGTCGTCGTCCACGAAGCGTCGCGACCGCTTGGCGGCTCGCTCGACCATCTGCGGCGAAAGCTCGTCGCCGGCGGCACCGGTGACGCGCGCCGGGAGCTCGTGGGCCTCGTCGACGATGATCACGTCGTGCTCGGGCAGAACAGTGCGGTTCTCGAAGGCATCGATGGACAGGAGCGCGTGATTCGTGATGACGATGTCCGCCTTGCGGGCCTGCTCCTTCGCCTTCTCCGCGAAACACTCGTCGCCGTACGGGCACTTCTGCGCGCCGAGGCACTCCCGCGCCGCGATCGCCACCTGCTGCCAGGCCTGGTACTGATGTGAGGGCGCATGGTCGCGGTCGCCGGCTTCGCCGTCGAGCAACTGCTGCTCGGCCCAGTCCCGCAGTTCCAGCACCTGCTGCCCGATCTGCCCCGGCGGCGGTACGTCGATCAGCATGCCGTCCTCGTCCGGCGCACCCTCGCGGATCCGGTGCAGGCAGGCGTAGTTGTTGCGGCCCTTCTGAATCGCGTACGACGGCCTGCGCGGCAGAAGCTTCTCAGTCGCGTCGAGCAGCGCCGGGACATCGCGGTCCACGAGCTGCGACTGCAGTGCGAGAGTCGCGGTGGAGACGACCACCCGGCGGTCCTCGATCGCGTGTAGCAGCGCCGGAACGAGGTAGCCCAGCGACTTCCCGGTGCCGGTGCCGGCTTGGACGAGTAGGTGCGAGCCGTCATGCATGGAGGTGTTGACGGCCTCGGCCATCTCCACCTGTCCAGGTCTGGTCTGCCCAGCGATCCCAGAGACAGCGGCTTCAAGCAATTCGCGTACGTCTACACCCACCGCCACACCCTAGCCCGCCGCGCCGACAGATTCCGCTCAGCGAACGGCGCCTGTGGATAACCGGCGCTTCCGCTCGCAGCATGAATGGGTGGAGGTGTGGTCGAGGTCATTTGACCGTCGGTTCGGGGCGCTGACCTGCCACGGATCGGCCAGCCCCGGCGAGGCCGCACTGGCGAGCCTTCACCAACCGGCCATGGGTTCCCCCACGAGCTTGTGGGTTCCCCCACCGCATGCGGGTACAGAACCCACAAGCTGATGGGTCAACCCACGAGGTGGTCAGTCAAGGCCGTTCGGGCGGCGTCGACCGAGCCAGCTGCTGGACGCAACTCCACTCTCCCCAAACCGGTTCGGGGAGGGTCAGCGCAGCAGTTCGGGGAGGAACCACGCCCGACTACATGCCCCGGTCCGCCCCAAGGCGGTTCGACATCGCCCCCTGCGGATAACTCCTCAGATGCTGACCAGTACGACGCCTGCGACGACCGCGGCGAGTCCGGCCAGCCGGGTGCGGGTGGCGCGCTCGTGGAGGACGAGGAAGCCGAGGAGCGCGCCGATGACGACGTTCATGGTGCGACCGACCGCGACCGTGCTGACGGAGGCGTAGGAGAGCGCGAGGAGTGACAGGCCGTAGCTGGCCGGGACGAGGATGGCGACCGGGATCGCTCGCCGCCACTCCCCCAGGGCTGCTCGGCGGTCGCGAGAAAGCACCGAGAGGACCACGACCTGGGCGACATTGCTGACGGCCAGGTAGGCAAGCAGATCCGCATGCAAGGTGCCGATCGCATAGGCGTCCCAGAGCGTGTACGCCGCCGTGCAGGCTGCGACCAGTAGACCGAGTGCGATACCGCGAGCCAGCGTCCGGCCACGATGCAGACGGTCCATGACGAGAACGCCAGCCAGAACGATCAGAGCTCCGGCGTACACCCGCCAGCCGGAGACCGTAGCTAGCGCGACCAGGACGGGCGCAGAGCCTCGGCTGATCGGATAGACGGTGGCGAAGTCGGCGGCGCCGTACGCCTTCTGCAGAGTGACGGCGTACAGAGTGTGCAGGGCCATGCTGATCAGGGCCGGCCACCACGTCACGGCGAGGTCGTCGGAGCGCAGGAGCAGGACGACGGAGACCGGGAGAGTGAGCAGGCCGCAGAGCCAGATGAAGGCGGATCCCTTAGGGCTGACGGTCTTCATCAGCAGGTTCCACGTGGCATGGCAGCACGCGGAGGCGGTCAGCAGCGCGAGGGCGGTCATGTAGACAATGTCTACACGACCGCCGTAGACACTGTCTACCTAGACGACGGCTCCCCGATCTGGAGCAGCATCCCGGTCGACCTGGGCGCGCTTCGGGCGCGGCGGCGGGGCCGGGTAGCGGCGTTCGAGCTCGAGGAGCAGCGGCGCGGCGGTCAGGTTCGACGAGTAGGTGCCGACCAGGATTCCGAGCAGCAGCGCCAGCGAGAAGTCACCCAGTGAGTCGCCGCCGAGGACCAGCAGCGCGGACAGGATGAACAACGTCGAGATACCGGTGTTGACCGTTCGCGGCAGCACGTTGACGATCGCCGTGTCGATGACCGGGCCGAGGTTCTCGGTGGCCCGGGCACTACGGGTCTCGCGGATCCGGTCGAAGACGACGACCGAGTCGTTCACCGTGTAGCCGATGATGGTCAGGATCGCGGCCAGGAAGATGCCGTCGACCGGTTTGCCTGTCCAGGCGAAGACGCCGACCACGACCGCCACGTTCTGGATCAGGGCGAGTACAGCGCCCGCACCGAAGGTCCACCGGAAGCGAGCGGCCAGATAGGCCAGCTGGGCAAGCAAGGCGATCCCGAGCGCGATCAGACCTTTGTTGCGCAGCTCCTCACCGAGCGACGGACCGATGCTCTCGTTGCGCACCAGCTCGGCAGTGCCACCGCCGATCTGCGCGATCGACTCACGGACCTTCTCCGCCTCGTCGTCCGAGATCGTCCCGGTCCGCACGGTGATGTTCTCGTTGTCGGTCGCCTGCACGATCGCGGTCGGATAACCGGCCTCGCCCACCGCGGCCCGCGCCTGGTCCGGCGTGATCGGCTGCGCTGTGCTGACCTCCAGCAACCGCCCGCCAGTGAACTCGATCCCGAGATTGAGACCCCGTACGACGACGCCGGCGACTCCGACCGCGATCACGATCGTGCTGATCAGCAACCACCGGCGACTGTGATTCATCAGGGCCGGCCGACGGGCCTCCAGCCAGGTCCGCACGCGCCCGTGGCCGTCGATTCCACTGAGGCCGGGACGCCGCAGGACGAACTTCCGCGACACGAAGAACTCGGCCAGCACGCGGGTGACCACCAGCGCGGACAAGAGCGACGCAAGCACACCGATGCTCAGCGTGACGCCGAAGCCGCGCACCGGTCCGGCCGCCAGGAAGAACAGCAGACCGGCCGCGAGCAGGGTGGTGATGTTGGAATCCGCGATGGCAGACAACGCGTTCTGGAAACCGCTGCGCAGCGAACGGCGCAGGCCGTCGGTCCGCCCGGCAATGTGGTCTTCCCGGGCTCTCTCGAAGACCAGGACGTTCGCATCGACCGCCATCCCGATGGCGAGCACGAAACCGGCCAGGCCGGGCAGCGTCAACGTGGCCCCGAGCACGGTCAGGGCGGCGTACGACATACCGGCGTACCCGATCAGGCCGAGGACGGCCATCAGGCCGACCAGCCGGTACACGAAGATGATGAAGATCGCGGTAAGGCCGAGGCCGATGATCGCAGCCTCGGCGCTTGCCTGGATGGCGTCCTTGCCCAGCGACGGGCCCACCGAACGCTGGTCGATGATCTCGACCGGCACCGGCAGCGAGCCGCCCTCGATCAGCGCCGCCAGGTCCTTGGCCTCGGCCTCGGTGAAGCGGCCACTGATCGTGCTGGTGCCACCGGGGATCCCCGTGCCGCAGAGCTGGTTGCCGCCGTCCGGGTCGACCTGCGGGGCGCTGATCACCTCGTTGTCGAGGACGATCGCGATCATCCGCTTGGGCGTGTTCACCGGCTCACAGGCCGCCTTGCCGGTGATGTTGGCCCAGATCTTGCCGCCGTCGCCCTTGAACTTCATCTGGACGAACCAGCCCTGGCCCGGCTGTTGCGGGTCGATCATCCCGTCGGCGCCACTCACCAGCTGACCGGTCATCGCCGGCTTCGCGAGCTGCAGCACCCCGGATCCGGTGTCCGAGGGCAGCCAGATCTCACCCTTGGCGGGCACGGCCGGCTTCTCGGCGACCTGGTTCAGCACCTCGTGGAAGGTCAGCTGAGCGGTCTTGCCGACCACCTTCGCGGCTTCGCGCGGGTCCTGGACACCGGGCAGCTCGACGATGATCCGGTTCTCGCCCTGGCGGGTGACGTTCGGCTCGGCCAGGCCGAGGGCGTCAACGCGCCGGTGCAGCACCTGGGTCACGTTGTCGGTGACGTCCTTGGTGACCTTCATCTCCGGCGTGTCCTTGGCCTCCAGCACGATCTGCGTACCGCCCCGCAGATCGAGGCCGAGCTCGGGCTTCGCGGTCAGGACGACGAACGTCGACAGAGCCAGCACGACGAACGCGAGCAACGCGCGAACGATGGACGACCGGTTCACTACAGCCTCCGGAGATGGGCACCCGCAGTACGGGTGTCGTGACAGAGAGCAGCCATGGTTGGCGTGGCGCACAGTGTACGGAGGTGAATCAAACGCCCGAGCGCGGCAGCGCAGTGCCATGGCATCAGCGCACCCCTGAATTGATTGACCTGTCAGGTGAGTACGGCCTAACTTCTGCCCCACCCCGGTCCGTAGTCGACTGCGGACCGACGGTGATCACCCCTCCGCCCCGGTGGGTGATGAGTTCCCTGAGGAGGAACCGTGCGTCGTACCGTCTCGCTGATTCTCGCCGTGGGCCTGGCCCCGGCCCTCGCCCTCGCCACCGCCGCCACCTCCGGTGCCGCATCCGGCCCGGACCGGATCATCGTCCAGCAGGCCAAGGCCGAGCCCGGTGTCTCGGCCATCAAGGACACCTACATCGTCGAGCTGAAGAAGGGCATGAAGCTGAAGAGCGGCCTGGGCATCACGCCGCAGCGCCAGTTCAGTACCGCCGTCAACGGCTTCAGCGCGAAGCTCACCCCCGCCCAGCTGGGCGCCCTGCAGAAGAACCCCGACGTCGTCGCGATCTCGCAGGACGTGCGGATCGAGAACGCCCTCGACGCCACCCAGAACAACCCGCCCTCATGGGGTATCGACCGGATCGACCAGCGCAACCTGCCGCTGTCGAACTCCTACACCTACACGCGGACCGGCCAGGGCGTGCACGCCTACATCATCGACACCGGGATCACCCCCGGGCACGCGGACTTCGGCGGCCGCGCCACCTTCGACTTCAACGGCATCGACTCCAACAACACCGACTGTATGGGTCACGGCACGCATGTCGCCGGCACGATCGGATCCACGACGTACGGCGTGGCGAAGACCGCCCGGCTGCACGGTGTGAAGTGGCTGGACTGCAACGGCTCCGGTACGGCGTCCTCCGCGATCGCGGCCGTGGACTGGGTGACCCGGAACGCGGTCAAGCCCGCCGTGGCCAACGCCTCGTGGAACTTCAGCGCGAACACCACGCTGGAGAACTCGCTGCGCGCCATGATCAACTCCGGTGTCTTCCTGGCCGCCTCGGCAGGCAACACCGGTGGCAACTCCTGTGACCGCCTGCCCCGCAAGATCGAGACCGCACTGGTCGTCGCGGCGTCGGAGCGGAACGACGCGCGGGCGTCGTACTCGAGCACTGGTGCGTGCGTCGACGTGTACGCGCCGGGTTCGGCGATCATCTCTACGCTGCGCACCGGTGGCAGCGGCTCGATGAGCGGGACCTCGATGGCGACGCCGCACGTCGCGGGTGTCGCGGCGCTCTACCTGCAGACCAGCCCGTCGGCCACCCCGGCCGCCGTGAAGACGTACATCGAGACCAACGCGACCCCGAACAAGGTCACCGGTGGCACGACCGGCGGAACGGTCAACCGCCTGCTCTTCACGAACGGCCTGTAACCCCGGCGGACGACGCCCCCGGAACTATTCGGGGGCGTCGATCCCGTGTTCGATCGCATAGCGGACCAGCTCGGCGCGGTTGTGCAGCTGCAGCTTCCGCAACGTGTTCTGCACGTGGTTCTCCACAGTGCGATGCGAGAGCACCAGACGAGTCGCGATCTGGCGGGCAGTCAGCCCGCGTGCGACCAGCCGGAGTACTTCGGTCTCCCGCTCAGTCAGCTGCGGTACTTCGGGACCAGCCCCCAACCGCCGGTACTCCCCCAGCAACAGTCCGGCCAGACCGGCGCTGAAAACCGCGTCCCCCTCAGCAGTACGCCGTACTGCGTCGTCGAACTCGTCCAGCGATGCCGACTTCACCAGATAGCCCGACGCACCGTTCTTCACCGCAGCCAGTACGTCGTCCTGTTCCGCGCTGGCCGACAAGACGAGCACCCGGGTGTCGGGGAGCGCCGCGGTGATCTCTCGCGTCGCATCGACCCCGGAACCGTCGCCCAGTTGCAGGTCCATCACCACGACATCCGGCCGAGTCGCCAGCGCGATCTTCACGGCACTCGCAACGTCCTGCGCGGTCGCACAGACGTCGTACCCGCGACTCCCGAGGTCACGCGCCACGCCTTCACGCCACATCGGGTGGTCGTCGACGATCATCACTCTGGTCATGGTCGGTCTACCTTCAGCTCCCACTCGGTTCCCTCGCCTGGTGCGGTACGGACGGTGGCGGTGCCGCCAAGATCAGTGATGCGGCCGCGGATGGACTGGCTCACTCCGAGGTGGCCGTCGACCCGGGCCTGTTCCAGCTGGGCCGGCGTCGTACCGATCCCATCGTCGCGGATCGACACCAGTACGGCGTCGTCGAGGTCCTCGACCACCACCCAGGTGCGGGCGTCGTCACCGGCATGCTTGTCCACGTTGCTGAGCGCCTCTTTGACCGCGGCAACCAGTTCGTCGGCTGCGGCGGCCGGCAGCAGGACAGGTCCGGCCGGCACCACCACGTCGGTCCTGGTGGTGGCCAACGGCAACAACTGGCTGCACACGTCGGTCTGATCTCCGTCCGCCGTCACCGGGCGGGCGGCCATCAAGGTGCGCAGGGCAACCTCTTGTTCGGCGGCCATCCGTGCCAGCTCGACGGCCTCGCCACCGATGGCGTGACCGCGGCGCTGCACCTGAGCCAGGACTTGCAGGACACCGTCGTGAATAGACCGGCTGAGCCGCAGCCGCTCGGCGGTCGCGCTCTCCGTGGCGATGGCCTCCCGTAGCCGGTCGCCTGCGCGCCTCATGGTGGAGGCGGCGTACCCGACGACCAATCCGGCGACCAGCAGCAGCTGCACGTTGCTGAGCACCTTTGCCGCGTTGTCGACACCCCGTAGCGACAGCAACGCCAGACTGATGGTGGCGGCGCCCAGCAGGCCACCATCGCGACCACGCGAGATCGCGAGTGCCAGGACCGGCCCGGCCGCCCACACCGAGGTCAGCACCGACGCACCGCCCCTGATGTCGATCAGCGGCTGGGCCAACAGCGTGGCGTACATACAACCCGCAGTGACGACCAGGTCTGCGAAGGCAAGCCGGGTGTTCCGCCGTCCCCAGCGCCTGCTGTAGCCGAACGAGGAGATGAGCGTCCAAACCGCCATGATGACCAGCTGCAGTACAGCGCCGGACGGCCGGGCGATGCCCTCCCACCGGGTCCAGACGCCCAGACAGGCGAATCCGAAGGTGATCACCCGGAACACGACCAGCGCACGCCACAGCGGCTGCAAGAGGTCTACCGGATCGCGCTCCACCGCCACAGTCTGTCAACACTCCGGCCCGCTGCGACCGAGGCGTCGTACTCGGCCGGTTGAGTAATACCACTCATGGTGCAGGTTTCCCCGCGCCTTTCCCGTATTTTCCGCCATCTGCTTCCGGAGTCCCCTGGTTGCCCCGTACTCTCGCGCAGAACACGCTCGGGGGAGCTACGAACACGCCGCGTCACCATGCGCGGCGGAGTCCACAATGCATGGAGGGGAATCGTGCGCAAGCTACCCGCTGGGCTGTTCAGCCTGGCCTTGGCGGCAACGGCCGGGATCGGATGGGCCGCGGCCGGTAACGCCGTCACGCCGTCCACCCAGAGTTCGGGACCGATCGCCAGTGAGACCGCACCCGCACCGGACGAGATGCCGAACCCGCTCGAGGAGAAGCGTCGCGACCTGCGCCAGGAGGCACTCACCAAGGTGCTGAACGGCACGGCGAAGCCGGAGCTGCGGAACGGCAGCCAGGTCGTGAAGCTGGGCACCAAGGCCGCCGCCGCGAAGGGGATCAAGAACAAGTCCGGCAAGGTCGACCAGTACGTCGAGCTGAGCCGCGAGAAGAGCGACAAGATCTTCGTCGTACTCGCCGAGTTCGGCAACGAGCGGCACCCGAGCTACCCCGACGTGGACACCTCGCCGAACTTCCCCGGCCCGGTGACCTGGGACGGGCCGCTGCACAACGCGATCCCGGAGCCGGACCGCGCGGTGGACAACAGCACCGTCTGGCAGTCCGACTACAGCCAGAAGTACTTCCAGGACCTGTACTTCGGCAAGGGCAACTCGGTCAAGAAGTACTACGAGAAGCAGTCGTCCGGCCGCTACACCGTCGACGGCACCGTCACCGACTGGGTGAAGGTCAAGTACAACGAGGCCCGGTACGGCCGGTCCAACGGCAAGCCGTGTGCCGCCAACAACTGCAACAACGTGTGGGCGCTGATCGCGGACTCGGTCAACCAGTGGGTCGCCGACCAGAAGGCCAAGGGCCGCACCACCGCGCAGATCCAGGCCGATCTGAAGTCGTTCGACGTCTGGGACCGCTACGACTTCGACGGTGACGGCAACTTCAACGAGCCCGACGGCTACATCGACCACTTCCAGATCGTGCACGCCGGCGGCGACCAGGCCGACGGTGACCCGTGGCAGGGTGAGGACGCCGTCTGGTCGCACCGCTGGTCGGTGCAGTACCCGGGCGGCCCGGCGAACAACCCGAAGGGCGGCTCGCAGATCGGTGACACCGGCCTGTGGGTCTCCGACTACACGATCCAGCCGGAGAACGGCGGGATCAGCGTCTTCGCGCACGAGTTCGGCCACGACCTCGGCCTGCCGGACCACTACGACACCTCCGGCCCGGCGATCGAGAACAGCGTCAACTGGTGGACGATCATGGCGCAGAGCCGGGTCTCCAAGGCCACCGACGGCGGCATCGGCGAGCAGGCGGCCGACTTCGGCGCCTGGGACAAGCTGCAGCTGGGCTGGCTGGACTACGAGATCGTCGCCGCCGGCCAGAACCGGACGCTCGAGCTCGGACCGCACGAGTACAACACCAAGAAGGCCCAGGGCCTGGTCGTGACGCTGCCGAAGAAGTCGGTGACGCACGAACTGGTCACCCCGGCCGCCGGCACGAAGTCCTGGTGGAGTGGGCAGGGCAACCAGTTCACGCACACCATGAACCGTCAGGTCACCCTGCCGGCCGGCGCCGCGAGCCTCACCTTCCAGGCCAACTGGGACATCGAGGACTGCGGTCCGGACCCGTGTGACTACGCCTACGTCGAGGTGAACGACGGTACCGGCTACAAGCCGATCGCCGGCTCCATCACCAAGGCGGCCGAGGGCAACGGCATCGACGGCACCAGCACCGGCTGGGTCCCGGCCACCTTCGACCTCTCGGCGTACGCCGGGAAGACGGTCGGCCTGCAGTTCCGCTACACCACGGACCCGGCGGCTGGCGGCAAGGGCTTCTTCGCCGACGAGATCAAGGTGACCTCCGGCGACACCACGGTCCTCAGCTCCGGTGCCGAGACCACGCCGGACGGCTGGACGCTCAACGGCTTCAGCACGGTCGGAGCGTCGTACACGACCCAGCACGACAACTACTACCTCGCGTCGCACATCAACTACGTCAACTACGACGCGCACCTGAAGACCGGCCCGTACAACTTCGGCTTCGCCAACACGGCGCCGGACAAGGTCGAGCACTTCCCGTACCAGGACGGTCTGCTGCTCTGGTACTGGGACACCTCGCAGGAGGACAACAACACCAACGAGCACCCCGGTCAGGGTCTGGTGCTGCCGATCGACAGCCACCCGGTCCCGATCAACCGCCTCGACGGCCAGCTCTGGCGGCCGCGGGTCGGCGGGTACGACGCTCCGTTCGGGCTCGAGAAGGCCGACTCCTTCTCGCTGCACCTCAACGGCAACGCCAGCTACATCCGCGGCCAGGCCGGAGTCTCGACCTTCAACGACTCCAAGCCGTTCTGGTTCGCCGAGCAGCCGATGGCCGGCGTCAAGGTGCCGAACAACGGCGTCAACATCAAGGTGCTCTCGCGCAACGGCACGAGCATCAAGGTCCAGGTCTCCAAGCGGAAGTAACGCCCTGATCTGAAAAGCAGCCCCCGGGTCACTGCCCGGGGGTTGCTGCTGTCTGGGCCACCTGGGTCCGGTCGGGCCGGCTCTTCAACTTCTCGATCGTGGCCTCGTAGCCGAACCCGGCCAGCAGCGCCTGCCAGAAGGTGAGCTGCAGATCCGGCTTCAGCGACCGCACGATCGCCAGCAGGACGAGTGCGGTGACCAGGCAGAAGAGGAACAGCCTCACGTACTTCGGCACCCACGGCGGAAGTCCCGCGGTCGCCCCGAAGTCCTTCTGGATATAGCCCTTCAGGAACGTGTACAGAATCGCGGCCAGCACTCCCAGCGCGATCCCGAGATAGTCGTCCATCGCAAACCCCTCCCAAGGTTCAGTCGATGACCGGTAACCGCTCGTCGAGCGGAACCGCCAGCGTCGAGCGCTCCAGCGGTACGCCGTCTGGCGTGAGGAAGACGAGATCGAAGACAACGCAGACCGGGGCGTGCGTCGCTTCCTCGTACGCCGACGGTTCGACGTACCCGATCGCCACCCGCAAAGCGGTCTCGCCCGCCGGCCGCAACAGGTCCACGGCGAGTGCCTCGATCTCGCGCGGATCGCGACGACTTTCGACCGGTACGGCGGTCGCCAGCGGCCGCACGCCGACATCCACGAAGGCGCCGTCGTGGCCGGTGATCAGGCTGACTCGACCGCCGGGCCCGATCGACGCCGTACCGCCGATCACCGTCAAGCTCTCCCGCTCGACGACAGGTGACGAAGGCTCGACCTGCTCCAGAGATCGTGGCGGCGAAGTCCGCTCGAGATAGCGCTCGGCCTGCTCCCAGTCGCGGAACCGGACAGTCCCCGACCACGGCATGTGCTCCGCGTCGGGCAGTTCCCAGGCCAGAAAACCGAGCTGCTCCTCCACCGGCGCGAACACGAGTGTCGGCCCGGCCTCAGCCCAGTGCTTCTGCTCGTACACCCAGCCGGCCGCATCGCTCAGGCTGAGTTCCGTCCAGCGCATCAGTACTTCGCCTTGACGGTCGGTGTCGCCGAGGTGCGCGGTCCGGGCAGGTTGTCGATGTCGAGAGTATCCAGCGTGTGCTGAGCGTCCTGGTCGCTGTCACCGAACGCGATCGCGAGTGGCTCATCGGTCTGGTAATACGCACCGGCTTGCATGGACCCGAACCAGGCGTCCTTGACCGGGAACTGCCGCAACATGGTGGCGAAGGCGCGACCGCGGATCGACGCCAGCTTGGACACCGAAGCGGCCGAGCGGAAACCGAGGACCATCCGCAGCTCGGTGCCGAGACTGCTGTTCTCCCATTTCGTCTTCCAGCCCGGCTGTTTGACGTCGTCGAGATTGCAGCAGTCGAAGACCACCACCGCAGGACCGCGACCGCCGAAGTTGCTGGTCAGGAGATCCCAGTCGAGCGCATGCAGGGCAACGGAGAACCCGTTGGTGCCGAGGCCGCCGTGCGACGCGACGTACAGGATGTCAACGTCCTGGCAGATGCCGGGATCGAGCGAGGCGCTCGTCAGGTCCTCGTCGCAGAGCACGAACTGGATGTCATCCCCCGCGTTGAGCATCCCCTGCAGGAACAGCGACGGCGCCCGGTACGCATAGCGCAGCCTGGTGTGCCGCACCGACGTCTGCAACGCCTGCTGCCACAGCGGCCTGTCGAAATGCGTCGCCCAGGCGACGCCCACCCTGATCGCCATCCCCCAACCCCCATTTCGGAGGATGACACAGCGTGAGGCCGCCGCCAAGATGCCGATGGATGATTCGATGCGCGGGTGGCGGACCGCCGGCACTCACCAACTCGGTGTGGCCTGCTTGATTCACGCTCAGCACGCCCTGCCCGGACGGCTCAGGAACGGGTTGATGAGTGGCACAGGTCCGCCGCAGGCCCGGGCGGTCGCCCGGCGACTTGGCTGGGGGGATAGCTGACGCGGGGAAGAACAAACAACCCCCGAGGATTGGTCCTCGGGGGTTGTTTGTTGTGCTGTTAGGCGGAAGCTACCTCGTACGGCGTGAGGTCGCCGGCCAGGGCCGGGTGGACTCGGGCCGTGACGCGGGTGCCGTCGGCGGTGTGCTCGAGTTGCTCGACGGAGCCTTCGGAGTGGATGCGGGAGACCAGGTCCCCGCGGTCGTAGGGCAGCAAGAGGTCCAGGGAGATGTGCGGCTGTGGCAGTGCACCCTCGAGGAACTCGCGGAGCTTGTCGATGCCCTCGCCGGTCTTGGCCGAGACCACGATGGCGCGTGGTTCGCGGGCCAGGATCGGGGCCAGCGCCAACGGGTCGGCGGCGTCGGCCTTGTTGATGACGATGATCTCGGGGACGTCGAGGGCGTTGATCTCGCCCAGGACCTCACGGACCGCGTGGATCTGCGAAAGCGGATCAGGGTGCGACCCGTCGACCACGTGCAGCAGCAGGTCGGCGTCCGCGACCTCCTCCAGCGTCGAGCGGAAGGCCTCGACGATGTCGTGCGGCAGGTGCCGGACGAAACCGACGGTGTCGGTCAAGGTGTAGACGCGACCGTCGGCCGTGGTGGTCCGCCGGGTGGTCGGGTCCAGGGTCGCGAACAGCGCGTCCTCGACCAGTACGCCGGCCCCGGTGATCCGGTTGAGCAGCGAAGACTTGCCCGCGTTCGTGTACCCCGCGATCGCCACCGAAGGAACCAGGTTGCGGCGACGCTCCTGGCGCATGGTCGAGCGGGTGCTCTTCATGTCCTTGAGCAGCCGGCGCAGCTTGGAGATCTTGGTGTTGATCCGGCGCCGGTCGGTCTCGATCTTGGTTTCACCAGGACCACGGCCACCGATACCGCCACCGGCCGCACCGACGCGTCCACCGGCCTGGCGGGACAGGTTGCCACCCCAACCACGCAGGCGCTGCTTCATGTACTGCAGCTGCGCCAGCTCGACCTGGGCCTTGCCTTCCTTGCTCTTCGCGTGCTGCGCGAAGATGTCCAGGATCAGCGCGGTCCGGTCGACCACCTTGACCTTGAGCTTGTCCTCCAGGTTGCGCAGCTGCGCGGGAGCCAGCTCACCGTCGGCGATCACCGTGTCCGCGCCCGAGGATGCGACCAGGTTGCGCAGGTCGGACACCTTGCCGGAACCGATGAAGGTCGCCGGGTCCGGCTTCTTGCGGCGCTGGATGACTCCGTCCAGCACCTCCGAACCGGCGGTCTCGGCGAGCAGCTTCAGCTCGGCCAGCGAGTTCTCCGCGTCCTCGGCGCTGCCTTCGGTCCAGACGCCGACCAGCAGCACCCGCTCCAGCAGCAGCTTGCGGTACTCGACCTCGCTGATATCGGTCAGCTCGGTCGACATGCCGACTACACGGCGGAGCGCCTGGCGCTCTTCGAGGTCCAGGCCTTCGGTGCTCAGATCACGTTCGTCGTACTCACTTTCGGTCTCGTCATGACCCGTCAACGGAGTGCCGGAGTCATCGCCCTCGAGGAGGTCGGTTTCGACATCGGTGGTCTCGTCGTAAAAGTTCGATTGGGTCGTCATATACCTTCCATGGTGGCACGGGCCACCAGTACAGGCGACCCGATTACCCACGTCAACGCCTCAGCGGCTGCCTGAATTCCCGTTCAGCCAGGCGCGGTCGAAGTCGCCGCGGGCATGCAGGACGGCCGGCCCGGTCAGTTCCAGGTGGTTGTCATCGCGCCACGTGACCGTGACTTCACCGCCTGGTACGCCGACGCGGTACGTGACCGGTAGTGCTTGCTTGGCGGCTTTGGCCGCTGCCACGGTCACTGCGCAGGTCCCCGTGCCGCAGGAACGGGTTTCGCCCGAACCACGCTCGTGGACGCGCATGTCCACGTCGTACGGACCACGCCGTACGACGAACTCCAGGTTGACGCCGTTGGGGAACGCCTCCTGCGGGGACCAGGTCGGCTGGTCGCACAGGTTGCCTGGCTCACTCAAGTTGTCGATGAAGGCCACTGCGTGCGGATTGCCCATGTCGACGTGCAGAGCGGGCCACTGGTGGCCGTTGGCGGTGACAACGATCCCGGCGGGTCCGGGCAGGGTGGGCTCGCCCATGTCGACGGTGAGCGTGCCGTCGTCATTCTGGACGACCTCTTTGACCCCTGCACGCGTGCCGACGCGGACTGGCTTGTCGTCGATCAGACCGGCGTCTGCGAGGTACCGGACGAACACCCGGACGCCGTTGCCGCACATCTCGGCAATCGACCCGTCCGCGTTGCGGTAGTCCATGAACCAGTCGCCGCCGTCCTCGACGTACTGCTGGCTGGCGCCTTCAAGGACCCGCAGTACGCCGTCCGCGCCGAGGCCGGCGTGGCGGTCGCAGAGGAACTGCACCAGTTCCGCGTCCAGCTCCCCGTGGACTGAGCCGTCGGGGTCAGGAAGGATCACGAAGTCGTTCTCCGTGCCATGGCCCTTCAGCCAGGGGAACGTGGTGCTCGTCATGGGTAGATCGTACGGTGTTGCGCTATGGAGCTGATCGCCTACTTCTGGGAGCAGGAGGACGCCGTTGCCGTCGCTGCGCGGCTGGACGGTGTCGTACGGCGGGGGCGGTTTCACGGGGAGGACGACGACGAGGACCACCCGTGGGTCGTCGTACTGGACGCTGCGGTGAGCCGTGCCGAGCTGGACTCGTTGCTGACCGAACACGACGGCTGGCTGGAGACTGCGGTCGACGAGCCGGTGGCGGCTCCCCCGCCGTTGCCTAGCGGGCCTAAGCGGTTCAAGAAGACTTGAGTTCGCTCGTGGCGATCGTGTTGGCGGCGATGAACGCCGTGTCGACCTCGTGCCCCAGACCTGGCGCGGTCGGGACCTGTACGACGCCCTGCGTGGCAACGACGGGTGGCGTGATCACGTCCTGGGCGTAGTACTTGGCGGAGGCCGAGACGTCGGACGGGAGCGTGAATCCGGGGAGGCTGGAGAGCGCTATATTCGCCGCTCTCCCGATGCCGAACTCGTGCATGCCGCCGCACCAGACCGGGATGCCCGCCGCGTGCGCGCGGTCGTGCGCTTCGCGGGCCGCGGTGAGGCCGCCCATCCGGGAGACCTTGATGTTGAGAACGCGGAGAGCGCCCAGAGAGAGCGCTGTCTCGAGATCTTCGACGGTCTCGATGCTCTCGTCCAAGCAGATCGGCGTCTCGATGTCCTGCTGCAGGTGGGCATGAGCCAGCAGGTCGCGCGGGGCGAACGGCTGCTCGATCATCGTCAGGCCGAACTCGTCCAGCGCCTCGAGATCCTCCCACTGGTTCGCGGCATAGATGCCGTTGGCATCGA
Source organism: Kribbella yunnanensis (assembly GCF_039529655.1). Classification (NCBI taxonomy): domain Bacteria; kingdom Bacillati; phylum Actinomycetota; class Actinomycetes; order Propionibacteriales; family Kribbellaceae; genus Kribbella; species Kribbella yunnanensis. Next base: position 504,338 of record NZ_BAAANF010000016.1, on the reverse strand, counting down.
CATGGAGATCGAGGTCGGGGTGGGCCGCTCGGACCGCACGGACCGGTTCGACGTCCCAGCCGGGAGCGATCTTCAGTTTCACGCGGGGGTAACCGGCCGCAAGGTGCCGGTCGACCTCGGCCAGCAGGTCGTCGATCGTCGGCTCGATGCCGAGGGAGACGCCGGCTACGACCTCACTGCGGGTACCGCCGAGGGCCTCGGCCAGCGGCACGCCGTTGATGGTTGCCCAGAGCACCCATCCGGCCGTGTCCAGGCCGGACTTGGCGAACTGGTTGCCGCGCACCTTCGCCCACAGCTGCGGAAGTTGCTCGGGGTGATCCCACTCCTGGCCGAGGATCGCGGGAACGAGATAGCGCTCTCCCACGTGCCAGCAGGACTCGACGGTCTCGGGCGCGTAGTACGGGTCGGACGGCGAGGCGATCTCTCCCCAGCCGGTTGCGCCGGAGGCGTCGGTCAGTTCAACCAGGATGTGGTCGAGGAGGCTCTTGCCGTGTGAGCTGGTCCGAAACTCGTGCACCAGCGGCAACCGGACTCGGTGCAACCTGGCCGCGACGATCTTCATGCTGTTCCTCTCACGAGATGTACAGACCCAGCTCGGTGTTCAGGCGATCGCGCTCTCCCAGCCGACGCCGGGCGCCCTTGGCGCTGGCCGTGGTGAGGGTCGCGAGGACATGTAGGACGGAGGCGATCACTGTCGGCGAGTCGACGTACGACGCGCTCCCGGTGGCGACGTAGATGCACTGATCGGCGACCGCCGCCAGTGGGGCGTCTTCGAAGTCGGTGATGACAACGAGTTCACCCCCGGCCGACTTGAAAGATCGCGCGATCTCGACTGTGTCCCGGCGGTACCGGCGGAACGAGAACGCGACCATCAGGTCGCTGGACCGGACATCGGACAGTACGTCGACCGCCCGCACGACCGTCCCGTCGACGAGCGTCACCTGGGACAGGCCGGCGCTCAGGTCGAAGGCGAGGAGGGATGCGTACGAGAAGGATTTCGCCGACCCGACCACGAACCGCCGTCGGGCCGCGACGATCCGGGCCGCGGCCAGCGCGATCGCGTCGTCGGCCAAGATCTTGTCGAGCGCTTCCTCGATCGAGGCTCGCTCCTGCTCGATCACTCGGCGCTGGAGCAGCGTCGACGACCGCCGTTGCAGACGCGCGTCGTACCGGTCCTGGGGGCTGGCGAGTTCGCGGTTCCGGTCCTCGCTCATTCGGCTGGTCCGAACAGGTACGACGCGGTGTGCTCGTCGTCGCGGTGGATGCCGGTGGCAACGAGTCCCTTGGCCAGGAGTTCGGCGAACTCGTCGCGGACCCGAGAAACCAAGAGAGCGCTCACCGCGGCGCGATCAACCGGGATCTCGACCCGAGCAACCGGTTCTGGGAGTTGCACCTTCTCCTGGGTCAAGTTCCATTCGACGACTAGGCGGTCGGTGCCGGGGCCGTAGAGGTCGGGGCGGTACCAGCGGGCGCGGGCGCCTAGGACGTTCAGGTTGAAGTGGGCGTTGCGCACCTGGAACGGGTCATACGTCCAGCGCATCCGGGTCATGCCGTTCGCGAGCGCGACCTCACGTTGCGCGTACTTGAGCATCCGGCCGAGGCCGCGGCCCTGCAGGTCCGCGGCCACGACGGCTGATTGTGAGTAATGGTAGAGAGCGCTCTCCGATGTTCCCGGGAAGCCGTAGGCGAAGGCGACCAGACGATCAGACGCGTCCAGGACGCCGACCACGGATCCGCCGTTGCCGGCCAGGGCTGCCAGCAAGCGTGGGTTCAGGCCGTGATCCGGCTGCTGGTAACCGAAGACCTCGCGATACAGCGCCGCAGCTTCGGCGTACTGCTCCGGGGTCTGCAGTGAGACCGCCCGGAAGTCGTCGGACACTACGCGCTCCTCTCGAAGATACGAAACGGATCATGTCCGTCGTACGAGTAGAACGCTCGACTTCCGGGTCAGTCAATCAGCGACCGGATGATGATACGGATGCTATCTGTTGGTCGGCCAGAGCTGGTGGACGGTTCCGGCCGAGCCGCCGCCGCGGCGGGTGGGCTCGGCAGCAGCCAGGAAACCGCCGTTGGGCAGGAACTCGAGCGCGGCCACAGCGCCGATCTCGGCCGCCGAGGTGAACGCATCCCCGGACGGCACCAGCGTGTGACCGTACGGCTTGAGTGCAGCGCCGTAGGCCTCGATGAACGGCGGTTCGGCGGTGACGTTGGCCGTGTTGCGCTGCGAGGCACGCGGTGCAGCCACTGCCTCAGGCAGCGTCATGCCGCGGTCGACACGGTTCGTCAAGGTCTGCAGGACAGTGGTGATGATGGTCGACCCACCCGGTGAACCGAGCGCGAGGAACGGCTTCCCGTCGCGCAGCACGATCGTCGGCGACATCGACGAGCGCGGGCGCTTCCCCGGCTGGATGCGGTTCGGGTCGGCGTCGCTGTAGACGGTGGAGAAGTCTGTGAGCTCGTTGTTCAGCAGGAAGCCACGGCCGGGGACGGTGATGCCGCTACCGCCGGTCTGCTCGATGGTCAGCGTGTACGAAACCACGTTGCCCCACTTGTCCGCGGCAACCAGGTGCGTGGTGGACAGGCCCTCGGTGTCCGGGCGCTCGTTAGTCACGGTCGTCGCGCCACAAGCGCCGTACTGGCCGTCCGGCACGCCAGGCTTGACCGGCTTCACCGCAGCCTTGGCCGGGTCGATCAGGCACGAGCGCTCGGCACCGAAGCCGCGCGACAACAGCTCCTTCGTCGGTACGTCGACGTACGCCGGATCGCCGACGTACGCGCCACGGTCGGCGAAGGCGAGTGCCGACGCCTCGAGGTAGCTGTGCAGGGCTTGCGGAGTCGACTGCTTGCTCAGCTGCAGCGGCGTGAGGATGTTGAGCGCCTCCCCGACCGTAGTGCCACCAGATGAGGACGGTGCCATGCCGTAGACGTCCAGTCCGTCGTACCGGACCTTGGTGGGCGCGCGGTCGATCACCTTGTACTTCGCCAGGTCCGCAGTGGTCAGGTGGCCGGGCATCACCGGCAGTGCGGTCCCCGGTGTCTTCGGCGGGTTCTTCACCGTCGCCTCGATCTCACTCGCCAGCGGGCCGCCATAGAACGCCGGGAGCCCCTTAGCGCCGAGCAGCCGGTAGGTGTCGGCCAGCTCGGGGTTCTTGAACACCGTGCCGACCTGCGGCGCGTCACCACCGGGCAGGAACAGCTTCGCGGTCGGCACGATCGCAGCGAACCGGGCCTTGTTGTCCAACGTCTGACTGCGGAATGTGGCGTCAACGACAAACCCGTGCTGCGCCAGATCGGCAGCCGGCTTCAGCGCCTTGCCCAGCGACAACGTGCCCCACTGCCGCAGTGCGCGGTCCCACGTGGCCGGCGTACCAGGAATGCCGACTGACACCCCAGAAGTGACCAGCTCCGGGAAGAACCGGTACGGCGCGCCTGTCGCAGGGTCGATGAACGCATTGGTCGGCATCGCGGCCGGTGCGGTCTCGCGGCCGTCGATCGTGAGCACCTTGTGCTGTTTGGCGTTGTAGAAGACGAAGTACCCGCCACCGCCGATACCTGCGGAATACGGCTCGGTGACACCGAGTGCTGCGGCAGTAGCGACCGCCGCGTCGACCGCGTTGCCCCCACGACGCAGTACGTCGAGACCGATCTTGGTCGCATCAGGGTCGACCGAGGCGACAGCGCCGCCGTACCCGATGGCTGTTGGGTACTTGGTGCGCGCCTGCGCCGCATCATGGGCCGACTCCGGCACCAGTGGCTTCGGTGGGCTCGCGGCCGCACCGCTCAGACCGAATCCGGACAGGACTAGCGCACTCGCGGACAGCGACGCGATCAGCTTCTTCACCGGGTCTCCAGGAGCTCAGGCGGCAGGGATCTGTCCCTTGCCTATCCCGAACTCGCCCCGGGCGCCAGTCGAAAGGCGCATCCGGAGCAGATCAGTTGATCGTGCAGGACCCCAGGAACTGGCGCACCGTCTCGTCCGTCCAGGCCTGGTCCCCCGCCGGAGCCTCGACCAGCAGCCACTGACCGGACACCTGCACCTGACCGGTCAACCGGCCCGCCAGCGTCCCGATGTGATACCTCTTGCCGGCCGCATCGGTCACTCGGACCCCGTCCAGCGTCAGTGCGGACTCCCGGCGCTCCAGCACCACCTTCGCGGCCACCTCTGCGGTCCGCATCTCCGGCTGCGCCAGTACGACGCGGTCGGCCGCGATCGGCTTCTCGGCGACCCAGCCCACCGGGGCGAGGGTGCAGCCGATCGTGTTCCAGGCCTGCTGGTTGGCCGCGAGCTCGACGCCGCTGGAGAACAATGACATGGGGCCCTCACTGGCCTTAGCGCTCGGTTCGGTCGATCCCGCTGCACTCCCCGCGACCGACGACTCGTTCTCCCCGCCAGCCGCAATCGGCGCGTCGCCAGCACCGCCCCACCACTTCAGTTGGCCGAACGCGAGCACCGCGGCCGACACCGCGGCCACGCACAGCACTCCGGTCACCCGGCGGCGCCGTTTGATCCGGCGCAACGCTCGCCGCCCCCGCGCGATGTCCGCGTCGATATCCGCCGGCGGCAGGCCATCGGCGGCCTCCTCGGCGAACCCCTCCAGCAACTTCTTGACCTCGTCCACTACTCCGCTTCCGTCCCTCTCCCGGCGGTGTCGGCCGGGATGTCAGCCACTCCCCGTTGCCTGATCCGGCTGTTCGTCGGTCATCAGGTCCTTCAAACGCTTGAGCGCCTTGGCGGTCTGGCTCTTCACCGTTCCCTCGGTGCACTCCAGGATCCGCGCGCAGGTCGCGACGTCGAGATCCTGGAAGTACCGCAGTACCAGGACCGCGCGCTGGCGGGGCGCCAGGTCCAGCAACGCCCGCCGGACCGCGATCGTGTCCACCGGATCCGTCTCGTCGGCCAGTCTCGGCTCGAGCGTGTCGGCGGTCACCACCTCGGGGTGGCGGCCGGCCCGGCGGCGCTCGTCCAGGAACGCGTTCACCAGAATGCGGTGCGCGTACGGCCCGGCGCCTTCGTGCCGGATCCGGTGCCAGTGCACGTAGACCCGAGTACAGGCGGTCTGGACCAGATCCTCCGCGGTATGCGAATCCCCCGCGGTCAGCAACAGCGCCGTTCTCATCAATCGGGTGCGATCCGCGAGCAAGTACTCGCGGAACTCCGCCTCACGGTCACCCCCTCGCATCGACAACCCCCGCGGTGGGGGCGTTTTCTACCCCGACTACGCCATCGGCACCCGTTCGGTTGCCTGCGGCCAGCACATCGATCGCCTTGTCCAGCAGGGCGGAGTCGTCGTACGGCAGCCAGGTGATCCGCGGATCCTTGCGGAACCACGAATCCTGCCGCCGCGCGAACCGCCGGGTCGACTGCGCGGTCCGCTCCCGGGCCTCGGCCTCGTCGATCTCGCCGTTCAGCAAGGCGATCACCTGGGAGTAGCCGAGGGCGCGGTTGGCCGTCCTGCCTTCGAGCAGGCCGTGCTTCAGCAGTTCGCGCACTTCGTCGACGAAACCGGAGTCGAACATCCTGTCCACCCGCAGGCCGATCCGCTCGTCGAGCTCCGGCCGCGGTACGTCGAGACCGATCTGAACAGCTGGGTAGACATAGCGGTGCTCGGGCAGCGTCGCACTGTACGGCGCTCCGGTGATCTCGACGACCTCCAGTGCCCGGACGATCCGGCGACCGTTGCTGGGGAGGATCTGAGCCGCGGCCTTCGGGTCGACGGCTTCGAGCTTCTGGTGGAGCGCACCGGATCCGAGGTCTTCAAGCTCAGCCTCCAACCGCTCCCGTACGGCGGGGTCCGTCCCGGGGAAGGTGAAGTCGTCGAGGATCGCCCGCACGTAGAGCGCGGACCCTCCGGCCAGGACCGGAATTACCTGCCGACTCGCGCAGTCGTCGATCGCGGACCGCGCCAGCTGCTGGAACTCGGCCACGGTCGCGGTCTCGGTCACATCGAGAATGTCGAGCAGATGATGCGGTACGCCGCTCCGCTCGGGGACGGTGATCTTCGCCGTACCGATGTCCATGCCGCGGTAGACCTGCATCGCGTCCGCGTTCACGACCTCGCCGCCCAGGCGTTTGCACAGGGCAACGGACAGGTCGGACTTGCCGGCCGCTGTGGGGCCGACGACCGCGACGACGAGGGGTTCGGCCATCGCTCCAGTGTGGCAGTTCAAGTCTGCACCAAGAAGCATCGGGGTGCCCTTGTGGATGACCCCGGAAGACAGGTAGACACGACAGCAGTTCGCAACACCGGATTACGGGAGGAATGAAGCTGTGACGAATCCGTTCGAGGGAGAGTCCGAAGCGGCCAAGGACGCTTTGGGTCTGGGGGACGACGAGCTGGACGCCGCGAAGCGCAGCGGCGGTGACGTCGAACTGAAGGCGAGTGGTGGCGACGTGGAGTCCGGCGGTGACGTCGAATCGGGCGGTGACGTCGAATCGGGCGGTGACGTCGAGTCGGGTGGCGATGTCGAGTCGGGTGGCGGCAGCCAGGACTCCGGCGGCGACGTCGAGTAACAACCGCTGAATTCCTGTCCGACAGTTCGCGGCGGTCCTAGGACTTCAAGGGCCATTGATGTAATCATCTACCGCTAGCTGTCAGTAAGCAGTTCACTACGCAGGAATGGGAGCCCCAGCGATGGGCATCTTCGACAAGTTCAAGGACAAGGCCGAGGACCTGAAGGACAAGGCCGGCGACCTGGTCGATCAGCACGGCGACAAGGTCGGCGACGGTCTGGACAAGGCCGGTGACTTCGTCGACGAGAAGACCGGCGGCAAGTACGGCGACAAGATCGACCAGGGTGTCGACAAGGCCAAGGACGGCCTCGATGGCCTCGACGGCCAGAACGACGACATCCCGGACGCGGACAAGCCTGCCTGAACGCTTCCTTGACAAAGGGCCGCGAGCACTCTGCTCGCGG
>NZ_BAAANF010000016.1:450449-497396 GCF_039529655.1 Kribbella yunnanensis | reverse complement strand
GCCCTTTGCTGTTCGGAGATCATCGGAGGCGGCGGGCTACCGCGGGGATGATGAGGGCGGCGGCGACCAGGTGGGTGGTCATCAGGAGGGCCTTGGTCGTGGGGGCGGCGTCGGCGAGGACGTCGGGGGTGAAGGAGAGGGCGGTCAGGGCGACGGTGACGCGGATCCAGGCGGTCCGCGGGCGGGCGGCGAACCGGCGGAGACCCAGGGCGATGAGTAGGCCTAGGGCCGCGAAGATGGTGGTCATGACGGCGAAACCGGGGACCGGGATCGGCGCGCCGGCGACGTTGAGGCTGATGCCGGCGGCTTGAGCGGTGCCTGCGACTGTCGCGGTGGCGACGGCGGCGAGGACGGTGGCTACGGCGCCGTCGCGGAGCAGGAGTCCGGTGGACGGGGCAACGGTCGTGGTGGTGAGCGTGACGGTCATGGTGACCTCCGGGGCAGTGGAGCGGCCTGGTGCCGATCTCTTACCTGTACGTCGAAGCGGACCCACGTGAATTGACACGTGTGGTCGAGATTCTTTTGGCACCTGGTTGTCGGTGGGGGTGGTTAGGGTCTGGGGATGGATCGGTTTCGGGTGGTGCCGGCGGCGTATGTGGTGTTGCGGCGGGGCGACGAGGTGCTGATGATGCTGCGAGCCAACACCGGGTATATGGACGGGTATTGGGCGGTGCCGGCCGGGCATGTCGAGCACGGGGAGTCTGCGGCGGAGGCCGCGGTGCGGGAGGTCCGCGAGGAGGTCGGGGTCGAGATCGCTCCGGAGGACTTGGTGCCGGTGACCGCGATGCATCGGACGGGTGGGAACGGCGACCCGATCGACGAACGAGTCGACTTCTTCTTCACGACGTCGCGGTGGACAGGTGAGCCACGGACGATGGAGCCAGGGAAGGCGGAGGGGCTGGGGTGGTTCGCGCTCGACAAACTGCCGGAGCCAACGGTGCCGCATGAGGCACGGGTGCTGGCAGGACTGGACGGTGGCCTGCCCGCCGTCATCGTCCAAGGCTTCAACTGAGCCCAGTTGGCGCCAACCGCCAACCGCACACCAGCTAGCAAGAAGGCTCATAGGGTCCACCCCCTCCCCCACAACAGCGTTTCGTTCACGGAACACGGAGGGGCGCAATCACAGAAGCACGCCGACGAAGTCGGCCAAATGAACTGTCGCCGCGAAGCGGTGTCCATTCGCGGCGGACTTCCTGAGGTGTTCGCCCAGGGCCCGCGCCTTCTCCCCTCAACACCGGTTCGTTCGCGGAACTCGGTCAGGCGGATCCACAGGAGCACGCCGACGAAGTCGGCCAAATGAACTGTCGCCGCGGAGCGGTGTCCTTTGACGGTGGGTTCCTGTGGTGTTTCGGTTGCGTTCATGTTCGGGGGGTGGGTTCTAGTGTTCGCTGCGGTGTCAGGTAGCGACGTGGAGGCAGCTCATGGATCAGCAGTACGACGGGACGAGCCGGCGGCGGCTCTTGCAGGCGGGAGCGCTCAGCGCGGGGGCCGTGGTGGCCGGCGGAGTGCTCGACAGTGGACCGGCTGCGGCTAGTACGTCGTACGGCGGGCGCGTCGACACCGAACACCCGCGGTTCACGGTGGCCGTCGTACCGGACACGCAGTATCAGTTCGATGAGGATCGCGGCGACCCCGCACCACTGACCGCGACGTTCGAGTATCTCGTCGAGCAGCGCTCAGCGGAGAACCTCGTGTTCGTCGCGCACCTCGGTGACGTGGTGGAGAACGCACTGGCCTCGGAGTTCGCGCAGGCGGATCCGGTGTTCAAGGTGCTCGACCGGGCCCGGATGCCGTACTCGGTGCTGGCCGGGAACCACGACATCGACGGTTCCAAGGACGACAGTCGCGGCGACTCGCCGTACCTCCGGACGTTCGGGCCGCAGCGGTTCCGGCGGATGGCGACGTACGGCGGCTCAACGGCGAACGGGTACAACTCGTACCACGTGTTCCGCGCCGCCGGGCGGCAGTGGTTGCTGTTGGCAATGGACTGGCGGCCGTCGGACGCGAGCTTCGCGTGGGCGCGCGCGGTGATCGCGGCGCATCCGAAGCTGCCGGTGATCCTGACGACGCACGAGCTCGTGTACGCCGACACCGGTGTCGCCGAGCTGAGCGATCACGGCAACCGGGTCTGGGATCAGCTGGTGAAGGACAACGACCAGATCTTCCTCACCCTGAACGGTCACTTCTGGCCGTCTGGGCGACTCGTCAAGCAGAACGCCGCCGGACATGACGTGCACCTGCACCTGACCAACTACCAGGACCGGTACTACGGCGGTTCCGGGATGGTCCGGCTGTACCACTTCGACCTGGCCCGGAACACGATCGACGTCGAGACGATCGCCCCGTGGATCCTCGACCAGAACCCGGCCAAGCGCAGCGAGCTGGCCGCGGCCGAGATCGAGCTGACCGATGACGTCAACCGGTTCAGCGTCCCGATCGACTTCGAGAAGCGGTTCGCGGGATTCGCGCCCGTTCCGGTGCGGCCGGCGCGGCCTGCGAAGCAGTTGGTGATTCCGGGAACGGCGGCGTACTGGCGGTTCGATGGACCGGTGAGCGGGCAGGTCGTCGACCAGTCCGGGCAGGGGAACCATCTGACCCGCGTGCAGCTTGGCGGGGACGCACCGAGCGCGTCGGGCGAGTTCCACCCGGAGCAGCCGGGGCATGCGAGCTGGGTGTTCCCGGGTGGGAAGAATCCGGCCCGCGGTGGGTATCTGCAGACGGCCGACAACGCGCCGCTCAACAAGCTCACGTTCCGCGGCGGGTACACGATCGAGGCGTTCGTGAAGCTGGCCGACGACGGGCAGGACCACTCGTGGGAGGGCCTGATCTCCCGGCTCGGAACCGGGCGGGATGCCGGGAAGACGGGAAGTGACCCGGACGAGCCGGTGGTGAAGCTCGGGTTCTCCGGTGGACGGCAGGTGCAGTGGGCGGTGTACCCGCTGGACCGCAACGACACCTTCACCAACTGGGGTCACGAGCAGGTGGCCGGGCAGTGGTTCCACCTCGCGATCGTCAACGACGGACGACACAGCATCGTGTACGTCGACTCGTCGGAGCTGCTGCGTAATCCCGCGACCCCGTCGAACGGGCTGGCGACGGTCGGCAAGCCGTGGCTGGTCGGTGCCGGGCACTACGACAACACCGTCGACCAGGGTTTCGCCGGGCACATCGGTGAGGTGCGGATCGTCAGCCGCGCGCTGAAGCCGTCCCAGTTCCTGAACGCGTAGGCGGACCCCAGCCACTCACCAACCCTCGCCGGACGACCTCGGCCACGCTCAGCTGAGCGTGGCGCGGGGGCCCGGAGCGAGGTTAGTGAGTGGCACAGGTCCGGCTTAGCCGAGCATGCTCCGGATCAACGCGGCCTGCGCCGGCAACAACGCCTTCTCGGCGGGTGTCAGGGTGATGTTGTTGCTGCGGGCATCTAGTGCTGCGGTGAGGCCGGGGGTTGGGTCGATCGAGTGGGCGAGGTAGGCGGCCAGGGCCTCGCGGAGGAGTGGGGACAGGTCGGCCCATGCCGGATCGAGGGCCACCTGGGCGAAGATGACCGCAGTCATCGCAATGTCGAACTCGGCGGTGCCCTTCTTCGGCATTCCGCCAGTCGATGACGATCGGGCCGGCCTCGGTTGCGATCACGTTGTACGGGTGCAGGTCACCGTGGACGACGACGCGACCCGGCGTCCCGCTCGGCGCCGGGATCGCGTGCAGCCGACGATGCAGGTCAGCATGCAGTACGCCGAGCTCGGTGGCGGTGAGTTCACCGGCAACAGCTGAGTCGGCGAGCGTGGGACCGGTGAGCCGTTCGATCACCATGTCCGCGCCGTCAACCTCCCGTACGGCGGGCACCGGGTAGCCGAACTTCGCCACATGCCGCATGAAGTCAGCCTCGTCCCGCACCGGAAACCCATCCCGATACCGCCGAACTACCCAGTCGTCGTCCAGCGCATACACATCCGCATCCCGCCCAGCCGCAAACGGCTCCGCATCCGGGGGAAGGAGAGTCGAGGGGAAGGCCGCGCCTGCAACTCGATCACCCGGCGACGCCCCACCGGAGGGGGCGGCAGCCTCCTCCTCCGGCGGGGTCATGCGATCGAGCAACCGCCGACAGCCGGTTCGAGGGGTTTGGCGCCGATGCTTGGCATGCCGAGCATGACGCCGGGGGCTGCGGACGGCGGGGCGTCTTGGAGGCGTTGCCAGGCGTCGCCGGCTCGGGTTCGGCGGATGGAGCCGAAAGTGTCGGCTACCAGGTGGTGGGGGGCGGCGTAGGTGACCTCGACGGTAGCGAGGTCGCCGGGGCGGGGTGGTTCTACGCCTTCGGGGAGGGCGAAGTGGACGAGGCGGTTGTCGCGGGCGCGGCCGCTCAGGCGGTGGGTGGCGGCGTCCTTGCGGCCTTCGCCTTCGGCGACGAGGACTTCGAGGGAGCGGCCGACGGTCAGCTTGTTCTCGGCCCAGGCCATGTCGTCCTGCAGTGCGACCAGGCGCTCGTACCGCTCTTGGACGACCGCGCGCGGAACCTGGTCCTCCATCGACTCGGCCGGCGTACCAGGACGCTTGGAGTACTGGAAGGTGAAGGCGCCGGCGAAACGCGCTTGGCGGACGACGTCGAGGGTGCCCTCGAAGTCTTCCTCGGTCTCGCCGGGGAAGCCGACGATGATGTCGGTGGTGATCGCCGCTTCCGGCATCGCCGCCCGCACGTCTTCAATGATCTTCAGGTAGCGGTCCCGACGGTACGAACGGCGCATCGCCTTCAGCACGCGGTCCGAACCGGACTGCAGCGGCATGTGCAGCGAGGGCATCACGTTCGGCGTCTCGGCCATCGCCTCGATCACGTCGGCGGTGAAGTCGCGCGGGTGCGGCGAGGTGAAGCGGACCCGCTCCAGCCCGTCGATCTCCCCGCAGGCCCGAAGCAGCTTCGAGAACGCGTAACGGTCGCCGAACTCCACGCCGTACGAGTTCACGTTCTGCCCGAGCAGGGTCACCTCGAGGACGCCTTCGGCGACGAGCGCCTCGACCTCGGCGAGCACGTCGCCGGGGCGGCGGTCCTTCTCGCGGCCGCGCAGCGCCGGGACGATGCAGAACGTGCAGGTGTTGTTGCAGCCGACGCTGACCGAAACCCAGGCCGAGTACGCCGACTCGCGCCGCGTCGGCAGCGTGGACGGGAACACGTCGAGGGACTCGAGGATCTCGACCTGGGACTCCTCGGCGATCCGGGCCCGCTCCAGCAGCACCGGCAGAGAGCCGATGTTGTGGGTACCGAACACGACGTCGACCCAGGGCGCCTTCTTGGTGATGGACGCCTTGTCCTTCTGCGCCAGGCACCCGCCGACGGCGATCTGCATCCCCGGCCGCTTGGCCTTGACCGGCGCCAGGTGCCCGAGGTTGCCGTACAGCTTGTTGTCGGCGTTCTCGCGGACCGCGCAGGTGTTGAAGACCACGACATCGGCCTGGTCGCCCTCGGGCGCGCGCACGTAGCCCGCGTCCTCCATCAGGCCGCGCAGCCGCTCGGAGTCGTGGACGTTCATCTGGCACCCGTAGGTGCGGACCTCGTAAGTACGCATAACAGCCACCAAGAATACGTGCAGAAGGAGCGGCCGCCGTACACGCTCGCTAGCACTTGCTGCGGGTGGTTGCCGTGCCGCGGCAGGTTCCGGACACTCACGCGCAGTATCGTGCTCAGCGTGATGACACCATCACCCTACGCGCCGGTTCATTGCAGATCGTTACCACCACGGAACCGACCGGCGATGCGACGGCCCCCCGGCCTCCGCTAGGTTCTGGCCATGAGCGATTCCGGCACCTTGACGCAAACGGGTCTGGTGGCCCTCACCGGCGTCAACAAACATTTCGGCGAACTGCACGTCCTGAAGGACATCAACCTGTCCATCGCCAAGGGCGAGGTCGTCGTGGTGATCGGCCCGTCCGGGTCCGGCAAGTCGACGCTCTGCCGCGCGATCAACCGGCTCGAGACGATCGACTCGGGCACCATCGAGCTGGACGGCCAGCCGCTGCCGAGCGAGGGCAAGTCGCTGGCGACGCTGCGCGCCGATGTCGGCATGGTGTTCCAGTCGTTCAACCTGTTCGCGCACAAGACGATCCTGCAGAACGTCACCCTCGGCCCGATCAAGGTCCGCAAGACCGACCCGAAGCAGGCCGAGAAGCGGGCCCTGGAGCTGCTGGAACGAGTGGGGGTGGCCAGCCAGGCGTCGAAGTACCCGGCGCAGCTGTCCGGCGGCCAGCAGCAGCGGGTCGCCATCGCCCGGGCGCTGGCGATGGATCCCAAGGTCATCCTCTTCGACGAGCCCACCTCGGCGCTCGACCCGGAGATGATCCAGGAGGTCCTGGAGGTGATGATCGACCTCGCCAAGCAGCAGATGACGATGGTCGTGGTCACCCACGAGATGGGGTTCGCGCGGAGTGCGGCGAACCGGGTGGTCTTCATGGCCGACGGCGAGATCGTCGAGCAGTCCGACCCGGAGACCTTCTTCACCAGCCCGACCTCCCGGCGCGCCCAGGACTTCCTCGGCAAGATCCTGAAGCACTGAGCTTCCGCCCGCGGCCGTACCCAGCAATCACACATCAAAGGGGAACCTGAACATGAGAATGCGTCACCTCGTCGCCGGACTCGGCGTCGCGGCGCTCGCGCTGACCGCGACCGCTTGCGGCAAGGAAGAGCCGGCGGCCGGAGGCAGCGGCGACAAGGCCGCGTCCGACTCCTGTGGCACGCTGCACAAGTTCGAGACCGCCACCGGTGTGGACGTGGCCGGCAGCCCGGCGTTCGCCAAGATCAAGAGCCGCGGCAACCTGATCGTCGGCGTCAAGGCCGACCAGCCGAACCTCGGCTACAAGGATGCCGACGGCAAGCGCTGCGGCTTCGACATCGAGGTCGCCCGGATGGTCTCGGCCAACCTCGGCTTCGACCCGGACAAGATCGAGTACAAGGAGATCCCGTCCGCGAACCGCGAGACGGCGATCGGCGGCGGCGAGATCGACTACTACGTCGGCACCTACTCGATCACCGACAAGCGCAAGGCGCTGGTCTCCTTCGCCGGCCCGTACTTCGTGGCCGGTCAGGACCTGCTGGTCAACAAGGCCGACACCTCGATGGACGCCGGCAAGACCGCGCTCAAGGGCAAGAAGGTCTGCTCCGCGACCGGCTCGACCCCGATCCAGCGGGTCAAGGACGAGCAGCTCACCGAGGCCAGCAACATCTCCGAGTTCAAGACCTACTCGGAGTGCGTCTCGCAGCTGCTGGACAAGAAGGTCGACGCCGTCACCACCGACGACGCCATCCTGAAGGGCTACGCGGCCACCGCACCCGACCAGCTCCGCGTGGTCGGCAAGCCGTTCAGCACCGAGAAGTACGGCATCGGCCTGCCGAAGGACGACAAGGCGCTGCGCGACCAGGTGAACACCATCCTGGAGAAGTCCGCGACCGACGGCACCTGGAAGTCGATCTACGACGAGACGCTCGGCAAGTCCGGCTCGCCGGGCACCCCGCCGCCGCTCGAGAAGTACTGATCCACTCCCCGGCCGCGACGTCCTCACCGGCGTCGCGGCCGGGTTCTGTAGAGGCTTAGCACGAGGAAGGTCGCGATGCTCTCGGTTCTCACCGACAACTGGGATCTGTTCCGGGACGGATTCTGGCTGACGATCAGGTTGTTCCTGGTCTCCGCCGTACTCAGTCTGGTGCTCGGCACCATCCTGGCCGCGTTCCGCGTCTCCCCGATTCCGGCACTGCGCGCGGTCGGCACCGGCTACGTGAACACCCTGCGGAACACCCCGTTGACGCTGGTCTTCGCCTTCTTGTTCTTCGGCGCGGCCAAGACGGACCTGGCGCTGCCGTCGCCGTTCTGGTCGGGCGTCGGGGCGTTGACGATCTACACCGCGGCGTTCGTCTGCGAGGTCGTCCGGTCCGGCGTCAACACCGTCTCCCCCGGCCAGTCCGAGGCAGCCCGAGCGGTCGGTATGACGTTCTTCCAGGTGCTGACGCTGATCGTGCTGCCGCAGGCGTTCCGGGCGATCGTCCCGCCGCTGTCCAGCGTGTTCATCGCGCTGCTGAAGAACACCACGATCGCGGCCGGCTTCTCGCTCGCCGAGGCCGGTGCGATTTCCTTCGCGATGTCCGAGCGCGGCGAGAACCAGCTGCTCACGCTGACCTGGATCGCGATCGGCTTCCTGATTCTCATTGTCCCGCTGATGTTCCTGCAGCGGTGGGCCGAACGACGGACGGCGGTGGCCTGATGAGTTCAGTCCTGTACGAGGTCCCCGGTCCGCGCGGCAAGCTCCGCAACCGGGTCTCCAACATCGTCGTCGTGATCGCGGTGGTCGGCGTCGCCGCCTGGCTGATCAACCGGCTCTACGTCAACGGCCAGTTCGAGGGCCGGCTGTGGCGCCAGTTCCAGTACACCGCGATCCAGCAGCAGTTGCTCGATGGTCTGCTCAACACGCTGCGCGCGGCCGGAACGGCCACCGTCCTCGCACTCGTGTTCGGGGCCGTGTTCGCCGCGGCGCGGATCAGTGATCACAAGTGGGTCCGGGTCCCGGCGACGTACCTCGTCGAGCTGTTCCGCGCGATCCCGCTGCTGATCATGATGATCTTCTTCTACTTCGCGAACATCCAGTTCCAGTGGGGCCTCGGCCCGTTCTGGGCGGTCGTGCTCGGGCTGACGCTGTACAACGGCTCGGTGCTCGCCGAGATCTTCCGGGCCGGGATCGCCGCCGTACCGAAGGGGCAGCGCGAAGCGGCCTACGCCCTCGGCCTGCGCAAGAACCAGGTCGTCCGGCTGGTCCTGCTGCCGCAGGCAGTCAGCGCGATGCTGCCCGCGATCGTCTCCCAGCTCGTCGTCCTGCTGAAGGACACCGCGCTCGGCTTCGTCATCACCTACGGCGAGCTGTTGTACGTCGGCAAGCAGATGGGCGGCCGGCTCCAATACGGCTTCCCCTACATCCCGACGTACATCGTCATCGCGGTCATCTACATCGGCCTGTGCTCGCTGCTGTCACTGCTGGCCCGCTACCTCGAGGGCCGCTCGAGGCGCCGCCGCAAGATCACCGGCGCCCCACCGCCCATCACCAAGGCACCGGACATCACCACCACCGGCGACAGCATCTGAGTACGGCGAAGGCCCCCTTCCGAGGGGGCCTTCGCCGTTCTCAGCCCGGCAGCTTGACCAGACCCGTCACGAACGAGCCGGCGAAGTGCTCAGCAGTCAGCCGGACTCCGGTCAGGTGCTCCATCAACGCGTACGCCGCCTCCTGGACCGGACCGATGTTGTCGTCGCCCCCGGTGTCGTCGACGTCGGGGCCGAGACGCTCCATCTCGTCGTACAGGCCGTCGGGCTCGCTGCCGCCGCGCTCACAGGCGAAGGCCGGCTCGAAGCGGCGCTTCGACCCGCCTATGGTGCGCCGGCCGGTAGCGCAGTCGGCACAGGTGCCTTGCCGGATCGCTGTTGAGACGCCTTGCGAACGGGGCCACACCAGGTGCCGAGCGCCTCGACAAGGCCATCGATGCCAGCGGTGCTGCTCCAGCCCACGTAGCCGTCCGGGCGCACCAGCATGACCTCTGGTACGGCGATCCGCTCCCCCTGCGGAAGCGTCCATTCCGGCACGGTAGCGGTGCCGGTGACCAGATCGATTCGACCAGCCCAGCCCTCGGCTACGTCGGAGAGGTCCATGCCGTCGGTGAGGTCAACCAGCAGTGGGCGCCCACGGCGCAGCAGCTCGAACAGCCGGACATCACCGTCGGTGGTGCGTACGTGAACATCCGGCAGACGCATGCCGGCCATCCCGCCCGCCTCGGACGGGTAGCGCAGAGCGAGCGCCGAGATCATTCCACCCAGCAGTTTCGTCACCGTCGGCTCGGTGGCCAGCCACCTCATCGTCTCGCGCAACGGCCGGTGATGATCGTCAGGGCGGTTGAGCGCGACCTGGGCGCGAGTGTTCTGCTGGACGATCTCGCCGGCCAGGTGTCGTTCGGCGTGGTAAGTGTCGAGAAGGTCCACAGTGGCATCGCCACGTACCACCGCGGCCAGCTTCCAACCGAGGTTCGCCGCGTCCTGCACTCCCGTGTTCAGACCTTGTCCGCCGGCGGGGAAGTGCACGTGGGCGGCATCACCTGCGAGCAACACCCGCCCATCCCGATACCTGTCCGCCTGCCGCGTCGTGTCCCCGAACAGCTTGACCCGGTCGGTGTCGTGCAGCCCGAAGTCACTGCCGATCACCCGACGCATGGCCGCCCGCAACTCGTCGGCGGAAGGCTCACGCTCTGCCAGCGACGGGTCGTATTCCACGACCCCCACGCGATACCAGCCCTCTGCGGCCAGCAATATCGTGTAGTGGCCGTTCGTGCCGGGACGGTCAAAGGGAAATCCCTCGATGACCGGTGGATCGTCCATCACCACCGGATCGGCGGCGATAGCCGAGAGTGTGGGGTCGGTTCCGGAGAAGCCGATACCGGCGAGCTTGCGCACGGCGCTGTGCCCTCCATCGCACCCGACGACGTAGTCGGCGTGGATCAGCACCTCACCCTCGGCGGTCTGCGCACGCACCACTACCTCGTCGGCGTCCTGGCTGAGACCGATGACCGCCGTACCCCACGTCGGCCTGGCGCCTAGCTGCGTCACACGCTTCTCGAGCAGCCGTTCGACGCGATCCTGGAACAGTTGCAGCGCATAACGGTAGGGAACGTCGAAATCTTCGAGAGACAGCACGATTCCGCTGTAGTGAGCGTACTGACCCGGCGATCCGACGGCGAGCATCGGCTCCAGATACCCGCGCTGGTCGAAGACCTCCAGGGTCCGGCTCTGCAGTGAGCCGGCCCGCCGATCGTCCGTGCGCTGCGGGGCCTGGTCGATCAGCAGGACGTCGACACCTCCCACCCGCAGCTCCCCTGCCAGCCAGAGGCCGACCGGGCCGGCACCCGCGACGACGACCTGTGTCCGTATCTCTCGCATCTCTCTTTCCTCCAATTGTCTTTCTAGGGGTTGCTCAATCCGCTGGCCGCGATTTATGCCGTGTGCGGCCGCTTGATGTGATGGATGAGTTGTTGCCCGCGCACCGGGAGTACTTTCGGCGACATCTCGACGGCGGCGTCTTTGTGTTTTGGGGGCAACAGGTATCTCGTGCAGGCGGTGTGATAATCACCCACGGCGTTGATCGAGCACAGGTCGAGATGATCGCCGCTGACGACCCCTGCGAGCAGGCCGACGCAGCCGACTCGCCCCCTGGTTGGTCAGCGGCTTGCGATAAGGCTAACGGTACACTACCGTTTCGATCGTGCCACTGTCTCCGACCAATGAGCCCGCGCCCGTGCCCGAACGGACCGACCGGCCGCGCACTCCGATCCCGCGGGGCGCCGCTGCCCGGGATCGACTGCTGCGCGCGGCCCTCGATCTGCTCGCTGACGAGGGTGTCGGCGGATTCACCATGGAAGCCGTCGCTGCACGGGCCGGTGCCAGTAAGGCGACTGTCTACCGACGCTGGTCCGCCCGCGCCGAGTTGCTTGCCGAAGCTATGGAGCGGATCTCACAAACGGATCCGACGCCGGAGACCGGTGAACTCCGATCCGATCTAGGCACTCTGCTGATTCGCATGCACACCCTGCTGAGCACTCAGCCCTTTCCTCGTCTACTCTCCGCATTCATCGACGCGGCGGAACGCGATCCTGCTCTCGCGACCCTTCACGTTGAGCTATCGGAGCGGCGCAGGGAGCCGCTCCGGCAAGTGCTACAGCGAGCACGTCAACGCGCAGAGATCCCACACGGCGCCGACATCGAACTGGCAATCGATCTACTGACCGGGCCGGCGTTCTTGCGGCGCCTGATCCTCCACCGACAGAGCTCTACGGCTGAGGTGTACGCGATCGTGGATTACGTACTCGCCGCCCTGCGGCACGCACCTCCCGTCAACAGGGACAACACCGACAACAGCACCTAACGGCGTGAACCTGGGCTCCGGCCCAACCGCCTCCGGACGTCCTGACGGATCGCAGCCTCGAGTCGGTCGTTCGCTACGCGGTGGCGATTGCTTTCCGGCAGGGTTCCACAGACGTTGTCCAGCGGACCGGCCTTGTTCGTTCGACAGCCGGCGGAGACGATGTCGACGGCGCTTGAATGTTGGTCGGTTTCGGCGGAGGAGAATTGATCGTCCCGTGAACGCGGGACTCAGCCAGACGCGGACCGTTCTCGTGCGCGCGGCAGCGCGCTGGGCGGCGGGCGGTAGCCCGGCGCGGGGGAAGAAGACCCCACATGTGCATTGGCGTGGCCCACCCTGCTGTGGATGTTGGCGAGGGTGGGCCTTCGTCGTACTGGGGTCAGCGCAGGGTGTTGAAGGAGTCTCGGAGGATTTCGAGGGCCTCGGTGGTTTCCTCTTCGGTGAGGGTCATCGGCGGGGCCATGCGGAGGACGTTGCCGTAGAGGCCGCCCTTGCCGATCAGGAGGCCGCGGTTCTTGGTCTCCTGCTGGAGTTTGGCGGTGGTGGCCGCGTCGGGGGTGTTGTCGGCCGGGTTGACGATCTCGGTGGCGAGCATCAGGCCCTTGCCGCGGACGTCGGCGAGCTCGGGGAACTCCTCGGCGATGCCGCGTAGGCCGTCGGCCAACTGGGCGCCGCGCTTGGCGGCGTTCGCCTGGAGGTCGTGGTCGAGCAGGTAGTCGATGGTGGCCTTGGCGGCGCTGGTGGAGATCGGGTTGCCGCCGAAGGTCGACAGGGAGTTCGCCTTGATGCTGTCCATCAGGCCGGGTTTGGCGACCACGCCGCCGATGGCGAAGCCGTTGCCGAGGCCCTTCGCGAACGTCATGGCATCCGGTACGACGCCGTGCGCCTGGATCCCCCAGAAGTGTTCGCCGGTGCGACCCCAGCCGGTCTGGACCTCGTCGGAGATGAACAGGATGCCGTACTCGTCCAGCACCTCCTTGAAGGCGCCGTACAGGCCGTCGGGCGGGGAGGCGAAACCGCCGACGCCCTGGATCGGCTCGGCGATCAGGCAGGCGACGTCACCGGCGGTGGTGGTCTCGATGACGTTGCGCAGGTCGTCGACACAGACCTTGATGTACTCGGCGTCCGGCAGGTTCCGGAATGGGCTGCGGTAGTGGTACGCGCCCTGCAGGTACTGCACGTTGACCGGCGACAGGCTGCTCGCGGACCAGCCGCGGTTGCCGGTGATCGCGACGGTGCCGAAGGCGCGGCCGTGGTACGAGTTCCGCATCGCCAGGACCTGGTTGGAACGGCGATTCTGGGTGGCGAGCAGCAGGGCAGCCTCGTTCGCCTCGGTACCGGAGTTGGCGAAGAAGACCTTCGCGTTCTCGATCCCGGAGAGTTTGGCGATCTGCTCGGCCAGCTCGATCTGCTTGCGGATCAGGTACACCGTGGAGGTGTGCGCGATCCCGCTGCTCAACTGCTCGCGCACCGCGTCGGAGATCTCCGCGATGTCGTAGCCGATCGCGTTCGTCAGGATGCCGGCGAAGAAGTCGAGATAGCTGTTGCCCTCGCCGTCGGTGACCCGGCGGCCGGACCCCTGGACGATCTCGATCGGCTCTTCGTAGTACAACGCGAGCCAGTCCGGCATGACGGCCTTGTGACGCTCCCAGAGCTCCGCATGTGTCATGTCCTAAGCATTACCGCAAAGCGCGGCCTGCTGATAGAGGCCTCCTCTGAGAATAGGGTGCTCTGCGTGACACAGCCGAGCATTCCGCACGTGGACATCGAGTCCTTGGACCACTTCGACCGCGTCCTGGCCGCCGGTGCGACCGCCATGGCCGGGTGGCGGGTGCAGTCGGTGGATCTGACCGGCCGTACGGCGGAGTTGCTCGGTCTGAACCCACTGGGGGCGCTGTTCCTCGGCTGCATGCTGGAGGACAAGGCGGACCGCTGGATCCGGGACGGTGGCGGGCTGGTGTTCCCTGCGATCCCGGAACTGCCGTTCGACGCGTACCGCGGCACGCTGTACGACGCCGAGGAGCTGTACGCCGGTCTGGACCGCGGGTACGACGCCACACCGGATGCCCGCATCTACGCCTGGTCACGACAGCACGACGAGCGCGGTGACACCAGTCGCACGCTAGCGGCCGCCCTGCACGACCACGCGATCGCGGACGCTCTCCACGAGCTCCCGGACACCGGTCCCTGGGTCGGCGTGATGGGCGGACACGGCATCGCCCGCGGCAGTACGACGTACCGGGCCGCTGTTCTGCTCGGTCGGGGGCTCGCCCGGGCCGGTCTGACCGTCGTGACCGGTGGTGGACCCGGCGCGATGGAGGCGGCGAACCTGGGCGCCTCACTCGCGTCGTACGACGATGCTGCCGTGGAACGCGCGCTGACCGCGCTGGCCGCCGTACCGTCGTTCCGGCCGTCGATCGCGGAGTGGGCGTCGGTGGGACTCGCCGTACGGCGGGAGTTCCCGGGGAACGGCGGAGTGTCGATTCCGACCTGGTTCTACGGGCACGAGCCGCCCAACGTGTTCGCGTCGTCGATCGCGAAGTACTTCTCCAACGCGCAGCGTGAGGACGTGCTGCTGTCACAGGCGCGCGGCGGGATCATCTACCTGCCCGGTGCGGCCGGGACTGTGCAGGAGGTGTTCCAGGCGGTCACCCCGAACTACTACGGCGACCACGCCACGCAGATCCCGCTCATCCTGGTCGACGTCGAGCACTGGACGGAGAACCTCCCGGTCTGGCCGCTCCTGCAGTCCCTGGCGGCGGACCGCCCGATGGGCTCGTCGATCCGCTTGGTCGACTCAATCGACGAGGCCGCAGCACTCGTCAGGCCGTAGCTCAGCGAGGTGGTCGGCTGACGCTCAGGCGACGCTGCGTGGCTTGAACTGCAGCTGTGGGTTGGCGTACGCGTCCTGCGACTCCACGAGCTGCAGCTCGCGCTCACCTGACTTGTGAGTGTTGGTGAGCAGGTCGAAGACGCTGGAGGTGGTGTGGGCCAGTGCGTCTGCCAGGTCGCCGGTTCGGCGGTAGTGCGCGGTGAAGAGCGCAGCGGTCACGTCACCCGAGCCGTTGGCCTTCATCGGGATGTACGGCGTCTGCACGAGCCAGGCGCCGTTGTCGTCGACTGCGAGCATCTCGATCGTGCCCTCCTCGCGGTCCGGGCGCTCCACGCTGGTGACGAGCACCGTCCGCGGTCCGGTCGCCCGCACGAGCTCAACCGCCTTGAGCGTGGACTCCAGCGTGTCCGGCTCAGTGCCGGTCAGGAACCCCAGCTCGAACTGGTTAGGCGTGATGATGTCGGCCGCCGGAACCACCCGGTCCCGCAGCAACACCGGAATCGCCGGAGCGACGAAACAGCCCGACTTCGCATTCCCCATCACCGGGTCACACGAGTACACCGCCTCCGGGTTCGCCGCCTTCACCCGCTCCACCGTCTCCAGGATGACCTCGGCGACCCCCTCACCACCCTGGTAGCCCGACAGCACCGCGTCGATCTGCGGAAACGCCCCGCGCTCCTCAATCCCCAGCAGCACCTCACGCACGTCATCCGGGCTAATTAGCGGCCCACGCCAAGCGCCGTACCCGGTGTGGTTCGAGAAGTTGACCGTGTAAACCGGCAGCACCTCCACCCCAATACGCTGAAGCGGAAAGACGGCAGCCGAGTTCCCCACGTGCCCATAGGCCACCGCGGACTGGATCGAAAGGATCTTCACCCCTCGATCATCCCAGGACCGGATTTCTCACCGGCTACTGGCTCAGGCCGCGTTCGGCCTGGTCGAGGAAGGTGTCTACCTCGTCGATCGCGTAGCCCTCGCGGAGGCGGGTGGGGGTGAAGCTGATGTTGCGGATGTCGGCGGCGGTTACCGGGGTGTCGACGTACCGGCCTTCTACGGTGGCGGCTAGGCGTTCGAGGAAGGCGTCTACCTCGTCGATGTCGTAGCCCTCGCGCCAGCGGACGCGGGTGAAGTTGCTGGGCATTACTTGGTGGCGGCGGCGAGTTGGCCGCAGGCGCCGTCGATCTCCTGGCCGCGGGTGTCGCGGACGGTGGTGGAGATGCCGCCGGCCTGGAGGCGGCGGACGAACTCGCGCTCGTCGGCCGGGTCGGAGGCGGTCCACTTGGAGCCGGGCGTGGGGTTCAGCGGGATCAGGTTGACGTGCACCCAGCCCCAGTCGCCGCGGGCGCGGAGCTTCTCGGCGAGCAGGTCGGCACGCCAGGCGTGGTCGTTGATGTCGCGGATCATCGCGTACTCGATGGAGACCCGGCGCTTGGTCTTCTCGGCGTAGCCCCAGGCGGCGTCGAGGACCTCGTCGACCTTCCAGCGGTTGTTGATCGGGACGAGCTCGTCGCGCAGCTCGTCGTCCGGCGCGTGCAGGGACAGGGCCAGCGTGACCGGGATGCCCTCGGTCGCGAGCTGGTTGATCCGCGGTACCAGGCCGACGGTCGAGACCGTCACGCCGCGCGCGGAGATGCCGAGGCCCTCGGGCGACGGATCGGTGAAGCGGCGGACGGCGCCGATGACGGCCTTGTAGTTGGCCATCGGCTCGCCCATGCCCATGAAGACGATGTTGTTGACCCGCCCAGGACCGCCCGCGATCTCACCACGGGACAGCGCGCGGGCGCCGTCGACGACCTGCTCGACGATCTCCGCGGTCGACATGTTCCGCGTCAGGCCGGCCTGGCCGGTCGCGCAGAACGGGCACGCCATCCCACAACCCGCCTGCGACGAGACGCACATGGTGGTGCGGTCGGTGTAGCGCATCAGCACGGACTCGACCAGCGAACCGTCCAGCAGCTTCCACAGCGACTTACGCGTGGTCCCGTTGTCGCACTCCAGGTCGCGGACCTTGGTCAGCAACGGCGGCATCAGGTCCGCGACGAGCTTGTCGCGGGTCGCGGCCGGCAGATCGGTCATCTCGGCCGGGTCGGACGTCAGCCGGGAAAAGTAGTGGTTCGACAGCTGCTTGGCCCGGAAGGCGGGCTCCCCCAGCGCGGCGACCGCCTCGCGGCGCTCCTCCCCGGACAGATCGGCCAAGTGCCGCGGCGGCTTCTTGGCACGGCGCGGCTCATCGAAAACGAGGGGAAGGGAGGTAGTCATAGCCGATCCATTGTCGCCTGCGGCCCCAATCATTCACAAATTCACATCCGCGACGTGCTACGGATCACTCCGAGGCTTTGCGATCGGAGTGACCGAGCTGGCGGTCCGGGGCGATTCGATCCCGCACCATCTGCTTCAGCAGCGGCAGTTCGGCGAACCCACCCTCGGCCTTCCGCGACCACAGCAGCTCCCCGTCCAGCGAGATGTCGAAGATCCCACCGGTGGACGGCACCAGCGCCACCTCCCCCAGCTCCTTGGGGAACGTCGTCAACAGCTCCTGTGCAGTCCAGGCCGCCCGCATCAACCACCGACACTGCGTGCAGTACTCGATCTCCAACCGCGGCGCTCTGCTCACCTCCATAAACTACATTTCCACCCCATGACGCAGTTCTGGGTCCACGGTGTGGGCGTCCTCGAGGACGAAGCCACCGAACGCCTGACCAAGCGACACCCCGACTGGCGCTTCACGGACGGCACACCGCTCACAGACGCGGCGTACGACGTACTGGTCGCCCGCTCCCCCACTCGCGAACTGGTTGCCGCCAGCCCGCACCTGCGGACTCTGATCGTCCCGTTCGCCGGAGTCCGGCAAGAGGTGCGCGATCTGCTCAAGGACTTCCCACAGGTGCAGCTCCGGACCGTGCACCACAACGCCGGACCGACAGCCGAGCTCGCAGTCGCACTGGTCCTCGCTGCGGCCCGTGCAATCGTGCCTGCCGACCAGGGCATGCGCACCGGCGACTGGACAGCCCGCTACGTGCCACCGAACCCGACGATGATCCTCGGCGGACACCCCGCCCTAGTGATCGGGTACGGCGAAGTGGGTCGCCGAATCGCCCGTGCGTTGAACGGACTCGGCATGCAGGTCCACGTGATGCGTTCGACCGAGCAAACCGGAGTGGACGGCGACATCCGCATCCACCCGCGTTCCGAGCTGCCGAATCTGGTCAGCCGGGCGCGCGTCGTCGTACTGGCGATTCCTGGCTCGCCTGCAACGGACGGTCTGTTCGGTGCGGACCTCATCGGCTTACTACCTGAGCCCAGTGTCCTCGTGAACGTCGCACGCGCCACCGTGGTCGACGAACGCGCCCTGTACGAGCGCCTGCGTGCCGGCGGGGTCGCCGCCGGACTGGATGTCTGGTGGGAGGAGGCCAGGTCGGCCGATGCGGTGACCGGAGTCACCGCATCGACGTACCCGTTCCATGAGTTGCCGAACGTTGTCCTCAGCCCGCATCGTGGTGGTGCGTTCAGCCTGCGTGAGGTCCGCGACCTGCGTCTCGACCACGTGGACGCCATCCTCACCGAGCTGGCTCAGGCCGAGTAGCCCTTCGGCGGGACCAGGGTCGCGAGCTGGTTGAAGGTCAGCCAGTACGTCGCGTTCGGGTTGAAGCCGGCCGGGTCGGCGATCAGCACGGTCGAGTCGCTGGAGTCGTACCCGATCACGGTGAAGTAGTGCCAGATCGTGTAGTTCGGGTAGCCCGGCGGGTGGTTGTTGGCGGGGGCAACGATGTTCGCGACCAGCGCCCAGCCACGGTCGATGTCGTAGACGATGTCATGCCAGAGCAGATCCCGCTGCGCCTGCGTCGGCGGGTCGTTCGGCATCTCCTTGGTCTCGTAGTAGCCGGTGTTGAGGCGGTTGTTCAGCACCCGGGTGACCTGACCGATCCAGTCGGTACCGTCCTCGTCCGTGGGCAGCTCGTTGGCCAACTGCTGCTGACTGGGCAGGTTCGACGTCTTGGCCGACAGTGCGATCCGGGTCGCGGCCGGTCCGCACCAGTAGCCGGTCTGCTGGTACTGGAACTGGATGTTCAGCGTCTTGAGTGTCTGGGTGCTGAAGCCGGACGTGGGGACGGGCTTGGCCGCTGCGGCGGCTTCGGCCGAGATGGCGGGGGCGGGACCGGCGACGGCGGGGGCGGACGCCATCGGCAGTGCGGTCGTGGCGAGCAGGGCCAGAGCGCAGAGCGCGGCCTTGAGTTTCGGCGGGGTGTGCCTCATGTCAACTCCCTCAGCCTGACGAAGTGACCCGGGGTGGTCACTCCAGCACTGAGTGCAGTCCTATTCCGGGAGAATGTAAACCCCTGCCCAGAATCGTCATGACAGCCGTCACATACTTACGATTCGGTGTTTCCGCAGGTCAGCGGCCTGTAGAGGGGGTTCGCCGGGCCTCGGAAAAGGTTCTGAACTTTTCGATGTTGCTCGAAGAGTGCGGGGAATGAGGTGACTGCGGCGGCCGTTGGCTTCAGGTATGGGCTTGTTGTCAGGAGTGCCGCTATCGGTCCTGGACCGCTCACGGCGACGTGTCGGCGAGTCAGAGGCCGAGACACTGCGCGCGACCGTCGACTTGGCGCAGGAGGTCGAGAAGCTCGGCTACAAGCGTTTCTGGGTGTCTGAGCACCACAGCGTGCCTGGAGTGATCGGATCCGCCCCCACAGTGCTGGCTGCGGCTGTGGCAGCGCGCACTGACACCATCCGGGTCGGTACCGGCGGCGTGATGCTGCCGAACCACCAGCCGCTCGTAGTAGCCGAGCAGTTCGGCGTGCTGGAGTCGCTGTACCCGGGCCGGATCGACATGGGTCTGGGGCGCTCGGTCGGCTTCACCAACGGCATCCGCCGCGCACTAGGCGTCGAGAAGGACGCGGCCGAGGACTTCGCGGACCAACTCAAGGAACTCCTCGGGTACTTCGACGGCACTCAGCAGGCCCATCCGCAGGTACACGCCCGTCCTGGCGAGGGTCTGCGCATCCCCGCGTTCATCCTGGCCATCGGGGAGGGCGCTGCGCTGGCCGCGTCGTTCGGGCTGCCCTTGGTGATCGCGGGTGTGAAGGGCGAGACAGAGCTGGTGCAGCTGATTGAGCGGTACCGGGCCGAGTTCCGCCCATCCGCCTCGGCTTCGCGACCGTATGTCGTACTGGCGGCGACTGCGGCTGTCGCACCGACGACTGAGCAGGCCAGGGACCTGTTGCTGCCGGAGGCGTGGGCGACTGCCTACACGCGGACGCGCGGGGTGTTTCCGCCGCTGGAGTCCGCTCCCCCGACCGAGATGACCGGCAGAGAGCGGGAGTTCTTCGACAACGCGCTGGCCGGCCAGATCTACGGGACCCCGGCCGAGGTCGACACCGCGCTCGGCGGGCTGGTACGACGTACTGGCGCGGACGAGGTCCTGGTCACCACGAACACCTATGACCGTGGTGACCTGGTCGCCTCGTACACCGCGTTGGCGGAACTCGCTAGCGGTTGATGCGCTCCTCGAGGCGCTTGCGCACCTCGGGCCATTCGTCGGCCAGGATCGAGAACACCACGGTGTCGCGCCACGAACCGTCGGCCTGCGCCATGTGCCGGCGCAGCACACCTTCACGCGTCGCACCGAGCTTGGCGATCGCGGCCTGGGAACGGGTGTTCTTGAGACCGGTCTGGATCTTCAGACGGCCGAACCCGCAGTCCTCGAAGGCGTGCTGCATCAGCAGCAACTTGGTCGCCGGGTTGACCGCCGTCCCCCAGACCGCGGGCGCGTACCCCGTCCAGCCGAGGTGGATCCGCTCGTTGGCCAGATCGACGTCGCCGAGACCCGACGTACCGATCAGGGTGCCGTCGGCAACCAACCGGACGCCGTACGCGAACCGCTTGGCCGTGGCGGGGATCCAGCTCTCCCGCATCTCCGCCGCACTCTTGGGCGCCACGCCACCGCCGAAGCCGCCGGCGTACACCTCGTCGTTGCCGATCGCGGCGTACAGCTCGTCGTAGTCGCTGTCCTGCAAGCGATCCAGGCGGACCACGTCACCCACCAGCGACCGCCCATCCGGTGCGACCGTCATACCCTCACCCCTTCACCAGAAGATGCAGCAGGAGCCACACCGCCGGCGCCGTCGCCAGCAGCGAGTCCAGCCGGTCCATCACTCCACCGTGACCGGGCAGCAGGTTCGACATGTCCTTGATGCCCAGGTCGCGCTTGATCATCGACTCGCCGAGGTCGCCGACGGTCGCGGTCACCACGGCCACCGCACCGACGATCGCGCCGACCCACCAGGCCCCGTCGAGCAGGAAGACGACCGAGGCGATACCGGCGCCGACACAGAACAGCGTCGAACCGGCGAAACCCTCCCAGGACTTCTTCGGGCTGATCGTCGGCGCCATCGCATGCTTGCCGAACAGGACGCCGGCCACGTAACCGCCGACATCGCTGGCGACGACCACCAGGAAGAACGTCATCACCCGCAGCGGCCCGTCGGCGTCCGGCTGGACCAGCAGGATCGCGAACCCGGCCAGCAGCGGCACGTATCCGATCAGGAACACCCCGGCGCTGGTGTCGCGGACGAAACCGACCGAACCGCCCGGCATCCGCCAGAAGATCGTGGCCAGCACCGTGCCCGCCATCGCGACCAGCAGCGCCATCGGTCCCCCGAAGTACGCGGCGATCAGCATCGCCGCCGTACCGACGAAGACCGGGATCCGCGGGATCACCGCGCCGCCGGTGCGCAGCGACTTGATCATCTCGTCGACGGCCACCAGCACGGCGGCCAGGACGACGAAGATGAACAGCACCTTCTCCCAGAACAGGGAGCCGATGATGACCACACCCAGGCCGAGGCCGACCCCGATCGCCGCGGGCAGATTACGCCCGGCGCGACCCGGATCCGGCGTGGGTTTCGGACTCGGTGCGGGCGGCGTGCTCTCGACGCCCATCACACCTCGAGCAGTTCGGCTTCCTTGTGCTTGAGCAGCTGGTCGATCGAGTCGACGTACTTCTTCGTCATCCCGTCCAGCCGCTTCTCAGCACTCTTGCCCTCGTCCTCGCCGGCCTCGCCGTCCTTGACCGACTTGTCGATCGAGTCCTTGGCGTGGCGACGGACGGAACGCACCGAGATCTTCGCGTCCTCGCCCTTGGTCTTGGCGACCTTGATGTACTCCTTGCGGCGCTCCTCGGTGAGCTGCGGCATCGTGACCCGGATGACCGCGCCGTCGTTGCCCGGGTTCACGCCCAGGTCCGACTCGCGGATCGCCTTCTCGATCGCGGCCATCGCGCCCTTGTCGTACGGCGAGATGAGCACGGTCCGCGGATCCGGGACCTGGAAACCGGCCAGCTGCTGCAGGGGCGTCGGGGAACCGTAGTAGTCCGCCACGATGTTCGAGAACATCGACGGGTGCGCGCGGCCGGTACGGATCGCGGCGAAATCGTCCTTGGCGACCTCCACGGCCTTCGCCATCTTCTGCTCGGCTTCGCGGAGTGCTTCGTCGATCACGACATTCCTCGCTTCCCTGTTGGCCGCCTCGTCGCAGCCCGTTTCGACAGATCCTAGTGGTACGGCGGCCCGGTACGGCGTACTACCCCGGCGCGACGACCGTACCGATCTTGTCCCCGTGCACGACCCGGGCGATATTGCCCTCCTCGAGACCGAAGATCACGATCGGCAGCGCGTTGTCGCGGGCCAGGCTGATCGCGGTCGCGTCGGCGACCCGCAGCCCGCGGGCCAGGAAGTCGTCGTACGAGAGCTGGTCGAACTTGACCGCGTCCGGGTTCTTCTTCGGGTCGGAGTCGTAGACACCGTCCACGCCCTGTTTGCCCATCAGCAGCGCCTCGGCGCCGACCTCGAGCGCGCGCTGGGCGGCGACCGTGTCGGTGGAGAAGTACGGCATCCCGGAACCCGCACCGAAGATGACCACGCGGCCCTTCTCCAGGTGCCGCTCGGCCTTGCGCGGGATGTACGGCTCGGCGACCTGGCCCATCGTGATGGCGGTCTGCACCCGGGTCTCGATGCCGAGCTTCTCCAGGAAGTCCTGCAGCGCCAGGCAGTTCATCACGGTGCCGAGCATGCCCATGTAGTCGGCGCGGTTGCGCTCCATCCCGCGCTGCTGGAGCTCAGCACCGCGGAAGAAGTTGCCGCCGCCGACGACGATGGCGACCTGCACCCCGGCCTGGACCACCTCGGCGATCTGGCGGGCGATCGAGTTCACCACGTCGGGGTCGACGCCGAGCTTGCCGCCGCCGAACACCTCACCCGACAGTTTCAGCAGCACCCGCCGGTAGGCGGGCGAATACGGCGAAGAGGCCGGATTCGTCTCGGTACCCAGGGTTTCCGTCACGATTCCGGCCTCTCCTCGTTGCGTTGCTGTGCTGGTCGGTCCTTAACGCCTCAGGCGCCGACCTCGAAGCGGGCGAACCGCTTCACGGTCACACCGGCCTCGTCGAGGACCGCCTTCACGGTCTTCTTGTTCTCGGTGACCGACGGCTGCTCGAGCAGCACGACCTCCTTGAAGAAGCCGTTCACCCGGCCTTCGACGATCTTCGGGAGCGCGCCCTCGGGCTTGCCCTCCTCGCGTGCGGTCGCCTCGGCGATCCGCTGCTCGTTCGCGACCGTCTCGGCCGGAACCTCGTCGCGGGTGGTGTAGAGCGGGCGCATCGCGGCGGCCTGCATGGCAGCGCCACGGGCGGCCTCGATGTTGTCACCCTCGAACTCGACCAGGACGCCGACCTGAGCCGGCAGGTCCGCGGCGCGCTTGTGCATGTACGCCGTCACCTGGCCGTCGAACACGGCGACCTTGCCGAGCTCGAGCTTCTCGCCGATGACCGCGGCCAGGGCCTCGATGTTCTCGGCGACCGACTTGCCGTCGGCCAGCTTCTCGCTGAGCAGCGCCTCGGCGTCGCCGACCTTGCTGGCCGACGCGTGCGCGACGATGTCGGCCGCGAGCTGCTGGAACTGCTCGTTCTTGGCGACGAAGTCGGTCTCGCAGTTCAGCTGGACCAGCGCGTTCTCGGCCGCGGCCACCAGGCCGTTGCTCGCGGAACGCTCGGCGCCGCGCTTCTGCGCCTTGGCCGCGCCGTGGATGCGCAGCTCCTCGATCGCCTTCTCGAAGTCGCCGTCGGTGCTCTCGAGCGCCTTCTTGGCGTCCATCATGCCCGCGCCCGTGGTGTCGCGGAGCTTCTTCACGTCAGCGGCGGTGTAGTTCGCCATTCCTCGTTCTCTCGTCTGTGTCGATGCGGCTGGATGGGCGGAGCTGTCCGGTGCCCTGCCGCCCGCTGAGGCGGGCGGCAGGATCAGCGGGTCTCAGGCCTCGTCGGCCTTCAGGGCCTCGGCGGCCGGGGTCTCCTCGGCAACCGGAGCAGCCTCGGCAACCGGAGCCTCGGTCACGACCGCAGCCTCTTCGGCCTTGGGGGCCTCGTCAGCCTTGGGGGCCTCGTCGGCCTTCGCAGCGCCGTTCTGGCTCTCCAGCAGCTCGCGCTCCCAGGCAGCCAGCGGCTCCTCGGCACCCAGCTCCTCGCCGGCCGCGGCAGCGCCCTGGCCACCACGCGACATCAGACCGTCGGCGACGGCGTCGGCGACCACGCGGGTCAGCAGGCCGACCGAACGGATCGCGTCGTCGTTCCCCGGGATCGGGAAGTCGACCTCGTCCGGGTCGCAGTTGGTGTCCAGGATGCCGATGATCGGCAGCTTGAGCTTGCGCGCCTCGTCGACCGCGAGGTGCTCCTTCTTGGTGTCCACGATCCACACGGCGGCCGGAACCCGGGCCATGTCGCGGATACCGCCGAGGGTCTTGAGCAGCTTGTCGTGCTCGCGACGCTTCTGCAGCAGCTCCTTCTTGGTGACACCGGAGGCCGCGACGTCGTCGAAGTCGATGAGCTCCAGCTCCTTGAGCCGCTGGAGCCGCTTGTTGACGGTCTGGAAGTTGGTGAGCATGCCGCCCAGCCAGCGCTGGTTCACGTAGGGCATGCCGACCCGGGTCGCCTGCTCGGCGATCGCTTCCTGCGCCTGCTTCTTGGTGCCGACGAACAGAATCGCGCCACCGGCGGCGACCGTGCTGCGGACGAACTCGTACGCCCGGTCGATGTAGGACAGCGACTGCTGCAGGTCGATGATGTAGATGCCGTTGCGCTCGGTGAGGATGAATCGCTTCATCTTCGGGTTCCAGCGCCGGGTCTGGTGCCCGAAGTGGACACCGCTCTCGAGCATCTGCTTCATGGTCACGACGGCCATGAGGTGGTCCTCCTGTCGCGCGCCCCCAGGTATCGCCCCGGGCAACGCACTCTCGGTTGTTTCGCAACGGACCGGTCGGCCCGCCGCGCCTGATGCCCGTCGTCCGACCCCATCCCAGGCGGTGAGGCCGGGACCGAGGGAGTCGCACAGTGGTGCGGGCATGCGTAGTCGCCCCACGCGAGGTGAGACGCCACGGAGAGTCTACGGGACCAACCCCACCGGAAGCGAACCGGGACCACCTTGTCCACAGGCACCAAATTCGCGCCCGCGAAACACCCACTTCAACGGCATCTTCCAAGCATGAACCTCTGCAGCCTCATCCTCGCCCTACCGACCGCCCTCGCGCCGCCTCCGGACGCCGCCTGGCCGCTCGATCCCCGGCCCGTCGTCGTCCACGGCTTCGACAACCCCGCTGAGCCGTGGCTCCCGGGTCATCGCGGGCTGGACCTGGCCGGCTCCCCTGGTCAACCCGTCCTCGCGGCTCAAGCCGGCACAGTCGCGTACGCCGGTTCGGTGGCCGGGCTCGGCGTGGTCACGGTCGCCTCCGGCCCACGCCGTACGACGTATCAACCGGTCGTGCCCGCGGTTCGCGCCGGGACGGTGGTGACCGTCGGCACGATCATCGGCCACCTGTCAGCCGCCGGATCGCACTGCGCACCCGCGACCTGCCTGCACTGGGGTCTACGTGAGGGCGAGCGCTATCTCGACCCGCTGACCCTGCTCCCCGACCGACCGGTCCGGCTGTTGCCGCTCAACCAGTCAGCTACCGGGGACGCGCGCCTGCCAGGCGTCGTCGTCCTTGGAGCGCCGCTCAACCCCGGCCGGGAGCTTGTTCTTGGCCAGGTCGATCAGCGTCGTGTGCTCGAGGACGTCACGCAGGCTGGCCCGCGCGGCGATCCAGACCCGCTGCAGGACAATGGCCCGCTCGTTGTAGGCGACGCTCTCCGGCCGCACACCGGAGATGCTCACGATCGGCCCGTCGACGGCCCGCATCACATCGGCGACCGAGATCTCGTTGGGATCCACCGCGAGCTTCCAGCCGCCGGACTGCCCGCGCTGGCTGGCCAGGATGCCGGCCCGCCGCAGATCGGCCAGGATGCCCTGCAGGAAGCCGTGCGGAATCGCCTGTGCGCGACTGAGCTCCTCGGCCGACACCACCGAGGGGTCGTTGGCCACCCATCGTTGGGTGATCTCGATCAGCGCCCGCAACGCATAGTCAGACTTCGCCGAAACCCGCATAGTCCGCAGTCTGCCGCATCGCGGGCGCTCGCCGCCGCACCAGGTGCAGCGACACACCTCCGCTCAGGCCCGCGGATGAGCCTGTTCGTAGGCCTTGCGGAGCCGGTCGGTCGAGACATGGGTGTAGATCTGCGTGGTCGCCAGCGAAGCGTGACCGAGCAACTCCTGCACGCTACGCAGGTCCGCGCCACCCTCCAGCAGGTGCGTCGCCGCTGTGTGCCGCAAGCCGTGCGGCGACAGGTCCGGCGCCTCGACGACCGCGATCCGCTCGTGCACCAACCGCCGTACCGCCCGCTGATCGATCCGACCGCCCCGCGCCCCGAGGAAAACCGCGGGTCCACTCCCGGAGCGGGCCAACTGCGGGCGCGCCTCGACGAGCCAGCGGTCGAGCGCCGCGGCGGCCGGCACGCCGTACGGGACCGAGCGTTCCTTGCGGCCCTTGCCGAAGACCCGCACGACCCGGCGGGACGTGTCGATGTCGTCGATGTCCAGCGAGCAGAGCTCGCCGACCCGGATACCCGTTGCGTAGAGCAACTCCATGATCGCGAGATCGCGCAGCCCGACCGGGCTGCCGTCGTCGGCAGCGACCGCGGCGGCGTCCAGCACGGCCCGCGTGTCGGTCAGGTTGAGCACGCCCGGAAGGCTCTTGTGCGGCCGCGGACTCGCCAGCAGTGCGCCGGGATCGGTCGCGATCCGCCCGGTCCGGTTGGCCCAGGCGGTGAAGACCCGGGCGGCGGTCGCCCGGCGGGACATCGTGCTCCGCGACTTGCCCAGACTCTGCTGCTTGGCCAGCCAGGACCGCAGGCCACGGATGTCGAGTCCCGAGAGATCGTTGTGACCAAGCCGA
Source organism: Kribbella yunnanensis (assembly GCF_039529655.1). NCBI lineage: Bacteria > Bacillati > Actinomycetota > Actinomycetes > Propionibacteriales > Kribbellaceae > Kribbella > Kribbella yunnanensis. Next base: position 470,323 of record NZ_BAAANF010000016.1, on the reverse strand, counting down.
ATCAAATGATCGAGTAGATCCGCGATGTCTCCGAGGTACGCTCTGACAGAGTGTTTGCTGAGGTCTCTTTCCGCCGTCAGATGCCGTTCGTAGTCGGTCAGTAACACCGTGAAACCCTCCGGAAGGGCTGTGCTCTCCGGTGTGGGTGACGGGTTCGCACTGACTTCGCCCGGCGTCATGCCTCGACCATGCGGGAGTGGGACCGCCATCGCAAGCCACCGCGCGGACGTCGAGAAGAGGAGGGCTGGTCGATAGCCCGAGGGTCGACTACTGTTCGGCCCGATTGCCCTAGTAGCAACGGAGGCACCCCTGACCATGGCCCCCTCAGCGAACGGACAGACCGTAGGCCGGCGCCTGCCGGTCGAGTCGGCGTTCACTCGAGTCGAGGATGCACGGCACCGTCTGCCGCGCCTGTTCGGTCGTCGCGACCTGGTCGTTCTCGGCCTGGGCGTGATGATCGGTTCCGGCATCTTCAGTATCAGCGGCAACCAGGCGGCCCTGACCGCCGGTCCGGCCGTGATCCTGTCGTTCGTCATCGCGGCGATCGTGTGCCTGCTGGCCGCGGCCTGTTACGCCGAGCTGTCCTCGACGATCCCAGTCTCGGGTAGTGCCTACACCTTCAGTTACGTGACCTTCGGCGAGATGTGGGCCTGGCTGGTCGGCTGGGCCCTCGTGCTCGAGCTCGTCACCGCCGCCGCGATCGTCGCCCGGGTCTGGTCGGCGTACCTGCTGGCCACACTGGACAGTTTCGGCATCACCCTGTCCGACGGTGTGGCGAAGTACTTCGACCCGACGGCCAAGGTCAACCTGGTCGCGCCGCTACTGCTGCTCCTGCTCACCGCGATGGTCGTCACCGGGACGAAGCTGTCCGCCCGGGTCCTGACCGTGGTCGTGGTCGCGAAGGTCGCGGTCATCCTGCTGGTGATCGTGGTCGGCGCGACGCACATCAACTGGGACAACTACACGCCGTTCGTGCCGATCTCCCGAGCAGCGCCGGCGACGGCGAGTCCGACGTTGTTCAGCTGGATACTCGATTCGTCGTTCGGCACCTTCGGGACGATGGGAATCTTCACCGCCGCGAGCACGATCGTCTTCGCCTACATCGGTTTCGACCTGATCGCGACCGCGTCCGAGGACGCCCGGAACCCGCGCAAGACGGTCCCGCAGGGCATGCTGCTCGGCGTCGGCGCCGTCACGATCCTGTACGTCGCGATGGCCGTCGTCCTGGTGGGCATGCGGCCGTACGGTCAGCTCGGTGGCAGTGCCCCGGTCTCCAGTGCCCTGGCGGCAGTCGGGGTCGGTTGGGCAGCCAAGGTGGTCAATCTCGGCGCCTTGCTGGCGCTGATGACCGTCATCATGGTGGTCCTGATCGGCCAGAGCCGCGTGCTGTTCAACATGGGCCGTGACGGCCTGCTGCCGAAGAGCCTCGGACGAGTCAGCCGGGTCTACTCCTCGCCCGCCCGAGCCGCGGGTGTGGCCGGTCTGGCCGCGGTGGCCCTGACGCTCTACCCAAGCGTGCTGCAACTCGAGGAACTGCTCGTCATCGGGGCCCTGTTCTGCTTCGCGTTCTGTGCGGTCGGCGTGCTCAGACTGCGGCGCACCGAGCCGGATCTCGAGCGTGGTTTCCGGGTGCCGATGGTGCCGCTGGTCCCGTTGCTGTCGCTCGGCGCGACGGTGTGGCTGATGCTCAACCTGAAGACCAGCACCTGGGCCAAGTTCGGTATCTGGATGGCGGTCGGGTTGGCGATCTACGGCCTCTACGGACGCTGGCACAGCCGGTTGGCCAACGAGGACAGCTGGGAGTTCGACATCGGTGACACCGACCCCGGGACGGGCGGCCTGCAGGCCATCCGGCAGGAGCCGGAGCGCACCGGTGAGCTGAAGGCGATCCGCACTCCCCAGCAGAATCAGCAGAAGCCCACCCGCGGTAAACACATGCGCAACTGACGTACTTCGCGCCGGACATCCTTCGCCGTCTGTGGTTTTCCACAGGCGGCGAAGTCGTTCCGAAATCGAGGCTCCATCCCGGCATCTTCTCTGTCGGAGGTGGTCAACGATGCGAACCAGCAACGCGGTTGGGCAGTACGGCGAGGAGCTCGCCAGCAGGTATCTCACGAACCAAGGTCTCGTCATCCTCGAGCGCAACTGGCGCTGCGCGATCGGCGAGATCGACATCGTCGCCCGCGAAGGCGACACCCTCGTCGTGTGCGAGGTGAAGACCCGGCGAGGGCTCGGTTACGGGTCGCCGCTGGAGTCGATCACGTACCGCAAGCTCACCACGTTGCGGAAGCTGGCCGGCGCCTGGCTCCGCAGCCACGAGGTCCGGCCGCGGGCGGTCCGGATCGACTTCGTCGCCGTCCTGATCACCCAAGGCGCTCCCCCACAAGTGGATCATCTGCGAGGGGCGGCCTGATGACGCTCGCGCACATGTGGTCCGTCGCCCTGGTCGGGCTCGAGGGACATCTGGTCGAGGTCGAGGCCGATATCGCTCAGGGCCTACCCAAGACCACCCTGATCGGCCTGCCGGACGCCTCGCTCTCGGAGGCCCGGGACCGAGTCCGCGCGGCCGTGGTCAACAGCGGTGAGAAGTTCCCAGACCGCAAGGTCACCATCGGCCTCTCCCCTGCAACCCTGCCGAAGACGGGCTCACATTACGACGTCGCCATCGCCTGCGCCCTACTCGCGGCGGCCGGGGTCGTCGAGCCAGTGTCGTCGCGGCGCACCGCGATCATCGGCGAGCTCGGGCTGGACGGCCGGATCCGGGAGGTCCGCGGTGCCCTCGCGATGACGCTGGCGGTCGCCAGGTCCGGTTTCGACCGAATCGTCGTACCGGAGCTGAATGCGGGTGAGGCCCGGCTGGTTCCGGGGATCGAGGTCTATGGGGTGCGGTCACTGCGGCAGGTGCTGGCGTTGTTGCGCGGGGTCGAGATTCCGGACGAGGCAGCTCCGCATCCCGAGCCACGACTGCTGTCGGAGTCGCTGACTCGGGTCCCGGAGGTCGATCTGCACGACGTGATCGGGCAGGACGAGGGCCGGCGAGCGATCGAAGCGGCGGCCGCAGGTGGTCATCACCTGTTCCTGCACGGCCCGCCCGGTTCGGGCAAAACAATGCTGGCCGAGCGGCTGGCGGGGTTGATGCCGAATCTCAGTACCGACGAATCGCTGGAGGTGTCGGCGGTGCATTCGCTGGCCGGGATGCTCACCGGAGAGGCTGAGTTGGTCTCGCGGCCACCGTTCATCGCGCCCCATCACACGGCGTCGTTGTCGAGCCTGGTCGGCGGCGGTTCGGGCGTACCTCGCCCGGGAGCTATCAGCTGTGCACATCGCGGAATCCTGTTCATCGACGAGGCCCCCGAGATGCATCCGCTGACTCTGGACACTTTGCGGCAGCCGCTGGAGTCCGGCTTCGTCGAGGTTCATCGATCGGCGGCGGTGGCGAAATTCCCAGCCCGTTTCATGTTGGTCCTGGCCGCGAATCCCTGTCCCTGCGGCATGTCCGGCGTCCGGCAGGCCGTCTGCAACTGCACACCCCAAGCACTCGCACGCTACCGACAACGCATCAGCGGCCCGATCAAAGACCGCCTAGACATCCAGCGCCAGATCCTCCCCGCCGGCCGCAGCAGCGCCGACACAGAATCCTCCGAGCCCACAGCCGCCGTAGCCGCCCGCGTCCAGGCCGCCCGAGATCGCCAATCCGCCCGCTTTCGCAACAGCCCATGGACCCTCAACAGCCAGGTCCCCGGCGCCGTCCTCCGCCGCGACTTCCCCCTCGACTCGAAAGCCCAGCAACTCCTGGAAGACCACTACTCCACCGGCCGCCTCACCGGCCGCGGCTTCGACCGCGTAGTCCGCCTCGCCTGGACCCTCGCCGACCTCCGCGGCCTCCCCCAGCCAACCCTCGAACTAACCCACGAAGCCTTCCAACTCCGCACCGGCGAAACCCTCACCCCTCTGTCCGACACCCGCCCCCTCAAAGGAACCCCCTCATGACCCCCACCTGCGCCCCAGCAACCACTATCCAGAGCCGTTTTGTCGACGAGTTTGGCGGAGGTGGGTCGGCGGACGGGGTTCCTCGGGCTGGGGTTGGGGGTGGCGGGGACGCGGAGCGGTTGGCTCGGGTGGGGTTGGGGCGGGTAATCGAGCCGGGGGATCTGGCGGCGTTGAAGGTGTTCGAGGGGGTTGGGGTGGTGGAGATGTGGGAGCGGTTGCGGCGTCAGGAGGTGGGGACGGAGCGATGGGTGACGCGGATGGCCAAGGTGGAGCCGGAGCGGGACCTGGAGCGGGCGGCGGCTGTGGGGGCGCGGTTCGTGATTCCGGGGGACGACGAGTGGCCCGAGCAGGTGGAGGTGCTGGCGGAGGCGGGACAGTTGAGCCGGCGGGCTGGAGTGCCGTTCGGGTTGTGGGTGCGGGGGCCGGCACACCTGCGGCAGGTGCTTGAGCAGTCGGTCGCGATTGTCGGGGCCCGGGCCTGCTCGTCGTACGGGTCGCATGTTGCTGGTGAGTTGGCGGCTGGGTTGTCGGGCAAGGGGTACGCCGTGGTGTCGGGCGGGGCGTACGGGATCGACGCGGCTGCTCATCGCGGGGCTCTGTCCATAGGCGGTGTGACCGTCGCGGTGTTGGCTTGTGGGGTGGACAAGAGCTATCCGCGGAGCAACTCGGCGTTGTTCAGCCGGATCGTCGAGCAGGGGCTCGTGGTCAGCGAGTTGTCACCGGGGTGTTCACCGAGCAAGCTGCGGTTCCTCGCTCGCAACCGCCTGATCGCCGCCGCGAGCCAAGGCACACTGATCGTCGAGGCAGCAGTCCGCAGTGGAGCGCTGAACAGCGCAGGCTGGGCCGAGCAGTGCGGCCGCCCAGTGATGGCGGTTCCTGGCCCCATCACGTCCCGCATGTCCGAAGGCAGCCACCTCCTGATCCGCGAGCGAGACGCCGTACTCGTCACCGACGTCCCCGAGATCATCGAGGCGGTCTCACCCTTGGGCACCGGGCTGACCTCATACCGGCACTCCCCCAAAACCCCGTTCGACGAGCTGTCCCACGAGCTCCGCCGCACCCTCGACGCCGTCCCCGTCCAGACCCCAGCCCCCACCCACCGCATAGCCACCACAGCCGGCCTCGACCTCCCTACCACCCAAGACGCCCTAGAAGCCCTAACCGCCCTCAACCTCGTCCACCAAAGCGCCACCGGCTGGTGCCTAACCCGCCAGCCCGGTTAGGCGGTTCGGGTGGTGTCAACCGAAGCTGCCGCGATCCGGGGAGGATCCCCCCAAATACGTCCCCGATCCACCCCGAACCGGCTCGACACCCTCCCCAAACCAGGTTCGGGGAGAATCGCCACCCCGTCCCACAACACTGGGGAGTCCTGCCTGCCGATTCGGTGGGGTAGCGCTCCCCGGCACCGCCGGACAGCACCGCCTGGGTGCACTCCGAACCGGCTAACCAACCTCGTGTGGGGTCATGAGATTGAGCGGCGGGCTCAGCGGGCGGCTCAGGGGGTGAGGCGGTGGTGGAGGTGGGTGGTGGCGTGGATTGCCAGGGTTAGGGTCCAGGGGAGGGTCCAGATGGCGGCTATGAGTACGGCGGTTGTCGGGAGGTTGCTGGCTGGGGTGGGGTCGTTGGCGGCGAGGGTGATGGTCAGGGCTGTTAGGACTGCTTGGGCCAGGGGGAGGTGGCGACGGTGGAAGGGGCCGGGCGTGGGGAGTGGTCGGATCCGGCCGGGTGTGGGGTGCGGTTGATGGGTTCGGCTGGTTGGGGAGAGGAGCCAGCGGAGGTAGGTGGCGGCTGCTAGGCCGCTGATGATGCCGGCCGCGGTGCCTAGGGCGAAGGCGTTGGATTGGCGGCCGACTGCTTCGGCGGGGGTCTCTAGGGTGCTCCAGAAGGCGGTGGAGGTGCCGGTTCGGACCAGGACGACTGCGGTTGCTGCGAACAGTAGGAGGTAGCCCAGGATGCGGATTACTAGACCGGCGGTGGGTGAGCGGCGTTCGGCTAGGTCTGTCAGGCGGCCGACCAGCCAGCCGGCAAGGCCGCCGACCAGGGCGGCTAGGGACCAGGCGATCCAGGTGCCGACGTGTAGGCCGAGGCGGTCTTTGGTGAGCTCGGTGCTGACTGACTCGGCAGCTATCGCGAGCAGCCAGCCGGCGCCGGCACCCGCGAGGAGACCGCCGCTGAAGCCCATTGCGAGTCCGGCAGCCGCGCCGACGCCGATTGCGGTGGCCGTGACTGACCCCAGGAGCGTGGACAGGACGGTGCCCGACGCCAGCCACACGACCGAGGCCGCGACGACTCCGGTGACGATCGAGCCAGCCAGACGGACGGGCCAGCCGCCTTGCAGGAACAACCGGAGTACGGCATCCAGGACCTCGTTGACCGACTTTTCGGCCACCCATCGCAGCACCTTGCCGAGCGGTGTCCGCTCGGCAGTGCGTTGGTGTGACGCGGAAACCTGCCGCTGCGGGTCGTGGTCCGCAGGCATCACGTAGACGTAGCTCACGTCAGAACCTCCCGGGGCGGCGGGTGTTCGCGGGGTCAGCGGCCGAAGTCTGAGTCCTTGGGGACTTCCAGGTCGGACTTGGCCAGTTCTTCGATGTTGACGTCGCGGAAGGTGACGACCTTGGCGTTCTTGACGAAGCGGGCGGAACGGTAGACGTCCCAGACCCAGGCGTCGGCCATCGTCACCTCGAAGTAGACGTCACCGCCTTCGGTGCGGACCTTGAGGTCCACGGCGTTGCACAGGTAGAAGCGCCGTTCGGTCTCTACGACATATTTGAAGATCCCGACGACGTCCTTGTACTCCCGATAGAGCTGCAGCTCCATATCGGTTTCGTACTTCTCGAGATCATCTGCACTCATGCCTCCACCTCGCTAGCGCTCGGCTCCGTCATGAGCGCTGGGGCAGCTCTGTCTATTGTTCGCTCGCTACGCTCGCTCATCGACCGCTCTCCACTCCGGTGGGACTGGTGACATTCTGTCCCATATCGGGCCGCAGACTGCGGCGGACATTCTCGAACCGCCGTCGATGTTGTGGGCACGGGCCGTATTCGTCCAGTGCCGCCTGGTGCTCGGGGGTGCAGTAGCCCTTGTGGATGGCGAAACCGTACTGCGGGTACTCCTTGTCCCAGTGTTCCATCACGCGGTCCCGGGTCACTTTGGCGATCACGGATGCGGCGGCGATACAAGCCGCCACGCGGTCACCCTTCCAGATCGCCAGGCCCGGTACGCCGAGTCCGTCGACGCCGAAACCGTCGGTCAGCACGTACGACGGGCGGACGTCGAGGCGGAACAGGGCGCGGCGGAGCGCCTGGAGGTTCGCCACGTGCATGCCGAGGCGGTCGCATTCCGGGGCCTCGATCGAGACCACCGACCAGGCCACTGCCCGCTTGCGGATCTCCTCGTAGCAGCGCTCGCGGGCCTTGGCGGTGAGCAACTTGGAATCGGCCAGCTCGGGGATCTGACCGCGCTTGCCGTCGGGCAGGATCACCGCGGCCGCGACCAGCGGGCCGGCGCACGGTCCGCGGCCGGCCTCGTCCACGCCGGCGATCGGGTCCAGGCCGACCCGGCGCAGCGCTCGCTCATACCCGTAGAGCCCGGCGTCACGGCGTACCGTGCTCCCCCGGGGCAACACGCTCATCCAAGCCTCCGCATCACACAGACCACCCTAGGCAATCCCACCGACGAATGCGGGCGCTACTTGGGTGGCGGGGTCAGGGAGATCGAGGGCTTGGCCGGTGGCGGGCCCGCGGCGGCGGGGACGGCCTTGAAGGTGTCCGGTACGCCGAGTTTGGCCCAGCGGCCGGCCGGCCAGACGACCAGGATCGCGCGGCCGGTCACCTTGTCCAGCGGGACGAAGGCCGCGTCGCCGGGGTTGCCGCCGTCGGCGTCGACGTCCTGCAGGTGCACGCGGGAGTCGCCGGAGGCGGAGCGGTGGTCGCCCATCACGAAGATCCGGCCGGCCGGGACCGTCACCTGGAACTCCATCTGCGAGGCGGCGTCACCGGGGTACAGGTAACTGGTCTCCTCCAGCGGCTGGCCGTTCACCAGCAGGCGGCCCTTGGTGTCGCAGCACTCGACCTTGTCGCCCGGCATCCCGATCAGGCGCTTGATCAGGTGACCGTGGCTGGAGTCCGGGAGCAGGCCGACGACCTCGAAGAACCGGCCGATCGAGCCGCGCTTCTGGCCGCTCTCCTCGGCGCCGAGCCAGCCGCCCGGGTCCTCGAAGACGACCACGTCGCCGCGCTTGACGTCGGTGATCTTCTCGACGACGACCCGGTCACCGACCAGCAGCGTGTTCTCCATCGACTCGCTCGGGATGATGAACATCTGGCCGACGAACGCCCGCAGGATCGAGGAGACGATCAGCGCCCCGACGACGATCAGCACGAACTCGCGGGCGGCAGCCGCGAAGCCCGAACGATGGGCGGGTTTGGCGGCGTCCGTCTTCGTCGGTGTATCGGTCACTTCTTCAGCCCCGGCTTCTTGAAGGTTTCCGGAGGACGCAGCATCGTCATCCGGTCAGACGGCCAGATTACGCAACAGGCCCGGCCAACCACGTTCTCGATCGGGACGAACCCGCCACCGGGGCCGCCCATATGGGCACGGGAGTCCGCCGACTGGGCCCGATTGTCGCCCATCACCCACAGATGACCGGGTGGTACGACGACGTTGAACGGCATGTCGGAGGGGTGTGCGCCCTTGAGCAGGTACTCGCGTTCGTCCAGGGCGATCCCGTTCACCGTGACCAGGCCGTTGCGGTCGCAGCAGATCACCTTGTCGCCGGGCAGCCCAATCACCCGCTTCACCAGGTGACCCTCACCGCTGCGCGGCATGATGCCGACGAACTCACCGATCCGCCGGAACGGGCCCGGGATGGCCGGCGCTTCGTTCAGCCAGTTCGCCGGGTCCTTGAAGACGATGATGTCACCGCGGTCGACGTCGCGATGCAGGTAACTGATCTTCTCGGCGAGGATCCGGTCGTCCTTGGTGAGCGTGTCGTACATCGACTCCGACGGCACGTAGAACGCCTCTGCGACGAACAGCCGCAGCACCACCGTGATGACGAGTGCGAGCACCGTCACGGTGGTCATCTCGGTCAGCAGGCTGAGCAGCGGATTCCGCTGCTTCAGCCTGCGGTGACGTCCCTTGCTGCGACGAGCCCTGCGGGGTGCCGAGCGCGGGCGAGCGCGAGTCGCAGTGCTCGGCGCCATAGGTGACCGTCGTCGTTACGTTGGCTCAGGAGGCCGGGACGTTGTCCCGCTTCTCCTTGATCTTGGCTGCCTTGCCGCGCAGCTCGCGCAGGTAGTACAGCTTGGCGCGGCGGACGTCGCCGCGGGTGACGACCTCGACCTTCTCGACGATCGGGGTGTGCAGCGGGAACGTGCGCTCGACGCCGACACCGAAGCTGACCTTGCGGACCGTGAAGGTCTCCTGCAGGCCACCACCGTGGCGGCGGATCACGACACCCTTGAACACCTGGACGCGGGAACGGTTGCCTTCGACGACCTTCACGTGCACGTTCACGGTGTCACCGGCGCGGAAGGCCGGGATGTCGTCGCGCTTGCTCGCGTTGTCGAGCTCGTTCAGGATGTTGCTCATCAGGTGTCTCTTCTCTCGCGCGTGCCACAGGTCACCCGCGAAGGTGGTTGGTGAAGTTCATCGAAAAGCTGCCAGATCGGTGGTCACCCCCTGTGGCAGGAGCACCGAAAGAGCAGCAGCAGACAATCTTGCCACATGCCCCACACCGTGACGAAATCAGCTGGACCCGGCCACGCAGGGTGATCGCGGTCACTTCCGGCGGCGGCGCTTCGCGAGGTGGACGAGGTCGACCTTCGGGGTCTGCGCCTCGCGCCGCAACTCCCGGTAACCGGCTTTCTTGTACACGGCCAGGTTCCGCTCACTGAGCCCGCCGGTGTTGAGCTCGTACGTCGTCACCTCTGCCGGGGCGAGCTTCTCGGCGGTCTTCAGCAGGCGGTTGCCCAGCCCTCGGCCCTGCCAGTCGGGAGCCACGATCATGCGGCCGATGTAGGCCACCGAGCCGTCGACCGTCAGCTGAACCGATCCGACGATGCGGGTGCCCGCGACCGCCTTGAGGACGGTTCCCTGCTGGAGGCGCTCAGCCGCCGCGTCGACCGTCTCCACCAGCGGAGGGATCGAGTAGTCGTCGTACAGGCGTCCTTCGGAGAGGAAGGCGGCCAGTTGCAGGGTGTGGATCTCTCCTGCATCGCCCGCCGTGGCAGGGAGGATCCGAACGGCGTCAGCGTCGCCCTTGCCGGCCAGTACGTCGCCCCACGCGGCGAGCAGGTCCGGACGGCGCTCGGCGGTGCGGCTGACGGACTGCTCATGCCGCCACTCGGCGATCTTGCCGTGGTTCCCCGACAGCAGGATCTCCGGTACGTCGTGACCCCGCCAGCTCACGGGCTTCGTATAGACCGGGTACTCGAGCAGTCCGTCGCCCGAGTGTGATTCCTCGGCCAGTGACTCCGGATTGCCGATCACACCGGGCAGCAGCCGGGCCGCTGCCTCGACCATCACGAGTACGGCGACCTCTCCGCCGTTCAGCACGTAGTCGCCGATCGACACCTCGTCGACGCGCATCCGCTCACCGGCGTACGCCGCCACTCGGGCGTCGATGCCCTCGTACCGCCCGCACGCGAAGGCCAGCCAGGGCTCCTCGGCCAGTTCGTAGGCGAGCGCCTGGGTGAACGGCCGCCCGGCAGGCGTCGGCACGATCAGTCGGGGTTGCGTGGGGCCGTCAGGCGGCGCGACCGCGTCCAGCGCCTCACCCCATGGCTCCGGCTTCATCACCATGCCCGCGCCACCGCCGTACGGGGTGTCGTCGACAGTGCGGTGCCGGTCGTAGGTCCATTCGCGCAGGTCATGCAGCCGTACGTCGAGCAGTCCGCTCTGCGCGGCCTTGCCGACCAGCGAAACGTCCAGCGCAGCCAGGTACTCCGGAAAGATGGTGAGAACGTCCAACCTCATCGGCCTGCGTCTCCCGGCTCCGACGGAACCACCTCTGCACCCTCAGGGTCGAGCAGACCGGGCCGGTCCGCGACAGTCACGTACTTCGCGTCCAGGTCGATCTCCGGCACCAGTTCCTCGACCAACGGCACCAGTACGGCGTTGCCGCCCGGCCGGCGGATCTCCAGCAGGTCTTGCGACGGCAGGTGGACCACGTCGATCACCTCACCAGCCTCGTCACCAGTGGTGGTGCGAACCTTCAGACCGATCAGCTCGCGGTCGTAGAACTCCTCAGGGTCCTCCGGCCGCTCGTCCTCACCAATCTCGGCCTGGACCTCCAGGTTCCGCAGCAACTCCGCAGCAGTCCGGTCCGGCGACTCGACGAACTTCACCAGCAGCCGCCCGCTGTGCCAACGGCTGGAGTCCACGGTGAGCGTCCGCGGCGGCTTGGAGGTCGTGACCAGCTTCGCACCGTCTGCGAACCGCAGGTCGGGCTCGTCCGTGCGGACGATCATGCCGATCTCGCCCTTGATCCCATGCGCCCGGCCGATCCGGCCGACAATCACCAGCACTGCTAGTTCCTCTCAGAAGACAACGCCACAGTGTCTCAGGCGCTGCCGCTCCAGGGTGCAGGGGTCAGGACCCAGATGAGCTCGGCTGGTTCGGTGGGGCTGGAGTTGACCCAGGTGTGCGGCTCGCCGCCGGGGAAGGTCAGGGCGTCGCCGGCGGACAGTTGGACGCGGCGGTCGGTGAAGAGCATCTCGATGCCGCCGGTGATCACGTAGACGACTTCGTACTCGCAGTTGATCGTGTAGAAGTCCGAACCGCCGGTTCCGCCCGGTTCGGCGTCGGTGTGGACCACCTGGACGCGGGACTGGCCGCGCGGCGTCATCAGGCGCTCGTCGACACCGGCTCCGCCGAGGTTGATCGCGGGTGCGCCATCTCGCCGTACCAGCGCGACGTCCGGGACGGTGAAGAGTGAGCCGACGTCCAGGCTCATCACTTCGCACAGGGTGATCAGCGAGGCGACGCTGAGGGAGGTCTCGTCGCGCTCGACGCGGCTGAGGAAGCCCTTGGTCAGACCGGCTGCGGATGCGAGCTGGTCGAGCGTGTAGCCGTGCGCCTGCCGGGCGGCCCGCAGGCGGGAGCCGATCCGGATCTCGTTGTTCGAGGGCGACACCGGCAACGGACGCATCGAAGGTCCTTCCATCAGGCGGAAAACAAAGTGTGAGTCCTTGACACCCCATCATGCCGCCCCCGATGCTCGTACGACAACCTTTGTTGCCTGTCATGAAACATTCTCGAAACATCGGCCCGACCGTCCGGGAGAACTCACCATGCGGATTCCACGCTTCGCCCTTGCCGCCACGCTGGCCGCGGCCCTCGTCGTCACCTCGTGTGCGGCGCCCGACGCGGTCGAATCCCCGGCCGGCGGGTCCTCGACTCCCACGTTGACCAAGGACGAGGCTGCGGCCGCGCTCCTGCCCGACCCGATCAAGAAGGCCGGGACCGTCCGGGTCGCCTCCGGGGTGAGCTTCCCGCCGATGGAGTTCTTTGCCGCTGACAACAAAACGGTGCTCGGGTTCGACGCGGATCTCGGCGCGGCGCTCGGGCAGGTGCTCGGCGTCAAGTTCGAGTTCCAGAACACCAACTTCGACGGGATCATCGGCGGTCTGAACGCGGGCCGGTACGACCTCGCGCTGACCAGCATGATCGACAAGAAGGCCCGCCAGGAGACGGTGGACTTCGTCGACTACCTGAACTCCGGTGTCACCTTCATGGTTGTCAAGGGCAACAAGAACGGTTTGAAGGAGAAGAAGGATCTCTGCGGGCGCACGGTCGCGGTGGAGAAGAGCGCGACCGGCGACCTGACCGCCGACGACATCGCGAAAGAGTGCAAGCTGACCAAGCTGCCGTTCCCGGATCAGGCGAGCGCGGTCCAGGCACTCCAGTCCGGCCGCGCGGACGCCGTACTGGCTCTCGACCTGACGCTGGCCTACAACGTGAAGCAGACGCCGGACGCGTTCGAGATCGCGAGTAAGCCGTTCGACACGCTGCCGGTCGGCATCCCTGTGCCGAAGAACAATCCGAAGCTGCGCGACGCCGTGCAGGCCGCGTTGAAGAAGGTCATCGAGAGCGGCACGTACGACGCGTTGCTGGCGAAGTGGAATCTCACCGACCAGGCGCTGAAAGACGCGCCGATCAACCAGGGCAAGTGAGATGAGCACCGCCGACGAGCCGATCGTCCGGCTCCGGCATCCAGGCCGCTGGGTCGCGGCCGCCGTGATCGTCTTCCTGCTGGCCGTGTTCGTGCACTTCGTCGCGACCGCGCCGAAGCTGCGGCTCGATCTGGTGGCCGGGTACCTGTTCGAGAAGTCCATCATGCTCGGCCTGGTCAAGACGCTGCAGCTAACCGTGATCGCGATGCTCGTCGGTGTCGTACTCGGCACGATCCTCGCGGTGATGCGGCTGTCCGAGAACCCGGTACTGCGATCTGTTGCCGGAGGCTACGTTTGGCTGTTCCGCGGTACGCCGATCCTCGTGCAGCTGCTGTTCTGGTTCTTCCTCGGCACTGTCGTACCGCAGATCAGTATCGGACTGCCGTTCGGTGGACCCGACCTGATCAGCTGGCCGACGAACACCGTCATCACCCAGTTCACGGCCGCGATTCTCGGGCTCGGACTGAACGAAGCGGCGTACATGGCCGAGATCGTCCGGGCCGGGATCGGATCGGTCGACTCCGGGCAGCGCGAGGCGGCCGAGGCGCTCAGCATGAGTCCGTGGATCACCTACCGGCGCGTGATCCTGCCGCAGGCGGCCCGGCTGATCGTGCCGCCGACAGCCAACCAGACGATCTCGATGCTCAAGCTGACATCGCTGGTGCTGGTGATCGGGCTACCTGAGCTCACCACGACCGCCCAGCTGATCTACGGCCGCAACTTCCAGCAGATCCCGCTGCTGATCGTGGCCAGTCTCTGGTACCTCGTCCTGACCACGATCCTGACCATCGTCCAGAACCGGTTGGAGAACCGCATGAGCCGTGGAGTGCTCCGATGATGGTCGAGGCGGTCAACGTGCGGAAGTCGTTCGGCGACGTCGAGGTGCTGAAGGGGATCGACCTGACGGTCGGGGCCGGTGAGGTCGTGTCGCTGCTGGGGCCGTCCGGTTCCGGCAAGAGCACGTTCCTGCGCTGTATCAACCATCTCGAGCGGATCGACGGCGGCGAGATCAGTGTGAACGGCGAACTGGTCGGCTACCGGCGCCATGGCGGTCGCAAGTATGAGCTGCGGCCGCGGGAGACCGCAGCGGCTCGGCGCCATGTCGGAATGGTGTTCCAGCGGTTCAACCTGTTCCCGCACCGCACCGCCGTTGAGAACGTCATGGAAGCACCTGTGTTCGTCAAGCGGGAGACCCGGGTGGCAGCGCGGCAGCAGGCACTCGATCTGCTCGACCGCGTTGGCCTGGCGGACAAGGCGGCGGCGTACCCGGCCCAGCTGTCCGGCGGTCAGCAGCAGCGCGTGGCGATCGCCCGTGCGCTCGCGATGCGGCCGACGCTGATGCTCTTCGACGAACCGACCTCCGCGCTCGACCCCGAGCTGGTTGGCGAGGTGCTCGAGGTGATGAAGGGCCTTGCTGCCGACGGGATGACGATGATCGTGGTCACGCACGAGATCGGTTTCGCCCGGGAGGTCTGCCATCGGGTGGTCTTCATGGACGGCGGAGTCGTCGTCGAGGCCGGCCCACCCGCGCAGGTGCTCAGCAATCCCAGTCACGCCCGGACCCGGACCTTCCTGCAGAAAGTGCTCTGAGATGACCGATAACCAAGGCCCTGTTGATGCAACCAGGATCCCCCGGTACGGCGGCCCGCCCACGTTCGCGCGGTTGCCGCGGATCGACGAGGTGGACCGCGCGGATGTCGCGGTGATCGGCGTACCGTTCGATTCCGGTGTCAGCTACCGGCCTGGCGCGCGTTTCGGGCCGGGGCATATCCGGGCGTCGTCGAAGCTGCTGCGTCCCTATAACCCGGTGCAGGATGTGGAGCCGTTTGCGCTGCAACAGGTAGCCGATGCTGGTGACATCGCGTGCAATCCGTTCGACATTCTCGAGGCGGTGCAGCAGATCGACTCGGGTGTGCGTGAGGTGATTGGGTTCGGCGCGAAGCCGTTGACGATCGGTGGCGACCACACGATCGCGCTGCCGCTGCTGCGGGTCATGCACGAGGCGCACGGGCCGATCGCGGTCGTGCACTTCGACGCGCACCTGGACACGTGGGACACATACTTCGGTGCGCCGATCACGCACGGTACGCCGTTCCGTCGCGCATCTGAGGAGGGGCTGATCGACCAGACCGGGTCGCTGCATGTGGGTATCCGCGGGTCGCTGTATTCGCGGGAGGATCTGACTGATGACCAGGTGCTGGGGTTCCAGGTGATCGGGGCGCATCAGTTCGACGACCACGGGTGGCGTGGGGCGGTGGACCGGATCAAGGCGCGGGTTGGTGACCGGCCGACGTACGTGTCGCTGGATATCGACGTACTGGACCCTGCGTTTGCACCGGGGACGGGGACGCCGGAGGCGGGTGGGATCACCAGTCGGGAGTTGCTGCAGATGCTGCGGGCTTTCGCTGAGCTGAATCTGGTTGGGGCGGACATCGTGGAGGTGGCGCCGGCGTACGACCACGCTGAGGTGACTGGGATCGCGGCTGCGCATGCGGCGTACGAGTTGATCAGCGCGATGGCGCCCCGGACCGATGGCTGAGACGGTGACAGGCGGCGCGGCCGTCGTGGACAGTCTGGTGGCTCAGGGTGTGCGGCATGTGTTTGGCATTCCGGGTACGCACAATCTGGAGATCTACCGGTATTTGCCATCGTCGGGGATCCGGCACGTCGTGACGCGGCATGAGCAAGGGGCCGGGTACGCCGCCGACGGGTACGCACGGGTGACGGGCGGCGCGGGGGTGCTGATCACCACTTCGGGACCAGGGATCACAAACGCGATCACTGCTCTCGCAACGTCGTACGCCGACTCGGTCCCGACGCTCGCGATCTCGCCGGGCCCGCCGCGCGGGACGGTCGGGAAGGACATCGGCTGGCTGCATGAGCTGAAGAACCAGCAGGGCGCACTGGACGCGGTGTGCGACCGAAGCATCCGCGTGGAGAACGCCGACGAACTGCCGGAAGTCATCGCAGACATCTTCGCCGGGTTCACATCCCGGCGACCGCGACCGGTGCACCTGGAAGTGCCAGTCGACGTCCTGGAAGGCGAGTGGGTACGCCGCTCCGTCGCCGGACGAACCGCGGTTGAGGAGGCGGGGTTCGCCGGACCAACCGCGGTTGGGGTGGCGGGGTTTGGGGAGCCGACGGCGGTTGAGGTGGCGGCTATCGAGGCGGCGTTTGCGGGGGCTCGGCGGCCGCTGCTGGTCGCGGGTGGTGGGGCACGGGGTGCGGCTGCGGAGATCCGCGCGCTGGCGGCTAACGGCGTACCGGTGCTGACGACTGTGAACGGCAAGGGTGTTGTCGACGAATCGGATCCGGTTGCGCTGGGGGCGTCGATCCGGCTGCCGGCGGCTCATCGGGTGATTGCCGAGGCCGACCTGGTGGTTGCCGTGGGCACCGAACTTGGGGACTCGGATCTGTGGGGTGGTGTCGCGCAGGCCGCCAAGGTGGTCCGCATCGACGTTGATCCGGAGCAGCTGCACAAGAACCTTCGTGCTGATCTCGCGGTCGTGGGTGATGCGCGTCGGGCGCTCCAGTTCACCACCCAGCAGTTCGACACCTCGCACGTGAGCGAGTGGCAGAAGGCGATTCGGGCTGATGCTGACCGGGATGCCGGGCCGTGGGCGGCGATCCAGGACTCACTCAAAGCCGCGCTCCCGGCCGATACCGTGATCGCGGGCGACAGCTCACAGGTCACGTACTACGGGACTGTCCACTACTGGCGGTTCACGACCAGCAACCGGCTGCTGTACCCGACCGGCTACGCCACCCTCGGCTACGGCCTACCGGCTGCGATCGGCGCGAAGGTCGCGCAGCCGGAACGTCCGGTGATCGGGCTGTTCGGCGACGGCGCCGCGATGTTCACCATCCAGGAGCTCGTCACCGCGACCGAGCTCCGCCTGCCGCTCCCGATCATCGTGGTCAACAACGGCGGCTACGCCGAAATCCGCGAACAGATGGTCGACCGCGGCATCACCCCGCAAGCAGTCGACCTCTACCAACCGGATCTCCCCGCCATGGCCCGCGCGATCGGTGCGTACGGCGTCGAGGCGGACTCGATCGACGTACTAGGCGAGCTAGCAGCCGCAGCCCTCACCGCAGACCGGCCAACCCTCATCCACCTCCTCCTCGACGGGACCGCAGAGTGACCCCCTTCAGCCAGCGCCACCCCGCGACGCATCTCTCGAGCGGCTGGAGGCGGGCGTGACTACTCTCTCCAACGTGATCGGCGGCGAGGCCAGCACGGCTGCGGCGTCGATGGAGTTTGTTGATCCGGCTACGGCGCAGGTGCTTGGTACGGCGCCTCGGTCGCGCACGGCCGAGGTGGATGCGGCGGTCGGGGCGGCAGACGAGGCGTTCCGGGGCTGGCGGCGTACGACGCCTGGTGAGCGGCAGCGGGCGATTCTCGGGCTGGCGGATCTGGTGGAGCGGCATGCGGATGAGCTTGTCGAGTGCGAGGTCCGCAACACGGGGAAGCCGCGGAAAGCGACGCGGGAGCTCGAACTCCTCCCCTGCGTCGACCAGTTGCGGTTCTTCGCCGGTGCGGCCCGGGTATTGAGCGGGATCGCGCAGGCGGAGTACGAAACCGGCTTCACCTCCTCGGTACGCCGGGAGCCGGTCGGCGTGGTCGCGCAGATCACCCCGTGGAACTACCCGCTGATGATGGCGATCTGGAAAATCGCACCGGCGCTAGCGGCCGGGAACACCGTCGTACTGAAGCCGGCCGACACGACGCCGTGGAGCACAGTCCGGCTGGCCGAGCTGGCGCAGGAGGTGTTGCCGCCGGGGGTGCTGAACGTGGTCTGCGGCGATCGGGACACCGGACGGCTGCTGGTGACGCACCGGCGGCCGGACATGGTGGCGATCACCGGGAGTACGCGGGCTGGTGCCGAGGTGATGGCCGCGGCCGCGCCGACGCTCAAGAACGTGCACCTGGAGCTGGGTGGGAAGGCGCCGGCGCTGGTGTTCGCTGACACCGACCTGCGGCGGACGGCTGAGGAGATCGCGTTCACGGGGTTCTTCAACGCCGGGCAGGACTGTACGGCCGCAACACGTGTGCTGGTCGAGCAATCGGCGTACGACGAGTTTGTCGACGAGCTCAGCGCTGCAGCCCGGGCCAGCCGGGCGGGGGCACCGGATGAGCCGGAGGTGGCGTTCGGGCCGCTGAACAGCGCGGATCAGAAAGGCAGGGTCGAGGAGTTCCTGACTGGGCTGCCCGCGCACGCGGAGATCGTGGCCGGCGGCACTGGTCGTGGACCGGGGTACTTCCTGGACGCGACGGTGATCGCCGGGGCGCGGCAGGACGATGACGTGGTCCAGCGGGAGATCTTCGGGCCGGTACTGACCGTGCAGCCGTTCAGAGACGAGGCCGAGGCGATCCGGCTGGCGAACGGTGTCGACCTCGCGCTGGCCTCCAGTGTCTGGACCACCGACCACGGCCGCGCGACCCGCCTGGCCGCCGAACTGGACTTCGGCACCGTGTGGATCAACTGCCACCAACTCCTGCCGGCCGAGCTACCGCATGGCGGCTTCAAGCAGTCCGGTACCGGTAAGGATCTCTCGGTCTTCGGGCTCGAGGACTACACCCGGCTCAAGCACGTGATGAGCGCCTGGAGCTAGACATGCGTGAAGGCCGCGCTCCCAGTGGGAAACGCGGCCTTCAGCGGAGCTCTAGCGGCGCGGCCGCTTGTTGAACTCGTCAACGAAGTCGATGCGCAGCGACTGCTCGGCGCTGAGCGCTCCGACGACCGTGCGGATCGCGGTGGCGGTCCGGCCGTTGCGGCCGATCACCTTGCCGATGTCGTCGGGGTGCACGTGCACCTCGAGCGTCCGGCCGCGGCGCAGGTTACGGGCCCGGACGCTCACGTCGTCCGGGTTGTCCACGATGCCTCGGACCAGGTGCTCCAGCGCCTCGGTCTCCATCACCGTCAGGCCTTGGCGTCGTCGGCCGGGGCCTCGGCAGCGGCCTCGTCAGCCTTGGGAGCCTCGTCGGCCTTGGCCTCAGCGGCTTCAGCCTTCGGGGTCTCGTCCTTGGCAGCGGCCTTCTTCGCCGTCTTCTTGGCGGTGACGGCCTCGGTCTTCAGCGTGCCGTGGGCCTCGGCCAGCGCCTCGTTGAAGATCTCCTGCTTGTCGCGCTTCGGCTCCTTGACCCGCAGCGGGGCCGGAGCCTCCAGGCCCTTGAACTTCTGCCAGTCACCGGAAGCCTTGAAGATGGCCTCGACGGCCTCGGTCGGCTGCGCGCCGACGCCCAGCCAGTACTGCGCCCGGTCCGACTCGACGTGGATGAACGACGGCTCGGCCTTCGGGTTGTACTTGCCGATCTCCTCGATGGCGCGGCCGTCACGCTTGTTGCGGGCGTCCATCACGACGATGCGGTAGTGCGGCGCACGCTTCTTGCCGATGCGCTTCAAACGGATCTTGACTGCCACGTTTGCGGGAACTCCCTTGGGATTACATGTCTGGGTGAGCAGCACGGCGTCGTGGGGACAACGAGTAACCGCTCGAATGGGCCGAGCCAGGCCGTGGAGTTAGAGGGCTGCACAAACCTGGACGGACTCAGCCAACCATTCTGCCAGATCCCCGCCCACCCGCCCAATCCGGTCCCACCCACCCTCGCCGTACCCCCCACCCCTCGCCGTACCCCCACCCCTCGCCGTACGCCCCCCTCGCCCTCCCCGCCCAAAGGTGGGCCCGCTGCTCTTTGTGCAC
>NZ_BAAANF010000016.1:292917-450401 GCF_039529655.1 Kribbella yunnanensis | reverse complement strand
GTTAGGCGCGGGGGTGGCTAGGCGCGGGGTGGCTAGGGGCGGGGTGGCTAGGGGCGGGGTGGCTAGGGGCGGAGGTAGGTGAGGTCGGGGAGGTGGGTGGTGTAGGCGTCGAGGAGGTGGTGGGCGGCGGTGACGGAGTCGACTAGGGGGTGCCAGGCGAAGGCTCGGAGGGCGGCGGAGCGGGAGGTGGTGGTGGCGGCCTCGATGGTGGAGCGTTCGACGGCTTTGACGGCGGTGACCAGGCCGGCCTGGTGGTCGGTCAGTTGGGAGACGGCGAGTGGGAGGGCGCCGTTGGCGTCGACGGTGCAGGGGATTTCGACTACGGCGTCGTCGTCGAGGTGGTGGAGGATGCCGCGGTTGCGGACGTTGAGGATGAGGGATGCGCGTTCGTTGTGGGCGATGGCGCGCATCAGGGAGAGGGCGACTTGTTCGTAGCCGCCGGCGGCCATGTCGCGTTCGTCGCGTTCACCTGCGTCGGCGACCTCGCGGCTCTCCACCATGTACGTCGATTCGCGCTCGGCGCGGGTCTTTTGCCACAGCTCGAGCGCCTGGTCGGGGTGCTGGGTCGTCTCGGCGTAGAACGCGGACTGCTGTTCGAGCAGGAACGTCCCGCGAGTCTGCCGGACAGCCTGTACGGCGGCCAGCGTCTCGCGCGCGAAGTAGTAATAGTGCAGGTACTCGTTCGGAATCGAACCGAGGGACCGCAACCAGTCCACCCCGAACAGCCGCCCTTCCTCGAAGGAAGTGAGCTCCTCCGTGGAGGTCAGCAGCTCGGGCAGCCGGTCGACCCCACCGGACCGCAGACCGCGCAACCAACCCAGGTGGTTCAGCCCCGCGTAGTCGTAGAACGCGGTCGCCGGATCCACGCCGAGTGCGAGCGCAGCCCGCCGACCGAGACCCGAGGGTGAGTCGCAGATCCCGATCACGCGGTCACCGAGGTACGGGATCATCGCCTCGGTCACCATCCCGGCCGGGTTGGTGAAGTTGATGACCCAGGCCTCCGGAGCAATCGCCGCAATCCGCTGCGCGATCGCCGTCGCCACCGGAATCGTCCGCAGTCCATACGCGATCCCACCCGCCCCGACCGTCTCCTGACCCAGTACGCCGAGATCCAGCGCCACCCGCTCGTCGACAGTCCGCCCCTCGAGCCCGCCCACGCGAATAGCCGAGAAGATGAAGTCGGCACCACGCAATGCGTCGTCGAGGTCGGTAGTAGCGGTCACCACAGGCGGTTCCAGCACGCCGACCGCTTGCTGGCGGAGTACGGCGGCGATCGAGTCGAGGCGGGTTCGGTCGGTGTCGTAGAGGGTGACTTCGGTGATGCGGCCGGGGCCGTGGTCGCCCAGGAGGGCGTGGTAGACGAGCGGGACGCGGAATCCGCCGCCGCCGAGGATTGTCAGTCTCACTCCGTACCCACCTGTCGTAACGTCCGAAAGCACGCACCGCGTGCGAGGCTCATGCGAGCACCACTTGGGCGCCGGCTTCTGTTAGTTGGGCCCGGGTCGCCTCATCGGCGGCGGGCTCGGTGATGACCGTATGCAGTTCGCCGGGTTCGCAGACGCGGGCGACGCCGTGACCGGGGAACTTGGTCGCGTCGGCGAGCAGCACGACACGGTCGGCGGCCTGGATCATCGCGCGCTTCACCGGGACCTCGATCATCGTGCTGTCCATCACGCGGCCGTCGGGGCGAACCCCGCTCGTGCCCAGGAACAGCCAGTCGACGTGGATCTGCCGCAGGCTCTCCTCGGTCAGATACCCGACGAGTGAGCGATAGCTGCGCCGGACGAAACCGCCGAGGACGATGAGCTCGATCGACTCGTCGTACTGCAGTTCCTCGAGCACAGCAAGGTTGCTCGTGACAACAGTCAGTGATCGCCCATGCAGGTGCTGGGCGACGCGCAAGGCCGTGGTCCCGATATCGAGCAGCACCGACTCGCCGTCCTGAACCAGCTCGGCGGCCCGCCGCGCGATCCGGTCCTTCTCCGCGGCATGGACGGCGTTCACGTCGGCGAACGGCTCATCCCCGCCGTCGACGGCGAGAGCGCCGCCGTACACCCGGGTCAGCCGGCCCTCGTCGTGCAACTGCTCGAGGTCGCGACGGATCGTCGCCTCGCTGACGCCCAACCGGGCGGCCAGCACCTTCACACCTCCGGCCCCGTCGGCCCGGAGTGCGCGCACGATCTCGTCCTGACGCTGCTTCGGCAACACATCACGACCGTATCACGCAAACTCTGTCATTTTCAGTCACAACCGTGATTGGGTATTGAAAAGTTTGACGGTCGGGTTCAAGATTCACGCAAGAGTTTGATCAGACCTGCAGGAGTGTGGGACAGCTCATGAACGAGCTTGACGTGGTCGTATCAGGCCTGGTGTTCCAGGATCTGGTGCTCGGCCTGCCCACGCCCCCGCGGCCGGGCACCGAGGTCTGGGCGACGGATTCGCACGAGAGCCCCGGCGGCATCGCCAACTTCGCGGTCGCCCTCGCGCGGCTCGGGCTGCGCACGGGGATGGCAGCGACGTTCGGGGTCGACGATCTGGGCGCACGACTGTGGGATCGCCTGCAAGCGGAGCACATTGATCTGAGCCTGTCCCGCAAGCTCGGCAACTGGCCGACCCCGCTCACCGTGGCCCTTGCCTATGACAACGATCGGGCGCTGGTCACCCGCGGTACCACTCCCCCGCTGTCGGCCGACGACCTCATCAGTACGCCGCCCAGAGCCAAGGCCGTTGCCGCCCACATCGGTCCCTGGCCGAACGAGTGGCTGGCCAAGGCGAAGGCCGCCGGGAGTCTGGTGTTCGCCGACGTGGGCTGGGATCCGAGTGAGCACTGGGATCCCGCCGTCCTCGACCAGCTCGAGCACGTCGACGTCTTTCTCCCGAACGCCGACGAAGCGATGGCCTACACCCGTACGACGTCGCCGGGCGCGGCGCTGGAGTCACTCGCCACGAAGGTCCCGGTGGTCGTCGTGTCCAACGGCGCGCACGGGGCCGAGGCGATCGACGGCCGGACCGGCGAGCGCGTCGCCGTACCGGCCTTCTCAGTCCCGGCGGCGGACACCACCGGGGCGGGTGATGTGTTCGCCGCCGGCTTCATCGCGGCCACGCTCTGGGACCTGCCGCTCGCGCAGCGGGTCCGCTTCGCCGCCCTCACCGCAGCGCTGTCGGTCACCAAGCTCGGCGGCGCAGATGCCGCCCCGCGCTGGGAAGACCTCGCCCAGTGGCAGCGAGAACACCCCGAAGACCGGCACCTCGAAGCGCTGATCAGCGCACACTCAGGAAGGTAAGACCATGGATCTGTCACGTCGAACGCTGCTTGCTGGGGGCCTCGCAGCCGTGCTCGGCGGCACCGTCGTCGCCTGCTCGTCCGGAATGGACACCGGCTCGACGCCGAAGAAGAACGCCACCGGCAACCTGGCGCTGTGGTGCTGGCCGGGCGGTCTGGGCAAGTCCGTCCTGGACGACACCATCGCGCACTTCCCGGACCAGCACATCAAGTACTCCGAGGTCGGCGGCGACTTCAAGCAGAAGCTGCTGACCACGTTCAGCGGCGGTACGTCGATCCCGGACATCACCGGCATCAAGGGTGAGGACATCGCCTCGCTGTTGCCGCAGGCGAGCCGGTTCGTGGACCTGAAGACGATCGGCGCCGACGACGCCTTCCTCAGCCAGTACCTGGAGTGGAAGGTCAAGCAGGCCACGACGCTGGACGGCAAGGTGCTCGGCATCCCGATCGACATCGGCCCGACCGCGCTGTTCTACCGCGAGGACATCTTCACCGCGGGCGGCCTGCCCGGGGATCCGAAGACCGTCGCCGAGCAGATCAAGACCTGGGACGACTTCCTGCAGGCCGGTGTCCAGCTGAAGGCGAAGAACCCGAAGGCGCTGATCGTCGCGGACGCGGTCGACATGTACGGCACGATCGTCAACCAGGGCACGTCGCGCTACATCGACAAGGACAACAAGTTCATCGGCGACCAGGACCACATCCGCAAGGCGTGGGACACCGCGGTGAAGGCGATCACGCTCAAGGTGGACGGCAGGTCACTCGGCGGGTCGAACGACTGGAACGCCGGTCTCGACCAGGGCACCGTGCCGACCATCGTCGGCGCGGCCTGGGTCGCCCTCGACGTCAAGGCCGCCGCGAAGACCAGCGTCGGCAAGTGGCGGCTCGCGCCGACCCCGAGCGGCCCGGCGAACTTCGGCGGCTCGTTCCTGGCGATCACCAAGAACGCACCCGACCCGAAGGCCGCGTTCGAGGTGATCAAGTACATGCTGAGCGCGGACAACGAGGCCAAGGCGTTCACCGACGCGCAGATCTTCCCGGCGACGCCGGCGGCGTACGACAAGCCGCAGTTGAAGGCGGCCGACCCGTTCTTCGGTGGTCAGGTGCCGATCGAGGTGTTCGGGCCGGCTGCCAAGGACATTCCGATCGCGTACGAGGCCCCGCTGGACGCGGCCCTCTCGGTACCGTTCACCGACGCGCTGAAGCTGGTGCAGGTCGGCAAGAAGACCTCCGACGCGGGCTGGGCCGAGGCCGTCGAGAAGGCCAAGCAGATCGGCAAACGTCAGGGCGTTCAGTGACGCTGACCGCACAAGCTCCCACCAAGCCGGTACGACGAGGGCGCCGCCGCGGCGTCCTGTCGTACTGGCGGTTCTACCTGGCGTTGTCGCCGTTCTACATCCTGTTCCTGGTCTTCGGGCTCTACCCGATGGCCTCGACGATCCTGCTCGGGTTCCAGAAATGGGACGGGTTCACGCCGCGGACCTTCGTCGGCCTGCAGAACTTCGCCTTCCTGCTCGAGGACAGCACGTTCTGGCTGGCCCTGAAGAACACGGTCGTGCTGTTCTTCATGTCCACGGTCCCGACGCTGGCGATCGCCCTGGTGCTGGCGGTGATGCTCAACTCCGCTGTCCGGTTCTCGAGTGTCTACCGGGTCGCCTACTTCATCCCGAACATCACGTCGCTGGTCGCGGCCGCGATCTTCTTCGCGGCCGTCTTCAGCACGAACTTCGGGCTGATCAACTCCGGACTGCGGGCCCTCGGCATCGAGACCCAGGACTGGCTCGGGCAACCGTGGGGGATCAAGATCGCGATCTCGACGATGATCGTGTGGCAATGGGCCGGGTACAACACGATCATCTATCTGGCCGGGTTGCAGGCGATCCCGAAGGAGCAGTACGAGGCGGCCAAGGTGGACGGCGCCGGCCCGGCCCGGACGTTCTTCTCGATCACCCTGCCGCAGCTGCGCCCCGTCGTACTGTTCACCGTGGTCACGTCGACCATCGGCGGCCTGCAGACCTTCACCGAGCCGCAGGTCATGGTCGGCAACAGCGGCGGTGTCGGCCAGAGCGGCATGACGATCGTCATGTACTTCTACCAGCAGGCCTTCCTCAACAACGACTACGGGTACGCCGCGGCGATTGCCCTGAGCATCTTCATGCTCGTGCTGCTGTTCACGGCGATCAACTGGAAGCTGGTCGGCGGAAGGGGTAAGCAGTGAGGTGGCAGTGGCGCGGTGTCACGCTGCACGTCGTCCTGGCGGTCGCGGGCATCCTGAGCCTGTTCCCGTTCTACTGGACGCTGGTGATGGCAACCAACACCACCGCGGACATCTACCGGTTCCCGCCGAAGTTCACTCTCGGCTCGCAGCTGGACGACAACGTCCGCGCCGTACTGGAGAACGTCGCGTTCTTCCAGTCGATGGGCAACACGTTGGTGGTGGCGGTCTCGACCACACTGCTGGTGCTGTTCTTCGACTCGCTGGCCGCGTTCACGTTCGCGAAGTTCCGGTTCCCGGGGCGCAACGTGCTGTTCGTGATCCTGCTGGCGACGATGCTGCTGCCCGCGCAGCTCGGGGCGATCCCGCAGTTCCAGACGATGGCGGCGTTCGGCTGGGTCGGATCCTTGAAGGCGCTGGTCATCCCGGCCGCGGCCAATGCCTTCGGCATCTTCTGGTTGCGGCAGTACTTCTCGAGTTCCATCCACGACGAGCTGGTCGAGGCGGCCACGCTGGACGGCTGCGGCTTCCTGGGGGTCTATCGGAACGTGGCGCTGCCGTCGGCCCGGCCGGCGCTGGCGTTCCTGGGCATCTTCACCTTCGTCGGATCCTGGAACGACTACTTCTGGCCGTTGGTCGTGCTGACCAACCCCGATCACCTGACGCTGCAGGTCGCGCTGTCGACCCTGAACCGTTCGCACGGGGTCGACTACTCGATGGTGATGACCGGTGCACTGATGGCGATGGTGCCGCTGATCGTGATCTTCATCGTCTTCGCGCGGCAGTTCATCAAGGGCGCAACCGAGGGAGCCATCAGAGGATAAGATCCGGAACCGGGAGCAGCAGCGGTACGTCGGAGGGGCGTCATGGTTGGCAAGCGGGGACGCGTGATCGGGCGGATCGCACCAGGAATCGTCGGCGAAGTGATGTTGCCGGTGCGTGGTGCCACCGAAGCCTTCTACGCTTACCCCGCGGTCGACGAAGAGATCGAGGTCGGTGCGCAGGTCGTGGTCGTGGACTTCGACCCGCCGCGCACGGTCTACGTCTCGCGCGCGCTCTAACACTCACGGGTTCCCTGGAGGGGAAATGCTCACGTACCTGATCGGTGGCGCTGTCGCCCTGGTCGTCCTGCTCATCATCTTCCGGATGGTCTGGCGGGTTGCCGAACCGAACGAGGCGCTCATCATCTCGGGTCTCGGGGCGCACTCGAGCAACGAGCAGGTCAACGAGACGCTCGGCTTCAAGATCGTCGTCGGCCGGGGCACCGCGGTCCTCCCCGGTTTCCAGACCGTACGGCGGTTGCCGCTGGACATCCGCGCGACCCCGCTGACCGTCACCTGCGTGTCCAGCCAGGGCATTCCGTTGCACATCAAGGGCGTCACGGCGTACAAGGTCGGTGACGACTACGGCTCGATCGCGAACGCTGCCCGGCGCTTCCTGGAGCAGAGCGACGAGCAGGTGATGGGCACGATCCACGAGCTGTTCGCCGGTCACCTGCGGGCGATCGTCGGTTCGACCACGGTCGAGGAGATGCTGCACGACCGCGAGACGCTGACCACGAACATCCGCGGCTCGCTGGCCGGTGACATGGAGAAGCTCGGCCTGGTGGTCGACTCGCTGCAGATCCAGGAGATCGACGACGAGTCCGGCTACATCCGCAACCTCGGTCGTCCGCAGGCCGCCGCCGTTGAGGCCGCCGCACGAATCGCGCAGGCCGAGCGGGACAAGGAAGCCACCGAGCGCGAGCAGGTCGCCGCGGCGGCCAAGGCGGCCGCCGTACGGCAGAGCTCGATCGCGCAGGCCGGTTACCAGGCCGAGGTCGACCAGGCGAACTCGAAGGCGTCGCAGTCCGGCCCGCTGGCCGAGGCGCTGGCCCGCCAGGAGGTTGTGGTCGCCGAGACCGAGACCGCGAAGCTGAACGCGTCGCTGGCCGAGAAGCAGCTGGAGTCGTCGGTGCTGAAGCCGGCCGACGCCGAGGCGTACCGGCAGCGCACGCTGGCCGGTGCCGCCCGGGACGCGCAGATCGCGGCCGCCGAGGCGAACGCCCGCGAGGTCACGCTGCGCGGTGAGGCGCAGGCGAAGGCGACCGAGCTGACCGGTAAGGCCGAGGCCGCCGCCGTCCAGGCGAAGGCGATGGCCGAGGCGGCCGGTATCAAGGCCCGCGCCGAGGCGCTCGCCACGAACACCGACGCGGTCGTCGCGCAGCAGCTGGCCGAGGCCTACCCGCAGATCGTTGCCGCGGCCGCCTCGTCGTTCGAGAAGGTCGGCAACATGGTCGTCCTGAACGGTGCCCAGGGCATCGAGGACACCTTGGTCAAGACCATCACCATGGGTGGCTCGGGCTTCGCGCTCGCCAAGCAGCTGATCGAGTCGCTGAGCAGCAAGGAAGACGCCAAGCCGACCCTCGAGCCGGTCCCCGACCAGACCGCCTGACATTTATTCACCACGTAGCCTCTTGCGTGGTTTGTTGTTCACGGGCGACACTGCAAAAATGCCGCCCAGAAAATTGTTAGCAGTTTTCGCCGCGCTCCTGCTCGGTGCCGCCACCCTGGTGGCGGCACCGACCCAGGCGCAGGCCGCGCCGAATTTCAAGGCCCCGTTCCCGTGTGGCCAACGCTGGACCTACAGCCATCACTCCGCTGAGGTCCGCCGTGCACTCGACTTCATCCGCTCCGACGGGGGAACCACGAACGGTACGCCGGTGCTCGCATCCGCGGGCGGTACGGCGTACCGGGAGTACCAGGCCGGTGGAGCCGGCAACTGGATCCGGATCGAACACGGCGGTGGCTGGAAGACGTACTACTTCCACCTGTCCGCCTACTCGGTCGCCAACGGGTCAGCCGTTTCCCAAGGCCAGCAGATCGGGGTGACCGGGAGCACCGGCGCCTCATCCGGTCCGCACATCCATTACGAGCAGCTGTACAACGGCACCGGCCAGAACATCGTCATCAACGGCAGCGGGCTCGCCTATCCGGGCTCCTACGGCAGCTACCACCTGACCAGCGACAACGGTTGCAGTGGGCCCGGAAAACCCTTCATGACCTGGGGTTCCGACGTACGGGTCCGGTCCACGCCGCGCCTGAACGGGTCGGTCGTGCACACGTTCGGCGGTCCGACGTCGGTCCGAGTGATCTGCCAGGTCCAAGGTGACACCGTGACCGCAGAGGGGTACACCAACAACTGGTGGGCCAAGCTGAACTCACCGGTCACCGGCTACATGACCAACATCTACATCGACGATCCGAACGCGAAACTGCCCGGCGTACCGGAGTGCTGAACCAGGTGCCCCGGATCCCCTATTGCGCGGGGGATCCGGGGCATCTGCCTTGTTATGCGGTGTGCAGAGTCAGCCCGTAGGCCTGGAGAATCTCGTTGACCGGCTGGAACCACGTCTCGCCACCGCTGCTGCAGTTGCCCCAGCCACCGGACGTCACGCCCTGAGCCTGGTCACCGGTGATGAACGAGCCGCCGGAGTCGCCGCCTTCGGCGCAGACGCTGGTCTTCGTTGCTCCGTAGAACAACTGACCGTTGCCGTAGTTCACCGTTTCGTTCTTGGCCAGTACGGCGCCACAGTGCCAGTGCGTCGTCGAGCCGCTCCGGCAGACCGACGAACCGATCGGCGCTTCCCACGATCCGCGGACGAGCGAGTCGCTGGTCTGACCCCAGCCGAGTACGACGGGCACGGTCCACCAGCCGTAGCCGGTCTGCACCCAGGCATAGTCGTTGCCGGGGAACGACCAGCCGCGGAACTCGCCTTGGTTCGAACCGTCCCAGCCACGGACCACACCGCCGCGGCCGCAGTGTCCGGCGGTGACATACCCGCCGTGCACGGAGAAGCCGATCGAGCAGCGAATGTTGCTGACGTAGTACGGGTCGCCGCCGACCGTGCCGGCCGCGAACGTCCGCGGCGCTTGAGCCGCGACCTCCTTCACCGTCACAACACCGGTCATGGCGATCTTGGCCACGAACGCATCGACGGCCGGAGAACGCTTACCTGCTTGGACATTGACGACGACACTGCCAGTCTTCGCGTCCGCTGCCCAACCACTGACGGCCGCCGGGACCGACTTCCCGGCCAGCTTGTCGACGGCGTTCTTCTGCTTGTCCAGTACGGCGGCCGCCGTCGGTACCGCGACCGTGTCGACACCAGCCGCCTGTACGGCGTTCGCCCGGCTCGAACCGGCGAGTCCGACGACGAGCTTCTGCCGGGCGGCGTCGTACCAGGCACCGCCGAACTCGGGGCCGGCCGCCTTCTGAGCAGCCGGCAACAGCTTGGCGGCGTCGGTCTCGGACTTGAGCCGTGCGTTCATCTGCTGCTCGGTCAGGCCGAAGTCCTTCTGCATCGCGGCGGCCTGACCGGCGACGGTCAACGGCTTGTCGATGCCTGCGGCAACAGCCTGGCCGGGGATGCCGACGGCACTCACCACGAGCACCGCAGCCAATAGAACCTTCATGGATCTCTCCTCACCTAGGGGCGGTTTCGGTGGGTGTGAGAGCGCTCTCTGGACTGAGAGTGGCGTACGCCGCAGCGATCGTCAAGACCGCGCGGGTCAGAGTCCCAAGTAGGCCAGAACCGCCAGCACGCGGCGATGTCCGGAATCGGACGGCGGCAGGTCCAATTTCAAGAAAACGTTTCCAACGTGTTTGTGCACAGCACCTTCGGAGATCACGAGCTTCTCCCTGATCTCCGCATTGCCGAGTCCTTCGGCCATCAGCGCGAGCACTTCCCGCTCGCGCGGTGTCAACCGGTCGAGCGGATTGCTCTTCTTCACCATCAGCTGGCTGACGACTTCGGGGTCGAGCACGGTACCGCCGGCCGCGACCCGCCGTACCGCATCGAGGAACTCGTCGACGCGGGAGACCCGGTCCTTCAGGAGATAACCGACGCCCTCACTGCCGGCCGCGAGCAATTCGGCCGCGTAGATCTCTTCGACGTACTGCGAGAACACCAGCACCGGAAGGCCGGGCCGGACCCGGCGTGCCTCGATCGCGGCGCGCAATCCCTCGTCGGTGAAGGTCGGTGGCAACCGGACGTCGACGACCGCGATGTCCACCTCGTGCTCGGAGATCGCCTTGGCGAAACCGTCGGCATCGGCAGCGACCGCAGAAACCTCGAACCCGGAATTGCTCAGCAGCAGACCGAGCCCCTCGGCCAGGATCGGGTTGTCCTCGAGAATGATCACTCGCACGGAAGGATGACCTCGATCGTGGTGGGTCCGCCGATCGGGCTCCGCAGTTCCAGGTGGCCGTCGATCGCTTGCACACGATGGAGCATGCCATGCAGGCCACTCCCCCGGCCCAGCAGGTCGGACTGCTCGTTGATGCGCGCGCCACCGATACCGTCGTCGGTGATCTCCAGGTAGAGCTCAGGGCCACGCCGCTCCATCGTGAGGTCGACGCGTCCGGCGGCGGAGTGCTTGGTGACGTTGGTGAGGGACTCCGCCACGACGAAGTAAGCAGCAGCCTCTACTGCGGCTGGGACCTGACCCAGCTCGCCCATCCGCAGCTCTACCGGCAGTGGACAGCGCGCGCACAGTGCGGACACCGCACCGGCCAGACCGCGGTCCTGAAGGATCGGTGGGTACATAGTGCGCAGTACGCCGCGTAGCTCGTGCATGGCTTGTTCGGCTCCGTCACGCGCGTCGTCGAGCATCTTGGCCGCCTTCTCGGGGTCATCCGCCATCACCTGCTTGGCAACGCCGATGCGCATCGCCAGCGACACCAGCTGAGCCTGAGTCCCGTCGTGCAAGTCCCGCTCGATCCGCCGCAGCTCAGCACCGTGCGAGTCCACCGCACCGGCCCGGCTACGCGTCAGCTCGTCTACGCGCCGACTGAGCCGCTCAGTCTCCAACTGCTCCGCACTGGGCGCCAAGAGCTTCTGCACTGTCCTGGCGTGGGCTCTGGCGAGTGCTGGTGCCACCCAGCCCAGCAGGCCGAGTCCAACCAGAATCTGCAGCGGCGCGGTCCACAGGACTTCCCACCAGCTGTCGATCTCGACGCCGAGCATGGTGAAGTTGCCAGGGTCGACCGGCCACAGCACTGCGGTCAGCACTGCACTCGGTACGGCGAAGATCGCGCTCACAGCGACGAACATCTCCGGCACCATCGCCACCACACCCAGGTACAGCCAGAGGCTCCGCTTGAACGACTGGTCCTTGGCCAGCGTCACCAGATCCCCCGAGGCCCGCGGCATCGCGGCCGGCAACTGAGGAGAGCTCTTGCCGAGGTACTTGCCGGCCCGGTAGAGCTCGCTGTTCGCGAGCTTGACCAGACCAGCCGTCACGCCGGGAATCAGCCAGCCCAGCATCAGACTGATCGGCGTCGCTGCCATCAGCACCATCGACTTCAGGTACCGGATCATCAGGTACCCACTTGCCGGTCCCCCGCGAGCCAACCGCTGTGTCCACGTCATACCTCGATCATCCGGCATGACGTGGACACGGTCGGTACAGCAGGCTCTACTCTTCTTCCTCCAGCTAGCAGTCCGCTACGCCGGGGAGTTTCGGGTTGGCGGCGGCGATGTAGACGTTCGTCATGTAGCCGCCCTGGTCGCGCAGCTTGGCCCACCAACTGTTGGTCTTGCCTTCGGCATTGACCGTGTCGCCCGGGGTCTGGCAGGTGACGAAGACCTGCGTCGGGCCCGGGAGCTCGGTGAGGATGGTGCCGTTCAGGCGGGGCGTCGCGCGGACGCGGACTCCGCTGCCGTAGGTGGTGAAGTTGTACGTCGGCGGGTTCGGGTCGCCGCCGTTCACCAGTTGCATGTAGTAGGTCCAGTTCCAGTTCGGACCCGGGTCGGTGTGCGTCTGGTTCGGGAACTCGCTGTGGCCCTTGATGTGAGCCCGGTCCTTCGGGATGCCGCGCCGGTCCGCGATGTTGCGGGTCAGCGCCGCCGAGGAGCGGTACATGGCGTCGGTGAACCAGGACGGCTGGTCGACCCAGCCCTCGTGCTCGATGCCGACGGTGTAGCCGTTCTCGGTGCCGACGTGCCAGGCCTTGTCCTTCTCGGCGACCATCTGCGTGACCTGGCCGTCGCTGGACCGGATCACGTAGTGGGCGCTGACCTGGGCCGACGGGTTCTTGAACCAGCTGATGGTTCCGGCGTACGAGCCCTGCGTCACGTGGATGGTGATCGCGGAGATCGCCTTGGTCCGGCCGACGGTGTAGTTGCTGGGACTGGCCGCGTTCCAGATCGCGCCCGGGTAGTCGACGGCCTCGACCGAGGACTCGGTCTGGGTACCGAGCGGGGCGACCTTCGCATACTGGCCACGCTGCGGGGCGACTCCGATGATCCGGAAGACCTCGTCGGTGTACAGGCGAGCGGTCGGCGCGTCGGCGGAATGCGAGTACTTGGCGACGACCTCGTACCAGCGCCGGGCGTCCTTGCGCGCATCACCCTGCAGGCCCGACGCGTCGGCGTACGAGTCGAGGACGGCCGCGGCGCCGAGGATGTTCGACGGGGTGTCCTTGGCGAGCTGCTCGACCGGCAGGCCGGTCAGCTTGGTGGCCTCGGACATCGTGGGGTTCTTGTTGTTGCTGACCAGGTGCATGACGCCGTAGCCGTTGGCCTGGCTCGGCTTGCCGTCATGACCGTCCAGGTGCGACTCCGCGTACCCGACCGCGACCAGCACCTCACGCGGTACGTCGTACTTCGCGGACGCGTTGGTAAAGGCAGTCGAGATGTCGACCGGGGCGGTGCCGACAGGCTCTGACGGCTGGGCGGCGTTACTCGGCAGAGCGCTGAGTGCGAGCGCACCGGCGGCCGCTGCGGCCAGCAGTGCGGAGAGTTTGGACACGGGTACTCGGGCGGATTTCCCCATGGGCGGTTCCTTCCCTTGGCCGGTCCACCGAGGGGCGGTCGATGGTCCCGGAGACAAGCTAGCCGTCACGCTAGGCGAAAACCTTCCGTCATGACCAGCGATTGAGTGAACTTTTTCCGGTCACGACATGAAGTTGCCACGTCACGTGATGATGCCACGCAGACAGATCACCTTCGGGTGCGACAGGACGGCCGGGTTCACTCGCGGATCCTCGTCGTAGACCACCAGGTCGGCCGGGTCCCCCGGCTGCAGCGTGTTCGGTACGCCGAGCCACTCGCGCGCGGCCCAGGATCCGGCCGCCAAGGCCTGCTCACCCGACATGCCGATCGCGGTCAGCGCCTGGATCTCCTGCGCGATCAGTCCGTGCCCGAGGACACCGCCCGCGTCCGTTCCGGCGTACACGGGGACGCCCGCCTCGAACGCATCCCGGAGCCGATGCAACCGCCGCTCGTACAGGTCGGTCATGTGCGCCGAGTAAAGCGGGAACTTGCCGGCCGACTGCTCGGCGTACTCGGGGAAGTTCTCGATTTGGATCAGCGTCGGTACGACGGCCACCTGCCGCTCGGCCATCATCGCCAGCATGTCCGGTTCGACGCCGGTGCCGTGCTCGATGCAGTCGATCCCGGCAGCCAGCAGATCGGGCAGCGCATGCTCACCGAACACGTGCGCGGTCACCCGGGCACCGAGCTCGTGCGCGCGGGCGATGGCCGCGTTCAGCGCCTCGGCGGGCCAGCACGGGGTCAGGTCGCCGGCCTCGCGGTCGATCCAGTCGCCGACCAGCTTCACCCAGCCGTCACTGCGGCGGGCCTCCTGCTCGACGTACGCGACCAACTCGGCGGGCTCGATCTCCCAGCCATAGTTGCGGATATAGCGCTTCGAACGGGCGATGTGCCGACCGGCCCGGATGATCTTCGGCAGATCCGGCCGATCGTCGATCCAGCGCGTGTCGGTCGGCGAGCCGGCATCGCGGACCAGCAGCGCCCCGGCGTCCCGATCGGCGATCGCCTGCAGCTCCGCGGTCTCCCGATCGACACCACCGTGAGTGTCGAGCCCGATGTGACAGTGCGCATCGACCAGCCCCGGAATGATCCAGCCGCCGGTGTGCACGGTGGTGGCATCGCCAGTGGCGGGCCGGTCGACGACCAGCCCGCCACTGACATACAGCTCCTGCTGCTCACCGGACGGCAACACCGTGCCAACGAGCTTGAGTACGGTCATGGGTCGACCGTATCCCGGGGTTTGGTCAGCCGTGCGAGCCGCCGCCCGGCGTACACGTCGGGTTGGTCGGGTCGGCCGTACACGGCGTACCGGTCGGGGTGTCCGTCGGCGTCGGGGTGGGTGTCGGCGTCGGAGTCGGAGTGGGGGTCGGCGTCGGCGTGGGAGTCGGCGTCGGGGTCGGCGTCGGCCGCTGTGTCGGCGGCTTCGTCGGCTTGTGCGTCGGCGGCTTGGTCGGCTCGTCCACCGGGTCCGGCGTCGTCGTCGGCAGCGTTGTCGGCGGCTTCTTCGTCGGCGTCGGCGTCGGGGTCTTGGTGTTGTCGTCCGGCACGTCCGGGACCTGGCGCGGGTCGACCTTGCGCTCGGCGTTACCGGTCGGCTTCGGGACCGACAGCTGACCCTTCTCGTTCGGGATCAGGACCGCGTTCTTGCTGTAGACGCGCATCCACTTCAGCACCGTGGCGACGAAGTCCTTGGAGTGCTGGTACCGCAGCAGCGACTCGACCAGGTCCCGCGGGCGCTTCAGGTCGTCGCCCTCGGCGCAGAGATAGACGGCCACCGTGGTCACCGCGTCGTACACGTTGTTCGGGTTCCGGAAGCCGTCGCCGTTGCCGTCGGCGCCGTAGTCGGCCCAGACCTGCGGGATGATCTGCATCGGCCCGACGGCGCGGTCCCAGGTCAGGTCGCCGTCGTACTTCCCCTTGTCGCTGTCGGGGATCTTGCCGTTACCGCCCTTGCCGTTCAGCATCGGGCCGAAGATCTTGCCGCGGGTGGTGCCGGCCACGTCGACCCGGCCGCCGCTGGCGTGGTCGGACTCGACCTTGCCGATCCCGGCCAGCAACGGCCAGGTGAGACCACAGTTCGGCCGGACCACGGCGAGATTCGCGGTGGCGCGGCGGTAGGCGGGGAAGACCCCGCGCGGGATGCCGTTGACGGCGTCCGGCCGCCCGGGGCGGACGACGGAGCGGCCGTCGGTGGCCCCTTGCACGGGAACGTCGGCACGGGCGGGCTTGTCGGATCCGAGCCGGCCGTCCACTCCGGGACGCTGCGGCACGATCATCGTCAGTTCGTCGAACTCACCGCTGTTCAGTCCGGCTCCAGGCTGGGGAGCTACCGGACTGTCCGTCGCGAGCTGACCGGAGGCACCGGCCCCGCCCGAAGCCACTGTCACGATGGCCCCGACCAGGAGCGGGACTGTGCACAGTGACGCGATGACGATTTTGACCCGACGGTTTCCACTACGGGTTAGGCGCATAGTCGGCTCAACGACCGATGCGCCAGAAAGTTACATCAAGTCGGTGCAAAGTTACCTGACCCGCAAGGGCCCCCGGAAACGGGCACCCAACAGCACGAAAACGTGCAGGTCAAAGGGGTGTTGCGAGGGGCTCAGCTACCGGCCTTCGGCGCCTCTTCCGGGGTCGCGCCGGCCGGCGTCGGGGTCGGCGTGGTGCACGGCGGCGGGGTCGCCGGGTCGTCGGCCTGCGCCTGCTGCCCGGTGGGAGTGCTGTCCGGCGTAGTCGTCGGAGTGCCTTCCGGGGTGGGTGTCGGCGTCGGCGTGCAGACCGGCGGGGTCGGCGTGGGGGTTGGCGTCGGCGTCGGAGTGGGCGTCGGCCGGGGCGTCGGCGTCGGCGTGTACGGCGGCTTCGGCGTCGGGGTGGACGTCGTCGGCGTACTCGGCTTGGTCGGCGTCGGCTTCGGCGTCTTGGTCGGCGTCGGCTTGGGAGTCGGCGTCGGGGTGACCGTCGGCGTCGGGGTCGGCGTCGGGGTGGTGGTGTTGCGGGTCGGGTTGGTGACGTTGCCGTCGTCGTCCGGCGGGTCGATCGCGCCTGGGGTGTCCGGCACCTTCACGGTCTGCTTGCTGTACGACTGCATCCAGCGCAGCACGGTGGACACGTAGTCCATCGAGTGGTTGTACCGCAGCACGGACTGCACGAGCCCCTGGGCATCGGCCAGGTTGGCCCCGCCCGAGCAGAGGTAGTCACCGGCGGCCCGGGCCGCGTCGAAGACGTTGTGCGGGTTCTTCACGCCGTCGCCGTTACCGTCGGCCCCGAACGACTTCCAGGTCCCCGGAATGAACTGCATCGGCCCGACCGCGCGGTCCCACTGCTTGTCGCCGTCGTACTGACCCTGGTCGGTGTCGGAGATGGCGGCCATCCCGGGCCCGCCGTTCAGCACCGGGCCGAGGATCTGGCCGTTGGTGTTCCCGTTCGCGTCGACCTTGCCGCCGTTCGCGTGGTCGGACTCGACCTTGCCGATCCCGGCCAGCAGCGGCCAGGTGATGTGGCAGTTCGGCTTCGCGACGGCCAGGTCGTTCGCGACCTTCTGGTACGCCGCCAGGACGGTGCCGGGGATGCCGGACGCGTCACCGGGGACCCCGGGGATCGGCTGGACGCTGCCGTCGGTCGTCCCGGTGACCGGAACCGTGACCGTGGACTTCTCCTGGGTCGGCAGGCTGCCGTCGACACCGGGCTGGTTCGGTACGTCGTTGACCAGATCGTCGAAGACCGAGTCCGGGCGCTGGCCGGCCAGGGCGTGCGCGTCGACGATGAACGTGTTCGACGTGACGCCGCCGATCACGAACACGGCGACCATCGCGGTCGGCGGAGCCAAGCACACCCAGGTGGCGGTGAGCTTCCCCCGCCACGTGTCCAGGTTCTTGAACTGCTGCCTCATCCGATCCGTCCTTCGACGATCCGCAGTACCGACTTTCTCCGGGCGTAGGCACGATCTTAGCGGGCCCAGGATCATCGACAACGGGTAACGGGGTGTCACTTCGTGCAGTGACCGGTTGTCCGATCGGGCAGCACCATCCCCCCGTCACATCAGGCTACTGCCCGCCGAGCATTTTCTTCAGGTCGTCGGGCAGCTCGAAATCGCCGCCGTTCTGGCCGCCGCCGAACGCGGCCGGCAGCTGACCCGGCTGCGGCTCCTGCGGCTGCGGCGCACCGCCACCGCCGGCCCGCTTGGCCGGGTTGCCCGAGCCGCGCTTCTTGCCCTTCGCCAGCTTCTGCTGCTTCGCCTTGCGCCCACCGGCGGCACCGCCGCCGGGCATCCCCGGCATCCCGGGCATGCCCGGGATCCCCTTGCCGGACGCCATCGCGGCCATCATCTTGCGGGCCTCGAAGAACCGCTCGACCAGACCGCTGACGGTCGCGACCTCGGTGCCCGAACCCTTCGCGATCCGGGCCCGGCGGGAGCCGTTGATGATGTTCGGGTCGTTGCGCTCGGCCGGCGTCATCGAGTGGATGACCGCCTCGATCCGGTCGATCTCGCGCTCGTCGAAGTTCTCCAGCTGGTCCTTGAACTGGCTGGCGCCGGGCAGCATGCCGAAGATCTTGGTCAGCGGGCCCATCTTGCGGACCGACTGCATCTGGGCGAGGAAGTCGTCCAGGGTGAAGTCCTTGCCGCCCTTCTTCTGCAGCTTGGCCGCCGTCTTCGCGGCCGCCTCCGCGTCGAAGGTGCGCTCGGCCTGCTCGATCAGGCTCATCACGTCACCCATGCCGAGGATGCGCGACGCCATCCGGTCAGGGTGGAAGACGTCGAAGTCCTCGAGCTTCTCGCCGTTGCTGGCGAACATCACCTGGCGGCCGGTCACCTGCGCGATCGAGAGCGCCGCGCCACCGCGGGCGTCACCGTCGAGCTTGGACAGCACCACGCCGTCGAAGCCGACACCGTCGAGGAAGGCCTGCGCGGTGGTCACCGCGTCCTGACCGATCATCGCGTCGACGACGAACAGGATCTCGTCCGGGTTCACCGCGTCGCGGATGTCGGCGGCCTGCTTCATCAGCTCTTCGTCGACACCCAGCCGGCCGGCCGTGTCGACGATCACCACGCTGTGCTGCTTGGCCCGAGCCTCGTCCATCGCCTTCCGGGCCACGTCCACCGGATCGCCGACACCGTTACCCGGCTCGGGCGCGTAGACCGGCACCCCGGCGCGCTCGCCGACCACCTGGAGCTGGGTGACCGCGTTCGGCCGCTGCAGGTCGGCCGCGACCAGGATCGGCGTCTGGTGCTTGGTCTCCTTCAGCCACTTGGCCAGCTTCCCGGCCAGGGTCGTCTTACCAGCACCCTGCAGACCGGCCAGCATGATCACCGTCGGCGGCCGCTTCGCCATCCGCAGCTCACGGGTCTCCCCGCCGAGGATGCCGATCAGCTCCTCGTTCACGATCTTGATCACCTGCTGCGCCGGGTTCAGCCCCCCGCGCACCTCGGCCCCGCTGGCCCGCTCGCGGATCTTCGCGATGAACTCCCGGACCACCGGCAGCGCGACATCCGCCTCCAGCAGCGCGATCCGGATCTCCCGCGTCGTCGCTTCGATATCGGCGTCGGTCAGCTTGCCCTTGCCGCGCAGATTCTTGAACGCAGCTGACAACCGATCGGAAAGCGTGTCGAACACGGGAAAGTCCATCCTCTAGCGAGCACCGAACAACTCCCCGAGTCTACCGGCCACCCCACGCCCCTCCAGACCGACCGCATCCCTGATCCGCGCACCGACAGGACGTATACGCCCACCGCCCTACCCGACCACCACCATCCGAGCGTCACCCCACCACCCAGCAGACAGATACGTCCTGTCGTTCCGCAGATGATCGGCCTGGGCGGGGTTAGGATGCGCTAACCGGATTGCGATTGATCAATGGTTAGGGAGTCATTGTGGCGCGGAGTCGGGTGGTGCTGGACGGGCCGTCGAACTTGGGGTTGCGGCCGCCGGTGGAGGGGACTGTGCCGGGCTGCTACAAACTGGCCGGGGCATTGCGGGACCAGGGCATCGTGACGCGGATCGGGGCCGCGGATGCGGGATGTGTGGTGCCGCCTCGCTACGACCGCGGGTGCTGGAAGCCCGGGGACGGGGTGTTCAACGCCGCCGCGATGGCGTCGTACAGCGTGCGGCTGGCGGATCGCGTCGGCAGCTTGGTCGACGACGACAAGTTCGTCGTACTGCTGGGCGGTGAGTGCAGCAACCTGCTCGGGCCGGCGCTCGCACTGAAGAGGCGCGGCCGGTACGGCGTGGTCTACCTCGACGGCCATTCGGACATGCGGACGGTCGACAACGACGAGTACGTCGGCGCTGCGGGTGGCGAGGCGTTGGCACTGGTGACCGGGCGCGGGCAGGGCGATTTGACCGACCTGGAGGGATTGTCGCCGTACGTCCGCGACACGGATGCCGTGATGCTCGGGTATCGCGAGGACGAGTCCTACCTGGAGACGCTCGAGGAGGCCGGGATCCCGCACTGGTCCGCCCTCAACATCATCGAAGACCCTGCGGCTGCGGCATCCGGAGTGCTCACCCACCTCGAGCGGGCGGAGCTCGACGGCTTCTGGGTGCACCTGGACGTCGACATCCTCGACGCGGCGATCATGCCCGCGGTCGACAGCCCCGACCCGGGCGGTATCGACCACGCCCAACTGCAGACCCTCCTGCACCCACTGCTCGCCTCGCAGAAATGCGTCGGGATCGACATCGGCATCTACGACCCCGACCTCGATCCCGAGCAGGTCTACGCGGCAGAACTCACCGACACCCTGGTGGCAGCTCTTAGCTGAACGACACCGGAATGTAGACGTCGCCAGTGCGGTCACTCGCCGCGAAGTGGTCGCGGCGGGAAACGATCGCACAGGTGATGTCCGGGTCACTACAGTCGAGACCGCTATTAACCTCGGCAATCCGGATCTGCGCGGTAAAGGTGCCGTTGGAAGCGATCGGGTACGACGCGCTGCCACCGAGCGGGTTGTTCGTCACCCACGCGGACGGCCCAACCGTCGTACCGCCCTGCCCGTCACCACCGGCGCACGGACTGGGCTTAGTGCCGTAGCTGTAGTCCGACGGCACCGCACACAGCGCGACGTAATACCCCTGGGCCGGGTTGTAACCACTGCCGGTAACAGTGATCGTCTCCCCAGCCTTCGCCAGCCCGGTCGCGTTCGACGCATTCAGGGTCTTGCCAAGATTCGAAGCACTACCAGGCGCAGCCGAAGCCGGCGCAACCACGCCACCAGTCAGTGCCACAGCAGCGGTGAGAGTCAGAACGACACGACGCATCATCTGAGCGGAACTCCCTTGAATTAGGTAAGCCTTACCTAATTCACCCTAGTCGTTCCCGGACGCCGAGGGGAAGCTCCAGACCATTCCTTGGCCGTGGGGGTCGGCGTGGCCGAGGACTTGGCGGGTGGCGCCTGGCCAGGTTTCGAGTTCGACCAGGAACTCGTCGCCCCATTCGCCTGGTGGCTCGAGTCGGAGGCGGGCCAGTGGGGTCGACTCGGTCGCGTGTGCGCCTAGGTCGGCCATGG
The DNA here is from genome assembly GCF_039529655.1 of Kribbella yunnanensis. Classification (NCBI taxonomy): domain Bacteria; kingdom Bacillati; phylum Actinomycetota; class Actinomycetes; order Propionibacteriales; family Kribbellaceae; genus Kribbella; species Kribbella yunnanensis. The sequence continues at coordinate 429,583 of NZ_BAAANF010000016.1, read as the reverse complement.
CGGTGTCTACGGCTGACTGCTCGTCCTTGGAGAGGTAGCTCCACATGATTGAGTGCCAGAGGACGGTCAGGTGGCCCTCGGAGAGCTCCAGGCTGCGGACGAACGAGACGGCGTCGGCACGTCGTACGTCGGCCGGCACCTCTCGGGCGATCGTCAGTGCGCCTCGCAGTCGTGTCAGGCGCTCCAGCTGGTCTGCCCAGACGTAGGAGGTGAGTGTTCGCGCGCCCTCCTCGGACAGGGCATTCACTGGTGCCAGGTCGCTTCCGACTCGCTCGGCGATGCGCAGGGGTGAGTGCGGGATCTGCCGGCCCGACCACGCGTCTTCGATCACCACTGGGCTGTCGGCACGGCCGTACGACGTGCCGTCGGCCAGGTTGTAGCGGAAGTGGTCGGCTCGGAGGTTCAGTCCGGCGCTTGAGCCGATCTCCATCAGTCGCACGGGCAGCGGGATCTCGTGGACCAGTTGGAGGAGACCGCCGTACAGGGCGACGGATCGGCGGACCTCGTTGGTTTGGGGTGGCTGGAGGAGCGTGGCTCGCAGTTCGGCGGCTCGGGACTGCAGTACTTGGGCGAAGGCCTCCCAGCCGAGCACTGGGTCCCAGACTCCACCGGCGCTGGGGTAGAAGCCTGCAAGCTCCGGCGCCTCTCCTGCCAGCACGAGCCGGTGCACGGCACCCAGTAGGGGCAAGGCAATGGACTCGTCGCGCTCGTGCCCTTCGTAGCTTCCGAGTACGCCGGCGGTTGCGCCGCCGAGCTCGTAGTCGTCCACCATGAGCCGCGCCAGCTCGGCGTACATCGGCGACCCGAGCTCTTCGCAATCGACGGCTTGCTGCTGTAGTCCCGCTACGACACCCATGGCGTCGAGGTTAGAAGGTCAGGCGATCCAGAACCGTCTTGGCGGTGGTGCGCGCGTCCTCCTCCTCGAGGGGCGAGCCATGGCGGTCGGTGAGGTAGAAGACGTCCACACACTCAGCGCCCAGCGTGCTGACGTGTGCCGAACGGATGTCTGCACCAGTCGCCGCGATAGCCGAGGCAACGTCGTACATCAGGCCAGGCCGGTCGTGAGCACGCACCTGCAGCACAGTCGCCGTCTCGGATGCCCCCGGCAACAGATCGACGCGACTGGCCACTCGAGGAGCCTTTGAGTCCCGCGCCGCCAAACGCCGTACCAGGTCAGTGTTGTCCCGCAGCGCAACCGCAAGCCGGTCCCGCAACCGCACTGGGTCCGGCGCCGAGCCGGCCACCGTCCACTGCGAGATGCCAAGCCCATCAGCCGACGTCACTACCGCAGCACGCACGGAGAGTCGCTCAACAGCCAGTACGGCGGCCACTGTCGACAGCGTGCCCACCTGATCCGGTACGGCGACGTTGACCCGCAGGTCCCCGTGATGATCGACCACGGTCACCCCGAGCCGACCAATCCCCACAACCTGGTGCAATTCGGGCACCGGAATCGGTGGAGTGTCGGTCCACATCCCCTGTCCCCCACCAGCCAGCTCACCACGCACCCGACGGCATAGCTCGCCGACCAACCGCATCCGCCACGGCGACGACGCCGCCGGGCCAGCCGCACGCGCATCGGCATACGTGAGCGCTTCCAGCAGGTCGAGCGTCTCGGTGTCGCGCACAATCCCTGACACCAGCTCAACCGTCATCGGGTCGTCCAGGTCGCGCCGAGTGGCGACCTGCGCCAGCATCAGGTGCTGCCGGACCAGCAGGGTGATCGTGTCGGAGTCTGTCTCGTTGAAGCCGATCCGGCGCGCGATGCGAGCAGCAATCACCGCACCGGTGACACTGTGGTCGCCCTCGACCGCCTTACCGAGGTCATGCAGCAGTGCGGCGACCAGCAACAGATCAGGGCGTCGTACGTCACGCACCATCTTTGCTGCCTCGACACAGGTCTCCAGCAAGTGCCTGTCGACAGTGAAGCGGTGGACCGCCGACTGCGGCGGCCGGAAGCGCACGGTGTCCCACTCCGGCAGGATCCGCGAGATGTACCCGGCCTGGTCGAGCGCCTCCCACACCTCAAGCAGTCCGCTACCCGCACCCAGCAGTGCACACAGCAGCCGCTGCGCCTCACCAGGCCAGGGCTCAGGCAAGGCGAGCGCCTTGGCAGCCAACCGCGCGCAGACAGCAGGCGACAGACCGAGCTCACGATCCGCAGCAACCGCCGCAGCCCGCAGACCCAGTACGGCGTCCCGCTCCGGCCGCGCATCCGGCATCAGCACGACTTCACCCTCGTGCTGGCCGACACCCTCATCGAGCGCGAGCAGCAGCGGCCCACCGGTCCGTTGGAACCGCCGCGAGCGCGGAGGCCGAGTCAGCAGACTCTCCACCCGCCGCCACGACATGTCGCACACATAGGCGAGCGTCCGGCCAGTCGCATACACATGACGCAGCAACTCGTCCCGACCACTCAGTCCGAGCCCAGCCGCAACCTCACCGGCCACATCAGCGACCAGACGGTCAGTCGCCCGACCAGCCACCGTGTGCAGCTCGTCGCGCACATCCAGCAGGTCCCGCCGGGCCCGCTCCACCACGGGATGCGGGATGTCGATCAACCACGACGCCACCAAAGCACGCAGTACGACGGCATCCCGCAGACCGCCGTACGCCTCCTTGAGGTCCGGCTCGGCCAGGTGGGCGACCTCGCCGACGCTGGACGCCCGATCCCGGCACGCCTGCGCCAGCTCGGGCAGCCTGGTCTTCGCAGTACGTCGCCAGTCCGCCATCAGCACGGACCGCAGCTCCAGCGTCAGATGCGAGTCCCCCGCGACATGACGCGCGTCGAGCAGCCCCAGTGCAACTCGTACGTCGTCCGCCGCGGACTCACGTGCCTGGGCAACGGTCCGGACGCTGTGGTCAAGCTTGGTCCGCGAGTCCCACAGCGGGTACCAGATCTGGGCAGCCAGCTCGTCCAGCCGTGGGTACCCGTCGACGTGCAGAAGCATCACGTCGAGATCGCTGTACGGCGAGAGCTCCTCCCGGCCGTAGCCGCCGACCGCGACCAGGGCAACGCCCTCGGTAGGTACACCGAGGGCGTCACAAGCCTTGGAGAGGAGCAGGTACAGCAGCGCGTCGGCCTCTTCGGCCCGGGCGCGCCGCTGTTCTGCCCGATCTGCCATCTAGAGGGCGTCTCCGTCCAGCTCACCGGTGCGCACCCGAACGATGGTCTCGACCGGGGTGACCCAGACCTTGCCGTCACCGATCTTGCCGGTCTGCGCGGCCTTGACGATCACGTCCAGTACGTCGGCGCCGTCACTGTCCTCGACGACCACCTCGAGCCGCACCTTCGGGACCAGGTCCACCTCGTACTCGGCGCCCCGGTAGACCTCGGTGTGGCCCTTCTGGCGACCGTAACCGCTCGCCTCGGAGACCGTCATACCGGTGACGCCGAACGTCTCCAGTGCGGCCCGGACGTCTTCCAGCTTGTGCGGCTTGACCACCGCGGTGATCAGCTTCATGCGTTGGCACCTTCCTTCTCGGAAGTCTCGGTGGAGCCATTGTCCGTGGTCGCCGCCGCGGGCGCCGGGCGGGCCGACAATGCGCCGCGCAGACCCGTCGCGCTGAGGAAGTCGTACGCCGTCTCCGCGTGCTCGACCTGGTCGACACCGGTGATCTCGTCCTCTTCGGTGAGCCGGAAGCCGATGGTCTTGTCGATCAGCTTGGCCAGCAGGAAGGCGATCACGAAGGAGTACACACCGACTGCCACGTTGGCCAGCGCCTGCCGCCCCAGTTGGCCGGCACCGCCACCGTAGAACAGACCGTCGACCGCGGACGGCGCTGCCGCCGTACCGAGCAGGCCGATCGCGAGCGAACCGAACAGACCGCCGACCAGGTGCACACCGACCACGTCGAGCGAGTCGTCGAAGCCGAGCTTGTACTTCAGCGAGACCGCGAAGGCACAGATCGCACCGGCGAAGACACCGAGGATGATCGCGCCGATCGGGGTGACCGCGCCACAGGACGGGGTGATCGCGACCAGACCAGCGACCGCACCCGAGGCCAGACCCAGCGTCGTCGCCTTACCGTGCACGAGCCGCTCGACGATCAGCCAGCCGATGACGGCGGCCGCGGTGGCGACCTGGGTGTTCACGAAGGTGACCGCGGCGGTGGTGCCCGCGCTCAGCGCCGAACCGGCGTTGAACCCGAACCAGCCGAACCACAGCAGACCGGCGCCGAGCAGGACCAGCGGCAGGCTGTGCGGCCGCATCGGGTCCTTCTTCCAGCCGATCCGCTTGCCCAGCACGATCGCCAGGGCCAGCGCGGCTGCACCGGCGTTCACGTGCACCGCCGTACCACCGGCGAAGTCGATCGCCTTCAGCTTGTCGCCGATCCAGCCGCCGTTGCCCTCGTCCAGGAACCACACCGAGTGTGCGACCGGGAAGTAGACCAGGCAGGTCCAGCCGACCACGAACGCGATCCAGCCGCGGAACGTCACCCGGTCGGCGATGGCACCTGAGATCAGCGCCGGGGTGATGATCGCGAACATCAGCTGGAAGGCGACGAAGGCGAGGGTCGGAGTGGTGCCCGTGATCGCCTCCGGCGCCAGCAGGCCCTTCAGCCCGACCTCGGAGAAGTTTCCGATCACGTGCCCGTTGTCACCGCCGAACGTCAGCGAGTAGCCGACCACCACCCACAAGATGGTGACGACGGCGATGGTGATGAAGCTCATCATCATCATGTTCAGCACGCTCTTCACGCGCACCATGCCGCCGTAGAAAAAAGCCAGGCCCGGTGTCATCAGCATCACCAGGGCGGCGCTAGCCAAGACCCAGGCGGTATCGCCGGCGTTGATCTCCATCAACGTCATCCCTTCCATCTGCATCTGGGGGTGGCCGGCGTCCTCGATCGGGAGAACTCCACAACTCCGGGGAGCCCGCGCCCAGCCACACCGCACACGGTGCCGACACGCCGTTTCAGCCGATCGGTCCAAATGTTTCCGGCATGTGACAAAGCGCCCTCCCAGGTGACATCGGCGTGACATGGGTACCGGGAGGGCCAGGTATGGCACTCTGGCCTGGACCACACGGGACCGCAGCCGCGCCACTGCCCCCGTCCGAAGTAGGGAACGAAATGGAGATCGATCACGGGGTGACGCCGCGTCGCGGCCGGCCACGCGACCCGGACGCAGAGCCGAGGATCCGCCGGTACGCCGTCCAGCTGCTGCTGGAACGCGGATTCGACGGAATGACGGTGGACGATGTCGCGGAGGCCGCGGGAGTCGGCAAAGCGACGATCTACCGGCGGTGGGCGAGCAAAGAGGAGCTCGCGAACGATGCCATGGCCGGTCTGTTCGACATCGAGATCCCGGACGCCGACACCGGCTCGCTGGCCGGCGATCTGCGCGAGGTCTACGGGAACGCCCTGAGCTTCGTGAACAGCCCGGCCGGAGTCGCGCTGATGCGGCTGGGGATCAGTGAGGCGAACCGCGACGAGCGGTCCGCGGCCATCTACCGATCGTTGATCGATCGCCGCATCGAGCTCACAAAGGCTGCCCTGCAACGCGCCTGGGCCCGCGGTGAGCCGGTACGCCGCTCGGCGGACCCGGTGATGATGGTGCAGTGGCTGTCCGGTCTGTTCGTGCTCAGGATCCTGCTGAACGAGCCGATGCCGGCGATCGAGGACGCCGACCATCTGGTCGAGATCACCTTGCGAGTGATCCAGGAGGAGTCAGCCTGAGACGGGCAACCAGCCGTAGGCGAACGCGACCAGGACGGCCAGCGCGATTCCCAACGCCAGCAGCACTCCGACGACCGTCGTACGGCGTCGGCGGCGTTTGAGGATCACGCCGGCCGTCCAGGCCCGGTCCGCCAGATCGAGCTCCGGCAGTTCGTCGGACACCTGGCTGAGTAGCGGACCGACGTCCTCACGCCTCATCATCTGGTCTCTCCCGCCGTGAGTGCTCTGCGGAACCGTTCGAACGCGGACAGTCCCTGCGCGTGCACAGCGGTGTGCGACATGGTCAGTACGTCGGCCACTTCGAACTCGGTGAGTTCTTCCAGGTGCAGGAGCACGAGGATCGTGCGCTGGGTGGGTGTGAGGTCCGCGAGGGCCCGTTCGACCGGGTCCTCACTGTCCGGAAACGGCCGCACCCGGCTCCACCGCGTCAGGGCCGGCTGGTAGAGCAAACGCTGGACGAAGACGTCCGGATCGTCCACCTTGGGCCAGGTCAGTGACAGCCGGGTGAAGGCGTGCAACAGAGCGTGCTCTGCCCGCTCCAGCTCTCCATACACAAGGTACGCAGTGCGTAGCCATCTACCCTGTCGCGCATCAACGTACGAAGCGAACTCCGGGTCGACCGTCTCGAGCATCCACCCCTCCTGAGGCCATTCAACCTCTCAACTACCGCGCGCGGCGAGAGCCAATCGCGTCTCTTCTGCGATCAGATCCCCATTGATCGCCGCACCGGCCCGCAGCCCCGCACCGGCCGCGTGCAGGACCTGTGCCATCGGGTCCGTCACGTTGCCGGCCGCAAACACCCCAGGCACTGCAGTCTCCCCCTTGGCGTCGACTTCAATCGCGTCTCCGTAGACGGACCCGGCCATCTCCAGTACGGCGGTTTTCAGGCCGAGGTCGATCAGGAAGCCGGCGCGGGAGCGCAGGACCGTCTGCACGGTCAGTGCGTCGCGAGGGATCACCTTGCCGCCCGCCAGCCGCACGCTGGTGAGCTTTCCGTCCACCACCTCGACCTGCTCGACTCTGCCTTGTACAACAGCGATCTGACGCGCTGCGAGTTCCTCCCACTGCGCATCGGTCAGCTCGATGCTGTCGTGGAGGAACAGCGTGACGTCGTCACTCAACTGCCGGAACATCTGCGCCTGGTGCACAGCCTGCGGACTGGTCGCCAGCACACCGATCGCCTGGTCCTGCACCTCCCAGCCGTGGCAGTACGGACAGTGCAGCACGTCCTTACCCCACTGCTCAGCCAGACCAGGCACATCAGGCAGTACGTCGGTCAGTCCGCTCGTGACCAGGATCCGCCGGCCCTGGTACGTCGTACCGTCCGCCAGCTCGACCGTGAACCCGTCACTGCGCCGGACCGCCGTGACGGTGCCGGTGGCGAACTGACCGCCGTACCCGGCGACCTCCTCGCGGCCGATGGCGTAGAGCTCGCTCGGTGGGGTGCCATCCCGGGTCAGGTAGTTGTGCACGTGGCCGGCCGGGGCGTTCCGCGGCTGACCGTCGTCGATCACCAGCACCGACCGGCGCGACCGCACCAATGCGAGCGCCCCACTCAGACCGGCCGCACCGCCGCCGATCACGATCACGTCGTACTCAGTCGTCTTCATATCGCAAAGATCCGCGATGACATTCGTTTTCGACAACATTGTTTGCCATAGTGGCAAGGTGGAGGATTTCGAGGATGTGCTGGATGCGGTCGGGCCAAGGCTGCGATCGCTGCGGGCCGAGAAGGGCACGACACTGGCGCAGTTGTCGGACTCGACCGGGATCTCGGTGAGCACGCTGTCCCGGCTGGAGTCCGGTCAGCGCAAACCGACGCTGGAACTGTTGTTGCCGTTGGCACGCGCTCATCAGGTGCAGCTGGACGAACTCGTCGACGCACCGACAACCGGCGACCCACGGATCCACGCCAAGCCGATCGTGCGGCACGGCGCGACCTACATCCCACTCAGCAAACGGCCCGGCGGGCTGCAGGCGTTCAAGCAGATCGTGCCGGTGGGCTGGCCGGGTGGTGAGGTCATTCAGAAGACCCACGAGGGCTATGACTGGGTCTATGTGCTGTCCGGACGGCTCCGGATCGTGCTCGGCGACAAGGACTTCATCCTCACCGAGGGAGAGGTGGCCGAGTTCGACACGAGGGTGCCGCACTGGTTCGCGAACGCCGGGACCACACCGGCCGAGATGCTGTGCCTGTACGGACCGCAGGGGGAACGGATGCACGTCAGGGCGCGCACCCGCTAATCTTCGGCCGTCGGTCCGGACTGTGGAGGAGCTGGTAGTGAGCGTCGCGTTGTTCACCTTGGGCGGCACCATTGCGATGGTCGGCGACGGCCGACTGACCGGAGCGGAGCTGACTGCCGCCGTACCGGGTCTGGCCGAGCTGGGCCACGCGGTGGAGATCCAGGACGTCGAGAAGGTCTCCAGTGCCAACCTGACGATGGCGAAGATGCTCGAGGTCGTCGACGCCGCTTCGAAGGCCGTCGCCGCCGGCGCCACCGGTGTCGTGGTCACGCAAGGCACCGACTCGCTCGAGGAGACGGCGTTCCTGGTCGATCAGGTGTGGCCGCACCCGCAGCCCTTCGTGCTGACCGGTGCGATGCGCAACCCGACCCTGGCCGGGCCGGATGGACCTGCCAACATCGTGGCCGCGTGCCGCGTCGCCTGCTCCCCCGCTGCCCGCGACCTCGGCGCCCTGGTGGTGTTCAAGGAGGAGATCCACGCCGCCCGCTGGGTACGCAAGACACACAGCACCAGTACGGCGACCTTCGTGTCGCCGAACGTCGGCCCGATCGGTCACGTGGTCGAGGACCAGGTCCGCATCCTCGCCCGGCCCGTTCGCCTGGACGGTGTCCAGGGCAGCGCCGAGCCGGCCGATCTGGACGCCAACCAGGTGGCGCTCTACTCGATGACCATGGACGACGACGGGCTGCTGCTGAAGAACCTGGCCGAGACCCATCGCGGTCTGGTGGTGGCTGGCTTCGGTGTGGGACACGTCCCGGAGAAGCTCGCTCCGGTGCTCGGTGAGCTTGCGGCGGCGATGCCCGTCGTACTGACGTCGCGGACCGGCGCCGGCTCGATCGTGCGGAACACCTACACCTCGGCGGGCTCGGAGATCGACCTGCTGCAGCGCGGACTGATCGACGGTGGCTTCCTCGACCCCTACAAGGCGCGGGTGCTGCTCCGGTTGCTGCTGGCAACCGATGACGACATCACTGCGGCCTTCGCTCAGTACCAGTGAGGGCGTCCGCCTTCATCGTCAGATAGTCGCGCTCGGGCAGGCTCGTCGTACGGCGAGCTGCCGCCCGGAAGTACTCGACCGCCGTCTCGTGGTCGCCGCGCATCTCATGCAGATGCCCGCGCGTCGCATCGAGACGGTGGTTGTCCTTCAGCTCGTCGTCGATCGCCTCCAGCAGCTTCAGTCCGGCGTCGGGTCCGTCGACCATGGCCGCAGCGATCGCGCGGTTGAGCTTCACTATCGGGTTGCCGGACAGGTCCTCCAGCAGTCCGTAGAGCGCATAGATCTGCGGCCAGTCGGTGTCCTCGGCGCGCTCTGCCTCGTCGTGGAGAGCAGCGATCGCGGCCTGCAGCTGGTACTCACCTAGCGGTGGCGCATGGAAGGCTTCGACTGCCAGTGCGACGCCTTCGGTGATGTAGTCCGCGTTCCACAGCGTGCGGTCCTGCTCGGCGAGTGGGATGAGCTCTCCGGCGCTGCCGGTGCGTGCTGCGCGGCGTGCGTCGGTCAGCAGCATCAGGGCCAGCAGACCGGTGACCTGTCCGTCCTTGAGCTGCGCATGCACTGCGCGGGTCAGCCGGATCGCCTCACTGGACAGGTCGTTGCGCTGCAGCTCTGCGCCGCTGCTGCTCGCATAGCCTTCGTTGAACATCAGGTAGAGCACATGCAGCACGTTGCGCAGCCGGTCCGCATCGGCGGTGAGCTCGAAGGTCGCACCCTTGAGCCGGCTCTTCGCCCGGCTGATCCGCTGCGCCATCGTTGCCTCAGGCACCAAATACGCGGTGGCGATCTCGGCGGTGGTGAGTCCGCCGACCGCCCGCAGCGTAAGCGCGATCGCCGACGCCGGGGTGAGCGACGGGTGGCAGCACAGGAACAACAGCCGAAGCGTGTCGTCCTGCTCCTCAACCTCCTCCGGCGGCAGCTCGCGCAACGCGGCGCGTTCCTCGCGGCGGCGTCGGGCCTGGGCCTGCCGCACCTCGTCGATGAACCGTCGCGAGGCAGCCTGAATCAGCCAAGCCTTCGGATTGTCCGGCTGCCCGTCCCGCGGCCACGTGGTCGCCGCCGACAGCAGAGCCTCCTGTACGGCGTCCTCGGCCGCCGCGAAGTCGCCGCAGCGCCGAACGACCACGCCGAGGACCTGCGGCGTCAGCTCACGCAGCAGGTCCTCGAGCGCGTGGTCAGATGTCCCAGAAGTCTGCATCCGACTCCATCAGTCGACGCACCTCGATCGGCTGCTCGATCGGCACGCCACCAGGCCCAGGCGCACTGGACTGCTCCGCGGCGATCTCCAGCGCCCGCTCCTCCGACTCAACGTCGATCAACGTGTACCCGGCCAGGATCTCCTTGGCCTCGGCATACGGCCCGTCCGTCACCACCGGCGCCGTGACACTCGCCGCCCGAACCACCTTCGCATGCTTTGGCCAGGTGAGCCCCTGTACGTCGACCAGTTCACCGTTCTCGCGGAGGCGATCCAGGGTCGCGTTCAGGTGGTCCAGGTGAGCCTGCCGGTCCGCCTCGCTCCACTCGTGCATGGTCGTCGTCGACGTGCCGCCGTCATGGTTCATCAGCAGCAGAAACTTGGTCATCTCAGGTCCTCCTCGGTGAGCATTTACCCGAAGGACGAAGCCGGCACCGGGCCCTCGACATGCTATGCACCCGCAAGGGTCGGTGGGGTATCAGATGGCGTGGGTTCGACCGGAAATCGGGTCTCCACTCCACCGCCCCTCACGCAAAGGTGGGCGCGCTGCTCTTTGTGCGCGAACACCCACTTTGTGAACCCACCAACCATTTCGAGGCGCTCTGCGTGGTTGGTGCGTGCCCAAAGATGCCCAGCATGAACAAAGATGGGTCAGTCGAGGAGGGCGTCTACGAACTGTTCGGGGTCGAAGGGGGCCAGGTCGTCGGCGCCTTCGCCGAGGCCGACCAGTTTGACCGGTACGCCGAGTTCGCGCTGCACGGCGATCACGATGCCGCCCTTCGCCGTACCGTCGAGTTTGGTCAGCACCAGACCGGTGACGTTGATGACCTCGCTGAAGACGCGCGCCTGGGTGAGGCCGTTCTGTCCGGTGGTGGCGTCGATGACGAGCAGCACCTCGTCGACCTCGGCGGACTTCTCGATTACCCGCTTCACCTTCCCGAGCTCGTCCATCAGGCCGGCCTTGGTGTGCAGCCGGCCGGCGGTGTCGATCAGGACGACGTCGGCCTCCTCGGCGATGCCTTCCTTGACCGCGTCGAACGCGATGCTGGCCGGGTCACCGCCCTCCGGGCCGCGCACGGTCCGGGCGCCGACGCGCTCGCCCCAGGTCTGCAGCTGGTCCACTGCCGCGGCGCGGAACGTGTCCGCCGCGCCCAGGAGGACGTGCTTCTCCTCGGCGACGAGCACCCGGGCCAGGCGGCCGACGGTCGTGGTCTTGCCGGTGCCGTTGACGCCGACGACCAGGACAACCGCCGGCTGCGACTCCTTGCGGGTGACGGCGAGCGAGCGGTCCATCGACGGGTTCACCAGCGCGATCAGCTCCTCGCGGAGGATCTCCCGCGCCTGGGCCGGTCCGACTCCTTCGACGCGCATCCGGGTCCGGAGCTTCTCCACCAGCTCCTGGGTCGGCGCAACGCCGACGTCGGCGGTGATGAGGGTGGTCTCGATGTCCTCCCACGCCTCTTCGTCGAGCTTGTCCCGCGACAGCAGCGCGAGCAGCCCCTTGCCGAGCGAACCCTGCGAGCGCGCCAGCCGCGCCCGCAGCCGAACCAGTCGGCCCTGCGCCGACTCGGGCTTCTCGAGCACCGGTGGCTCGGGCAGCTCGGTGTCCTCGAGCGTCCGGGTCGGGGTGTCGCGCGGTGTCTCGGCATCCTCACCGACCGTCGGCTCGGCCGTCTCGAGCGGGGCCGGGCGGTCCGCCGAGGGCAGCGCGGAGCGGCGACGCCGGGTCACGACGAGTCCGGTCGCGCCGCCCAGTACGACCACCGCGACGACGATGATCGCGATCAGGACCTGGTCAGTCAGCAAGGTGACAAGCTCTGGGGTCAACACGGTTCCCCATCTTGGCAGACACCCGGCCCGCCGCCAGCATCCATCAGATCAGCCGTCACGGGAGGTGTACTGCCTGTCGCCGTGCGTGAGTGGGTGCTAGGTCAGGTCTGTGGGTCAGCAGCACCACAGTCCGTCTGCCTGCGGCTTGGAACAGGTCGGCGAGGAGCGCGCGGCCGGTCTCCTCGTCCAGGTGTTCGGTGGGCTCGTCCAGCACGAGTACGTCGCGGTCCGCGAGCAGCAATCGGGCGAACGCGAGCCGCTGTCGCTCACCACCGGACAGCCGAGCCCCGTGCTCGCCGACCATCGTGTCCAACCCGTCCGGCAGTCCTTCGACGAACACTCCGAGCCGGGCGAGGTACAGCGCCCGCCACAACCGCAGGTCGCTGGCTCCGGGGTGGGCGAGCAGCAGGTTCTCCCGGATGGTCGTGTCGAACACATGGCTCTCCTGGGTCAGCAGCCCGACCACCGACCGCACCTGATCGCCTTCGAGGCTCGCCAAATCCACACCGTCCAGGAGCACCTCTCCATCGCGCGGCTCCAAGAACCGGAGCAGGACCGCCGCCAGCGTGCTCTTCCCCGATCCGCTCGCCCCGGTGATCACCACCCGGCTCCCGGCCGGCATGTCCAGGCTCAGCCCATCCAGTACGTCGTCGTCGCTGTACCCGACCCGGAGGTGCTTCACCTCCAGGTCACGCCCGCGCGGCAGCGCCACCGCGGTGGCCGGCTCACGCACCGGCTCGGGGGCGTCGACCAGCTCCTGCACGCGGCCGAGGGCGGCTCGCACCCGAATGGCGAGCTGCGCCGCAGCCGGGATCCCGCCGAGGACATCTGCCAGGGCGAGCGGGGTGAGGACGAGCACGGCGAACACCGCGCCGGTGATGTTCGCCGTGCTGCCCAGAACCAGACCGGCAATGCTCGCGCCGCCCACACACAGCACGAGGAGCGCACCGCCCAGCCCGGCGCTCCAGGCCGAACGGCGCTCCGCCGCAGCCAGCCTGGCGTCACTGGCACTGAAGTCCGCCAGTACGTCGTCGACCGCGTTGAACGCGACGATGTCGCCCGCAGTCAGCAGCGTCTCGGTAGCGGACGCCGCCACGTCGCCCCGCTCCCCCGCCAGCCGCCGCTCAGCACGCGCCGCCGTCCGCGCGGTCAGCCACGGCACGACGGTGCACGCGACCAACACAGCCACCGCGACCGCAGCACCGGCGGTCGGCAGCAGCAGCGCCAACAGAGCCACGGTCGCGAGCGCCGTCACCATCGCGACGGCGACCGGCAACAGCACCCGCAGCCACAGATCGAGGACCGCATCCACGTCAAGCACCAGCCGTGCCAACAGATCGCCCTGCCGACGACCGCTCAACCCGCCAGGCGCGATCCGCTCCAGCCGACCGGTGATCCGCGCCCGGGTCTCCCCCAACACCCGGTACGCCGCATCGTGGCCGGCCAGCCGTTCGACGTACCGGAAGACGCCCCGCCCGACCCCGAAGGCGCGCACAGCCACGATCGGCACCAGCAAGATCAGCACCGGCGGCTGAGCGGCAGCCGTGGTGATCAACCAAGCCGACGTAGCCAGCAACGCCACCGCAGACCCCGCAGCCGCAACCCCCGCCACGAGAGCAAGCACCAACCGCCACCACACTCCCCGCTGCGGCCGCACCAACGCCCAAGTCCCCTTCGTCACGCGATGTGGGGATCGGGGAGTAGGCGGGAGGTGGCTCGCGGGTTGTTGTTGGCGGCTCATGCTGGCACCAGTTCCTGGTTTCCGACGACGACTGTGCGGTCGGCGGCTGCGATCAGGGCGGGGCGGTGGGCTACTAGGAGGACTGTGCGGCCGGTGGCTCGAAGGGTGGCGATGACGGTGGCTTCGCTATCGGCGTCGAGGCCGGCGGTGGGCTCGTCCAGGAGGAGGACCGGGGCTTCGGTGATGAGGGCTCGGGCGAGGGCTACTCGGCGTTGCTGGCCGCCGGAGAGGAGTTGGCCGCGTTCGCCGACTGGTTTGTCCAGGTCAAGGTCGGCGCCGGCCGCCAGAAGGGCCAGGCGGACGGCGTCATCCGTGGCGGTGGGGTTGCCGAGGCGGACGTTGTCGGCGACCGTCCCCATCCGCAGTCCCGGCCGCTGGGGCACCCAGGCGAACTGTCGCCGCCACACAGTCGGATCGAATTCGTCCGCCGCACTCCCACCGACGACAACCACACCCCGCTCCGGTACGACGAAGCCAAGCAGCACTGCGAGCACCGTCGACTTGCCAGCACCGCTTGCTCCGGTGAGCGCGACCACCTCCCCCGGCCGCACCTCCAGGTCGAACCCTTCGAGTGCCGGCTCCGACCTCCCCGGATACCGCACCGACACGTCAAACAACTGCAGAGTGTGAGACCGCAGATCCGGTACGTCGGTCCGCTCGCCCCGCTCCGGCAGTGGCGTCTCCAGCACCCGAAACACCTCCTCGCCGGCCGCAACCCCGTCCGCGCTGGCGTGGAAGTGCATGCCTACCTGACGCAACGGCAGGTAGGCCTCCGGCGCGAGGATCAGCACCATCAGCGCGGTCTGCAGGCCGAGGTGTCCTTCGATCAGCCGGAGCCCAACCCCGACCGCCACCAGCGCCACCGAGATGCTGGCCAGCAACTCCAACGCGAACGACGACAGGAACGCGACCCGCAAACTGCTCATCGACGCAACCCGGTGCCGGTCCGTGACCCGGCGTACGGCGTCCTCCTGGGCCTTCGCCCGACCAAACAGCTTCAATGTCGGCAGACCGGTCACGACATCGGTGAAGTGGTGTGCGAGCACCCCCAGCGCCTGCTGACGCCGTCGGCTGTGTGCCTGGGTCGCCCAGCCGATCAACGCCATGAAGATCGGAATCAACGGCAGCGTGACCACCACCGTCCCGGCCGCGATCAGATCGCCGGTCGCCATCCAGCCGACCACTCCGGCCGGAACTGTTGCCGCGAGCACCAATTGCGGCAGATACCGGGCGAAGTACGGATCGAGGTCGTCGAGTCCCTTGGTCAGCAGCGTGGTCAGCGCACTGCTGCGCTCACCGCTCAGCCACACCGGACCAAGCTTCAACGCATGCTCCAGCACCTGGCGACGCAGTGTGGACTTCACTGCGGCCGCAGCGCGCTGCGCCACCACCTCCTGCAGCCACAGCAGCGCCGCACGCCCAGCCACCACCGCAGCCAGCGCCCACGCAACCCCTGTCACGTCCGCACCGTGCAGCACCGCTCCCGCAATACCCTGCGCCAACAGGACCGCCTGCACGATGATCAGCGCCCCACTGGCGATGCCGATCAGCACCGACGCCACCAGGAAGCTCCGCGCCGCCTTGGCCCGGCGCAGCAACCGTGGATCGAGGGGCTTCATGCCACCACGACCCGCTTGCGGAAGACCCAGTAAGTCCAACCCTGGTAGAGCAGAACCAGCGGCGTGAAGATCGCCGCGATGATCGTCAGGATCTTCAGCGTGTACGCCGTCGATGCCGCCTCGACCGCGGTCAGCGTCGACTGGGGATCCAGGGTGGACGGGATCACCACCGGGAACAGCGCGGCGAACAGCGACACCACGGTCAGGCCGGTAGCAACCGCCGTACCGGTGAAGGCCCAGCCCTCGCGGCCGAATCGGTTGGCTACCAACCCGCCGACGAAGGTCACCGCAGCCGCAACCGCGACGACCGCCGAGCCAGTGTCACCGCGTAGGGCCTGCGCCCACCAGAGGAAGGCGACCGCCAGCAACGCGGTCACCAGGCCGAGCCGCCTAGCCAGCCGGTTCGCCCGCTCCCGCAGGACGCCGTCGGTCCGCAATGCCAGGAAGATCGCACCGTGGGTCGCGAAGACCGCCACGAACGTCACTCCGCCGAGCAGCGCGAACGGCCCGAACAGATCGCCGAGACTGCCGACGAACTCATGTGAGCCGTCCAACGGAACGCCGCGGACCACGTTGGCGAAGATGATCCCCCAGAGCAGCGCAGGCACCACCGAGCCGATCGTGATCAGCGTGTCCATTCGGCCACGCCACTCCAGGTCGGCCCGTTTCCCGCGGTACTCCAGTGCGACGCCACGCAGGATCAGCGCGACCAGGATCGCGAACAGCGGCAGGTAGAAACCGCTGAACAGCGTCGCGTACCAGTCCGGGAAGGCCGCGAATGTTGCCGCACCGGCCATCACCAGCCACACCTCGTTACCGTCCCAGACCGGGCCGATCGTGGTGATCGCCGCCCGCCGCTCGGGTTCGTCCCGGCCGATCACCCGCAGCAGCGCGCCGACCCCGAAGTCGAAACCCTCCAGCACGAAGTAGCCGGTCCACAGCCCCGCGATCACGAGGAACCAGACAGTCGTGAGCTCCATCAGTCAGCCCTTCAGTACGCGAACGACAGTGGTTTGTCGGCGGGTTCGGAATCGTCGTCCGGTGCGGAACCCGGTGCCGGGGTGTCCGTCCCGGCCAGGCCGGCCCGGATGGTGCGGAGCATCAGCTTCACCTCGACCACCGCGAGCACGCCGTACAGGACGGTGAAGCCGGCCAGTGAGGTGATCACCTCAGCGGCCGTGGTGCCCGGTGAGACGCCCGATGCGGTGGGCAGCAGCCCGAACACCAGCCACGGTTGGCGTCCGGTCTCGGTGAAGATCCAGCCGAAGCAGTTCGCCACCAGTGGCATCAGGGGTAGTGGTGCGACCGTCCAGATCAGCCACTTGGCCGGCGCCCGGCCCTTCCTGGTTGCCCAGAGCAACCACAGCGCGATCCCCCCGGACGCCAACCCGACGCCGATCATCAACCGGAACGTCCAGTACGCCAGCGGGATGTTGGGACTGTAGGAGCCCGGGCCGTAGAGCTTCTCGTAGGCCTCCTGCAGCGAGTCGATGCCCTTGACCTCGCCGTCGAAGTGGCCGGTGCCGAGGAACGACAGCAAGTACGGCACCTTGACCGAGAAGATCTCCTTCGAACCGTCCAGCGTGCCGATCGTGAACACCGAGAACGACGCCGGCTTCTCGGTCTCGTAGAGCGCCTCGGCGGCCGCCATCTTCATCGGCTGCACCTCGGTCATCACCTTGCCTTGCTGGTCACCGCTGATCGCGACCCCGGCGCTGGCCGCGAGCACGATCACCGCGCCGATCTTCAGCGCCGTCCGGAACACATCGCGGTCCACGTCGGGCCGCCGGAGCAGGTGCCACAGCGCGACCGCGGCGACGAACGCACCGCCGACCATGAAGGCGGCGAAGATCGTGTGTGGGTAGGTGACGAGCACGACCTTGTTGGTGAGCACCGCCCCCAGATCGGTCAGCTCGGCCCGGCCGCGCTCGGCGTTGTAGCGGAAACCGACCGGGTTCTGCATCCAGGAGTTGGCGGCCAGGATGAAGTACGCCGACAGCTGCGTGCCCAGCACCACCATCCAGATGCAGCCGAGGTGCACGAGCTTCGGCAGCCGGTCCCAGCCGAACATCCACAACCCGATGAAGGTCGACTCGACGAAGAACGCGAGCAGCCCCTCCAGCGCCAGTGGCGCGCCGAACACGTCACCGACGAAGCGCGAGTAGTCGCTCCAGTTCATCCCGAACTGGAACTCCTGGACGAGGCCGGTGACCACGCCCATCGCGATGTTGATCAGGAACAGCTTCCCGTAGAACTTGGTCAGCCGGAGGTACTTCTCCTTGCCGGTCCGGTACCACGCGGTCTGCAGACCGGCGGTGATCGCGACCAGCGCGATCGTCACCGGGACGAAGAAGAAGTGGTACACGGTGGTGACGGCGAACTGCCACCGGGCCAGATCCAAGGTGTCCACGAGCCCTCCAGACACGTCTACGACGTTGCGTAGTAGATCGTAGCGCAGATCTACTACAACGCGTAGTTATACTGGTCACGTGACCAGTGAGGAGAAGGCCCCGCGACCGCTCGGCGATCTCGAGCGCGTCGTCATGGAGCAGCTGTGGGCGGCGCCGGACGCGCTCACCGTGCGCGCGGTCTACGAGCAGGTCTCCACCACCCGCGACCTGGCCTACACGACCGTGATGACCGTGCTGGACCGGTTGGCGAAGAAGAAGCTAACCGAGCGCGAGCGCGACGGCAAAGCCTGGCGGTACCGGGCTGCCGCGCCCCGTGAGGAGATGGCCGCCGACCTGATGCGCGACGCACTCGACCGCGCTGGTGATCGCCGTGAGGCGCTGGTCCGGTTCGTCGACCAGGTGAGTGACGAAGAGGCCGAGCTGCTCCGAGAGGCGCTGGCCAGGTTGGAGGAGCGGGAGGGGTGATCACCCCGGTCCTGCTCGCCGTACTGGCCCTGGCGCTCACCGGACCGGCGCCGGCCCTGCTGGCACGTTCTGCCTGGCCGTACCGGGTCCCCCGCGCCGCGGTCGCACTGTGGCAGGCGATCGCACTCGCCGCCGTACTGGCCGCACTCGGTGCCGGTATTGCGCTCTCCTACTCGACAGCCGGTCAGCCGGGTGAGCCACGCTTCAACCCGTCGTCGCCCCGCGACCTCTTGGCTGCAGCAATCCTCGCGATGACCGCGCTGGTTGTACTGCGTCTTCTGTGGGCCACCGGGAAGGTGGCCGTCGGCACTCGGGCCCGACGCCGCCGGCATCGCGACCTGGTCGACGTACTGGCCACTCCGGACGGTCTGATCCCCGGACTGCGCGTTCTGGCTGAAGAGACTCCACTCGCCTACTGCCTGCCCGCGATCAGCGGCCACCGGGTGGTCGTCTCCGTCGGCGCACTCGACCGGCTCGACGGCACCGAGCTCAAAGCCGTCCTCGCCCACGAGCAGGCACACCTGCGGGCGCGACACGACCTGGTCCTGGAGGCGTTCACCGCACTCCACGCGGCCTTCCCGCGCTGGGTGCGCAGCGAGGTCGCGCTCGAACAGGCCCGCACGCTCGTAGAGCTACTCGCCGACGACGACGCCCGCCGCCGCAACGGTCCGCGCCCACTGGCCCGGGCATTGGTCGCACTGGCCGGCTCCCCCGCCCCTGAGGCCGGTCTCGCCGCTGCAAAATCATCTACTGTCCTGCGAGTCCAACGACTGGCCGACCCCGAGCCGGGGAACACTGCACTTGCCGTCGGCACCTATACCGTCGCCGCCCTGTTGCTGGTCGTGCCGACCATCACCGTCGCGGCCCCTATCGTGCAGGCAATCGTCAACGCCGTCAGCTGAGGAGCCCCCCATGGACAGCACCGCCCTCGACCAGGCCGTCCGCGACCTCACCGATGCGAAGGACCGCTGGGCCGAGCTGCCCATCGCGGGCCGGATCGGCTATCTCGATCGGATCCGGTCCCTGCTCGCGGAGCGTTCGGACCGCTGGGTCGCCCTGGCAGCAGAAGCCAAGGGGCTGCGCGAAGACTCGCCGCTGCTCGGCGAGGAGTGGCTGGCGGGCCCGTACGGCGTACTGACCTGGCTGGCTGCCATCTCGGAGACGCTGCAGGCGATCGACGCCGGCACGGATCCGCTGCGAGGGTCTGTCGTGAGCGAGCGCGCCGACGGTCAGACGGTGGTGCGCGTCGCGCCGCACGACTTCAACGAGTGGCTGCTCCTCAACGGCTTCAGCTCCGAGGTGTGGATGCAGCCTGGCGTCACGGCTGCGAACGTCCGCGACCACCTCGGTTCCGCATATCGCGGCCCGCGTGCCGCCGGCAAGGTCGCGCTGGTGCTCGGTGCTGGGAACGTCTCGTCGATCGCACCGCTCGACGTGCTCTACAAGCTGTACGCCGACAACGAGGTCGTGATCTGCAAGCTGAACCCGGTGAACGACTACCTCGGCCCGCTGTTCGAGGAGATCTTCGCCCCGCTGATCGCGGACGGCTTCCTCCGCTTCGTCAACGGCGGCGCGGACGTCGGCGAGTACCTCTGCACCCACCCCGGCGTCGACAGCATCCACGTGACCGGCAGCGAGCGCACCCACGACGCGATCGTGTACGGCGTCGGTCCCGAGGCCGCGGCCCGTCGGGAACGCGACGAACGCGTCAACCCGAAGCCGGTCACGTCGGAGCTCGGCGGGGTCGGCCCGACGATCGTCGTGCCCGGCCCGTGGTCGAAGGCCGACATCGCCTTCCAGGCCGAGCACATCGCCACCCAGAAGCTGCAGAACAGCGGCTTCAACTGCATCGCCGCGCAGGTCTTGGTACTGCCCGAGGGGTGGGAGCACACCGAGGCGCTGACCGTCGCCGTACGGGACGCTCTCGCCCGGGCTGAGCAGCGACCGGCCTACTACCCCGGTGCCGACGATCGGCGGCAGGGTGTGAACGACGCCTACCCACAGGCGGAGACGCTGGCCGGCAGCCGCACCCTGGTGCCTGGGATCGACGCCGCGGACCCGAAGGCCTACGCGTTCACGACCGAGTTCTTCGCACCGGCACTGGCCACCACCTCGCTGCCCGCCGGATCAGCCGCCGACTTCCTGGACCAGGCGGTGACCTTCGCGAATGAGCAGCTCCACGGCACGCTTGGCGCCAACCTCCTGATCCACCCGAAGACGATCCGCCAGCTCGGTCCGAAGCTCGACGACGCGGTGGCTGCCTTGCGCTACGGCACGGTCGGGGTCAACGCCTGGACCGCAGTCGGCTACAGCAGCCCGCGCGCGACCTGGGGCGCATTCCCCGGTCACACGCCGGACGACGTACAGAGCGGGATCGGTGTGGTGCACAACGCGCTGCTCTTCGACCGCCCGCAGAAGACCGTCGTCCGCGGGCCGTTCACCCCGTTCCCCCGCTCGATCAGCGCGGGCGAGTCGTCGATGTCACCGCGCCCGCCATGGTTCGTCACCAACAAGACCTCGCTCGTCACCTCGAGGCGGCTCGCCCGGTTCGCAGCCGACGGGAAGCTACGTCACCTCCCCGGCATCCTGCTCTCAGCGATGCGCGGCTGATCCCGTCGGCCGGTAGCGCAGCAGGGACCCGTGCTCGCCCCACGCGCGCGCCTCGATCAGCTCGAGGCCCAGCGTCGAGCCGTCGGCGGGGAACACGCCGCGCCCCGCACCGAGCAGGATCGGGCAGACCCGCAACTCGATCTCGTCGACGAGGCCGGCGGCGAGCAACGAGTGGAACAGCGAGATGCTGCCCCACAGGATGATGTCCTTGCCGTCCTCGGCCTTCAGCGCGCGGCGTGGCCGTCGAGAGTGACGTACTCCTGGAAGATGAGCTGTCTCATCCGGGGAGGTTAGCCGAAGTGTTTGCCTTCGCCGCGGGCGACAGCGAGCAGGACCAGTCCGGCCAGCACGAGTAGAACAACCATGGTTACAACGAACGTCAGCACTTCTCTCCCCGATTTCCCCACACGATCCCCAGCATCTATCGGGTGGACGTGTTCAGCCTCGCAAAAGTTCCCCATACGCCTTGGTGATCTCGGCCACCGACCACTGCAGGGTGTTCGGAGTGATCACCAGCTCGAGCCACGACCAGCCCGGTACGGCGGCCGGCTGCCAGCCAGCGCAGATCGACTCGCGGGTCCGCTCCATGCGGTCGACCGCGGCGGCGTCCATCGCCGCGGCGTCCCGTGGTGCGTACACCTGGAACGAGTTGGTGTGCGGCGGGTCGGGCACCACGCGATAACCCTCACCCTGCAGAGCCGTGGCCACCTCGACCGCACGCTCATACAGCTCGCCCATCAGCGGGAGCGCAGTGCGCAGACCCTCGCGTGCAGCAACGGCGTACGGGAGCATCGTGTACAGGTTGCCGCCGAGTCGGCGCTGCCAGCGTCGGGCCTCGGCTATCAGGTCCTCGGGCCCGGCCAGGACCGCACCGGCCAATCCGCCAAGACCCTTGTAGAACGACACGTACACCGAGGTCGCCAGCGCGGAGATCTCCGCCAGGCTGTGCCCCAGGTACGGCGTGCTCTCCCACAGGCGGGCGCCATCGAGATGCAGCGGTACGCCGCGGTCCGCGCAAGCGGCCGCGAATACCACCAGCTCGTCCCAGGTGGGCAGCAGGAATCCCGGGTCGCGCAGCGGCAGCTCCAGCGTCACCGCGGCGAGCTTGCCGGGAATCGCGGCCAGCTCGTCCGGCCGCGGCTGCCGTGGGTCGGAGGTGAGCCGCTCGATCCGAAGCTGGTGCACCTCCTCCAGCGCGTTCAGCTCATGAACCAGGAGGTGCGACTGCCCGTGGACGGCGACCCGCTTGGTCCCGGCACGGTCGGCGTATACGCGCAGGATGCTCTGCTGCGCCATGATGCCGGACGGCATGAACACCGCCGCCGGCTTGCCGAGCAGGTCGGCGACCTCCTGCTCCACGGCCTCGATGTCACCACCGTGGCCGTAGCTGTCGTACTTCTCCTCAGTAGCCGCCTCGGCCAGGCGCCGCAACCGCTCCGGCGCCGGCACGAAGGCATGTGACAACCAGCGGTCACAGTTCTCGCTGGCGGACTTACGACGGTCTCGGAGGTCGTCTGCGGAGGTAGCCACGAGTCCATCCTCTCGTGCGCCGCAAGAAGATTTTCAGACCGTCGTCGTGACCACGTGCTCGCCCTGCACGGTCTTGATCTCCACCGACTTCACCTGGTCCGGTGGCACCAGCACTCCACCACCGAAGCGGCTGCCGTCGCGCGCAGCTTTGTCAGAGATGAGCCAGCTGCCC
Source organism: Kribbella yunnanensis (assembly GCF_039529655.1). Taxonomy (NCBI): domain Bacteria; kingdom Bacillati; phylum Actinomycetota; class Actinomycetes; order Propionibacteriales; family Kribbellaceae; genus Kribbella; species Kribbella yunnanensis. The sequence continues at coordinate 407,090 of NZ_BAAANF010000016.1, read as the reverse complement.
GCAGTCCACGTCTTCCCGGCCTTGTCGGTCACGAGCATCACGCACTCGGCACCAGGCTTCAGACCGGTGATCTTGACCTGGATCCAGGCCCAGCCTTCCCGGGGCTCCACTGTGGTCGCCATCGTCGTCCCGGTCGCCGCATCCGTCGCCGTAACCTGCCTGGAACCCGGAACGGGCGCATCAGCCTGGTCGACGGTCTGACGACCGATCAGCACGCCGCCGCCCAGCACACCCGCCACCAGGACCACTGCGGCCGCGACCAGCAGCCACGGCTTCCACTGGTTCTTCTGACGGACAGGCTTTGCGGTCTCCCGCACCTCGCGCAGCGTGCGCTGCAACAGCAGGTCACCGTCCTCGGGCGGCCCGTCCAGGAACGCCTCCGGCGGCACCTCGCCGAGGAACTCCTTCATCTCCTCGAGCTCGGCCAGCTCGGCCTGGCACTCGGCACACGTGGCCAGGTGCTCATCCACCTCGCGCCGCTCGGCGGCGTCCAGCGCATCCAACGCGTAGGCACCCAGTTGTGAGTGGTCATGCTCAGTCATCGGGCCACCTCCCCGTTGTGTCCGGCCATCACCGCGCGCAGAGCTCGGAGGGCGTAGTACGTTCTTGATTTCACGGTACCCGGCGGCACCCCGAGTTCTTTGGCCGCCTCTGCCACCGAGCGGTCCCGGTAGTACAGCTCGACCAGCACCTCGCGGTGCTCGGGTGATACCTGATCCAGGGCACCCAGCACCACCATGGTGTTCACCACCGACTCTGAATGATCCCGCTCGACCGGAGGCTGGTCGACCACGTCCGCCACCTCGACAGGTCGCGCGGCTCGCGCTCTGGCCCGGTCGGTGACGATATTGCGCGCCACCGTCAGCAGCCAGCCCCGCACCGAGCCCTTGGACTGGTCCAGGTCGTCTGCGTGCTTCCACGCCCGGACCAGCGTCTCCTGTACGACGTCCTCGGCCGCGGCCCGGTCGCCGGTCAGGCGGGTCGCGTACGCCAGCACGCTACGACCGTGCTCGGCGTACAGGTTGCGGACGAACGTCTCGCCCGCATCCGGACCCTGGTAGGCACTCACCGACGGAACGATAGCGGGTGCCCAGGCCGGGAAGAACTCAGTAGCCGGCGTTGCCATCGTTCGAGGGCTGGGTCGTGATCTTCTTACCGTCCGGGCCGACCACCCACCAGATCCCGCCAACAGCCTGTCCCTTGGTGTCGCCGCCCTTGCCGTCACCCGCGAACAGGTAGATCGGCAGTCCGCCGACCGCCAGCTGCTTGCTGCCGTCGGAACGGGTGATCGTCGTCACCTCGACCCCGTCGAGTTTCGGCGTGCTGTCGCCGGCCGCTACCGCCGGCCACTTCGCGAGGCACTCCCCCTCACAGTTGGACTTGCCGGCCGTGTCCTTGTCGAACACGTACACGGTCCGTCCGTTGCCATCGACAAGGATCTTGCCGAGTCCGCTGTCCGCGGTCTTCAGCTGCGCCGCGGACTGCGACGTACTGGTGCTGGGGTTGCTCCCCGCGCCCGTGTCGTCACCACAAGCAGTCAGCGCACCGAGCCCCAGCACGATCGCTCCCACCACACCGGCCACACGCTTCATCAGGTCCTCCTCGGAATGTCCGTTGAACACCTGCCATACGTGCCGATCCGGCTAGTGGTTCAATCGCGTTATGAGCCAAGAGATTCCGGCCGCGGTCCAGCGTGCGCTCACCGCGATCGACCAGCAGGACAACGACGCGTTCGTGGCAGCCTTCGCCGACGACGGGTACGTCGACGACTGGGGCCGCCAGTTCCGCGGCCACGACGGTATCCGGTCCTGGAGTGACAACGAGCTGATCGGCAAGCGGGCGACGTTCACCGACACCCGCGTGTCCACACCAGGCAATCCGATCACCCTGGTGACTCAGGTGGGCGGTGACGGCTTCAACGGCCCGTCCCACTTCACCTTCGACGTCCAGGGCGATCAGCTTGCCTCGATGACCATCACGGCCTGAGCAGTACCTTCCCGGTGCGGTCCGGCTGCCGCGAGTGCTGCACTGCCTTGGCGAACTCCGCCACGGGGTAGGTCGCCGCGACCCGCGCCCGCAGTACGCCGTCCACGGTCAGCCGGGCCAGTTCGCCGTACGTCTGCTCGATCTCACTCGCAGGTGTCTGCTCAAGCCAGTTAGGGATCCACAGGCCGCGCAGCTGCAGCTGCTGGAAGATGTGGTCACCCAAACCGACAGCTGGCGCTTGGCCGGTCACTGACGAGTAGCTGACCACAGTGCCGCCAAACGCGGCCCAATGCGCCAGTGCGCCGACTGTTGAGTCCCCGGCGCCGTCGAGCACCAGCTCGAACCGGTCCGTCCCCAGTGCGGATCGGATGCGCTCACTGAGGTCGTCACCGTCGACCAGGACCACGTCGGACTCCAGTCCCTCCGCGGCTTCCGGTCGCCGTACGACGCTGAGCACCTTGAGCCCGGCGTGTTTCGCCAGCGCGGTCACGTACTGCCCGACCGCGGAGTTGCCCAGGTTCTGGCCGATCCAGTCACCCGGTTTCAGATCGACGAACTTGGTCAGCGCGAGGTGCGCCGTCAACGGGTTGGTGCCGACCATCGCCAGCTGCAACGGATCGCCGCCGTCCGGGATCGGTACGACGTTCGTCGCCTTCACCACGACCTGGTCGGCCCAGGTGCCCTGCTCGTAGTTCGGCAGGATCAGCACGCGCCGTCCGTGCAGGGCCGGGTCGACGGCGGTACCCACCTCGGTCACCCGCCCGATGCCTTCGGTGCCGAGATCGAACGGCACCTTGGGCAGGTAGCCGTAGTTGCCAGAGGCAAGCATCGTGTCGACCGGGTTGATCGTGGCCGCCTCGATCGCGACCAGCACGTCGCCCGGCCCGACCGGGTCTGCGGCGGATTCGAGGACCGAGCTGTCGAGCAGCTCGCCCAGTGCCTTCAGGACTACCTTCATCGTGCTGCTCCTGTCGTGAGAACCATCCGGAATCGGGCCGCGCCGGACATCATCCGGGCGTAGGCCTCCGCGGCCTGCTCGAGCGGGACCCGCTCGACCATCGGCCGCACGTCACGGGCGAGGGCGAACGCGAGGTTCGCCTCGTTCTCGCTCGGGGTGCCGGTGAGCGACCCCTCGATCGACCGGCCACCGAAGATCAGCGCGCCGGTGCCGACCTCGATCGGGTCGGCGGCCGCGCCGAGCACGATCAACTTGCCGCGCAGGCCGAGCCCCTCGACCAGCGGTGACATCGAGGCGCCACTGGCCGCGGTCGCGACGATCACCTGGGCACCGCCGAGCTCCTGCAACGCCTTGCCCGGGTCGACCGCCGAGCTGTCGATGTAGTCGGTCGCGCCGAGCTTGAGCGCCAGTTCGCGCTTGTCCACACCGCGAGCGATCGCGACCACGCGCAGGCCGAGCTTGGCGGCGTACTGGATGGCGAGATGGCCGAGCCCGCCGATGCCCTGCACCGCTACGAGACCACCCGGGCCGGCCGCGCCCTTGCGCAGACCGTTGAACACCGTGATGCCCGCGCACAGCAGAGGCGCTGCCTCCGCCGCATCCCACTCATCCGGTACGGCGACCAGTCCGCTCGCCGGCGCGGTCAGGTACTCGGCGTACCCGCCGTCGATGGTGTCGCCGGTGACGGGCTGGTCGGTGCAGAACACGAAGTCGCCGCGGCGGCAGCTCTCGCAGACACCGCAGTGTCCGGCGAGGAAGCCGACACCGGCGCGTTGGCCGACGGTCCAGTTCGCGACCCCGGTGCCGACCGCGTCGATCCACCCGACCACCTCGTGGCCCGGGACCACCGGCGTACCGGCTGGACGGCTGCCGTTCAGGTTGTGCACGCCCAGGACGTCGCTGTGACAGACCCCGCAGGCCTCGACCCGGATCCGCACCTGGCCGGCGCCGGGTGCGGACAGCTCGCGCTCGACCTGTTGGAAGGCTCCGTCGAGAGCCTCGATCGCGCGATAGGTAGCCATGATTCTCCTCTAAGACGGTCGGTCATCTTGGATTACTCAAGAGAAAGCCGCCCTCGTCTGAGGACGGCTGAAATTCAGGCCAGCAGAGAGCTGAAGGTGAGGTCGAAGAAGATCTCGAAGGCCTCGCCGGACTTGTCCGCCCGGGCCCGCAGGATCGCGCCCTCCCAGGCGCTGGTCAGGTAGCGAGCGGTCCGCTCGGGATCGAGGCCGGCGCGGATCTCCCCCGCTGCCTGCCCCGCCGCGATCGTCTCGGCCAGCGCCGACGACCAGTAGTCCAGGCCACCCTTCACCCGCAACCGCAGCGGCTCACTGTGGTCGACCACCTCGGCCGCGAAGTTCCCGTACATGCACCCCTTGGTGTACTCCGACAACTCCGCCCCCAATGACTCGAAGTGCCGCCGGATCCGCACCACCGGCGCCAGCGACTCGTCCCGCAACAACGGCACCGGCCGCGTCTCGCCGTACCGCTCCAGCGCCACCGCGGCGAGTGCCTCTTTGCTCTCGAAGTGGTTGTAGAACGACCCCTTCGGCACCCCCGCCCGGTCAGTGATGTCCTTCACCGCCGCCGCGTTGAACCCCCGCTCCAGGAACAACTCCACCCCGGACTCGAGGATCTCCTCCCGCATACTCCGTCTGGCCATGAACCCAATATGACCGGTCGTCTCAGCAATTGCAAGCGGTTCAGACCGAGTAGACGGTCAACACGTCGTCGAGCCCCCGGAAGTCCGCCGGATTCCGCGTGTACAGCGGGAGGTTTCGGCTCGACGCCGTAGCGGCGATCATCAGATCCATCCGCCGCGGCCGCGGATCTCGGCCTGCTGCGACCGTCAACGCCACCAAGGTCCCGTACCGCGCCACGGCATTCCCGTCGAAAGGCAGCGGGTCGAACATTCGCGCCGCCGAGGCCAGCACCTCAGCCCGAGCCGCGCGAGTGAACGGATCCTTCGCCATACTGACGCCCTGGTGCAGTTCTGCCAGCGAGACGGCCGCCAACTCCCAACGCTCGGGGAGGTCTGCAGTCTCCAGATCCAGCAAGTCGATGTAGGTGCAGGTGTCCAGAACACCCACCGATGGCAGCTCGCTCATACGCGCTCGAACGGATCGTCATCATCCCCGAGGCGGTCTTCGGAACCGAAGAACTCATCCGCCTCTCTCCGCATCGCCGCGGCGTCGATGCGAGGCAGGAGCCGGGCCTGAGCCAGCAACTCCTCGGTCGTCGGCTGACGCCGCCTGGTCAGCGGACGCAACTCCGCGACCTCAGTGCCGTTCCTGGTGATGTGGTAGGTCTCGCCGGCCTCGACAGCATCCATCACCGCCGCGGACTGATTGCGGAACTCCCGCTGAGTAATCACCTTCATGAATCAAGCGTAGCGCGGTGAGACACACCGCGCTGCAGCTACACCGGTTCGGGTTCGCGGATGCGTTGGGAGATGACCGCGGAGACGCCGTCGCCGCGCATGGTGACGCCGTACAGGGCGTCGGCGACCTCCATGGTGCGCTTCTGGTGGGTGATGACCAGGAGCTGGCTGTTCTCGCGGAGTTCTTCGTAGATCTCCAGGAGGCGGCCGAGGTTGGTGTCGTCGAGGGCAGCCTCGACCTCGTCCAGGATGTAGAAGGGCGAGGGGCGGGCCTTGAAGAGGGCGACCAGGAAGGCGACCGCGACCAGGGAGCGCTCGCCACCGGAGAGCAGTGAGAGGCGCTTGACCTTCTTGCCGGGTGGGCGGGCCTCGACGTCGATGCCGGTGGCGAGCATGTCGTCGGGGTCGGTGAGGATCAGGCGGCCTTCGCCGCCGGGGAAGAGCCGGCTGAAGACGTGCTGGAAGGCGATCTCGACGTCGCGGTAGGCCTCGGTGAAGACCTGTTCGACGCGGTCGTCGACCTCCTTGACGATGTCCATCAGGTCGCGGCGGGACTTGCGCAGGTCCTCGAGCTGCTCGGACAGGAAGCGGTGCCGCTCCTCCATCGCGTCGAACTCCTCGAGCGCGAGCGGGTTGATCCGGCCCAGCTGGTTCAGCGAGCGCTCGGCGGACTTGAGGCGCTTCTCGACCTTGGCGCGGTCGAAGGGTTCGCCCTCGAGCTCCAGGGTGTTGTCGTCGCCGTCCTTGGGCAGCGGCGGCACCAGCTGGTCGGGACCGTACTCCGCGACGAGCGCCTCGACCGCGATACCCAGCTCGCCGAGCGCCTTCTCGTACAGCTGCTCGAGCCGCATCTTCTGCTCGGCCCGGGCCAGCGCGTCGCGGTGGACGGTGTTCGTCAGCTGCTCCAGCTCGGAGCTCAGGTTGCGGGTGGCGGACCGGGCTTGCGCGAGCGCCTGCTCGCGGTCGGCGCGCTGGGCCTGGATCGCGGCCCGCTCGGTCGCGGCCAGGTGCAGCGAGTTCTCCAACCGGGCCAGCACGTGACCGGTCGCGAGGTGGACAGCCTGCGCGGCCTCGGACTGGCGAGCCCGGCGAGCAGCACGAGCGACCGCACGGGCGCGCGCTTCGCGCTCCTGGCGAGCCGAACGCTCCAGCTGGTCAGCCCGGCCGGACAGTGCCCGCGCCCGCTCCTCGGTGGTGCGCAGCGCGAGCCGCGCCTCCATCTCGGCGGCACGCCCGGCCTTGGCGGACTCGGAGAGCTGGTCGCGGGTCGACGTGTCGGGCTCGTCGCCGTCCTCGTCGAACATCTCGGCGTCGGTCAGCCGCTCTTCGAGCTCGGCCAGACCGGACAGGTTCTTGTCGCGCTCGGCCTCGGCCGCGGCGATCGCCTCGGCCATCCGCTGCGCCTCGCCACGGGACGCCTTGGCCAGCGACCCGAAGTGCGCGAGCTGCTCGGCCACCGCCGCCATCGCGGCATCCGACTCGTGCAGCCGGGCCAGCGTGATCTCGACGGACTCCTTCTGCCGGGACCGCTCGTCCTCCATGCCGGCCAGCTCGAACCGCAGCCGCTCACTGCGCGCTGTCGCCTCGACCAGCTTCTCGGCGGCCTCGTCGACGGCCGACTGCACCTCGATCAGGCTCGGGGCCGCGTCAGATCCGCCGTACGCGAAGTGCGCACCCAGTACGTCGCCCGCTCGCGTCGAGCACGTGACGTCGGGCAAACCGCGGACCAGCGACTGCGCCGCCGGTACGTCGTCCACGATCGCGACCTTGCGGAGCAGTCGGCGCAACGCGGGGCGCAGGTTCTGCGGGCACTCCACGACATCGACGGCGTACACGGCGCCGTACGGCAGGGTCGGCCAGCTCGGGTAGTCGTCGGTCGGCGCGTCGCCCAGGAGCATCCCGGCGCGGCCGAGGTCGTGCTCCTTCAGGTGACCGACCGCAGCCAGCGCAGCGTCGGCATGGGTGATGGCGACCGCGTCGGCGGCCTCGCCGAGGGCGGCCGCGATGGCCGTCTCGTACCCGGAGCGCACGCTCAACAGAGCCGCGACCGAGCCCATCAGGCCGTTGACCTGCTCAGAGGCGGCTAGCAGAGCGCCGGCGCCGTCCTTGCGGTTCAGGCCTAGCTCCAGCGCCTCCTTGCGGGCGCTCAGACCGGTCCGCTCACGCTCGGCGTCCCGCTCCTCAGCGCGGAGCTTGGCCAGCCGCTCGTCCAGCTCGTCGAGAACCGACTGAGCCGCCTCGTACTGATCGTCGAGACCGCGCTCGCCGGCATCCAGCCCGGCGACCTGGGTCTCCAGTGCGGTGAAGTCGTGCTGCGCCTTGGCCGCCCGGGCCTCGGCTTCGTTCATGTTCGTGGCGAGGCGGCCGATCTCGGACTCGGCGGCGGCCGCGCGGCTCTTCAGCGCATTCACCTGACCGGTCAGCCGGGCCAGGCCCTCGCGGCGGTCGGCGGCAGCCCGGATGAGCGCGGAGATCCGGCGCTCCTCCTCGGCCTCCTGGTTCTCCAGCACCTGGCGCCGCTCGACGGCCTCGGCCAGCAGCTCGGAGTGGGCCTCGACCTCGGCCTCGATCTGGGCCTCGGTCTCGCGCACCCGGGCCGCCTCGAGCTCGAGCTCCTCCGGGTCCCGGCCGGAGCGCGGGCCGTCGTCGGCCTCGTCGTTCAGCGAGCGGATCCGGTCGGCGGCGATCCGGGCGGTGCCCTTGATCTTCTCGCCGAACCCGGACAGCTGGTACCAGGTGTCCTGTGCGGCCTGAAGCGCCGGCGCGTCCTCGCGGAGCGCCTCCTCGAGCTCGGCCTCCAGGTCGCGCGCCTCGCGCAACTTGGCCTCGATCTCGGTACGGCGTTCTGTCATCCGCGCCTCGTCGGCCAGCTCGGCCTCGAGCGCGGACTGGGCCTGGACGATGTCGTCGGCGAGCAACCGGGCCCGGCCGTCGCGGACCTCGGCCTGGATCGTCACCGCCCGGCGCGCCACCTCCGCCTGGCGCCCGAGCGGCTTCAGCTGGCGACGGATCTCCTGGATCAGGTCACCGAGCCGGTGCAGGTTGCCCTCGGTGGCCTCCAGCTTCCGGATCGCCTTCTCTTTACGTTTGCGGTGCTTGAGGACACCGGCGGCCTCCTCGACGAAGCCGCGGCGGCCCTCCGGGGTCGCGCGCAGGATCGAGTCGAGCTGGCCCTGGCCGACGATGACGTGCATCTCGCGGCCGATACCGGAGTCGCTGAGCAACTCCTGGACGTCCAGCAGCCGGCAGCTCTGGCCGTTGATCTGGTAGTCCGAGCCGCCGTTGCGGAACATCGTCCGGCTGATCGTGACCTCGGCGTACTCGATCGGGAGCGCGCCGTCGGTGTTGTCGATGGTGAGCACCACCTCGGCGCGGCCCAGCGGGCTGCGGCCGGAGGTGCCGGCGAAGATGACGTCCTCCATCTTGCCGCCGCGCAGGGATTTGGCGCCCTGCTCACCCATCACCCAGGCGAGGGCGTCGACGACGTTGGACTTACCGGAGCCGTTCGGGCCGACGATGCAGGTGATCCCCGGTTCGAAGTTCATCGTCGTGGCCGACGCGAACGACTTGAAGCCTCGGAGCGTCATGCTCTTGAGATACAAAGCGATGCTCTCCAACCCGTGAAAGGACAGACGATACCGAAGGAACCGTCGCAACTCGTAACGCTGTCGCTACCCGGGGAAGTAGTTCCGTCGCACAGTCTACAAAGCGCCGTACGCGAAACCGTGGAGGCCTACCGGTCGGAGCGGCAGGCGGGTGGATGGGGGAGCACAACATTTGCGGACAGGCACAACCGGCGGAGGCCCGGACGGGGGCCACCGCCGCCATCGTGCGGTAGTTCAGGTGCGGCCCGGTCCTCAGACCGTGGCAGGAGTGCGCAGAGCCTCGTCGACTGTCAGCAGCCGGCCCTCGTGGACCTGTGCGACGAGATGGTCGTTCTCTGCCTGCAGGCGCATCACGTGCGCCTCCAGATCGGCGACACGCCGGTTGAGCAGACGAACCTGCTCAAGCATGCGCGGGTCAGTGCCTCCAAGATGCCCTAGAAGAGCCTTGGCCATTGTGCTGTCCTCCGGAAGGGTTCTGGCCGGGTGTGCGCACCCCTGCTCAGATCGCGATGGGGAGCGCTGAAAATGTGTACCGTCTTTCAGGGTGACACCCGTAAGGCGGGCGGTCAACCTGGGCCACACTTATTAACAATACCTCGCTCACCAGCGGACGAGCCGCGGAACCGGCTGGCATCTCGGACAGCGGTACGACGAACGGTTCATGAACGGCTCGCGGCGGATCGGGCGGCCGTCCCGGGGGCACGGTGAACCCTCCTGCCCGTAGACGTTCAGACCGCGTTCGAAATAACCCGATTCGCCGTTCACGTTGACGTACAGGGCGTCGAAGCTGGTCCCGCCGACGTCCAGCGCCGCGGCCATCACCTCATGGGCGTGGCGGAGAATTTCCCTTGCCTGCAAGGGTTTCAGCGACTCGGTGGCCCGCGCGTAGTGCAGTTTCGCGCGCCACAACGCCTCGTCGGCATAGATGTTGCCGATCCCGCTGACCACGGTCTGGTCCAGCAGGGCCCGCTTCAGGCCGGTCTTGCGGCGCCGGAGCGCGGCGGCCGCGGCCTCGGCGTCGAACAAAGGATCGAACGGGTCCCGGGCGATGTGGGCGATCTCGGCGGGCAGCTCGGCACCGCCCTCGGAATAGGACAGACCACCGAACATCCGCTGGTCCACAAAGCGGACCTCTCCGCCGTCGTCGGCGAAGCGGATCCGGACCCGCAGGTGGGCCTCGTCCGGCGCGCCGACCGGCTGGACCCGGAACTGGCCGCTCATCCCGAGGTGGGTGAGGACCGCGTCACCCGAGGTGAGCGGCAGCCAGAGATACTTCCCGCGCCGGGCCGGCTCCGCGAACACCTGCCCCTTGAGCCGGGCGACGAAATCGTCCGGCCCGGCGGCATGACGCCGTACCGGGCGGGGGTGCAGGACCTCGACCGCGTCGATCGTCCGGCCGGTGGTGAAGTCCGCCAGACCGCGGCGGACGACCTCTACCTCAGGAAGCTCGGGCACCTAGGGCTGCTGGGAGGGATCCGTGCTGTCGGGATGCGCGGCGCGCAGGGCCTTCCAGGCGGTCTCGGCGGCCTGCTGCTCGGCTTCCTTCTTGCTCCGGCCGATGCCGTGACCGTAGGTGTCGGCACCGATCCGGACCCGCGCCTCGAAGGTCTTGGCGTGGTCGGGACCGGACTCGGCGATCACGTACTCCGGGACGCCGACGCCGAGCTGGGCGACCAGCTCCTGCAGTGACGTCTTCCAGTCCAGGCCGGCGCCGAGCCGGGCCGAGGACTCCATCAGGTCGTCGAACAGCCGGTGCACGACGCTGCCGGCCACCTCGAACCCGCGGTCCAGGTAGACGGCGCCGATCAGCGCCTCGACGCAGTCGGCCAGGATCGACGACTTGTCCCGGCCGCCGGTGGCTTCCTCCCCGCGGCCGAGCCGCAGGTACTTGCCCAGTTTCAGCTCGCGGGCGACCCCCGCGAGGGCGCGCATGTTGACCACGGCGGCGCGCAGCTTGGCCAGCCGGCCCTCGGAAAGGTCCGGATGGTTGCGGAACAGCGACTCCGTGACGATGACCCCGAGCACGGAGTCCCCGAGGAACTCCAGCCGCTCGTTGGTCGGCAACCCGCCGTTCTCGTACGCGAACGAACGGTGGGTGAAGGCGTGCTCCAGCAAATTGTCAGCCAGCGCTACGCCGAGCCGTTCGTTCAGCTCGGCGTAGAGCCCCCCATGCGCCGAGGCAGGCTCAGCGTTGACCGATGAATTCACTGATGGGTGCCGTTTAGCTCTCGACGACCTGGCGACGCTCGCCCTTCGCGCCGTACTGGCCGCAGGTGGGGCAAACGGTGTGCTGCAGGTGCTTGGCGCGGCAGGCGGGGTTCACGCAGGTCACCAGCGCCGGCGCAGTGGTCTTCCACTGAGCCCGGCGGTTGCGGGTGTTGCTGCGCGACATCTTCCGCTTCGGAACGGCCACGGTTATGACTCCTCGGTTCGGCCGGGGGCTGGTTGACCCGGCCGGCTGGTGTGCGTGTGTTCGATGTTCAGTTGTCTTGCTGGTCGTTCTGGAGCAGTCCGCCCAGGGCGGCCCACCGGGGGTCGGCCGCGTCCTCGTGCTTGTGTCCGGGCTCCTCCACCAGGCGCACCCCGCACTCGGGGCACAGTCCCGGACAGTCGTCCGTGCACAACGGCTGGAACGGCAGCGCAAGCACCACCTGATCCCGCAGCGCCGGCTCGAGGTCGATCAGATCGCCCTCCATCCGGCTGGCCTCGTCCGGCTCGGCCTCGCTCTCCGGGTAGACGTACAGCTCCTGGACGTCAGCGAGGAACTCGTCCTCGATATCGACCAGGCACCGCGCGCACTCCCCGACCAGCCGGCCACTGGCCGATCCGGTGACGAGAACCCCTTCGACCACCGATTCCAGCCGGAGATCGAACTGGATCGGATCGCCCTCGGGGACGCCGATCACGTCGATACCGAGATCTGCCGGTGCTGCGGCCGTGAAGGAGACTTCGCGCTGGGACCCGGCGCGGCGTGACAGCTCGTGGGTGTCGATCACGAGTGGGGACCGCGGATCCAAGACGCTCAGGGCTTCCCTTTCAGGCGTGGGCAGGCATAAATCTCGGTCTCAACGAGACCGGTAGACCACATTATCAACTACCCGGCCCGACACCCAATTCGGGGCCTACCGGTGTTTCGCCAGTAACCGGGTGTGAACACTGACCGTCACGAAGGTTGACACGTCGCCGCCGAGCTTGGCGATCTCCTTGACCCAGCTCGACGAGATGAAGCTGTGGTCGGCCGCGCTCGGCAGGAAGACCGTGTCGACGCCGGTCATCCGCCGGTTCAGGTGGGCCATCTGCAGCTCGTAGTCGTAGTCGGCCGCGGTCCGCAGGCCCTTCACGATCACGCTCGCGCCCTGCTCGGTGCAGAAGTCGACGAGCAGCCCGTCGAAGGTGGCGATCCGGACGTTCGGGAACGGTTCGGCGAGTTCGGTCAGCATCTCGACCCGCTCGTCGTCGCTGAACAGCCGCTTCTTGGACTGGTTCACCCCGGCCGCGACGATCAGCTCCTCGAAGGCGCCGGCCGCGCGGGCGATCACGTCCAGGTGGCCGATCGTGGGCGGGTCGAACGAGCCCGGAAACACAGCCTTAGCCATGGCGGTGACCGTACCAAAGACGGGCCTCGCCGTACTTGCGGTCGCGCAGCCCGGCGAACCCCTCCGGCCACTCCCAGGGCTCCCGCTTCCCGCGCTCGACGACCACGAACGCGTCCGCCGCGAGCCAGCCGTTCGCGGCCAGCGCGACCAGCACGTCCTGCAGCTCGGCGGTCTCCAGCTTGTACGGCGGGTCGGCGTACAGCAGGTCGAATTCGGCCGGGGCGTCCCCCGCGGCGAGCTTCTCGACCGGCCGACTCAGCACCGTGACCCCGGGTAGCCCGACGACCTTGACGTTCGCCGCGATCACCTCGGCCGCCCTGCGGTCCGCCTCGACCAGAACCACCTTGGCCGCACCACGCGACAGAGCCTCAAGCCCGATCGCCCCGGATCCGGCGTACAGGTCGAGCACCGTGACGCCGTCGAAGCTGCCGAACTCCGCCTCCAGCGACGAGAACAGCGCCTCCCTGGTCCGATCCGCCGTCGGACGCGTCCCGTCCCCCGGCGGTACGGCGAGCCGCCGCCCGCCCGCGACTCCCCCGATCACCCTGGTCATGGCGCCCCCGGACTGGACTGAGGAGCGCAGGGAGCGAAGCGACTGGAGCGACGAGGGAAGGACGGGAACCAGGCGCCATGACCCGCCGCGCGGAGCGTGGCATCCAACACAGTCATGTCTTCTCCAGGTACTCGGTGGATTCGGACTCCAGCGCGCTCTGCACGAAGGAACGCAGGGCCGGGTAGTCGGCCAGCTCAGGGTCGACCGAGATCAGGGACTGGGCCACGTGGCGGGCGGTGAAGATGATCTCCTCGTCCCGCAACACGCTCAACAGCTTCAGGCTGCTCCGCTTGCCCGACTGCGCCACGCCCAGTACGTCGCCCTCGCGGCGCGTCTCGAGGTCGATCCGGGACAGCTCGAACCCGTCCGTCGTCGACGCTACCGCGGCCAGCCGCCCGTACGACTTCGTCCCGTCCCACAGGTCGGTGACCAGCAGGCACAGCCCCGGCACCTTGCCGCGGCCGACCCGGCCGCGCAGCTGGTGCAGCTGCGAGATGCCGAACCGGTCGGCGTCCATGATCACCATCGTCGAGGCGTTCGGTACGTCGACGCCGACCTCGATCACCGTGGTCGCGATCAGTACGTCGACCTCACCGGCCGCGAACCGGGTCATCACCGCGTCCTTCTCGTCGGCCGGCAACCGGCCGTGCAGGATCTCCACCCGCAGTCCGTGCAGGATCTCGGCCAGCGCTTCGGAGACCTGCAGGACCGAGATCGGCGGCCGGGCCTGTTTCTTGCCGTCGCCCTCCTCGTCACCGGCGGCGAGATCACCTTCCTCGTCGGCCGCGTTCTTCACGTCGTCGCCGATCCGCGGACAGACGACGTACGCCTGGTGGCCCTTGCCGACCTCCTCGCGGACCCGCGCCCAGGCCCGGTCCAGCCAGTCCGGCTTCTGCTTGGCCGGTACGACGGAGGACTGGATCGGCGACCGCCCGGCCGGCAGCTCGGTCAGTGTCGAGACCGCGAGGTCGCCGAACACCGTCATCGCGACCGTCCGCGGGATCGGGGTCGCCGTCATCACCAGCACGTGCGGCGTGTTCTCGCCCGATTTCGCGCTCAGCGCGGCCCGCTGCTCGACGCCGAACCGGTGCTGCTCGTCGACCACGACGAGCCCGAGATCGGCGAACTGCACCTTGTCCTCGAGCAACGCGTGCGTCCCGACCACGATCCCGGCGGATCCACTCGCGGCGTCCAACATCGCCGTACGGCGGGCTGCCGCGTTCAGCGAACCGGTCAGCAGCCCGACCTTGGTCGCGTGCTCAGCACCACCGAGCATGCCTTGCTCGGCGAGGTCACCGAGCATCCTGGTCAGCGTCTTGTGGTGCTGGGTGGCGAGCACCTCGGTCGGCGCCAGCAGGACCGCCTGCCCACCGTTGTCGACCACCGACAGCATCGCCCGCAGCGCCACCACGGTCTTGCCGGAACCGACCTCGCCCTGCAGCAACCGGTGCATCGGATGCGGTCGCTCGAGATCGGCGAAGATCTCCTCCCCCACCTCGGCCTGGCCGGCGGTGAGCGAGAACGGCAGCCGCTTGTCGAACTCGTCGAGCAACCCACCGGACGTCCGCGGCCGGGCGACCGCCTTCAGCGCATCGGTGACCGCGCGACGCTGCGCGAGGATCGTCTGCATGACCAGTGCTTCCTCGAACCGGAACCGGTTCTGGGCGGCGCTGATGTCCTTCTCGGTCTCCGGCAGATGCACCTTCTGCAGCGCGTCGACCAGGCCGAGCAGCTTCTCCTTGCGCCGGATGAGTTCCGGCACCGGGTCCTCGAGCTCCTCGCTCAGGTTGTCCAGGACGATCTTGATACTGCGCTCGATCGTTGCGGTGGGCAACTTCGCGGTCGCCGGGTAGAGCGGGCGGAACGGCCGGGCCCGGCGTTCGATCTCGGCCTCGGTGAGGTCCTCGTCGTCGAGGATCTCGGTCCCCGGGCCCTTGAGCTGCATGATGTCGCGGAACATCGTCACCTCGCCCCAGAACAGGGCCGCCGTACCGGGGGTCAGCTTGGTCGCCAGCCAGGGCTGGTTGAAGAACGCCAGCTCCAGGTCGTGCCGGCCGTCGGTGACCACGACCTTGGTCAGCGTCTTGCGCCGGGTCCATTTCTGGACGTCGGTGAGCGGGATCTCGGCCTTGGTGTCGAGTGAGCGGACGGTGACCTTCTTGACCCGGCCGTTGACCGTTGCCTGGTCGCCGACCTCGAGCTCGTCGAAGGGGGTGAGCTCACCCTTCTTCAGGTACCGCCGGGGGTAGTGGCGCAGCAGTTCGCCGACGGTCTCGATCTCGAGCACGTCCGCGAAAGTCTTGGCCGTCTTGGCTCCGACGAAGTCGCGGAGTTTGCGGTCCATATCGGTTTTCATTCGACCCCGATCAGCAACGGGTACCTGTCCTGCCCTCCGTCGTACACCACGACATCGACATCTTTGCGTTGCCGCCGCACGTGCCGCTCGATCGCGGCGGCCAATTCGGGGTCAGCATCCCGTCCCGTCACGATCGTCAACAGCTCGCCACCACCGCCCAGCAGCCGATCGACAACGCCGACCGCTGCCTCGGTCAGGTCGTCGGTGATCAGCGCGAAGTCACCGTCGACAACACCCAGCGCATCGCCCACGCGGCAGCGGCCGGCCATCGTCCAGGCGTCCTTCACCGCGATCGTGACCGCCCCGTGCCGGGTCTGCCCAGCAGCCGCAGATTGGTGGACGACGTCATCGTCGAAGCTCGCCGCAGCATCGTGTACGGCGATCGCCGCCAGCCCCTGGACCTGGGCGCGGGTCGGGATCACGGCGACCCGCAATCCGTCCTGGCGAGCCGCCGTAGCAGCCGCTTCGGCGACGGCGATGGAGTCCTTGTCGTTCGGCAGCAGCACGATCTCGGCCGCCTGGGACTTCTCGATCGCGGTCAGCAGCTCGCCGGTCGAACACCGCCGACCAGGTCCGCCGACCACGATCTTGGCGCCGGCCTCGGCGAACAGCGCGGCCAGCCCATCACCCGCGGCGACCGCGATCACGGCCCGGCCCGGCGGCGGTTCGTGATGCGGCAGATCCGCGAAGTGCGTGACGCGGATCCGATGCGGCCGACCGATCGCGATGCCCAGCTCGATCGCGGCACCGACATCGTCCGCATGCACGTGGACGTTCCAGAGGCCGTCTCCGCCGACCACGACGACCGAGTCACCCAGGTCCGCGAGCCGCCGCCGAAAGTCCGCGACAGCCTCGTCAGCGGCGTCCAGCAGGTACATCACCTCGTACGCCGGCCCGTCCGGGCTGAGGTCACCCGCAACCTCCTGCGGTTCGACCCGGGCCGGTACGTCGATCGTGACGGTCCGCCCGGTGAGCACGGACTCCATCGCCCCGAGGATCACGACCAGCCCCGCTCCCCCGGCGTCGACCACGCCTGCCCGCCGCAGGACATCGAGCTGCTCGGTCGTCCGGGTGAGCGCCAGCCGCGCGGACGCGACCGCCGCCAGACACACATCGGCCAGGCTCTTCCCGTCGTTGGCCGCCGTCATCGCCCCGTTGGCGGCCGCGCGGGCGACCGTCAGCATGGTCCCCTCGACCGGTTCCGCGACCGCGCCGTACGCGGCATCAGCGGCGTACGTGAGCGCGTCGGCGAAGGCCGCGGCCTCGCTCATCCGCGGATCAGCCAGTACGCCGTCCGTGTCGCGATCCCGCGGCAGGTTCTCGGCGAGCCGCATCCCGCAGGCCCGCACGAGCTGCGAGGTGATCACGCCCGAGTTCCCCCGCGCACCCAGCAGCGCGCCCCGGCCGAACGCCTGCACCGCCTCCGCGAACGTCAGCTCGCCCTTGGGCAGTGCCTCGCAGGCCGCTTCCCAGGTCAGGTACAGGTTCGTTCCGGTGTCACCGTCTGGGACCGGGTACACGTTCAGCTCGTCGATCCCGCTCCGGGCCCGCCCCAGCTCCACCAAGGCGGTCCGAGCCCACGCGCGCAACACCGCGACCGTCAGTTCCTCCACGCCCGGAAGGTTAACCCGCCGACCGACAGGACGCGCGCCATCCGCCCCCCGCCGCCCACGCGCACAAAGGTGGGTCCGCTTCTCTTTGTGCATGCACACCAACTTTGAGAACCCACCAACCATTTGAGCGCCTCCCAAACGGTTGGTGGCTACTCAAAGACGAGCATCGTGCCCAAAGGTGGGGCGGCTGCTCTTTGGGCACGGGGCGGGGGTGGGGCGAGGGGCGGGTGGGGGCGGGGCGCGGGCGGGTGCGAGGGACTGGGGATGGGGGTGTCGGGCCTGTCCTTGGGTACGGTCGGGCGGTGAGCGTGTTGTTCTCGGTTGCGGCCGACAGTTACGAGTGGGCTGTGCGGGAGATCCGTGGGGTGTTCGGGAAGGTGCCGATCCAACGGGTCGGGGCCGATATCGGGCGGGTGAGCGGGCCGGCGGTGCATGAGTTGGCGGAGGCTTGTGACTCCGGGCGGATCATGTTCGTCCGGCATCTGACCTCGGAGATCGGGAGTTTCGACGAGCTGCCGCCTGGTTATGAGCTCGCGGAGCTGATTCTGGGTGAGCTGCCGGAGTATCCGAAGGCACTCGCTGTGCAGGCATGGACCGACCGTGCGGGCACCGGCGGGTCGTACTTCCACCGGATCGAGGAGGCGCTCGGCGAGCGCGGTGTGAGCGTGACCCGGTCGGACCAGAAGTGGGTCGTGTCGTGTTTCGAGAGCCCGCGGACGATCCTGCTCGGCGTGAACCGGCTGGCGGACAGCTTGTCGGACTGGCCGGGTGGGCGGATGCGGCTGGCCCGGGGCGAGGAGCGGGTGTCGCGGTCGGAGTTCAAGCTGGAGGAAGCGATCGCGACCTTCGGGCTGGAGCTGCCGGCGGGTGGCAAGGCGGTCGACCTGGGCGCGTCACCGGGCGGGTGGACGCGGATCCTGCGGGAGCACGGGCAGGAGGTGTGGTCGGTCGATCCGGGCTACCTGGACGTGCGGCTGCTGCGGGACCGCGGGATCCATCACGCGGAGACGACGGCCGGCCGGTTCTTCGCGGAGAACCGGATTCGCTTCGACGTCGTGGTGAACGACATGCGGATGGATCAGATCCTGAGCGCGCGGATGATGATCGACGCGGCCGCGCATCTGCGCCGCGGTGGTTTGGCGGTGGTGACACTGAAGGGTGGCGGGAAGAACCCGCTGGACGGCGCCCGGCGCGGACTCGACGTGCTGCGCGCGGAGTACGACGTACTGCACGCTCGTCAGCTCCACCACAACCGCAACGAGATCACCGTGATTGCGGAACGCCGGTAGACATGACAAGGCGCCCCGGGTCGAAACCCGAGGCGCCTACATCAGCCCTACACGGAAGGGGGTGCGGGTGGCGGAGCCCCCGCCTGCGGCAAGCGAAGCGCAGCCGCACAGCACGACGAGGAGCCACGCCGAAGCGCTACAGCGCGAGCATGCCTCGCCCAGCTCCGAGTCCTCAGCCGACTACGCGCTGGACCTTGCCGGCCTTGATGCAGGACGTGCAGACCTTCATGCGGGTCGGGGTTCCCTTGATGATCGCCCGGACCGGCTGGATGTTGGGGTTGAAACGGCGGGGCGTACGAGCCTTGACCCGCCGGATCATCGCGCCCTTACCCAGGCGGGCAACGCTGTTGCCGAACGTCGGCTGCTTGCCGCAGACATCGCACTTCTTAGACATGATTCTCCGTGTTCAGGGTCGTGACACCGACAAACCATGTTACATGGGTGTCAGGGCTCGACCAATTCGGTCAGCAGGCGCTCCTCAGGCAGTGAGGTACGCCACTTCTTCGTCGCTCAGCGAGACGGTCAGACCAGGTGTCGAGGTCCGCGTCTCACTGATGTGCCGAGGCCCGATCAGCGGGAACACCGGGTACGGCTGGTGCAGCAACCAGGCCAGTGCGATCGCGGTCGGCTCGACTCCCTTGGCGGTCGCGAGCTCCCGGGCACGGTCCAGCCTACGGAAGTTCTCGTCGGAGTAGAAACAGCGGACCAGTTCCTCGTCCGACCGGTCCTCCGGCTTCGCCCGTCCGGTGAAGAATCCGCGGGCCTGGCTCGACCACGGGAACAGTGCCACCTGCCGGTCCCGCAACCACGCCTGCGACTCGTCGTCCGACACATGCCGGCACCCGGCCCACGGTACGTCGTACGCGCGCGCGAGGCTCAGGTGGTTGCTGAGCAGCGTGAACGGCTGCTTGCCGTTCGCAGCCGCATACGCATTGGCCTCGTCGAACCGCTCCAGCGACCAGTTGGAACCGCCGTACGCCTTGATCCGGCCGGCCTTGAAGTGCTCATCCAGTACGTCGACGAACTCGCCGACCGGGATGTCCTCGTTGTCGCGGTGCATCAGGTAGAGGTCGACGTGATCGGTCTGTAGCCGCCCGAGGCTCTCCTCGAGCTGCCGGGTGATCGATGCGGGATCGCAGTGCGGGGTGTGCGCACCCTTGCCGATGACAACGACCTCGTCGCGGTTGCCGCGGGTCTTGATCCACTGGCCGAGCAGCTTCTCGCCGTACCCGCCGCCGTAGATGTAGGCGGTGTCGAACGTCGTCCCACCGCGCTCGACGAAGTCGTCGAAGACGGTGGCAGCGTGGGTGAGGCTGTGCTGGTTGTCCACGCCCATCACCAGCCGCGACACCTGCTTGTCGAAGCCCGGGACCGACCCGTAGGTCATCGGCGCATCGGCCCGCTTGGTCAGCGGCCGTCCGCTCGCGGTCGGGACCGCGGCGTCGTCCCGCTCACTCGAGTACTGCTGACCGATCGCGGCCCGCCAGGCGTCCAGGACGGTCAGGTTGCCGAGGGTGTCGGCCCAGTTCATCTCGGGCGCCTGGCGTTCCGCGATGGCAGCAGCGACCGCTTCGGCCTCGGCCGCGTAAATGAGTGCAGGCTCGGCGGAGATGTCGCGGATCTCCTCGCCGACCTTGTGCAGGGTGACGTGGGTCGGCTTGCCGTCGCCGCCGAACCACGGGTCCTCGACGATCAGGTAGCCCTGGCTGCCGACGATCCGAACCTGGTTCAGGTCACCGAGGTGGACACCGGTGGTGACGTGCGCGGTGACGCCGCCGTCGAAGAACAGCGTCGCGGCGGTCCATTCGTCGGCGCCGGTCTCGCCGACCGTCCCGACCGCGTTCACGGCGGCAGGTTCGGCGTACGGGAGTCCGCTGTCGGCACCAGCGATCAGCCGCGCGTACGAGACCGGGTAGCCGCCGACGTCCAGGATGCCGCCGCCGGCGAGCTCGTCGGCGTAGATGCGGCTGGTCGGGTTGAAGGAGGCGTTGAAGGCGAAGGTGGCCTCGATGTGATGCACCTTGCCGAGCTCACCGTCCCGGATCAGCTGGGCGACGAGCTTGGTCTGCGGGAGGCAGCGGTACATGTACGCCTCCATCAGGAACACGTCGTTGCGGACCGCTGCCTCGATGATCGCCTCGGCCCACGCCTTGTTGATCGCCAGCGGCTTCTCGCACAGCACGTGCTTGCCGGCCTCGGCCGCCTTGATCGCCCATTCGGGATGCATCGGGTGCGGGGTCGCGACATACACCGCGTCCACGGTCTCGTCGGCCAGCAACTCGTCGTACGAGCCGTGCCGGTTCGGGATGTTGAAACGCTGGCCGAACTCTTCGGCCGAGGCGAGCGACCGGCTGCCGACCGCGACCACCTCATTGGTCTTCGAGGTCGGCACCTGGTCGGCGAAACGGGACGCGATGTTGCCGGTCCCGAGGATGCCCCAGCGGAGCTTGCTGTCAGTCAAAGTCGATCCCTAGTCAGTGTTTGTGAGAGGTGAGGTCAGAACTTCATGGCGCCGGCGGCGAGGTCGGCGATGAACGAGCGGGCGCCGATCAGGAACACCCCGATCAGCGGGATCACGCTCATCAGCGCACCCGCCATCACCATCGAGTAGTCGGTGCCGTAGATCCCGTTCAGCTGGTCGAGCGCGACCTGCAGCGTGAGCCGGTTCGGGTCCGTCATCACGATCAGCGGCCACAGGTAGTCGTTCCAGACGTTGATGAAGGTGAAGATGCCCAGGAAGGCCAGCCCCGGCCGCAGGACCGGCAGGCCGACGGTCAGGTACTGCCGGAAGAAGCCGGCACCGTCGACCTTGGCGGCCGAGATCAGTTCGTCGGGGATCGCACCCGCGGCGTACTGGCGCATCCAGAAGATGCCGAAGGCGTTCGCGGCGCCGGGGATGATGAGCGCCTTCAGCGAGCCGATCCAGCCGAACTCCGCCAGCGTCACGAACTGCGGCACCAGGGACAGCTGGGCCGGGATCATGAACGTTGCCAGCAGCAACCCGAAGAGGAACTTGCGGCCGGGGAACTCGTACTTCGCGAACGCGAACGCGGCCAGTGAGTCGAAGAACAGCACCAGCACGGTGACGGAGACCGACGCGATCAGCGTCAGCAGCATCGAGCCGAAGAAGTCGACGTTGTCGAGCACCTTGCCCATGTTCTCGAACAGGTGCGAACCGATCAACAGCTTGGGCGGGTAGGCGAAGATGTCGGGTGTGGTGTTGGAGGCCATCACGACCATCCAGTAGAACGGGAGCAGCGAGACCACGACGCCGAGCATCAGCACGACGTGACCGACTACGGTGCGCAGGCGCTCAACGGACCCCATGTGCCGCCTCCTTCTCTTGCGCTGCCTTCTGTACGGCGATCTTCCGGTCCGCTCGGCGTTTCGCCCGGCTGGTCAGGCGTTGTTCGTCGGTTCCGCCGATCAGCCGCCAGTTGATGATGCTGAACAGCACGATCAGGATGAACAAGGCCCAGCCGATGGCGGCGCCGTACCCGAACTGGTTCTTGATGAACGCGCTCTGGTAGAGGTACGAGACGATCGTCATGCCGGCGTCGCCCGGTCCGCCGATGTTGTTGGTGTCGCCGAACAGCACCCGGGACTCGGTGAAGATCTGCAAGCCGCCGATGGTCGAGGTGACCACGGTGAACAGGATGACCGGGCGCAGCATCGGCACGGTGATCCGCCAGAACGTCTGCCGCGGGCTCGCGCCGTCGACCTTGGCGGCCTCGTAGACATCGGCCGAGATCGCTTGCAGGCCGGCCAGGAAGATGATCGCGTTGTAGCCGACCCAGCGCCAGGTGACGATGGTGGCGATCGCGATCTTGATCCCCCACGGCTGCGTCAGCCACTCGACCTTGGCGATCCCGATCGACTGCAGGAACGCGTTCAGCAGACCGAAGTTGTTGCTGAAGACCGAGCCGAAGACGAGCGTGACGGCGACGACCGAGGTGACGTTCGGGATGAAGTATGCGATCCGGTAGAAGGTGCGGAACCGGGTCGCGTTGTGCAGCGCGTTCGCCAGTACCAGCGCGAGCAGCAGCATCGGGACCGTGGACAGCACCCAGATGATCATCGTGTTGCCGATGGTCTTCCAGAACTTCGGATCGCTGATCAGGTAGCTGTACTGCTCGAGCCCGACCCATTTCATCGGGCCGATGCCGTCCCACGAATGGAACGAGATCCAGATCGAGAACAGGATCGGGAACGCGCCGAAGATCGCGAACAGGATGAAGAACGGCGAGATCGCGGCGTACTGCGGGAAGGCCTGGCGGAACTTGTTCGGCGGCTTCTCCGCGGTCGCCTCGCTGGTGTGTGCAATGGCCGGAAGTGTCTTGGTCGCGGTCATCTCAGATCGCCCCCGCCCGGGTCAGTTCCCGCTCGATCTGCCGTTGCGCATCGGTCCAGGCCTGGTCCGGTGACTTGCCGGCGGTCTCGACGTTGACCAGCTCGGCGCTGAGCGGCGAGCCGATGATCGAGTCGTACGGCGAGAAGTAGGCGCCCGGGTACTTCTTGGCGGACTCGGCGAACACGTCGACGATCTGCTGCCCGCCGAAGAAGTCGTCCGGCGCGCTCAGCCGGGGATCGGTGTAGGAGGCCGGTGTGGACGGGAAAAGCACCGGATCGAGGAAGGCCTCGGCCTGGTTCTTCGCGGTCTCCAGCCAGCTGATGAAAGCGAACGCGGCCTGCGGGTTCTTGCAGTACTTGGTGATCGCCAGGAACGATCCACCGCGGTTGCCGGCGCCACCAGGAGCCGCAGTCACCCGCCAGAGTCCCTTCGTCTTCGGCGCCGCGTTCTTCGGGCCGAGCTGCGCCCACCAGACAGCAGCGTTGAAGGCCACCAGCTTGCCGTTGCTGATGATCGCCTTCGCGTCGGTCGACCCGTCCTGCGCGTTGGCCGACAACCCTTCCTTGACCACCCGTACGGCGAGATCGAACGCCTCGCGGACGTGGTCCTGGTCACCGATGTACTGGCCGTCGGCGGTCATGTACCGCTTCGGCTGCTGAGCCATCCGGTAGGAGAAGATGCTGTTCACGTTGTCGGTGATCGCGGAGCCGGGGACGGCCTGTTTGATCTTGTTACCGAGCGCGATGTAGGTGTCCCAGTCCGGCGCCTGTCCCGCGATCGCGGCCGGATCGACGTCGATCCCGGCCTTCTCGAGGATGTCGCTGCGATAGAACAGCGCGGTCGGGCCGGTGTCCATCGGATAGGCCATCATCTTGTTCTGCGGGGTGACGCCGAGCTTCCACTTCCAGGGCAGGAAGTCGGATTCGCGTTCCTTCGCACCGAGCTCGTACAGGTCGTGGAACTGGTCCGAGTTCGGAAAGTACGTCGCGACGTCGTCGTTGATCGCGACGATGTCCGGTACCAGCGACTTGCCGGCCAGGGCGGTCAGCACCTTGGTCTTGTAGTTGCTGCCGATCCGGGTCATCGACAGCTTCAGGCCGTCGTACCCAGGGATGGCCTTCTCGGCCTGTCCGATCAGGTCGTCGTTGACCGAGCCGACCCAGGTCCACATGCTCAGTTCGTTCGCGGTTCCCAGCGAACTGCGGGAACCGCACCCGGTCAGCCCAGTCATCCCGGTCAACCCGGCGGCGGTGGCGGCACCGCCTGCGAGGAACGTCCTTCTGCTCAGCGGCATAGCCTCACCTGGCGCTTTCTGTTGGATTTCGCCGGAAGGTGTCTAATCGTGTTTACGTAGCCATTAGGTAAGCGCATACCGACTTAACCGGTCAAGGGGTAGCGGTCCCCCGGACTGACAGGATGGGCGCATGACGCCCTCGATCACCACCGTCCTCTTCGACGCCGACGGCGTCATCCAGCGCGGCACCCACGACTGGGCCGCCCGACTCCACGCCATGGTCGACGGCGACGGCGAGGCCTTCGTCAACGACCTGATGCTCGCCGAGCGGCCGGCGATCTGCGGCAAAGAGGAGTTCGAGGACGCACTGGCCGCCGTACTGCGCCGGTGGAACGTGACCGCGACCTTGGACGAGGCTATTGAGCCATGGAGCTGGTTCGCCGCTGAGCCGGTCGTTGTCGACCTGATCCAGGACCTCCGGCAGGCCGGCATCAAGTGCCACCTGGCCACCAACCAGCACGCCTACCGCCGCGCCATCATGAACGACGAACGCGGGTACGCCGCCCTGTTCGACCAGTCGTTCTATTCGTGCGACCTGGGGTTGGCCAAGCCCGACCCGGCCTACTTCCGCGCCATCCTCGCCGCGACCGGCGCTCCCGCATCATCGGTCCTGTTCGTCGACGACATCCCGGCAAACGTCGAAGGCGCTCGCTCCGCCGGGCTGCACGCCGAGGTCTACGACTTGGCCGACGGGACCGACGTACTGGTCGCACTGCTCGGTCGCTACGGGCTGCCGATTTCGGTCTGAGGGCTTGTCGGCCTTTGGTAGGTGTGGCATCGTCGCGGCCAATTGACAACGTAGGACAGTCACCAGCCGCTCCTGGAGGCACCACATGTCCGATCCGTACCGTCTGAGTCGTCGTGCTGCCCTGGGACTGGGCGCTGGCGTGGGGTTTGGCCTGGGCCTCGGGTCCGCCGTTCCAGCCTCGGCCACCGGGGCGTCGCCGTACCCGAAAGGCCAGCGGCCGCGCCTGCTGACCGTGCTCGACGAGAATTCTTTGACCCTCCCGGAACGGACCCTCGCGACCACTCTGCAAGGCCTGCTCGCCCGACGCGGTCCCGAGACGCTCTACCTGAACCTGCCCTCTCTCGGATACCAGTTCTGGCTGGACGATCTGGTCACCCGCTACGGCGTCCGAACCCAAGAAAGTGACCTGTGGACAACTGTTCGACGGTCCGGTGTCCGCGGATATGTTCTCTTTCGAGCGGGCACTCCATCGGTCAACGTCGCGACGACGCTGGCCGGTGTCACCGGTGCTGTCGCGATCGAGGAGAGCCTGGAGGCCCTCGCGATCCGCAACGGCCTGCGCAAGGTGCTGGACGTCCGCGACAAGGACGACCGCTGGGTCGTCGACAACTATTGGCACCGCGTGCGGCACGACGTCGCGATCGAACAGAGAGGAGATATCGCCGAGCGACTGCGGGACTACGTCACGATGGCGGGGACGCTCGCCTTCTTCGACGGCAACACGGCCTTCCGGGCCGAAGTGATCGGCAAACTCGACGATGACGCCACCGTCATCGGCTGGGGCGACGCCTCCGACGGCGAGGACAAGTTCATCGGCCCCAACTCCGACGCCGGCGCCAAAGCGCTGCCCGCCGACCACGCCCGGAACCTCTCAGTCCTGTCCGGCATCCGCAACAACCGCCTGAACCAGAGCGGAGGGGGTGGGGGGAGGGCCCTCGACCCGGACCCTAATGCCCACTATGTGACGTTCCTGATCACCGACGGGGACAACATCCAGTGGATGCTCGGCGACTTCCCGACCGATCGCCGCTGGTTCGGGAGCCCGCATCGCGGCAAGGTCGACCTCGGGTGGGGGATTTCGCCGTCGCTGATCGATCTGGCTCCCTCGGTGATGCGCTGGTACTACGACCAATCCGTCAAGGACCGCTGGGTCGTCGGACCGTCGGGCGGCGGGTACATGTACCCGAGCCGATATCCGGCGGCGGCGCTCGAAAAGCACACCGCCTCGCTCGCCGCCGCGATGGGTCGGGCCGACTTGTCCGTCGTACAGATCATCGACTTCGACTCGTTCGAGAACACCGAACTGTGGTCGTCGTACCTGAAGCGGCGTGAGATCGACGGTCTGATCTACCTCGAGTACTCCCGGTACGACGGCCACAAGGGCAAGGTCGTGTGGGCGGATGGCAAGCCGGTGATCTCGGCGCGGACGATGCTGTGGGACGGCCTGGATGGTGCCGACGAGGCATCGGTCATTGCCGAGCTCAACAATGCGCCCCGGGACCCGCACTCCACGGCCGGCTACTCGGTCGTCCTCTGGCATGCCTGGAGCAAGTCGGTCGACGACGTCATGACCGTCGTCAACGGCCTCGCCCCACACGTGAAGGTCGTCCCGCCGGACACCCTGGTCAAGACGCTCGCCCGCCACGCCAAGCCTTGGCCTTCCCACCGGACAGCTTGGCGAAGGTGATGAGCCGGCGCGCCAAGCTGTCGGCGTCTCGCGGACCGCCACCACCGTGCAACCCATGCCCCGACAGCTCCCGCACGCTCAATCAAGCGTGCGCCGAGGGCCCAGCGGCCGGTTCGACGGTGGTGGCGGTCCGGCCGTCTCGCAGGAGTCGGCTCACCTGGCGGCGATGTTCCAAATGACGTGCACGCGGACGCAGGCGCGGGCGTGGAGGTGGACGCAGACGCCATCACAAATGACCGGTCGAGGCGTTGTTACGCGGGGAGGCGAGGCGCTGCCTGCAATTGTGATGGCGTTGCGGTCCGCACCGGTCGCCCGAGAGAAGTCGAAGGCACCCGGCCTGGGCTCGACCTCCACGTGAAGGCGGTTCCGGCTGGCTCGCCCTGCAAGTGAAGGGGGTCTCGCCCTGTACGTGAAGGCGGTCTCGGCGGGCAGCGGACGTCCCCGGCCGAGTCCTTTCGCGCCTGTACCTCGACTCGACCGCCCAAGGCGGCCGACAAAGCAAGAGGGCGGGCCATGCGGGTGGCTGGGCTGGTTGGCGAGGCCGGCGACCGCGGCTGCGCGTCGTTTGGGGCTGACGGGTTGTGGCTGAGGTGCGTGAGGCTCGAGGTCTTGCGTTAGTAGGAGGATTTTCGGGTCCAGGCGCCGACTTCGTTCCGACTAACGCGCCAGCTACCCCCGAGCCCCGAGAACGCGGGCCGGCGATCACCTTGAGCACCGACCAACCAGCTGACACCCCACCGAAACGGTTGAACCGTGCTCAAGGTTGCCCGGCCAGCTCGCTTTGAGCGCCGCTCAATCACCTTCCGGGCGCGCGCGTGGTTGACCTGTGCACAACGTCGTACCGGCTCTTGGTGGAGATGGTGGGTCGGCGGGCCCAACTGCGGGGGCCGGTCTGCTTGATGGGGGGCGGATGCAGGTGGACGGGGAGGCCATCACGAGTGGGGGGCGGAGGCGTTGTCACGCGGGGCGCGAGGTGCTTTCTGCAGTTGTGATGGCGTGGCGGTCCGCAGGGTGACCTCGGAGGCGTCGGAGGCACGCTCGATCGGGTGCTGGCCGGTGCGCGGGTCCGGCGTCGGGAACGACACGTAGTAGTGCCCGGAAGGCCGCGCCGGCTGCGTACGGCAGGCGGCGCGGCTCCACGGGCGGCGGACTACTACGTGTCCTTCCGTACGCCCGGGCCGTTCAGCAGGGGCCGGTCCACTTGGCGGAGGCGGCGTTGTTCCAGACGGAGGCGCCGTAGCCGGAGAGGCCGAAACCGCGGTCGAACTTCAGGTTGGGATCGCCGCCCTTGCCGTACGTCACACCGCGCGGGATGCAGATGAAGGCGCCGTGGTAGTTGGAGCCCCAGTAGAGGCGGATCGTGTCACATCCCGAGCAGGGGTAACCGCTGTTCTGGATGATGACGTTGTCGTTGGCACAGTCCCCCAAGGTCGGGGTGTTGTTCGGGAAGTCGCACCGAAGGCCGTTGTTGCGCCAGACGCTGAAGTTGCCGTCGTCGGCCTAGGCAGGGGCTGCGGACAAGAAGCCGGTGAGCAGAATGAGAGCGGCTCCGAAGAGCAGGCAGAGTTTTCTCATACCGCAAAGGGCCGGTGCCGCTTCCTGCTAGACCAACCGTTTCAGTCTTGGCCGAAGGTTCTCCGGATTGCTGGTGCGGCTGAGGGTGAAGAGGGCTAGGAGGAGGGGGATGGTGATGAGGTAGGCAAGGCGGAGGTTGACGAGGCGGGCTAGGGCGGCCAAGGCTGCGGGGGTGATGAGGATCGCGGTGCCGGAGGCTAGGGCGCCTAGGGCGGCTAGGCGGGTGGGGCTTAGGCCGGGGAGGGCTACCAGGGCGGCGAGGGTGACTGGGTAGAGCGGGGCTACGCCGATGCCGGCGATGATGAGGCCGAGAGCGATCAGGGCGGGGGCGTTCAGGAGGCTGACTAGCAGGGTGCCGAGGATGGCTAGGGTGCCGCCGATGATGACCGGGGGTAGGGAGCGCCAGTGGACTGGGCCGATCGCGCGGCCGACGGCCATGCCGATGGGGAAGCTGCTGCCGAGGAGGGCGGCGACGGCGAGTGTTAGGCCGGAGTCGACGAGGCGGGCTACGGCCCAGACGACGAAGCAGAACTCGACGCCGACGGCCAGTACGACGCGCAGCCAGCCGAGGCCGACTGTCCAACCGACCGCGTGACCGGTCGGAGCCTCGGAGAGGACGGGCGGTACGACGTCTGGGCCTTTGACGGTGGCGAGGATGAGCAGGGGCGGTACGGCGACCAGCATGGCGACCCGACCGGTGATTCCGAGTGCGTCGACGAGGCCGATCGTCAGTGGGGCGAGGATGCCGGCGGCGCTGGCGACTGCGTTGACGCGGCTGAGGCGTGCGGCTGCGGTGGGTCCGTGGAGCATCAGGGGCGCGACCAGAACGAGCAGCGCACCGCCTAGGCCGACACAAAGGCCGCCGACGACCACACCGGCGTACACGGGGGCCAGGGCTAGCAGTGCGCCGCCGCCGGCGCAGATGAGGGAGCCGACGCGCAGTACGACGCCTATCGACCAGGAGCGGAGTAGCGCCGGGCCTACTGCGGCGATGATGACCAGACCGACTGCGAAGGCGGACGAGAGGAGCGCCAGCCGGCCGGTGGGTTCGTTGAGGTCGCGGGCGAGGATGGCGACGCACGCGCCGAGGCCGGCGAGCAGGTAGCCCATTGAGGAGAGGCTGACTCCGATCTGGAGTTCCTCGGAGCGGGCGGTCATTCGGTGAACAGCTGGACGAGGTGGTGCAGGTCAGGGAGCCGGATGTCGGCTGGTACACCCTTGAGACCGGCCGTGGTCGCGCCGGACGCGCGCCCGGCGGCCAGGCCGACCTGGGTGTCCTCGACGACCAGGCAGTGCTGGATGTCCACGCCTACGAGCTCGGCCACGCGGAGGTAGCCCTCGGGGTCTGGTTTGCCGTGGGCGACGTCGTCGATGGTGACGAGGATGGAGGGCGAGATGCCGGCCGCCTCTAGACGGACCTTGGCCAGGCGGTTCGGTGCGCTCGTGTAGACGGCCCAGGGCAGGCCGAGGCGGTCGAGGGTCGCGATCAGCTCGTGCGCGCCTGGGGTCGGGACGACATCGGAGAGGTCGTCGCACTCGAGGTCCAGGACGCGTGCACCTGCAACCGCGCGCTCGGAGTCGGAGAGGTTGGGCAGGAAGTGCGCGACGGTCGCCACGGCCGGGTTGCCGTGGGCGACGGCCAGGACGTCGGCCGGAAAGAGGCCGTATTCGGTTGCCCAGGTGCTCCAGCTCCGGTCGACGACCGCGTCGGAATCGACCAGCGTGCCGTCCATGTCGAACAACACCGCCCGAATGTCCCGGATCTTCACTGCCCCTCCAATTAAACTCGTACTCCGAGTATAAGATGGGACAATGTTATGACCAGTGGGCGCCGGGGACAATGGCAGACCGCCGCGGAGATCCTCACCCGGGTGAGCCGGGAACCGGGGATCACGCGGGCGGCGGTCGCGCATGAGCTCGGGTTGAGTAGTAGTTCGACCACTGAGGTGACCGCGAAGCTCCGTGAGGTGCAGCTGCTCGCCGAGGTACCGGCACCGAGCCGGGGGCGTGGCCGGCCGACCACGCTGCTGCGGGCGCATCCGTCTGGTCCGGTGACGCTGGTGCTCGATCTACGGCAGAGCAACTGGCGCAGTGCGGTCGTCGCACTCGACGGGTCCTTCCTGAGCCAGGACGACCGCCGCCACCGCACGCGGCGTGCACAGGTCGTGCTCGGGAACCTGCGCGGCGCCGTACAGGAGGCACAGGACCAGTACGGCGATCGGCTGCGGGCTGTTGGGTTGGCGGTGCCGGGGACGCTTCGGGACAACCACCTGCTGCAGTCTTCGGCGCCGGAGTGGTTCGAGCTGGATCTTGAGACTGTGACGGCGGGGACTGGGGTTCCGCTGTTGGCTGGTAATGACGCGACGCTGAGTGGGGTTGCTGAAGCGCGTTCGGGGGCGGCGGCTGGGGCTGGGACGGCGCTGCATCTCATCATCGAGGCGGGGATCGGTGGGACGTTACTGATCGACGGGGTGCCGGTGCTGGGGGCTTCTGGGGCGGCTGGTGAGTTTGGGCATACGCCGTACGGCGATCGCAGCAGGCAGTGTCTGTGTGGTGCGCGCGGGTGCTGGAACCTGGAGATCGATGGGCGGGCGTTGGCTCATCATTTGCGGGAGCCGGAGCCTGATGATCCGCATGGTTACACACAGGCCGTCCTGCGCCGGACAGATCGTACGGCGGTGCGGGCGGTTGAGCAGGTGGTTACCGCGATCGCTGCCGGGCTGGCGGGGCTTGCCAACGCGCATGACCCGGATGTGATCACGCTGGGCGGACTCGCGGTGCCGCTGCGGGCCGCGGCTGAGGAGGCGTTCAATCGCACGTTTCTGGAGGGCCTGATGGCGTTTCACCGGGCGGCTCCCCCGCCGGTCGTCGCGGCGGCTCACCAGACCGACGGCCCGCTCCGGGGCGCTGCCGCACTGGCGCTCGACCACCTGACGACCGAGTCCGCCATAGCTACCTGGGCGACAACCCGTTAGCGCCCTCGCCACCTTCGGATCCGACCGTGGTGAGCAGGGAGGGAATGGGCCGCAGGATCCGACTCCCATGGCTGAGGAGTGCGGCCGCGAGGCGCCTCGGGCTGCGGGTTGTCAGGAGTGGTGTCGGTGGGCTGGTCGGCCGCGGGTCGTCAGGGAGTGGCGCCCGTGGGCTGGTCGGCGCGGGTTGTCAGGGGGTGGGGCCAGCGGGCTGGTCGGCCGCGGGTGTCAGGGAGCGGTGTCCGTGGGCTGGTCGGCTGCCGGGGTGTTGGTGACCTCTTCCGACAACTCGGAGTTGGGCGTGGGGGTGTTGGTGAGGTCTTCCGACGACTCGGAGTCGGGCTTGGGGGTGTCGGTGGCCTCTTCAGGCGCCTCGGGGTCGGGCTCGGCTGGTTTGGGTTTGGGGATGATGGGGGGTTCGAGTTTTGCCAGGATGGTGATGATGTCGTGGCGGTGGTGCTGGATTTCGTGGGCGGTGTGGCGGATGACCCAGCCCAGGGTGCGGGGCATTCGGACCGGGTAGTTGTAGAGGCCTAGTTTGCCCAGTTGGGGTGGGGTGAGGACTCGGGCGGCGGCGCCGAAGTCCTTGGCGAAGCGGACCAGGGCGGCGGCTACCTCCATCGGGTCCTGGAGTTCGTACTTCTCCTGCTTCACCCGGCCGGTGCGGTCCATCGGCGCGTAGACCGGGCGGTCCTCGGCCAGGCACTGGGCGATGCGGAAGCGCTGCACCTCCAGTACGTCGCGCACGTGGCAGGCGTATTCGATCGCCGACCAGACTTCGGGCTCCGGCCTTAGCCGTACGACGTTGGTGTCCGGGCCTGCGGCGGCTTTGGTGAGCGCCATGCTGCAGTCGGCCGCCTGGCGGACCAGCAGGGTCACTGTGCCCTGCAGGTCACCGGTGTCGTAGTTGAACCCGCACTGCTCGCAGTACCCGTCTACCGGGGGCTGCTTCGTCAACTGCCACTCCCTCGAAATCTCCACGCGTGATCGACCGGACCGATGCCACCGCCGAGTGCGAACCCGGCCTGGATCGCACCGGTCACGTACTCCTTCGCTGCACCGACCGCACTCTCGACGTCGGACCCACGTGCCAGGTACGACGCGATAGCGCTGGCCAACGTACATCCGGTGCCATGGGTGTGCCGATTGTCGGCCCGGACCGCACTGTAGGTCCGTCGGACCCCTGCACCGTGCAACACGTCAACTGATTCGGGTCCCGAATCATGCCCGCCCTTGACGAGCACCCAGGACGCACCGGCCTCCAGCAGCGTCTTGGCCGCCAACTCGCGGTCGTCCAGGACTCCGGACACCGGTCCGAGCTCAGTCAGGTTCGGCGTCAGCACAGTCGCCAGCGGCACGATCTCTGCCCGTACGGCGTCCATCGCGTCCGCACCGAGCAGCGCGTCGCCATGCTTCGACACCGCGACCGGATCGACCACCACCGGCACCGACGGGGGCAGTGTGCGCAGTAGCGACGCTACGACGCGCACCATCGAGGCGGAGGCCAGCATGCCGGTCTTGACGGCGTCCACGCCGATGTCGTCGACGACACTGCGGAACTGCGCCCGCACCTGCTCCTCGGGCAGCTCCCACGCGCCCTGCACGCCCAGACTGTTCTGCGCGGTGATGGCAGTCAGCACGCTCATACCGTGCACGCCGTTGGCCAGCATCGACTTCAGGTCGGCCTGGATCCCGGCGCCTCCCCCGGAGTCCGAGCCGGCGATGGTGAGCACGCGTGGCGGTCGGTTCATCTCAGCTCCTGAAGTGGGCGTGGCCGGAGCTGCCGGCGTACGGCGCTCCGTCGACGGTGACGGTCCCGGCCGGGCGGTCCTCATTGCCTTCGGCAACCGAGCCGATGACGGTCCAGCCCTCCGGTACGTCGGCCGGCTCGAAGGTACCGACCAGGGCGTGGTCCTCTCCCCCGGTCAGCACGAACTGCATCGCATCCAGCCCAGTGGCGGCCGCAACGGCTTGCAGCGGCTCCGGAACGGCCAGGGCGTTCGGGTGGACGTCGATGACGACCTGACTCGCCACTGCGATGTGGCCGAGGTCCGAGAGCAGCCCGTCGCTCACATCACACATCGACGACGCACCGGCGCGTGCCGCGCGCGGACCTTCGTCGTACGGCGGTTGTGGGCGTCGGTGCGCTTCGACGACAGTGCGCGGTGACCGGAAGCCGCGGGTCAGCACGGTGTACCCGGCCTCCGCCCATCCCAGCCGGCCGACCACGGCGACCTCATCACCGGGTCGCGCCCCAGAACGCAGTACCGGCGCACGGCCGTCGAGTGTCCCGAACGCGGTCACCGATACGACGATCTTGTCCGACTGCACGGTGTCGCCACCCACAATGGCCGCACCGACCAGTTCACACTCGTCCACGAGCCCCTGGTACAGCTCCTGGACCCAGGCGACCGGCAGCTCGGCAGGTGCACCGAATCCGATCACGAGTGATGTCGGCCGGGCTCCCATCGCTGCGATGTCGGCCAGGTTCTGTGCGGCGGCCTTGCGGCCCACGTCGTACGCGGAAGACCAGTCCTGGCGGAAATGGCGGCCCTCGACCAGCAGGTCGGTGGTGATCACCATCCGCCCGTCCGGTGCGGCGACGACGGCGGCGTCGTCGCCTGGACCGACCAGGACGTCCTCACTGGTGGACAGCCCTTTGGTGACGGCCTCGATGAGACCGAATTCACCTGTGCTCCCCAACGTCTCTGTCACGTCAGCAGACCTCCCATATCGCCAACCGGAGTCTAGGCGGTACCGTGACCGGGCAACGAAGAGTACGCCCGGCCCGTTGTCAGTACACAGAGCAGTACCGGAGCCGGTGCCCAGCTGAGGACGACTGAGTGGAGAACGACGTGGTGGTCCAGGCCTACATCCTGATCCAGACCGAGGTCGGCAAGGCTGCCGACGTCGCGGCACAGATCGCCGAGGTCCAGGGAGTCACCCTGGCCGAGGACGTCACCGGTCCGTACGACGTGATCGTCCGCGCGGAAGCCCGCAACGTCGACGAACTGGGCAAACTGGTGGTTGCCCGGGTTCAGAACGTACCGGGGATCACCCGGACGCTGACCTGCCCTGTCGTCCACATCTGAGCCTGAGAAGAGCTACCGCCGACTCTTCAGTCATGCCCAAAGTTCTGCTCGCTGCACTCGGCCTGCTCATGCTCGCCGGGTGCAGCCCAGGCCCCACGCCAGTCCCCGTGCCGTCACCGGCACCGGAGGTCGCTGCGGCCTGTGAGCCGCTGATCAAGGCCCTGCCTGCCAAGGTGCTGGACGCCAAGCGCCGCAAGGCCGAGCCGCCTAGCCCGCTCACCACCGCGTACGGCGATCCGCCGATCGAGGTGACCTGTGGCGTCGCAACGCCGGCTGGGATGGCCGAGGCGCAGTCCCAGTGTTTCGAGGTGAACGGCGTCGGCTGGTTCGCCAAAGAGGTCACCAACGGGTTCATCTTCACCACGATCGGCCGTGCGCTCTACCTGGAGATCGCAGTCCCCTCGAAGTACCACCCCGAGGCGAACGCGCTCACGGACGTCTCCGACATGGTCAAGCAGTACAACAAGGTCATCACCCCCTGCACCTAAGGGCAGAACCCGGCCAACCACGCCCCCAAGCCCCTAGCCTGCAAAGGTGACTCGACGGGGTGCGATCGTCCTGACCACAGGTCTGGTCTTGACCGCCATCGTCGTCCTGGCCGCATCCAGCGGCACAGTGCACCCGTGGAGCGACCGTCCCCCGCGAACGCCGCTCCAACACCGGTCCGGCGACAGCACGAGCGGTCCGCGCATCAGCAGCGACCCGATGCCCGACTGGTTCGACACGATCCTGACTGTCGCCCTGGTCATGCTGGCCGTCCTCGTCGGACTAGTGCTGGTGTGGGCGCTGTACGCCGGGGTCCGGATGCAGCGTGACAAGTCAGCGCTCGCCAAGGGCGAGCGGGTCCGCGCGGAGCGCCTCGCCGCCGCAGTCGCCACCGGACTGGCACAGGTCGAGACCGGCACGCCCGACGACGCTGTGATCGCCTGCTGGGTCGCACTGGAGCGAGCAGCCGCCGCAGCCGACCTCAACCGGCGCCCCGCCGAGACGTCCGCCGAATTCACCGCCCGAGTCTTCGGTACGGCGAACGTGTCGCGCGACGACCTCGACGCGCTGGCAGCGCTCTATCGCGAAGCGCGCTACTCGACCCACGCGAGTTCGGAAACAGACCGGTCGGCAGCCCGCGCCGTACTCCAACGACTGGAGAACGACCTTCAGCGCAGCCCGGTCGGGCGCGTCATCGCCAGAGTCAGCAGCCGGTCGACGAGTGCCGGATAGTCGACTCCGGAGGCGTTCCACAGCAGCGGGAACATGCTCTTCGGGGTGAAGCCGGGCATCGTGTTGATCTCGTTGATGATGACCCGACCGTCGGGCTCCAGGAAGAAGTCGACCCGGGCCAGCCCCTCCCCCTCGATCGCCTCGAACGCGGTCACCGACTGTGCGCGGATCTCGGCCGCGACCTCGTCCGGAAGGTCGGCCGGGATCGACAGCGCGGCGAAGTCGTCGCCCTCGGGCAGGTACTTGGTCTCGAAGTCGTAGAACTCGTGACCGCCGCCGGAGACCGTGATCTCGCCACAGACACTCGCCTCGGGACGGCCGCCGTTCAGACCCTGCAGTACGGCGACCTCGATCTCGCGCGGGTGGTTGGCCGCGGCCTCGACCAGCACCTTCGGATCGTGCACGTGCGCCGCTGCGAAAGCCTCGTCGAGCTCGTCGGGCCCGTCCACCTTGCTGATGCCCAGGCTCGATCCACCGCGGGCCGGCTTCACGAACACCGGGTACCCGAGTGCGTCGACCTTGGCCCGGCACGCCGCCGGATCGGCCGCCCACTCGCGGTCGCGGACGACGACGTACGGCGTGATCGCGAGACCAGCGGCCTGGAAGACGACCTTCATGAAGTGCTTGTCCATGCCGACCGCGCTCGCCAGTACGCCGGAGCCGACGTACCGGATGTCGGTCATCTCGAGCAGTCCCTGGATGGTGCCGTCCTCACCCCAGGGCCCGTGCAGCAGCGGGAAGACCACGTCGACCTCGCCGAGCGTGTTCGGCACCGAACCGGGGTCGTTGACGACCAGCTCACGGTTGGAGCCGAAGAGCACCGGGAGCGCGGTGACGTCGACCTCCGGAAGCTTGCCGTCGCTGATCGACAGGCGTTCGGGGTCACCGCTCTCCAGCACCCAATGACCGCTGGTGCTGATCCCGATCGGGATCACTTCGTACTTGTCCCGGTCGATCGCCTGCAGGACGTTGGCCGCCGTCACACACGAGATGGCGTGCTCGCTCGAGCGGCCGCCGAAGACCACTGCGACCCGGATCTTGCGTTCAGAGCTCACCGGGCCGACTGTAGCGTTTCCTACCAGGTGACCGGCAACGACTGGACGCCGTACACGAGGGTGTTGTCCTTGAACTGGATCTCGTCGAACGGAACGGCCAGCCGCAGGGTCGGGATCCGCGTGTAGAGGCGGCTGAAGACCTCCTGCAGCTCGACGCGGGCCAGTTGCTGACCGAGGCATTGGTGCGGGCCGAAGCCGAAGGCGACGTGGGCCGTGCCCTCGCGAGTCACGTCCAGCTCATCCGGGTTGTCGAACACGGACGAGTCGCGGTTGGCCGCCGACAGGGCTGCCACCAGGAAGTCGCCCGCCTCCAGAGTCGCCGGGCCGGCCGGGATCTCGCCGGTCACGTGCCGGAACAGGCCGAACTGGACGACGGACAGGTAGCGGAGCAGCTCCTCGACCGCGGTGGCCGCGAGCTCAGGCTGGTCGCGCAGGGCGGCGAGCTGGCCGGGTTCGCGGAGCAGCGCGAGCGTGCTGAGCGCGATCATGTTGGCCGTGGTTTCGTGGCCTGCGATCAGCAGGGTGGTCCCGATCGTCACCAGCTCTTCGATCGTGAGGTCCTCGCCCAGCTCTTCGCCCCGGGTGATCACCCGGGACAGGAGGTCATCGTCCCGCTTGGCCTGCTTGGCGATCACCAGACCAGCCATGTATTGATTGAGCTCCTCCATGGCCTGCCAGGTCACCTCGGGGTCGAGGTCGATCGACACCAGCACCGCGCTGCGCGCCTGGAACTCGGCCCGGTCCGCATACGGCACCCCGAGCAGCTCGCAGATCACCAGCGACGGGATCGGCAGCGCGAACGCCTCGACCAGGTCCAGCGGACCGCCGGCGACGAGCATCGCGTCGATGTGCTCGTCGATCAGCTTCGCGACCCGCGGCCGGTACGCCTCCATCCGCTTGACCGCGAACTCGGTCGCCAGCAGCCGCCGCAACCGCCGGTGCGCGGGCCCGTCGACCTGCAGGATCTGGCCGGACTCGACCTCCCGGTCCAGCTCGGCGCCCACCACGACGTGTTCGGACGGCGCCGACCGCGAGCTGAGCCGGGCATCCCGCAGTACCGTCCGCACGTCGTCGTACCGGGTGAAGACCCAGGCGTCGACACCGGCCGGGGTGGACACCTTCGACGGCGTCTCGCGGTCGCGGAGCGCGGCGTACCCACTGGCCGGATCGAACGGGCAGCCGGTGGGCCGCTCGGTCGGGAACGTCGGATTCTCGGTCATGTCCACCCCTGGTGAGAGATTTTGGTAGTGACTACCATATGACTGTAGTTGCCAATCGGCATCGGCTCCCGGAGAGTCGTGACCGGGTACTCTGCCCGCGGAGGTCGAGATGGGACTGCGGGAGCTGAAGCGGGAACGGACCCGGCGGCTGATCGCCGACAAGGCGTTCGAGCTGTTCTGTCACCACGGCTTCGGCCGGACGACGGTCGAGCAGATCGCGGCCGCCGCCGAGGTCGGCCCGAGCACGCTCTACCGCTACTTCCCGACCAAGGAGACGCTGGTCCTCGAGTTCGTCGAGGAGTCCCTGATGGGCGCCGTCACCTGGTTCCGCGACCAGCCCGCGACCGCCGTGCCGGACGGCCTGCAGGCGGTCATCGAGCGCGTCCTCGACGAGCTGGAGCGCAACCCGGACCGGGTGCGCGCGGTCTACGAGATGGCCGACGAGACCTGGTCGGTCGCCGCCCACCTGCAAGCGCTGATCTGGCGCTTCCGCGAAGAGCTCACCGACGAGCTGGTACGGCGGATGTCCGGCCCGGACCCGGTGCTGGTCAAGTTCAGCGCGGCCCTGTCGGCCGGGAGCGCGATGAACATCATCGAGACCGTGGTCGGGATGTGGGTGGAGAACCCGGACGGCCTGGAGGTCAGGGAGTTGGCCCGGCGCGCGATGGGTCTGCTGCACGGCGACGGTATCCCCCTGCCCGCCGCGGTTCCCGGCCCCGGCGACAATGCTCCGCATGGCCCCTGATCTCGATCCGTCCACTGTCGTCGTCCATGCAGGCCGCCCCGAGCGGGCGCCGAACGCACCGGTCAGCGATTCGCCGGTGTTCAGTTCGACGTACGTCGCCGGTGGTGATCGCGGCTACGGACGGTTCGGGAACGACGCGTGGACGGCGTTCGAGGAGACGCTCGGCGCGCTCGAAGGTGGCCGCGGTCTGACGTTCGCCTCCGGTATGGCGGCCGCCGCGGCGGTCTGCGATCTCGTACCGGTCGGTGGACGAGTCGTCGCGCCGATCCACGCCTACTCGGGTGTGCTCGCGCTGCTCGATCAGCAGGCGGCGACTGGACGCCTGTACGTCGATCGGGTCGATGTCGCGGACACCGAGGCTGTTTCGCGTGCTGTGGTTGGCGCCGACATGTTGTGGGTCGAGTCGCCGACCAACCCGGCGATGGAGGTCGCCGATCTGCCCGCAATCTCGGCCGCCGGGCGAGCGGCCGGGGCGACTGTGGTCGTCGACAACACGTTCGCGACACCACTGCTGCAACAGCCGCTGCGGATGGGCGCGGACATCGTCATGCATTCCGCGACCAAGTTCATCGCCGGCCACTCGGACGTCGTACTGGGTGCAGTGGTCACCGCTGACGACGAATTGTGGTCGCCGCTCGAACTCCGCCGCCGCAGTCTCGGTGCGATTCCGGGGCCGATGGAGACTTGGCTTGCTCTGCGCGGTCTACGGACTCTCGCGCTCAGGCTGGAGCGGTCGCAGGCCACAGCAGCCTTCCTGGCTCAGCGGCTGCTCGAACATCCGCGGGTCAGCCGGGTGCGGTACCCCGGTCTGCCCGACGATGCCGGTCATGCGCGGGCGGCGGCGCAGATGTCCGGGTTCGGCGCGATCCTGTCGTTCGAGGTCGGTGGCGACGCCGAGTTCGCGCAGCGGATCTGCGAGAGCACCAAGTTGTGGCTGCACGCAACCAGTCTGGGTGGCGTGGAGTCGCTGCTGGAACGGCGTCGCCGGTGGGCGATCGAGGTGCCGACCATCCCCGACGACCTGATCCGGTTGTCGGTCGGGATCGAGCACCCGGACGATCTTTGGGCCGATCTGGAGCAGGCGTTCACTTCCGCGAGTTGAGCACCGGCCCGCCGAAGAAGGTCAGCACGCACAACACCAGCGGCAGGATGAACGCCAGGTTCAGCGGCATGAAATGCGCGAGCCCGCCGATCAACGCCGGGCCGGCGAGCAGACCGACGTACCCGAGTCCGACCACGCGCGCCATCAACGCACCGGCCGCGCGCGGGTCGAGGTTGCCGGCGGCGGTGAACAACTGCGGTACACCGCCGGCCAGACCGATCCCGAATAGCGCCCAGCCGAAGAGCCCGAGCGCTACCCACGGGCTGACGATGACGATCGCGATCCCGACCGCCGCGATGGCAGCGCCCCACCGCACGATCGCGGCCGGACCGACCACCGCCGCGACCCGGTCGGTGAGGAAGCGGCCAACGGTCATGGCGACGGCGAACGCGCCGTACGCGTAGGCCGCCGTACTGACTGAGGTGCCGAGGACGTCGCGGAACTGCAGCGCCGCCCAGTCGTTCGCCACCCCCTCGGACAGCATCAGGCCGAACGCCAACCCACCGAGCGCCCAGACCAGCTTGGCCGGCGGCTTGGCGCGCTCCTCGACCTGCTCCTCCGCCACCGGTTCGGTTGCCTCTAGCAAGAAACGCCCAGCCCCGAGCGCAATGACGATACACACGACACCAGCCACGCTCAGCGTGATCTGAGTCGGTACGCCGGCCCGTAGCGTCGCCGCACCGATCAATGCAGCGATCGCACCGCCGATCGACCAGACCGCATGGAACGACGCCATGATCGGGCGCGGATAGCCGCGCTCGACCACCACGGCCTGCGCGTTCATCCCGACATCGATCGAGCCGTTCCCGAAACCGAGGCAGATCAAGGCGAGCCCGAGACTCCACCAGTTGGTGGCGAGCCCCGGCAGGAACAGCGCGACGCCGATCAGTACTCCGGTGGCGGGGACGAGCCGGCGCTGGCCGAGCCGGTCGACGAGCGGACCGGCCAGCTGCATCGCCAGGAAGGCCGCACCGCCGAGTGCCAGCAGCAACAACCCGAGCATGCTGTGCGTGATCCCGGTCGCACGTTCGATACTCGGGATGTGGACGACCCACATCCCGACCGCGAACCCGTTCAGGCCGAAGTACAGAAAGGTCGCAATGCGGGCAGCTCTTGGCGGGGCGGCTGCTTCAAGAGTCGAAGTCACGCGGATTCCTCCGGGTCAGCCACCTCGACGAGCGTGCCGCGTTGCGTGAGCAACGTGCGCTGGTCCTCGGGGGCGGACGGGTCGGTGATGATCAGGTCGGGCCGTTCGGCCGGGCAGACATAGGCGAGTGCAGCGCGGTCCCACTTGGCGCCGTCGGCGAGCACGATCGACCTCGCCGCGACTTCGAACGCGGCCTGTTTCACCTCGGCGTCGCCGAGATCGAAGGCCGTCAGACCGGCATCCAGACTGAACGCACACGGACTCAGTACGGCGACATCGAACCGCAACGCCCGCAGCGACGCGACGGTCAGCGGGCCGACCAGGGACAGCTCGCCCTTGCGCGCCTCGCCCCCGGGCATCAGCAACCGCACCCGCGGCGCCTCGGCCAACTCGAGCGCGACGCGCAGCGACAACGGCATCACCGTGACCGCGCGATTCTGGAGCAACCGCGCCACCTCGAGCGCCGTCGTACCGGAGTCGAGGACGATCGTGTCGCCGTCCTTGAGGTGCGCGACCGCGGCGCGCGCGATCGCCTGCTTGGCGGCGACCGCGGCCTGGGAACGCAGCGAGTACGGCGGCTCGACGCCCGACGGCATCGCCGGAACCGCGCCACCGTGGACCCGCTTCAGCACGCCCTGGGCGGCGAGGTAGTCGAGATCGCGGCGGATCGTCATATCCGAGGACGCAGTGGCCTCGACCAGTTCCTGGACGGAGATTCGGTTTCCGCCGCGGAGTCGATCTACGATCGTTTGATGCCGTTCTGCACTTCTCACGCGCAGAAATCTACCATCCACATGATCGTTCGAACAAACAGATTGTTTACTTGTGGCTGACACCGCCCAACTGGTCAAACGCTCGCGGTACGCCGTGGCGGCCGTCTTCTGTGTGCACGGATCGGTCACGGGGTCGTTCGCGACCCGGGTGCCGTGGATCCAGGAGCACTCCGGTCTGTCGGCCGGCGAGCTCGGACTCGCCCTGGCGTTCCCGGCGATCGGGGCCGCGCTGATGATGCCGCTGGCCGCCCGGATCAGCCACCGCTTCGGCACCCGGACCGCGCTGCGCGCCCTGCTCGCGCTCTGGACCCTCTCGCTGATCCTGCCGTCGTTCACACCGGGTTTGCTGACGCTGTGCGCGGCGCTCCTCGTGTACGGCGGGACGTCGGGGATGGCGGATGTCGCGATGAACGCCCTCGGCGTCGAGGTGGAGCATCGGCTGCAGAAGTCGATCATGTCCGGCCTGCACGGCATGTGGAGTCTGGGCGCCCTGATCGGCTCCGCAGTCGGCACGGTCGCGGCACACGCCGACGTGAGCGCGCAGGTGCACCACATCATCGCGGCGATCGTGCTGACCGTGCTCGGGGCCGTGGTCTGCCAGTTCGTGCTGAACATTCATCCGGAGGAGGACGAGGAACCGCCGGCGCGGTTCGCGTTGCCGCCGCGGTCGGCGCTGCTGATCGGCGCGGTCGGGTTCTGCGCGGTGTTCGCCGAGGGTGCGAGTCTGGACTGGTCGGCGGTCTACCTGCGCGACGTACTGGCCAGCTCGCCGGGTGTGGCTGCGGGTGCGACCACTGGATTCGCTCTGACGATGGCGATTGCCCGGCTCACGGGGGATGCGATCGTCAACCGGTTCGGCGCGGTTCGCACGGTTCGCTGGAGCGGTCTGATCGCGGTGATCGGTGGCGTCCTGGTGGTGCTCGCGCCGAACGCGGTGGCCGCGATGGCCGGGTTCGGACTGATCGGGATCGGCGTGGCGGTCGTCGTACCGCTGGCTTTTGTCGCCGCGGCCCGCAGCGGTTCGAACGCATCGCACGCTATTGCTGGCGTTGCGACCATCACCTACGCGTCGGGGCTGGTCGCGCCGTCGATCATCGGCGGGATCGCGCAGGCCAGCAACCTGACTGTCTCGTTCATCGTCGTCACAGTCCTCACCGTTGCGTTGGCTGTCTTCGCTCCCGTACTGCGGACTCGAGCGCGCGTCGATGTCTGATCGGCGGCGCTGGGCCGTAGTCATCACCGCAACCGTCTTCCTGGTTGCCCTGTGCCTACGCCCAGCGCTCACGGCGGTCGGTCCGGTCCTCCCCCGGATCGGCGCCGATGAGAACCTCGGTGAAACCGCCCAAGGCCTCCTGGCCGCCCTGCCCCTGCTGGCGTTCGCCGCCGCGTCGCCGCTGGTGCATTTCGCGTCCCGCCGGTTCGGGATGGAGCGGACCGTCCTGATCTCGCTGCTGGTGCTCGCGGTCAGCAGCGTCGCCCGGTCCTACACCGGCCAGGCCGGTCTCTGGATCGGCACGGTCGTCATCGGCGCATCGATTGCGGTCGGCAACGTCCTGGTCCCGGTCATCCTGAAACGGGACTACGCCGCGCACGTCTCCCGAGCCACCGGCATCTACACCGCCTTCATCACCGGCGGCGCCGCGCTGGCCTCGATCGTCGCCGTACCGATCGCTGACGCAGCCGACTGGCGACTGTCCCTCGCAGTCTGGGGCGGTCTGGCTCTCCTGGCCGCCCTGGTCTGGCTCCCCCGATCCCTCGGAGCTTCCCTACCGCTACCAGTCTCGCAAGCGGCTTCTCCGGTCAGCGTCTGGCGACAGCCGATGGCCTGGCTGGTGACCGGCTACATGGGCCTGCAGTCGACCAGCTTCTACCTGCTCGTGAACTGGCTGCCAACCATCGAGATCTCCACCGGCATCTCGGAACGCACAGCCGGCGTCCACGTCTTCCTCTTCCAGGGCTTCGGCCTCATCGGCGGCCTCACCATCCCCCGCCTACTGAAGAACCCAGTGAGCCAACGAGCCGGCGCGGTCACCGCCAGCATCCCCATCCTGCTAGCCCTCCTGGGCCTCCTCCTCGCCCCCGACCTAGCCATCCTCTGGGCGATCATCGCCGGCCTAGGCCAAGGCGCAGCCCTGGTAGCAGCCCTCACCCTCATCAGCCTCCGCGGCCGAACCCACCACGAAACCACCCAACTCTCCGGCATGGCCCAGTCCATCGGCTATCTCCTGGCCGCCACCGGCCCCGTCATAGCCGGCACCCTCACCGAACAAACCGGCACCTGGACCGCCACCCTCACCACCTTCGCCGCCCTAGCCGCCGTACAAGTCCTCCTCGGCTTCGCCGCCGGCCGCCCCCGCCCACCCTCCACCATCTGATGGGTTCCCCCATCAGCTTGTGGGTTCCCCCATCGCATGCGGGTGCAGAACCCACAACCCCGTGGGTGAACCCAGCAGGTGGCAGCGCCGGCGGTTAGAGGAGGGTGTTGAGGACTTCGGTGGCTTCTTCGTAGCCGGCGTCGCTGATGCGCTGGAGTTCGCGGAGGTCCTTGGCGGCGGCGGCTCGGCGGGTGAGGTGTTCGCCGGCCCGGTCGTTGCCTTCGTCGAGGAGGTCGTTGAGGGTGCCGAGGTCGGAGCGCTCGTCGGCCAGGTCGGCGAGCTTGTCGGCTGCCTTCTCGTTGCCTTCGTCGGCCAGGGCCCGGAGAGTCTCGAAGTCCGTCATACCCCGAGTATGGCGCCCGCCGGCCAGCCGGCCGCCGGGGGCGTGAACAAGAACTGGAGGCCTTGAACAAGTTATGACCTGTTCAAGGCCCCGTCAGGGTGTCCGGACCCCCGTCAGGTGGCAGCCGTTTACTCGCCTTCGGGGATGGGGGGCCTACTTGTCGGTGGCGAAGGCGGCGTCGAAGGCGGCGGTGGGCTTGTCGAAGGCTAGGGCGCGGATGACGTTGACGGCTTCGGCGGCGCCGACCTTGCGTTCCATGCCGGCGTCTTCCCATTCGACCGAGATCGGGCCGGTGTAGCCGATCGAGTTCAGGACGCGGAAGCAGTCTTCCCACTGCACGTCACCGTGGCCGGTGGAGTAGAAGTCCCAGCCGCGGCGCGGGTCGCCCCAGGGCAGGTGCGAGCCGAGACGGCCGTTGCGGCCGCCGCCGACGCGCATGCGGGTGTCCTTGCAGTCGACGTGGTAGATGC
The DNA here is from genome assembly GCF_039529655.1 of Kribbella yunnanensis. Classification (NCBI taxonomy): domain Bacteria; kingdom Bacillati; phylum Actinomycetota; class Actinomycetes; order Propionibacteriales; family Kribbellaceae; genus Kribbella; species Kribbella yunnanensis. Next base: position 362,587 of record NZ_BAAANF010000016.1, on the reverse strand, counting down.
GGTCCTTGAAGTCCCAGAGGAACGCGACCGGGTCGATGTCCTGCCAGACCATGTGCGACGGGTCCCAGTTCAGGCCGAAGGCGGGGCGGTGGTTGATCGCCTCGAGCGCCAGCGTGGTGGTCCAGTAGTCGTACGCGATCTCCGACGGGTGCACCTCGTGCGCGAACCGGACACCTTCGGCGTCGAACACGTCGAGGATCGGGTTCCAGCGGTCGGCGAAGTCCTGGTAGCCGGCGTCGATCACCGAAGCGGGCACCGGCGGGAACATCGCGACGTACTGCCAGATCGAGGAGCCGGTGAAGCCGATCACCGTGTCGACGCCGAGCTTGGCGGCGGCGCGGGCGGTGTTCTTCAGGTCCTCGGCCGCGCGCTGGCGGACGCCCTCGCCGTCACCGTCGCCCCAGATCCGCGACGGCACGATCGCCTGGTGCCGGAAGTCGATCGGGTTGTCGCAGACCGCCTGGCCGACCAGGTGGTTGGAGATCGCGTAGACGCTCAGGTTGTACTTCGCCAGGATGTCCTTGCGGCTCTGGACGTACGTGTCGTCGTCAATCGCCTGCTGTACGTCGAAGTGGTCGCCGGAGCAGGCGATCTCCACCCCGTCGTACCCGGCCTCGGATGCGAACTGGCAGACCTCCTCGAACGGCAGGTCGGCCCACTGACCGGTGAACAGCGTGATCGGGCGTGGCATGTGTGAGGCTCCTTAGACGGTGATCCAGCTGCTGTCCGCAGCAGCTGAGCGCAGTACGGCGTCGATCAGCTGGGCAGACCGCGCACCAGCGGCGAAATCGGGCAGACCGTCCGGGCGGTCACCCAGTACGGCGGCGTAGCTGTCCGCGACGAATGAGTCGAACGCGTCCTGGTACCCCTGGGCGTGTCCGGCCGGTAGGCGGTTCACGCGAGCCGCACCGGGGCTCAGCGTGTCGGGGTCGCGGGTCAGGATCTGCGAGGCGGTACGGCGGCCTGCCCACAGCCGGTCGGGGTCTTCCTGGTCGAACCCGAAGCTCCCGTCGGTCCCGGAGACCTCCAGGTAGAGGCGGTTCTTCCGGCCGGCCGCTACCTGGCTGACGACGATCGTGCCGACTACTCCGGCCTCAGTGCGGAACTGCGCGGTGGCCAGGTCTTCAGTGCGAACCTCATGGCCGCCACGAACGGCATTGACGGTCCGCAGCTGCGCACTGATCGCGGCGATGCGGTCCCCGGTCACGAACTCGGTCAGGTCGCACCAGTGTGAGCCGATGTCGGCGAAGGTCCGCGACGGGCCACCGGTCTCGTCGTCGACCCGCCAGTTCTGATCGTCCGCACCGGCCAGCCAGTCCTGCAGGTACGAGCCGTGCAGGCTGGTGATGACACCTGCCTCGCCAGCAGCGAGGCGAGCCCGCAGCTCGCGCACCATCGGGTGGTAGCGGTAGACGAACGGTACGGCGCCCACCAGGCCGGCCTCGTGCGCAGCGGCCTCCAGCCCGGTCGCATCGGCCACAGAGGTCGCTAGCGGCTTCTCACAGATCACGTGCTTGCCTGCGGCGAGCGCCTGCAGAGTCACCTCGCGGTGGGTGTTGTTCGGCGTGCAGACGTGGATCACGTCGACGTCAGCGGCCAGCAGGTCGGCCAGCGTCGCGTAGCCACGCTCGGCTCCGGAGGCCTCAGCGGCCGCCTCGGCTCGGGCTGGGCTCGATCCGACCGCACCGACGATCTGCGCGCCGGAGACCAGCGCCGATCTGCCGTGCACCCGGCCCATGAAACCGCCGCCGACAATCCCGACCTTCAGCTTGTTGGTGGACACGTCGAACGACGCTATGTGAGACTTTTGAACCCTGTCAAGCAAAAGTCCAGCGACCACTGACGGAAGTACGGTGATGAGCGATTCCGAGGTGATGGCACCCGACGCACTTCTGCAGTTGCTGCTCGACGGGCGCCCCCGGACCCGGGCCGAGCTCGTCGCGTCGAGCGGCCTCGCGAGGTCGACGGTCGCCGGCCGGATCGACGCACTGCTGACGTCAGGCCTCGTCGTCCCGTCGGGCGACGGCGTGTCCACGGGTGGCCGGCGGCCGGGCCGGTTCCGGCTCAACCCGGCCGCCCGGCTGATCCTCGCCGCGGACGTCGGCGCCACCCATGTGTCGGTCGCCCTGACCGACCTCACCGGCGTGATCCTCGGCCGGCTGACCACGCCACTCGACATCGCCGAAGGCCCGGATGTGGTTCTGGCCGAGGTCGTCCGCATCGGCCGCGCGCTGCTGCACGGCATCGGCCGTGCAGACACGGACCTCGCCGGAACAGGCGTCGGTCTGCCCGGGCCGGTCGAGCACTCGACCGGGCGGCCGAATCATCCGCCGATCATGCCGGGCTGGGATTCGTACGACGTCGCCGGGCGACTGAGCCGCGAACTCCCGGGACCGGTGCTCGTCGACAACGACGTGAACATCATGGCGCTAGGCGAACACGCGACCGAGTACGCCGACGTCGAGCACCTGCTGTTCGTCAAGGTCGCCACCGGGATCGGGGCCGGCGTGATCAGCGGTGGCCGGCTGCATCGTGGCGCCCAAGGCGCGGCCGGGGACATCGGCCACATCCAAACCCCAGGTCACACCGAACTCTGCCGTTGCGGCAACACGGGTTGTCTGGAAGCGGTTGCGTCGGCGGCGGCCATCGCCACCCGCCTCGGTGTTGCCGGCAGCCACGACATCGTCGAGCTCGTCCGCGCCGGCAACACCGCCGCCATCACGGAGGTTCGCCAAGCCGGTCGCGAGATCGGCACCGTCCTCGCCGCCGCCGTCAGCCTGCTGAACCCGTCGGTCCTCGTGGTCGGTGGCTCACTCTCCCAAGCCGGCGACCACCTACTGGCCGGGATCCGCGAGACCGTCTACGCAAGGTCGTTGCCCTTGGCCACGACCGGCCTGCACGTCACGACCACGCGGTCCCCGTACGACGCCGCGTTGCGCGGTGCCGCCGTCCTGGTGCAGCGGCAGCTACTCAGCTGATATCTGCGCGACCGCTGCGGCGAGCTCCGCACGGTCGGTCGCGAGCGTCTCCCGCAGTACGGCGAGCTCGGCCTCGGTCAACGGCCCAGGACGGCCGATCCGTTCGCGGAACCAGTCCGGCCACGGACCGCCGAAGTCGAACCGTCCCAGGTCGATCTGAACACCGGGCCGCAGCTCGGCCGCCTCCGCACTCAACGCGTCCTGCCACGCCAGCTGGTCCCGCAGGAACAGCAACAGCTGCGCCTGGTCCGGTTCGGCGGCAGGGGCCGCTCCTGGCCACATGGTCCGGTAGCCATGCAGCCGGGTACCGGCCAGCCGATCGGCCACCGGTGTGACCTGCGAGCCGAGCTGAGTCAACAGGATGAAGGCAGTCGCGCGTTCGACCGGGTCATCGGACGCCACCAGTACGTCGACCAACTGGTGTGCGAACGCGACCGGCTCAGCGGTCCGCATCCACGACTGGCCTTCCGCGTCGGCGACCATCCGGCGCATACTCGCCGCTATCCAGGCCCGTACGTCGGCAGTGGTCATCTCTGGCCGCCATGGCCCGGCCACGAGCGGCCAGCGTCCGGGACGGTCGATGCGGAGCCAGGGCAGCAGCACTCCTTGCACCCCGAGCGGACTGAGCTTCGTACCGCTGTCGTCGAACATCCCCAGCCGCCGCAGCCGATCGACCGCGATCCGCACCGGCTCGCTGCTGAGCGACTCGTCGAAGCCCGCCGGGAGACCCGGGTGGTACGCCGCGTAGACCGCGGCCATCACCTCGTCCCGATCGGACGCCGGTACGTCGCCAACCACCGCACGCACCAGGTGATCCCAGGACGCCGGCCGGCTGCCCGGGTCGGCCCACGCGGTCAGGCGCGGTCCCCGCAGTACATGGGCACCTGTCCAGTAGACGAGTTCGGAGAGTACTGCGATCCGCCAGGCCTCCTGAACCGCGGCAGCGTCGCCGAGGGTCGTTGCGGACAGGGCCTGTGCCACGGTGTCGTCATCGAGTACGCCACTCGCGCCGACCGACGGCTGAGCTACCAGCCACAGCGCCAGCTCGACAGCGGCCGACACCAACGGCGCCTGCTGCGCGGCCGCACCGGCCACGGACGGGAGCACGAGACGTGGGGACGGGATCGTCACCCCGCCGTACGGGTCACCGCCGAGTGAGACCTCCCCGCGGCGCAACGGGCCGGCGAGTCGATCCGCCTCCTCCCAGGACAGCTCTTTGTAGCGGGCCAGCCAGGCGTCGACGTCTGTCCCGGTCGTGAGGTGGTGCAAGCGGCGAACGGTCGACCAGCCGAAGGCATCCTGCATCCGCTCGCCCGCACCGCCAGTCAGCACGGGGTGGAGCGACTTGACCTCACGCCGGAGAACCTCCGCGGACTCCCGGTCGCCCTCGAACACCACCACATCCCGCAGCACCGGCAGCGTCACCGCGGCCGCAGCCCGCCAGGACGCATCGAACCTCAGCACGAACGGCGCGATCCCCATCACCGTCTCGACGAGCGACCCCTCGGGCCAGCTCAACGGATCGGTGTGCCCTAGCACCGCGGCGCGACACTCGAGCAACTCCCGCAGTACGTCGAGATCCGGCTCGGCCAGCGCACCGGTCTCGTCCAGCCAGTCCGGGATACGGTTGACGAAGGCATCGATCTGGTCCATGCCGAAACGCTAGTAGCGCGTCGGGTCAGGCCCAGTTGATCGCCAGCTCGTCAATCATCTGCACCGCCGGATCACGCGCAATGTCCCCACGCCGGACTGCCCCGACCCCGTACCGCCGCACCCAGTACGCCGTCCGCACGAGCTCGAGCTGAATCCACCGCCGTACCCGCTGGCGGTCGAGTTCCGCGGCTTCGCAATACGCCGCCAGCTCGCGTTCCATCCCTTGCAGCAAATCCCCGTGCATCAGCACCAGCGTCCGAGCCTTCAGGAACGTCACCGCGTCGTACGCCGGATCCCCGATCAACCCCTTCGGATCAACAGCCAGCCACGGTTCTCTGTCGGCGCTCAAGATGTTCCGATGATGCAGATCCCCATGCACCAGTACGTCGGGCTGCTCCCGCACCAACTCGTCAATCACCGCCAAAGCCCGAGCAACCACGATGTCAGGCAGCGCACCCGCAAACTCCACGGCGTCCCGCGCCAGCTCCTCAGCCCACTCGTCAGCACGATCAGACAACCGAGGAAGCTCGCGAGCGTGGTCTCGGAGGGGTGGAGCGCCGGGCGCCTCCAGCACGGGAGTTGCGTTGTGGATCTGGTCCGGGACGGGAGTCGCATCGGGGGCCTGGTCCCGGAGGGGAGACGCGTTGTGGGGCTGGTCCCGGATGGGAGTCGCGTCGGGGGCCCGGTCCGGGACGGGAGTCGCGTCGGGGGCCTGGTCCCGGAGGGGAGACGCGTTGTGGGGCTGGTCCCGGATGGGAGTCGCGTCGGGGGCCTGGTCCGGGACGGGAGTCGCATCGGGGGCCTGGTCCCGGAGGGGAGACGCGTTGTGGGGCTGGTCGCGGAGGGGAGGGGTGTTGTGGGCGGCGTGCGTGCTGGCGGGGTGGTGTGGGTGCGGGAGTGCCCTGGGGGCGGGGATCGTGAGCAGGCGGCTCATCTCCCCTCCCACCACCGCTACGTCGGCGCCGGAGTCTCGGAGGGTGGTGGGGTGGGCTCGTTCCAGGAGCATCGCGTAGTCGGCGTCTGCACGTTCGTGGAGGTGGACTGCGCCTCGGCCGTTCCAGGCTGTGTAGGCGTCTGGTTCGTGGACGTTGCCGGGGTGGGGGAACGACACCTTCATCACCAGGGGTTCGCCGGTACGACGGACTGGGACGATGACGCCTACTTCGCCGTGCATCCAGTCGCCGTCCGGAGTGCACGACCAGCGGTCGAGCAGGTCTTGCACGATGGTGGGTAGATCGTCCAGCCAGGCTGCTCCGGTTTCGCCTTCGCGAGCGGTGGTGCCGGCAGCGAAGGCTGCGGGGATCACCAGCGCTCCGCCTTGGCCGAGCGGGACACGAGACTGAACAGCATGTCCTTCGGGGTCATCTCCCCCGCCACCACCTTGGTGACGGCTTCGGCGATTGGCATCTCGACATCGTGGTGATGCGCAAGCTCGGCGATCGACGAGCAGGACTTCACGCCTTCGGCCACCTGCCGCGTCGCACCGGCGATCTCGGCAACCGTCATCCCCTGGCCGAGCTTCTCGCCGAAGGTGCGGTTGCGGGACAGCGGCGACGAACACGTGGCGACCAAGTCACCAAGCCCTGCGAGCCCGGAGAACGTGTGCTCATCCGCACCCAACGCCGCACCCAGCCGAGCCGTCTCAGCGAGACCACGCGTGATCACCGACGCCCGGGCGTTGTCGCCAAAGCCGAACCCAACAGCCATCCCCACGGCCAGCGCGATCACGTTCTTCGTTGCGCCACCGAGCTCACACCCAACGACATCCGTGTTCGTGTACGGACGGAACGTCCCCGAATGACACAGCTTCTGCAGCCGGTTCGCCGTACCTTCATCCGCACACGCAACAACCGCAGCAGCGGGCTGGCCTTCGGCGATCTCGCGCGCGAGATTCGGACCCGACACGACCGCGATCCGCTCCGGACCCGCACCGGTCAGCTCCGCGATCACCTCGGACATCCGCAACGTCGTACCGACCTCGACGCCCTTCATCAAGCTCACCAGCGGTACGGCGTCCGGCAGCACGCCGGCCCAGTCGCGCAGGTTCTCCCGCAGTGACTGCGAAGGCACAGACAGTACGACGGCCTCCGCGCCATCGGCCGCTGCGGCCGGATCGTGAGTCGCAGTGATCGCTTCGGACAACCGGATCCCCGGCAGGTAGTCCGGGTTCTCGTGCTGGGTGTTGATCACGTCGCACACCGACTGCCGCCGGGCCCACAACGAGACCTGGTTCCCCGCCCCCGCCAGCACCGTGGCGAACGCCGTACCCCAGGAGCCGGCACCGAACACCGCGACCTTTGTCATTCCTTCTCCTCACGACGGGATTTACGCAGGTCGAACAACTCTGCAGGCGGAGTCTCACCGCGCAGCTCGCCCAGCGTCTCGGCGAGTGCCCGCATGATCACCTCGGTTGCCTCGTGCAACAGCTGGTTGGTGATCGGCTTGCCCTGGAACGCGCTCAGGTCGACCGGCTTCCCGGCCCGCGCCATCACCGTCTTCCGGGGCAGCAACCGGATCTTCAGCCGCCCGGTGTAGGACTGCAGAATCTCCTGCGCACCCCAGTTCGCGATCGGAATCACCGGAGCACCAGTCATCAACGCGATCCGGGCCGCGCCCGTCTTCCCATTCATCGGCCACAGATCCGGGTCCCGGGTAATAGTGCCTTCGGGATAGACACCGACGCACTCACCGCGTTCGACCGCTGCCACCGCGTCGCGGAACGCATCGGCGGCCTGGGTGGAATCGCGGTGCACGGGAATCTGCCCGGCGCTGGTGATGATCCGGCCGGCGATCGGCAGTTTGAACAACGACGCCTTGCCGAGCAGCCGCGGAATCCGCCGGCATTCCCAGATGAAGAAGCCGAGCACGAACGGGTCGAAATGCGAGATGTGGTTCGGCACGAACACCACGCCACCGGTCCGCGGCATGTTCTCCCGGCCGCTGAACCGGGGCTTGGTGAAGATCAGCATGAAGGGCTTGACGAGCGCGACGATCACGCCGAACCAGAAACCCCGCCGCGGTCTCGGGTCGTCCACTGCTGCCTCCTGGTGCTGGTCACTGCTCTCCGCCATGGGAGAATCCTGCCTGATGGCAGACCTACAGGTCGTTCCCTGGATCCTGGCGATCCCGGTGAAGCGTACGGCGATCGCGAAGAGCCGGCTGGCTGCGGCCTACCCGCAGCACCGGCCGGAGCTCGCGCGCGCCTTCGCTGTCGACACTACTGCGGCCGCGCTGGCTTCGGGCCTGGTGCGCGCCGTTCTGGTGGTCACCGACGACCCGGTGGTGGCCGCAGACGTGACCGCGGTCGGCGCCCACGTCGTACCGGATCTGGCCGCCGACGGGCTGAACGGCGCGCTCCGGCACGGCGCCACGATCGCCGCCGTAGAGTTCCCCGGGCATGGCGTCGCCGCGTTGTCGGCCGACCTCCCGGCACTACGCCCGGCCGAGCTCACCGCCGTACTCGCAGCCTGCACAGCCCCACGCTCGTTCGTGATCGACCAGCCCGGCACCGGTACGACGTTGCTCGCGGCCACGGCCGGTGTCGAGCTCGACCCCCGCTTCGGGATCGGCTCCGCCCTGGCCCACCAGGCGTCCGGGGCAGTCCCCATCGACCTGCCGAACATGGACTCGGTACGGCGCGACGTCGACACTGCCGCGGATCTGGCCCACGCCGTACAGCTCGGTGTCGGCCCGGCGACTGCCGACGTCATGTCGCTCGTCCTAGGTGCTGCCACCGGCACCGAAGGTCTAGCCTGCTGACATGCAAGCCACAGTGAGCCGGTACGACAGTGAGAGTTTCTCCGGAGCAGTGCTCACCGACACCGGGATCGAGCTTCCCTTTACCGTGCACGCGATCGCGGAGACTCCGGTTCGCCTGCTGCGGGTGGGACAACGCGTTCGTATCCAGACCACAGGCTCCGGTGCGACTCTTGCGATCACCAAGGTCGACTTCGCAACCGTGCTCTAGAACAAAAGCGAAGGCCGGTCGCTCCTGGGGGGAGTGACCGGCCTTCTGCCGTCGTACTAGTTACTTCAGCGGGCTGCGCGCTTGGCCGGAGCCTTCTTCGCGGCAACCTTCTTGGCGGGGGCCTTCTTGGCCGGCGCCTTCTTCGCCACTGCCTTGACCGGAGCGGCCTTCTTGGCCGGCGCCTTCTTGGCGGCGGCCTTGACCGGAGCGGCCTTCTTCGCTGCGGCCTTGACCGGAGCAGCCTTCTTGGCCGGCGCCTTCTTGGCGGCGGCCTTGACCGGAGCGGCCTTCTTCGCCGCGGCCTTGACCGGAGCAGCCTTCTTGGCCGGGGCGGCCGCCTTGGTGGCGGTCGCGGTGGCCTTCGGGGCTACCAGCTTCGGCAGCTTCTTCGCACCGGAGACAACGGCCTTCAGCTCCGCACCCGCGCGGAACTTCGGCACCACGGTCTTCTTGGCCTTCAGAACCTCGTTCGTACGCGGGTTCCGGACCAGGCGCGCCGGACGGTCGATGGCCTCGAAGGCACCGAAACCGGTGATGGCGACCTTGCCACCCTTCTTGGTCAGCTCGCGCTGGATGGTGTCGATGATCGACTCCAGAGCGTGCTGAGCCTGGCGGCGGTTTCCGTCGAAGTGCACTGCGAGCGCTTCGACCAACTGGCTCTTGTTCACTGTCTTCCCTCCGTGAACTGGGTGTCGAGCACAGCGCTCGATCTCACAGGAACGTTATGGACAGATGAGGCCGTTGCCAAACACCCACGCGGCATTTCGGCTTGTTTTTAGGCGATTCTTGCCACAAATCGCCCGGATCGGGTGCTCCTGCGGGGTTTTGGCCTGTTTCAGAGCCATCCGCGACGCTTGAAGACCTGATGCAGACCGACGCACACCAACGCCATCAGACCGATCGCGAACGGGTATCCGAACTGCCAATGCAGCTCCGGCATCGCGTCGAAGTTCATCCCGTAGACGGTGCCGATCAACGTCGGCGCGAACAGGATCGCCGCCCACGCAGAGATCCGCTTCACCTCTTCGTTCTGCTCGCTGCTCGCGATGGTGAGGCTCTTCATCTCCTCGTTCTGCTGCTGGGCGACCAGGGTCGCGTTCACCGTCAGGATGTCGCGCAGCAGTTCGCGGAATCCGTCGACCTTCTCGACCACCTCGGTGACGTGGTCGGCGACGTCGCGCAGATAACGCTGCAGTTCCTCGTCGACGCCGTACTTGTCGAAGCCACCGCGCAGTCCCTGCAGCATGCCGACGAGCGGCCGGGTCGCGCGCTGGAACTCGATCACCTCACGGGACAACTCGTAGATGCGCCGCGACACCTTCGGGTCGCCGCGGAACACCTCGGTCTCGATCTCGTCGATGTCGTTCTCGAGACCGGCGACCACTGGTGCGTAGCCGTCGACGACCTTGTCCAGGATCGCGTAGAGAACAGCCTCGGTGCCGAGGTTGAGCAACTCCGGGTCGTGTTCGACCCGACGCCGTACGGCGGCCAGGTTGGGCGCTTCGGCATGCCGGACCGTCACCACGAAGTCCGGGCCGACGAACACGTGCACCTCGCCGAACTCGACCTCCTCGGTCGCGTCCCGGTACCGCGCGGCTTTCAGGACGACGAACAACGTGTCGCCGTACCGCTCGAGCTTCGGCCGCTGATGGGCCTGGATGGCGTCCTCGACGGCCAGCTCGTGCAGGCCGAACTCCTGGGCCAGCGAGTTGAGTTCGCGCTGGTCCGGGCGATACAGGCCGATCCAGGCCAGGCCCTGCGGCGCCTTGTGCAGCACGCGATAGGTCTCGGCCAGCGACTCCGGCGACGCGATCCGGCGGCCGTCGCAGTAGATCGCGCTGTCGACGACGCTGTGACCCTTGGGCTTCTGGGTGTCGCGCTGCTTCTCGATGGCCGGCTCGATCACGGGAACGGGTGCAGCGTGCTTACGCGCGGTGCCACGCAGTGACGGCGTACGGCTGAACGCACGAAAAGTGCGCAGGCGAAGGTCGGACATGAGTCCTCCAGGTGCGGTGGTACGGGTGAGTGAGCGCATGTCGCGTCTGCCCGACCACTACTGCACGGAGGAGAAAAGTCAGCCTCACAAAGGTCGAGCGAGACCCATAGGTCTGGAGGGTTCGCTGTTCATCAGCGCCTCACCTCCTCGGTCTCGCAAGCCTTGATCTGACAACCCAGCAAGGGTAACACCAGAGTTATCGCCCCTGTCCATCAAAGTGTTACAGGGGCGAGAACTCTGCTACATCAAGCCTTTGCAGGCAGAGTGGCCGGCTTGAACGACGGCCGGGTTGCTTCGTACGCGGCGATGTCGGCCTCGTGGGACAAGGTGATGCCGACGTCGTCGAGGCCGTTCAGCAGGCGGTACCGCGTGTAGTCGTCGATCTCGAACGGCGCCGAGAGCTCACCGGCGGAGATCGTCTTGGCCTCGAGATCGACGGTCACCTTGGTGCCCGGGTCCTTCTCGATCGTTGCCCACAGCTGCTCGACGACATCCTGGGTGACCAGGGCCGCGAGCAGTCCGGCCTTGCCGGAGTTGCCGCGGAAGATGTCGCCGAACCGCGAGCAAACGACGACGCGGAAGCCGTAGTCGAGCAGGGCCCAGACCGCGTGCTCACGCGAGGATCCGGTCCCGAAGTCGGGCCCGGCCACCAGGACCGAGACACCGCCGTACTCGGGCTGGTTCAGGACGAACTCGGGATCGTTGCGCCAGGCAGCGAACAGGCCGTCCTCGAATCCGGTCCGGGTGACCCGCTTCAGGTACACGGCCGGGATGATCTGGTCGGTGTCGACGTTGCTGCGGCGCAGCGGGGCCGCCGTACCGATGTGCTGGGTGAAGGCATCCATGATTACTGAGCTCCTCAGACGTTCTCGGGTACGGCGACGTTCAGCGGCTGCAGGTCTGCCGGGGCAGCGAGCGTCCCGGTGACGGCGGTTGCCGCGGCGACGAGCGGTGAGACCAAGTGGGTGCGACCGCCCTTGCCCTGACGGCCTTCGAAGTTGCGGTTCGAGGTGGAGGCGCTGCGCTCACCGGGAGCCAGCGTGTCCGGGTTCATCCCCAGGCACATCGAGCAACCCGCGCCCCGCCATTCGGCGCCGGCGTCCTTGAAGATCTTGTCCAGGCCCTCGGCCTCGGCCTGCAGCCGGACCCGGCCAGAGCCCGGTACGACGAGCATCCGGGTGCCCTCGGCAACCTTCCGCCCGGCCAGGACGCCGGCCGCGGCGCGCAGGTCCTCGATCCGGCCGTTGGTGCAGGAGCCCAGGAAGACGGTGTCCACCTTGACCTCGCGCAGCGGCGTACCGGCGGTCAGGCCCATGTACTCCAGGGCGCGCTCGGCTGCGATCTTGTCGTTCTCGTTGTCGAAGTCATCCGGCGACGGGACGTTGGCCGACAGCGGAACGCCCTGGCCAGGGTTGGTGCCCCAGGTGACGAACGGCGCGATGTCCTCGGCGCGCAGCACGACCTCGCGGTCGAAGGTGGCGTCCTCGTCAGTAGCCAGGCTCTTCCAGTACTCGACCGCGGCTTCCCAGTCGACACCCTGCGGCGCGTGCGGCTTGTCCTGCAGGTAGTTGAAGGTCGTCTCGTCCGGCGCGATCATGCCGGCCTTGGCGCCCCACTCGATCGACATGTTGCAGATCGTCATCCGGGCTTCCATGCTCAGCGAGCGGATCGCCTCACCGCGGTACTCGACGATGTAGCCCTGGCCGCCACCGGTGCCGACCTGCGCGATCAGCGCGAGCACCAGGTCCTTGGCCGAGACACCGTCCGGCAGGACGCCGTCGACAGTGACGGCCATCGTCTTCGGCCGGGCCTGCATCAGCGTCTGGGTCGCCAGCACGTGCTCGACCTCACTGGTACCGATGCCGAAGGCAATCGCACCGAACGCGCCGTGCGTCGAGGTGTGGCTGTCACCACAGACCACGGTCATCCCGGGCTGGGTCAGGCCGAGCTGCGGGCCGATCACATGTACGACGCCCTGGTCCGGATCGCCGAGCGTGTGGATCCGGATGCCGAACTCCTTGGCGTTCTTGCGCAGCGTCTCGACCTGGGTCCGCGACACCGGGTCCGCGATCGGCTTGTCCACGTCGTACGTCGGGACGTTGTGGTCCTCGGTCGCGATCGTCAGGTCAGGACGGCGGACAGGCCGGTTCGCCAGGCGAAGTCCGTCGAAAGCCTGTGGACTGGTGACCTCGTGCACCAGGTGGAGATCGATGTACAGGAGGTCGGGCTCTCCGTCTGCATGGCGCACAACATGCGCATCCCAGACCTTTTCCGACAACGTCCTACCCATCAGACTCTCCTTTGAGGTTTCCTGTGTGGTGAGGGTGCTTTCGCTCACAGTGCTCTCGATCGAGGGCCCGAAGCGACTTGCGTTCCACGATTCGAGACGGCAGTATCGTCTCATGGACAACTCTAGCGGAGTCGGCGTGCTCGACAAAGCAGCTCTCGTTCTGTCCGCCCTCGAGTCCGGGCCGGCAACCCTGGCCGGACTCGTCGCGGCCACGGGGCTGGCGCGGCCGACGGCACATCGGCTGGCCGTGGCTCTCGAGCACCACCGGCTGGTCGGCCGGGACATGCAGGGACGCTTCGTGCTCGGCCCGCGACTCAGCGAGTTGGCCTCCGCTGCCGGTGAGGACCGCCTGCTCGCGACTGCCGGTCCGGTGCTCGCACGACTGCGTGACATCACTGGTGAATCCGCCCAGTTGTTCCGCCGTCAGGGCGAGTACCGCGTCTGTGTCGCGGCCGCCGAGCGCCCGTCTGGTCTGCGCGACACCGTTCCCGTGGGCAGTCAGCTGACCATGGCGGCCGGGTCGGCTGCCCAAATACTGCTTGCCTGGGAGGACCCGGAGCGCATGCACCGCGGCCTTCACAACGCGACCTTCAACGCGGCCGCACTGGCCGGCGTCCGGCGTCGCGGCTGGGCACACTCGGTCGGTGAGCGTGAGCAGGGCGTTGCCTCGGTCTCCGCACCGGTCCGCTCCCCCAGCGGCAAAGTGATTGCCGCGGTCTCCGTATCCGGTCCGATCGAGCGCCTGTCCCGTCAGCCCGGCCGCATGCACGCCCCGGCCGTCATGGCCGCGGCCGAGCGCCTCTCCGAGGCCCTGCGCCGCGCTTCGGAGTAATCAACACCCGCACGACGTCCGCGGTACAAGCTCATAGTCCAAGACCACTCTGGCCGCCTCCCGATCGGGGGCGGCCAGTAGTACGTCTACGGCCCGCCGCGCGATCTCGTCGACCGGCTGACGCACACTGGCCAGCGGCGGGATCGTCACCGCGCACTCATCGGTGCCGTCGACACCCATCACCGCCACATCCTCCGGCACCTTTAGACCGGCCTCCCACGCAGCAAACAGCACACCGAACGCCTGCTCATCCGTGGCGCAGTACACAGCCCGCGGCGGCCGCTTCTGCTGAAACCAAGCCCGTACGGCGTCCCGCGCAGCAAACCGGGATACCGGCCCGGCCTGGTACCGCACTGTCGTCTTCGGATGTGCTTGCAGCGCACGCTCAACCCCAGCCCGGTGTTGCGCCGTACCGGGTGAGTCTTCCGGGCCTGTCAGCACAGCCAACGACTTGTAGCCGTGCGACAACAGGTGATCCACCGCAGCCTCAGCCGCAGCCACGTAGTCAATAGACAGTGTCGAGACCGTCACACCATCCGGTACCGGGTGCAGCGCCACTACCGGCACACCTGCCGAGCTGAATCGCCGGATCGCCGGCTCCGCCAGCAACGACACCAGTACGACGCCGTCCACCTTCCGCTCGATGAACGAGCCGATGTGCGCGGACTCCTGAGCCGGATCACCCGCCGAGTCGCCAATCAGCAGCAGGTGGCCGTGCGCCCGGGCCACGTTCTCCAGGTGCTCGGTCAGCGTGCCGAAGAAGGGATTGCGCACCTGCGGGATCAGCAGCCCTAAAGAGAAGGAGCGTCCTGCACTGAGCGCGCGAGCGACCGCATTTGGCTTGTAGTCCAGCTCAGCGGCCGCCTCCAGCACCCGCTGCCGAGTCGCGGCCGCTACCGGCCGCGGGCCGTTGTTGAAGACATAGCTGACGGTTGCCGTGGACGTACCCGCCCGATCGGCGACGTCACGAGCCGTCGCCATCGGTCTCCCCTGCTGCGGCCACGATCCGCGCGGTGATCTCCTCGGCGACAGCAACGGCATCCAGCTCGCTCACAATCCGCACGGTACCTGCCGGATCGGGAGTGAAGGTACTGAGACCGTCAGTGCCGATCTCGACTCGCCCGGGCTCGGACAGCGTGAACAGATCCGGCCGGGTGAGGGTCAACACCGCTACCGGGTCGTGCGGGACGTTCCACGACTCGTTCCAGTACGCCCACCACTGCTCGATGTCCGCACCGAGCGCCGTACCAAGTGGTCCGGCGGCCCGAATCCGTTGCAGCAGGGTGTTTGTGATGCTGACCTGACGGGTGATCTCGATGGCAGTGATCGTGGTGGGGATCCCTGCGGTGAGCACAGCTCGGGCAGCCACGTCGTCGCTCTTGAAGTTGTGCTCCGGCTCGGCGTCTGCACCGAACCAGCCGCCCATCACCCACAGGTGCCGGATCCACTGGGCGATCCGGGGCTCCAGCTCGAGTGCGGCGGCCAGATTGGTCAGGGGGCCGATCGCAACGACATCCAGTTCCCCCTGGTTGTTCTGCAGCCGGGCGACCAGGTCTTCGGGTGCACTGCCCGGTGCGAACGTCTCCGCGTCCAGATCCTTGTGCAGGGTGCCCTCGTGCCCGGCCCACCACACCTTGCGACCCGACAACGGTTCCGCCGTACCGGCCACGACAGTGAGGTCGCGATCGGCCAGAGCGCCGTACCGGCGGGCCAACTGCGCGCGCAGCCGGGTGTCGCCGTACACGGTGTGGATCGCGACGAGATCGAGGCTGGGGGTGCCGAGGATCAGAGCGAGTGCCATCGCGTCGTCGACGTCCGAACCGATGTCGGTGTCGAGGATCAGTTGGCGCATTGGTCTCCCTACTTGAGTCCGCTGCTGGAAACGGACTGGACGAAGTACCGCTGGAACCCGGCGATGACGGCCAGCGGAATGATGGTGAGCACGACGGCACCGGCGAAGACCAGGCCGTAGTCGGTGAAGTTCTGCCCTTGCAGATTGGCCAGGGCCACCGGGCCGACGATGTGGTCGGCGTCGGTACCTATGAGCAGGGGCCAGACGTACGACTGCCATTGGAACAGGAAGAGCATCAGCCCGGCGCCGATGAGTGCCGGTTTCGAGAGCGGCAGGTAGATCCACCGGAACACGCCGAACCAGCCGAGCCCGTCCAGCCGGCCGGCCTCGACCAGCTCGGCCGGGATGCCGAGGAAGAACTGCCGGAGCAGGAAGATCGCCATCCCGTTGCCGATGCCGGGCAGCACCAAGCCGGTGAAGGTGTTCGTGAGGTTCCAGTCCCGGAACATCGTCGACAGCGGGATCGCGATCGCGTCGAACGGCACCAGGAAACTCAGTACGACGATGCCGAACGCGAGCCCACGACCGCGGTACTGGAAGGCGGCCAGGCCGAACGCGGCCGACGCGCAGACCGCCAGCCCGATGACTACGGTCGCGGCACTGACCAGGATCGAGTTGAGGGTCGCACGACCGATCTCGCCGCCGAAGAGATCGCGGTAGTTGATCAGGGTCGGGTTCAGCTCGAAGAACGACTCCCACGACAGCGGACTGAGATGCGCGAATGTCTCCGAGCCGGGGCGGAACGAGTTCGTGACGACCCACAGCAGCGGGATGAAGAAGAGCAGACCGATCACGGCGCCGAGCACCGACAAGCCGATGCGCTTCACGAGTGGTCACCTCGCAACAGCCGGAACTGCGCGGCCACGATGGCGATCGTCAGGGCGACGAGCAGGACGACCTCGGCCTGCGCGACGTGGATGTCGCCCAATGCGTAGGCGCGGGTGTAGACGTCGTACATCAGGAGGTTGCTGACCCCGTTCGGTCCGCCTTTGGTGAGGATCTGCACGGGCGCGAAGACGAGCAGGTTCGACACGGTGTCGGCGACGAGCACGAACGCGAGCGGCCGCCGTACCAGCGGGAGCGTCACCGAGATCATCCGGCGCCAGGCACCGGCGCCGTCGAGCAGTGCGGCCTCGCGGATCTCGCCGGGGATGTCCTGGATGCCTGCGATCAGGAAGAGCATCCAGTAACCGACGCCGATCCACGACAGCAACACGATCAGTGCCGGGAGCACCTGACTCGACGAGGTGAGGAACGGTTGCTCAGGTAGACCTAGCCGGGCCAGGAAGCTGTTGGCGATGCCGTCCGGCCGGTAGATCACGCTCCAGATCACCGCTGAGACGGCAGGTGGCGTGGCGATCGGGAGGATGACCAGCGTGCGCCACAGGCGAGTGCCGGGTGCGCGCTGGGTGAAGAGCACGGCGAGCAGGAACGACGCGACGACCTGGATCGGATTCACCAGCACGGTGAACAGGAGGGTGACGGCGACGGCCTGCCGGAAGTCCTTGTTCGCCAGCAGATCCGTGTAGTTGCTGAGGCCGGTGAAGACGCGACCGCCGCGGAGCAGGCTCTCGGCGTAGAAGCTCTCGACCAGCGCGTAGATCGCCGGACCGATCCGGAGCACGGCGAGACTGATCAGCGCCGGCGCCAGGAAGGCGAGCGCGATCAGTCCCTGTCGTTCCTTCCTCACTTAATCGACTTCCAGGCGTCGGTCAGCTGACGGGTCGCTTCGGCGAGGCGGGCGTTGGGTTCGCTGCCGTTGCGGATATCCGCGAACGCCTTACCCATCACTTCCTCGAACTGGATGTAGCCGACACTCACCGGCCGCGAGGTCGCCGTACTGGCGGCCTCGTACGCCGTGATGGCCGAAGCGCCGGCGGTGTGCGCACCGGAGTACGCGTCCATCGCGGGCAGGTACTGCTTCTGCGCCTCGAGGTTGGCCGGGATGATCGTGGTCGTCTTCGTGGTGGCCAGGTTGCCGGCCGCATCGAGAGTCGCGAACTCGAGGAACTTCCGCGCCATCCCCTGCTGTTTGGATGCCGGGTTGATCCCCAGCGACCACGAGCCGGTCGGCGTCACCGGCTTGCCGCCGGCGAAGTACGGCAGCGGCGCGACACCCCAGTCGAACTTCGCGCTGCCGAAGATCTTCAGGTCCCACGGACCACCGACGAAGAACGCCGCGTTGCCGGTGCTGAACACCGGTCCGGTCTGGAAGCCGCCGATCCCGCGCGGCGACAGTCCGCTCGCGTAGGTGGCGCCGTACCACTGCATGGCCTTCTTCCAGCCGTCGGTCTCGACCGCCGGTGTGAGCGCGTCGTCACCGGTGATGCCGGAGCCACCGCCGAGCGACTCGGCCAACGGCTGCAACTGGTAGTAGGCCTCGGGCTGTTCCATGAACAGCCCGTACTTGGTCCCCGCCTGCTGCGCCTTCCGGCCCGCCGCCTCGACCTGCTCCCAGGTCCAGCGCTTCGCCGGATCCGCGGTCGGCGGCGCGACCTGCGCTTTGGCCAGTGCGGCCTTGTTGTAGAAGAGGAACTGCGTCGAGTTCCACATCGGCAACGACCACAGCTTGTCCCGGAAGTGATTCACCGCGTACGCCGTCGCCCCGAACGAACTCTTCGCCCGCGAATCCAGCTCGCCGAGGTCAACCAGGAACCCCTTGGCCGCCAACTGCGACACCCGCGGCTCGTCGACCGTGTAGACGTCGATCCCGGCATCCTTCGCACTCAGCCGCTGCTGCATCGTCGCGTTGAACTGATCGAACGGGATCTGCGTGTAGGTGACCTTGATCCCCGGATTCTTCGCCTCGAACGCAGCGATCACCGGCGCGTACGTCGCCGCATTGTCCGTCCCGGTGAACGTGATCGTCCCGGTCTCCGGACCGGCGTTCCCGGCAGCCGGCTGATCACCCGACCCACCACACCCCGCCACCAGCGTCGCGACCACCAGGGCCGCCAGCACCACATTCCGCCTCATGAGCACCTCTCAAGACCTGTCCCGAGAATCTAAGCGGTTAGACTAAGCGCTTAGATAACGCCTGTCCAGGAGTTCCCGGCACCATCATGAGATCGGGTACCGGCACATGGGGTGCCGGACCTCTCGGGAGGATCCATGGAGCGGGACTGGCTCACAGCCGGCTGGAAGATGCTGCTGGTACGCGGCGTCATCGGCATCGTGTTCGGAATCCTGGCCATCGCGTGGCCGGTGTCCACCGCGATCACGCTCGCACTGCTGTGGGGTTTCTGGGCCCTCACCGACGGCATCGGTGCACTGGTCCAGGCATTCCGGCCGGAGGCGCGCGGAAGTCGCGTCCTGCTGGTCGCACTCGGCGTGATCGCGCTCGTCGCGGCGTTCTTCGCGATCACGAGTCCGGGGATGACGGCAACGACGCTGACCTGGATCCTCGGGATCTGGCTGATCGTGCGCGGTGTCTTCGAGCTGGCCGGCGCCTTCAGCAGCAACCACGTGATGCCGCGCTGGCTGCTGGTGCTGAGTGCGGCGCTGTCGATCCTGCTCGGCATCCTGTTCGCCGCGAACCCCGGCGCCGGTGCGGTCGGCATCGCCGTGGTCCTCGGTGTCACTGCGTTGATCTGGGGTGCGGCCTTCATCACGGCCGGCCTGGC
Source organism: Kribbella yunnanensis (assembly GCF_039529655.1). Classification (NCBI taxonomy): domain Bacteria; kingdom Bacillati; phylum Actinomycetota; class Actinomycetes; order Propionibacteriales; family Kribbellaceae; genus Kribbella; species Kribbella yunnanensis. The sequence continues at coordinate 343,396 of NZ_BAAANF010000016.1, read as the reverse complement.
CGTCCGCCGCGCGGTGCAGCAGGCCTGAGAACCAGAAAGCCGAGAACCAGAAAGCGCCTCCCATCGGTGATGGGAGGCGCTTCGCTCTGGTAGCCCCGACGGGATTCGAACCCGCGCTACCGCCTTGAGAGGGCGGCGTGCTAGGCCGCTACACAACGGGGCCAGAGGTTGTGCCGACCGGCTCTTGCGAGCCGGGCAACGAGGTTGAACTTTACCGATTTTCGCCGGTGCGGTCCAATCCGCTGGGGTACTAGGACTCGAACCTAGACTAACTGAACCAGAATCAGACGGGCTGCCAATTACCCCATACCCCAAAGGCATTCGCCGGCTCGGAGAGTTTGTTTCCGCCCTCACCATCCCGGCTCGGAGAGCTTACCCGAGCCAGGTCCCGGACACCAAAACGAGGTCCCGGCGGCGGGTTGTCACTCCTGTCACACGAGTCTCGGGAGCTGTGCCAGTGGTAGCTCGCAGGTTGTCTCGACCTTGGTTCGGCGGGCGATCCAGAGCGCGGCCGCGCCGAACAGCGCGAACTTCGCGATGTCCACGAGGACCAGTGACCACGGGGCTTCCTTCACTCCGAGACTGGCGCCGACGCTGTCGGTCAGAGCGGCGTACACGAAGGTGACGACGTTGTTCGCGGCGTGGGCTGCGATGCCTGCCTCGAGGCCGCCGGTGCGGATCGCGAGGATGCCGGCGACCAGGCCGAAGGCGAAGCGGTCGAGGAACAGGGCCGGGCTCTGCCAGGGCAGCACACCGTGCGCGAAGGTGAAGAGCAGGGTCGTGACGAGGACTGCCACCACTGGGTTGCGCAGCAGCGCACCACAGGCCTGTAGGAGGTAGCCGCGGTAGTAGTACTCCTCCCCTGCCGACTGAAGAGTCGAGGTGAGCAGGACCACGACGATGACCGCGGCTGCGTCCGGCGCGGGTCCGTCGCCGCGGCCGACCAACTCGATGCCGAGGAGGTGGATCGCACCCAGCGACAGCAGCTCGACCACGACAGCGGCCGCCGCGAACCAGGCCAGCGGGACCCAGCGGATCCGCCCGAGCACCGAGGACAACAGGCCCGGCGCCTGCCGGTTCAGCAGGCGCGCGACGACGATGCTCAGCGGGATGAACATCGCCAGCGACAAGTTGGTGGCCAGCAGGGTGATCCACGAGATCGTGCCGGCGGGATCCTGCCGGATCGACTTGGCGCTGCTGATGAACAGGATCGACGCGATCGCCCAGCCGACCCAGATCGTGAGTGCGCCGAGGACGACGTACCCGGGTGGGGCCTGGTCGTTCTTCATCAGCCGTTGGTACGTCGGGCCCATCAGTGCTCCACCTTCACCAGCGCCTGCTCGATCCGCCGGAGTGAGGTCTCCCGGCCGAGCAGCTCCATCGATTCGAACAGCGGCGGCGAGACCCGGCGGCCGGAGACCGCGACCCGGACCGGGCCGAACGCCTTCTTCGGTTTCAGACCGAGACCGTCGACCAGCGACGCCCGGAGTGCGGCCTCGATCGCCGCGGTGGTCCACTCGACACCTTCAAGCGCCTTGGCCGACGCCGCCAGCACAGAGCCGGCATCACCGGCCAGCACCTTCGCCGCGGCATCCGGCTCGATCACGAAGTCTTCGCCCGCGAACAAGAAGCCAAGCAACTCGACCGACTCCCCGAACGCGTCCATCCGCTCTTGCACCAGCGGTACGGCGGCTCGCAGTACCGCGAGCTGATCGTCGCTCGGCACGGCCGGCAGATACCCGGCCGCGACCAGGAACGGGACCGTCCGGGCGGCGAACTCGTCCTGCGGCAGCATCCGCATGTGGGCGGCATTGATCGCCTCGCACTTCTTCTGATCGAAGCGAGCCGCGTTCGAGTTCACCTTGCGGATGTCGAAGGCATCGATCATCTCCGCCAGCGTGAACACGTCGCGGTCGTCGGCGATCGACCAGCCGAGCAGGGCGAGGTAGTTCAGCAGGCCCTCGGGCAGGAAGCCCTGGGTCCGGTACTCGTCCAGGCCCGCACCGGAGTCGCGCTTGGACAGCTTCTTGTTGCCCTCGGACCCCATCACCATCGGCAGGTGCCCGAACCGCGGGGTCCGGCCGCTGCCGACGCCGATCTCGGCGAGCGCCTCGTAGAGCGCGATCTGCCGGGGCGTCGAGGAGAGCAGGTCCTCACCGCGCAGGACGTGGGTGATGTCCATCAGGGCGTCGTCGACCGGGTTCACCAACGGGTAGAGCGGATAGCCGTTGGCGCGGATCAGGACGTAGTCGCCGAGGTTCTCCGGGAGGAAGGTGATCTCGCCGCGGACCAGGTCGTCGAACACGATCGGCCGGTCCGGCATCCGCAACCGGACGACCGGCCGGCGGCCCTCGTCGAGGAACGCCTTGGCCTGTACGGCGTTCAGCGCGCGACAGTGGCCGTCGTACCCGCTGGGTTGTCCGGCCGACCGCGCGGTCTCGCGGCGGTCGTCGAGCTCCTCCTGCGAGCAGTAGCAGTGGTACGCCTTGCCGGTGACCATCAGCTTGCCGACGATGTCGGAGTAGATCTGCATCCGCTCGGACTGCAGGTACGGGCCGTGGTCGCCACCGGCCTCGGGGCCCTCGTCCCAGGTCAGGCCCAGCCAGCGCAGCGCGTCGAGGGTGTAGTCGAGCGCCTCGGGCGTGTTCCGGGCCTGGTCGGTGTCCTCGATCCGCAGCACGAGCGTGCCGCCGTAGTGCCGGGCGAAGGCCCAGTTGAACAAGGCACTGCGGATGTTGCCGACGGTGAGCAGGCCGGTCGGGGACGGTGGGAACCGCACCCGGACGTCGGCCGGAGCTAAGCCGCCCAGGACGCCGGAGTCGTCGCGAGCGGGCTGCTCAGTCACGCACGATCACCCTGTTCGTCAGAGTGCCGAGGCCCTCGACGGTGACCGCGACCGAGTCGCCGGGCAGCATCGGGCCGACGCCGGCCGGCGTCCCGGTCAGTACGACGTCGCCGGGCAGCAGCGTGGTGAACGAGGTGATGTAGGCCAGCACGGTCGGGATGTCGAAGATGAACTGCGACGTCCGCCCGTCCTGCTTGGTCTCGCCGTTCAGGGTTGTGGTCACCCGCAGATCCGCCACGTCGAGGTCGGTCTGGATCCACGGGCCGAGCGGGCAGAACGTGTCGTAGCCCTTGGCGCGGGCCCATTGCCCGTCGGACTTCTGCAGGTCGCGCGCGGTCACGTCGTTCGCGATCGTGTAGCCGAAGATCACTTCCTCGGCGCGCTCCTTGGGCAGGTCCCGGCAGATCCGGCCGATCACGATCGCCAGCTCCCCCTCGAACTGGAGGTCGTTGGTCTGCTCGGGGTAGACGATGCCGTCCAGCGGGCCGACCACCGAGGTGTTCGGCTTCAGGAAGATCATCGGCTCCTTCGGCACCTCGTTGCCCAGCTCGGCGGCGTGCGCGGCGTAGTTGCGGCCGACACAGACCACCTTGCTGCGCGGGATCACCGGGGCCAGCAGCCGGACGTCGGCCAGCTGCAGCTTCTCCCCGGTGAACTGGACCGGCCGGTAGAGCGGGTCGGAGTCGAGCACGGCGACAGTGCCGCTGAGGCCTTCGGGGTCGTCGGTCTCGACGACGCCGTACTTCGGTTCGTCGTCGACGGAGAATCTGGCGATACGCACGGGCCGAGCCTACCGTCGCACTGGAATGAGACAGTGGTGCGGTGACTTGGGAGATCCGCCAGGCCCGGCCGGACGAGTACGACGCCGTCGGCGACCTGACCGTGGACGCGTACTCACACGACGGTTTCGTCCGCGGTGAGTACGCGATGACGCTACGTGCTGCCGCCGATCGAGCGGCCAAGGCCGAGGTGTGGGTCGCGGCGGATGCGTCCGGGCTTCTCGGCACCGTCACCTACTGCCCGCCCGGCTCGGTCTACCGCGAGATCGGGCTGGACCACGAGGGCGAGTTCCGCATGCTCGGAGTCGCCGGCCGCGCACGTGGACTGGGGATCGGGACCGCCCTGACCACGCACTGCATCGAGCGCACCCGTGAGCTCGGCCTGTCCCGCATCGTGCTCAGCACTGCCGTCTACATGAAGACAGCCCACCGCCTGTACGAACGCCTCGGCTTCCAGCGCCTCCCCGACCGCGACTGGTCCCCCGTCGCCGGCATCGACCTCTACGCCTACGAACTGAACCTGTGACCACTTTTCTTAGATCTGATTGGGAACCGCTCGAGCGCGCGCACTTCTCCAGGGTCGATGCGCTGCTTGCGGATCACCTCGCCCGGCGGCAACGCCGCGAGCCGCATCCGGTCGAGGACTTCCTCTTCACCTATTACTCTGCCCGACCGAGCCAGTTGCGCGTTTGGCATCCCGGGCCGGGTCTGCGGTTGCTCGACGCCCCCGAGTACGCCGAACGCCGTGGCTACGTGGTGATCGATGGCGCTGCGCAACTCGATCCGGCCGAGATCGAGCGCCGTACCGACAGCATCAGTTGGATCCGCACGCTGCTCGGCGCCACCCTCGACCGGCAACCGCAGTTCGGGTGTTTCGGGTTGCACGAATGGGCGATGGTGTACCGGACGGACGCCGTACGGCATCAGAAGTGGCCGTTGCGGTTGGGGGCCGAGGGCACCGATCAGGTGGTCGAGTCGCACAAGATCGGGTGTTCGCACTTCGACGCGTTCCGGTTCTTCACCGACGCGGCCCGGCCGCTGAACGTCCTGCAGCCGACCCGCGAGGCCCAGCCCCAGCTCGAGCAGGGCGGCTGTCTGCACGCCAACATGGACCTCTACAAGTGGGCGACCAAGCTCGCGCCGTTCACCCCGAGCGCACTCGTCCTGGACTGTTTCGAGCTTGCCCGCGACATCCGGACGCTCGACATGCGCGCCTCGCCCTATGACCTGGCACCGCTGGGTTATGACCCGGTCAGGATCGAAACAGCCGCCGGCAAGGCCGAGTACGCCGCCGCCCAGCGCACCTTCGCGGAGCGTGCCCGCCCGCTCCGCGAGCAACTCGTCGCCCTGTGCAACGAACTTCTCGACTAACCTCCCGTCCATGGGAAAGATCGTCGCGATTGCCTTCGGTGTGCTGCTGACCGCGCTCGGCGCCGTCTGGGCGTTGCAGGGACTGGGTTATCTCACGGGCAGCTCGATGACCGGGAGTTCGCTGTGGGCCATCGTCGGCCCGATCGTGGCCGCGTTCGGCGTCTCGCTGATCTTCGTGGCGATCCGGGGTCCGCAGAAGCGCTGACCGCACGCCGTCCAGGGGCTGCGCCGGACGCGTGATTCAATGCAAATCGTGACGAGCCAGACCACGGGGGCCCGGACCCCGGCCAAGGCCGCTTTGATGATCGGCGCCCTCGGCGTCGTCTTCGGCGACATCGGGACCAGTCCGATCTACACGATCCAGACGATCTTCAACCCGGGTGATCCGCACCCGGTGGAGACCGCCACCCAGAACGTCTACGGGATCATCTCGCTGATCTTCTGGGCGGTCACGCTGATCGTGACGATCAAGTACGTGCTGCTGGTGCTGCGCGCCGACAACCAGGGCGAGGGCGGCATCCTGGCGATGATCACCCTGATCCAGAACATCCCCCGGACGAGCGGACGCCGTACGACGGTTCTCCTCGCCGGGCTCGGCATCTTCGGCGCGTCACTGTTCTTCGGCGACTCGATGATCACCCCGGCGATCTCGGTACTGTCCGCGGTCGAGGGCGTCAAGGTGATCCAGCCCGGCCTGGACGCCTGGGTGGTGCCGATCACCGCGGTCATCATCATCGGCCTGTTCAGCGTGCAGAAGCACGGCAGCGGCCGGATCGGCCGCTCGTTCGGGCCGATCATGATCGTCTGGTTCGCGGCGATCGCGGTCTGCGGGATCGGCGGCATCCTCGACCACCCGAGCATCCTCAAGGCGCTCTCGCCGACGTACGCGATCGGTTTCCTGACCGGGCATTTCGGGACCGCCTTCTTCGCGCTCGCGGCCGTCGTACTGGCGATCACCGGCGCCGAGGCCCTGTACGCCGACCTCGCGCACTTCGGCCGTCAGCCGATCACGCGGGCCTGGCTGTTCCTCGTCTTCCCGGCCTGCATCCTGAGTTATCTCGGCCAGGGCGCGCTGGTGCTGGAGGACCCGAACGGGTTCACCAGCCCGTTCTTCCTGCTGGTCCCCGAGTGGGGCCGGATCCCGATGGTGATCCTGGCGACGGCCGCGACCGTAATCGCCTCCCAGGCGGTCATCACCGGCGCGTTCTCGGTCGCCCACCAGGCCGTCCAGCTCGGCTACCTGCCGCGGCTGCGGATCCAGTACACCTCGACCGAAACAGCCGGCCAGATCTACGTCCCGTGGGTCAACTGGGCGCTGATGATCGCCGTACTGACGCTGGTCTTCGCCTTCGAGACCTCGGCCGCGCTGGCCTTCGCCTTCGGGATGGCCGTCACCGGCACGATCGTCATCAACTCGCTGCTGTTCTTCTACATCGTCCGGAAGCAGTGGCAGAAGCCGTTGTGGCTGGTCATCCTCGGTGCCGCCATCTTCCTGACCGTCGAGCTGCTCTTCCTGGGCGCGAACCTGACCAAGTTCGTGCACGGCGCCTGGCTGCCGCTGCTGATCGCGGTCAGCGTCTTCCTCGTCCTGACCACTTGGCAGCAAGGCCGCCAACTCGTCACCGCCAAGCGCGAACGCGAAGAGGGCCAACTGCGCGAGTTCATCGACACCCTGCACGAGCGCCCGATCACCCGAGTCGACGGTACGGCGGTCTTCCTGAACCGCGGCAACACCACGGTCCCGCTGGCGATGCGCGCCAACGTCGAACACAACCACGTCCTGCACAAGAACGTGGTCATCCTCTCGATCGAGACCGTCACCGTCCCGCACGTCCCCGAACCCGAGCGCATCCTGGTCGACGACCTTGGCTACACCGACGACGGCATCATCCACGTCACCGCCCGCCTCGGCTACGTCGAGTCCGCCAACGTCCCCGAGATCCTCGAACGAGCCGCCGCCCAGAGCACCGAACTCACCGTCGACCCCGACGACACCTCCTACTTCCTCTCCGCCATCGAGCTCAAACTGGGCGACACCAGCGGCATGCCCCGCTGGCGCAAACGCATCTTCCTCGCCACCACCGCGATCACCGCAGACGCCGCCGAGTACTTCCACCTCCCCCGCGAACAGGTCGTCATCGTGGGCTCGCAAATCACCGTGTAGGTCTGTTACATTCGAACACATGTTCGAGTGGGACATCTTGCAGCAGCCCTCCGCCATGGCGATGGTGCGAGGGCAGTTGGGGTTCAGCTGGATGGTGCTGTCCGCGCGGCTGGCACAGTTGACGGATGAGCAGTACTTCTGGCAACCGGGCAATGCGGCACTGACCGTCGTACGGCGGCACTATCCGAGTCACTATCGGTCATTGGGGTCCGGCGAGTGGGTGGCGCAGTGGCCGGACGAGCCTGATCATCGGGGGCCGCGGACGATCGCGTGGTTGATCGCGCATCTGACCGAGACGTTCTTCGAGCGGTGGGAGTGGACGTTCGGACCCAAAGAGCAGGGCCGAGGTGACATCACCTTGCACGGGAACGCGCGGGATGCGGTCGCCTGGCTGACGCATTGGGTGGAGGCGTGGCAGGACGGGATCGCGTCGTTGCCGGAGGAGCAGGTGGCGACAGTGGGGCTCAGTCAGGCGACGGCACTGGATGCCGAGGAGCCGTTCGGGCACGTGGTGTTACGGCTCAATCGCGAGCTGATCCATCACGGATCAGAGATCATGACGTTACAGGATCTGTATGGCGTCGCGGCGTGAGGACCACAACATGTGCGACACGCGGCGTGTCGCTACCACTAGATCTAGCGGCTGCCCTAAAGTCTGTCGAGCTGGCGGTCAGGGGAATCCGGTGCGAGTCCGGAGCTGCCCCGCAACGGTGAGCGGACGCCCTGTCGTAGTGGGGCGGCCGCGAGTCCGGATACCTGTCGCCGGCGCGTGCACCGCCGGTGCGCGCGGTCCGAGACCTCGAGGGTGGGTCGCAGGGCGAGACGACAGTTTTCCGGCCGGTGCTGTCCGTCCCGTCATGCGCTCATGCCTTCTGGTCGCGGTCCTTCGCACGCGTAGGGAGAGAAGAGCTTCTGTGACCATCGCTTCCACATCCCGATCGGCGGCCGACGAGGCCGGCCACGGGAACCAACTGACCGTCGTCCGCCGCGACGGCAGTAACACTGTGTTCGACGCGACCAAGATCTCGGTCGCCGTCACGAAGGCGTTCCTGGCCGTCGAGGGTAACGACGCCGGCGCCACCCACCGGGTCCGCGACCTGGTCACCGACCTGACCGGCCGGGTCGTCGAGGCCCTGACCAGTCGCGGTGACGCCCGTCGCAGCGTCCAGGTCGAGGACATCCAGGACCAGGTCGAGCTGGCTCTGATGCGCGCGGGAGAGCATCAGGTCGCCCGGGCCTACGTGCTGTACCGCGAGGAGCGGACGAAGGCCCGCACGCCTGCCGACCCGGCTGAGCTGGCCGCCACCAAGCCGGTCGTGTCGGTCCGCCAGGCCGACGGGACCCGCGTTCCGCTCGACGTCGACCGGCTGCGCGTGATCGTCGCCGAGGCCGCCGCCGGGCTGGACTCCGTCGACCCCGAGCAGATCCTCAACGAGACGATCGGCTCCTGTTACGACGGGATCGCCCAGCACGAGGTCGAGCTGGCTCTCGTGATGGCGGCCCGGTCGTACGTCGAGACCGAGCCGCAGTACAGCTATGCCGCGTCCCGCCTGCTGCTGGACCAGATCCGCCGCGAGGCGCTCGGCCGCGTGCACGGCGAGCCCCGGCAGGCCAGCCAGGCCGACATGGCCACGGCGTACGCCGAATACTTCCCGCGCTACATCGCGACCGGGATCGAAGCCGGTCTGCTCGACCCCGAACTGGCCACCTTCGACCTCGACCGGCTGTCCGCGGCGATCCGGCCCGAGCGCGATCTCGACTTCGCCTTCCTCGGTCTGCAGACGCTCTACGACCGCTACCTGCTGCACATCGACAAGACCCGGTTCGAGCTGCCGCAGGCGTTCTTCCTGCGGGTCGCGATGGGGATGGCGCTGCGCGAGGAGGACCGCGAGGGCCGCGCGATCCAGTTCTACGAACTGCTCAGCTCGTTCCGGTTCATGTCGTCGACGCCGACCCTGTTCAACTCCGGTACGACGCGACCGCAGCTGAGCTCGTGCTTCCTCACCACGGTGGACGACGACCTGGCCGGCATCTTCGCCGGGATCCGCAACAACGCCCTGCTCGCCAAGTACTCCGGCGGTCTGGGCAACGACTGGACCCCGGTCCGCGGAATCGGCGCCAAGATCCGCGGCACCAACGGTGAGTCGCAGGGCGTCGTACCGTTCCTGAAGATCGCCAACGACACGGCGGTAGCAGTCAATCAGGGTGGAAAACGTAAGGGCGCGGTCTGTGCGTATCTCGAGACCTGGCACATGGATGTCGAGGAGTTCCTCGACCTGCGTAAGAACACCGGTGACGAGCGTCGCCGGACGCACGACATGAACACGGCCAACTGGGTGCCGGACCTGTTCCTGCAGCGGGTCGAGGCGGACGGTCAGTGGACGCTGTTCTCCCCCGACGAGGTGCCGGATCTGCACGATCTGTTCGGCGCGGAGTTCAAGACGGCGTACGAGAAGTACGAGGCGGCCGCCGACCGCGGTGAGATCCGGGTGTTCCGCCGGGTCCGCGCGCTCGACCTGTGGCGCCGGATGCTGACGGTGCTGTTCGAGACCGGCCACCCGTGGATCACCTTCAAGGACCCGTGCAACCTGCGCTCGCCGCAGCAGCACAACGGTGTCGTCCACTCGTCCAACCTGTGCACCGAGATCACGCTGAACACGACGGTCGACGAGACCGCGGTCTGCAACCTGGGTTCGGTCAACCTGGTCGCGCACCTGACCGAGACCGGCCTCGACGCTGACCTGCTTCGCGACACGGTGAAGACCGCGGTCCGGATGCTCGACAACGTGATCGACGTGAACTTCTACACGACGCCGGAGTCGGAGCGCGCCAACCAGCGGCACCGCCCGGTCGGCCTCGGCCTGATGGGCTTCGCGGACGCGCTCTTCTCGCTGCGCATCCCGTATTCGTCGGACGCGGCCGTCGCGTTCGCCGACAGCTCGATGGAAGCCATCAGCTACCACGCGATCGAGGCGTCCAGCGATCTCGCCGCCGAGCGCGGCCGTTACTCGACGTACGACGGTTCGCTGTGGAGCCAGGGTGTGTTGCCGATCGACTCGCTGGAGCTGCTGCGGTCGGCCCGCAACGGTGACGTGATCCTCGACGACGCCAAGACACTCGACTGGGATGCCTTGCGGACCAAGGTTCTCCGCGACGGTATGCGGAACTCCAACGTGATGGCGATCGCGCCGACCGCGACGATCTCCAACATCTGCGGGGTCAGCCAGTCGATCGAACCGGCGTACAGCAACCTGTTCGTGAAGTCGAACATGTCCGGTGAGTTCACCGTCGCCAACCCGTACCTGGTCAACGACCTGAAGGCGCGCGGGCTGTGGGACCAGGTGATGGTCTCCGACCTCAAGTACCACGACGGCATCCTGGAGAACATCGACCGGGTCCCGGCCGACCTCCGCGAGCTGTACGCGACCGCGTTCGAGATCGAGCCGCTGTGGCTGATCAAGGCCGCGTCGCGCCGGCAGAAGTGGATCGACCAGGCGCAGTCGCTCAACCTGTACATGGCTTCACCGTCCGGCAAGGCGCTCGACGAGCTCTACCGGAACGCGTGGCGCTACGGGCTGAAGACGACGTACTACCTGCGTTCGCAGTCGAAGACCCATGTGGAGAAGTCGACACTGAAGGGCACCGACGGCAAGCTCAACGCCGTCTCCGCCACCGTGCCGACGGCAGTACCGGTCACCGCCCCGTCGGCGATCGACAACGCTCCACTGCCCGAACCAACCGGAGCAGTCTGCTCCCTCGAAGACCCTGACTGCGAGGCCTGCCAGTGACGACCACGGACAACGCGACCGGACTTGGCTCGATCGCCGTCGGCGCTTCCCGCATCGACGTCTCCGACAAGGCGATGATCAACGCGCGGGCCGACGTGAACCAGCTGCTCCCGCTGAAGTACAAGTGGGCCTGGGAGAAGTACCTGGCCGGCTGCAACAACCACTGGATGCCGACCGAGGTCTCCATGCAGGCCGACATCTCGCTGTGGAAGTCCAAAGACGGCCTGACCGACGACGAGCGGCTGATGCTGAAGCGCAACCTCGGCTTCTTCGCCACCGCGGAGTCCCTGGTCGCGAACAACATCGTCCTGGCCGTCTACCGCCAGCTCACCAACCCCGAGTGCCGTCAGTACCTGCTGCGCCAGGCGTTCGAGGAGGCCGTGCACACGCACACCTTCCAGTACATCTGTACGTCGCTCGGTCTCGACGAGGGCGAGCTGTTCAACATGTACCGCGAGGTGCCGTCGATCTCCGACAAGGACGCCTGGGCGCTGAAGTACACCCAGCACCTGGAGGACCCGGACTTCAAGACCGGTACGCCGGAGTCCGACACCGCGTTCCTGCGCGACCTGATCGCGTTCTACGTGGTCTTCGAAGGCATGTGGTTCTACACCGGTTTCGCGCAGATCCTGTCGCTCGGCCGCCGGAACAAGATGGTCGGCATCGCCGAGCAGTACCAGTACATCCTGCGCGACGAGTCGATCCACCTGAACTTCGGTATCGACTGCATCAACCAGATCAAGCAGGAGAACCCGCACCTGTGGACCGAGGCCTTCCAGGCCGAAGTCCGCCAGATGCTCACCGAAGCCTGCGAGCTCGAGGTCGCCTACGGCCGCTCCACCATGCCCAACGGCATGCTCGGCCTGACCGCCGACCTCTGCGAGCAGTACATGCACTTCATCACCGACCGCCGCGCCGAACAGATCGGCATCGCCCCGATCTTCGGCGAGACCCGCAACCCGTTCGGCTGGATGTCCGAAGTCATGGACCTCAAGAAGGAAAAGAACTTCTTCGAGACCCGAGTCATCGAATACCAGTCCTCCAGCGGCCTCAGCTGGGACTAGTCCCAGTACGACGAGAGGCCGGGCGGCTCGACCTGCCGCCCGGCCCCTCGTGGTTCAGCGGGGGTTGTTGGCGTGGGTGAGGGTTTCCCAGGCGAAGAAGTAGTTGGCTCCGGCTGGGCGCTTGGACTCGGTGTACGCGAGCGTGGTGGGCATCTGCTGGCCGAGGCGGTTGTGGTAGTGGTTGTAGACGATTTCGCTGACTGCGCCGAGGCCTAGCTTCACGGTTCCGCCGCAGAGGTTGGACGGTACGGCGGTGCCGGTTTCGTAGCGGGTGTGGAAGTAGTAGCCGTCGGTGAGTCGTTTGCCGGCTTCGCCGTACAGGTTGACGCCTTGGTGCCAGGCGGTTTCGGCGACGTGGGTGGCGGCGGTGAGTCCCCAGCCGGTGTGGCCGAAGTCGCGGCAGGTCTCTTGGGCGAGGCCGTTCGAGAACGTGGACTGGCCTTGCCAGTAGGCGACGATCTCCTCGCGGGTGTCCTTCGACGAGCAGGTGGACGGCGCCTTCGGCCAGGCGCCGTCGGTGGTCTGGTAGACGTAACCGGGCAGCCGGCCACGCCAGATGCTGACCGCCTTGTCGAAGGCAGCCTTGTCGTCGAGGAAGACCGCGATCCCGATCGCGGCGTCGGTCATGATCAGTTCCCAGTTGCCGTTCTTGCAGCCGGCGCCATTGCGGACCTCGGGCAAATACACGGTGCGCAGCATGTTCTCGAACCGCCCGCGCTGGGCCCACGAGCCGCCGTACGTGTGCTTGATCAGCTCACCGGTCCGCGAGAACGACGCGCCGGACCAGCCGGTCTGCAGGGGTGCGTTCGAGTTCGTGTGGTCCTGCAGTACGGCGGACCACGCGTCCATGATCTGGATCGCCTTCTTGGCGTAGCGGTCGTCGTTGGTGAAGTACCAGAGCAACGCGTGCGTGTATGCCGCGAGCGCGTCGTTGCGTTCGTCGGAACAACCGTTGTTCGGATTCGAGTTCGAACCGCATTCGACGATCGCGCGAGGTTTCGGCGTGTACGACAGAGCGCCGTACGAGCTGCCCTTCATCGCGTTGTACGCCGCCGTCTGCGGCTGGGCGCCGGACTGAACCTGCTGGCGGGCGAAGTCGAGTTGCGCTTTGTTGACGAGCACACCGGGATGCTTGAAGGCGGCCGGCGCCGCTGTGCTCGGCGGGGCGGCGAACAGTACGGCGGTACTCGCGATCAGGCTCAGGGCGACGGTGACGAGAAGTGGGCGTAGTCGAGTCATGGCAGCCTCCTGGGGGCGGTTGGGGCGCGCTCACGAAGCTACCCAGGAGACAACGATTAGTAAACCTTCTTGGCAAAACTCAGCTGACGGTGACCTCCAGGACGCCGATCACCTTTTCCAGGCGGGCGGCGACCCGGCCGGCGTCGAAGCCGGTGCCGGCGACGACGATCTCCAGCGTGCTCGACTCGAGGCAGAGCGCGAGCCGGCGGACGTCGTACGGGTTGAGCAGTACGGCGATGCGCGCGAACATGCCCTCGGTCTCGACGATCTCGGCGGTGAAGGTCGTGGTGACAGCCGGGGCGACGACGGGGGCTTCGAGGACGGTGGTCATCGGGCTTCCTCCTTGTGGCGCAGGAGGCCGAAGGTGAAGCCGTCGACGAGGGCCTCCCAGCTGGCCTCGACGATGTTGTGGCCGACTCCTACAGTGACCCAGGAACCTTCGCCGTCCGCGGTTTGGATGAGGACTCTGATGACGGCATCGGTCCCGTGGCCCTGGTCGAGGATGCGGACCTTGTAGTCGACGAGCTCGAACTTGTTCACCACCGGGTAGGCCCGCTCGATCGCTGTCCGCAGCGCGTGGTCGAGCGCATTCACCGGCCCGTTGCCTTCGCCGGTGACGATCTCGCGCTCTCCCCCGGCGACCAGCTTCACCGTCGACTCGGAGACCGCTTCGCCGTCGGCGCGGGACTCGGTGATCACTCGCCAGGACTCGACATCGAAGAACGACGCGCGCTTCCCCGTCACCTCTTCGGTGAGCAGCAGCGAGAACGACGCGTCGGCCGACTCGAAGGTGTAGCCGCGCGCCTCCATCTCCTTCACCCGGTCGGCGACCCGGCTGACGAGCTCTCGGTCGTTGCCGAGATCGAAACCGAGCTCGCGGCCCTTGAGCTCGACACTGGCCCGGCCGGCCATCTCCGAGACGAGCATCCGCATGTCGTTGCCGACCAGCGCCGGATCCGTGTGCTGGTAGAGGTCCGGGTCGACCTTGATCGCGCTGGCGTGCAGCCCTGCCTTGTGGGCGAAGGCGGACAGGCCGACGTACGGCTGCCGGGTCGACGGCGGCACGTTTGTCACTTCGGCGATCGCGTGCGCGATCCGGAACGAGTCGGCCAGATGACCGGCCGGCAGCAGTTCCATCCCGCGCTTGAGTTCGAGGTTGGCCACGACCGCGAGCAGGTCGGCGTTGCCGGTGCGTTCGCCGTACCCGTTGATCGTGCCCTGGACGTGCGTGACGCCGGCCTCGACGGCGGCGATCGAGTTCGCGACCGCACAGCCGCCGTCGTTGTGCGCGTGGATGCCAAGCCGTGCGCCGGTGGTCTCCAAAACATCCCGTACGACGTCCTGCAACTCACGCGGCAGTGTGCCGCCGTTGGTGTCGCAGAGCGCGACCACGTCGGCGCCGGACTCGGCCGATACTCGGACTACTTCGAGCGCATAGGCGCGGTTGGCGCGGTACCCGTCGAAGAAGTGCTCGGTGTCGAGGAAGACCCGCTGCCCGTGCTCGCGCAGGTGCTTGATGGTGTCGGCGACCATCCGCAGGTTCTCGTCCAGCGTGGTCCGCAACGCCCGCTCCACATGCGCATCGTGGCTCTTGGCAACGAGTGTGACGACCGAGGCCCCGGACTCACGCAGTGCCGCGACCTGTGGGTCGTCGGCCGCCGCGGTCTGCGGCTTGCAGGTCGCGCCGAACGCGGCGAAGGTCGCGTTCCGCAGGTCCAGTTCGGTCCGCGCCCGCTGGAAGAACTCGGTGTCCTTCGGTACGGCGCCCGGCCAGCCACCCTCGATGAATCCGACGCCCAGGTCGTCCAGGTGCTGCGCAATGGCGATCTTGTCGGCCACCGACAGCGCGAGCCCCTCCTGCTGCGCACCGTCGCGCAGGGTCGTGTCGTAGACGTGGAACTCGTCGGAGATGCTCATGATCGAGGCCTTCCGGTGCGGCTGGCGAGACTTCATCGGGCAAACAAAAAACCTCCCGCAAGGTGCGAGAGGTCCGCGCGCTCAGGTACTGCCGGCTGAGCGCGCCTAGGAAATAATCACCCGGTGGTTGTTCATGACGTTTCGCAGTCTGCCACACAAAGTCCACCCACTGGCGGAACTGTCTCGCATCACGAACATCCGGTACTCGTTCCAGTACTGAGGAGTAGCCGATAGTTCAGCCGGTCAGGCTCCAGCCCGGATCGTCCCAGGCGGTGTAGAAGTCCTCGCGGGACAGCTCCCGCAGCCCCCAGGCATCCCGATCGAGCGCCTTGTCGACGAGCATCCCCTCATCATCCTCGAGCCGCTGCCACCAGTACCGCGTGATCTCCCCGTCCTCCGCAGCCCCGAGCTGCCGCACGACAACCCACTCCCGCTCATGCCACACCGCCTCGAACAGCCAGTCCGTCCCGTCATCACCCGCCAACGCGCCGTACGTCCGCGGTGCCGTCCCCCGATCCAGCTCCCGGATCAGCTCCACCGTCGTCCGCACCGCGATCATGGTCTCGTAAGACCAGTCCCGCCGCTGAGCGAGGTCCGTGTAATACGCCTGGACATCGTCCGGAAGGCTACTCATGCCGTCCGACCCTATCTGGCGAACCCTCGGCGAACGGCCCGGAAGCCCTGAGAGGATCCTGTGAATCGAGGCAGAAGCCTCGACCTCCTGGGGAAGGAAACGATGAGCGACCAGACCAGCCAGCTCAAGTTCCGCCTGATGGGCTTCACCGTCTCGTCTCGATCCTGGTGGTGTTGTACCTGGTGATGGCCCTGATCGTGCTCGTCCGCTCGAAGCCGAGCGCGGTGATCTTCAGCGGCATCGGCGGGCTCGTGACCACGCTCCTGATCCTGTCGGCCGACTCGGACTGGACCGGCGCGCCTGTCGTTGCCCTTGGCCTGTGGGTGATCGTCGCCGTCATCGGTTTCCTTGCCTGGAAAGACGCCTGACAGCCACTACCGTGTTGCCATGAGTGACGAAGCGCAGCGTGAGGCGTTTGAGAACGAGGTTCGTACGGCGCTCTTTCGGCCGGGTGGGGAGTTGCATCAGCTTCGGTTCCGGCTGATGTTGTTCGGCAACGCGGTCGCGCTGCTCGCGTTGCTCGCCCCGACTTGGTATGTCGTTGCCGGGGACAACCCGATGCCGCATGTGGTCAGCACGCACAGCGGGATCTCGCTGTTTGCGGGCGCGGGTGAGACGGTCGAGAAGGGCGCGTTGGGGCCTGTTCCGGTGATCGTCTACATCCTGCTCGCGGTCACGCTGCTGTTCGTGCGGGCCGCGTCTGTGACCGGCATCCTGGTCTCGCTGGGTGGTGCGGTGACGACGTTCGTGATCGTGGTGAGCCGGCCGGAGTCCAGGGGTGACACCGAGGTCGAGTGGACCGGCGCGCTCGTGGTGGTGATCGGCCTGTGGTTGCTCGCGGCAGCTATTTGCGGTGCCGCGAGCTCCACAGCGAAGGGTTAGCAGACCTTGGTCATCCAGTTGTGCGGGTCGGCGGCGCGACCGTACTGAACGTCCAGGAGGGCGCTGCGGACGGCTGCGGTGACTGCGCCACCGTTGCCGTCGGCCACCTGGACCTCGCCGTCCTTCCACTTCAGGGAGGCGACCGGGGTGATCACCGCGGCAGTACCGCAGGCGAAGACCTCGCGGATCCGGCCCGAGGCGGCACCGTCGCGCCACTCGTCGACGGAGATCTTCCGCTCGGTGACCGGATGGCCCAGGTCGGTGACGAGCTTCAGGATCGAGTCCCGGGTGACGCCCTCGAGGATGGTTCCGGACAGCTCCGGGGTGACGACCGAGTTGTCGTCGAGGACGAAGTACAGGTTCATCCCGCCGAGCTCTTCGACCCACTTCTTCTCGATCGCGTCGAGGAAGGCGACCTGGTCGCAGCCGTTCTCGATCGCCTCGGCCTGGGCCAGCAGCGACGCTGCGTAGTTGCCGCCGGTCTTGGCCGCACCGGTGCCACCAGGGGCTGCCCGGGTGTACTCCTCGCTCAGCCAGATCCGGACCGGCTTCACACCGCCGCTGAAGTACGAGCCGGCCGGGGACGCGATCGCGCAGTACGTCACCTGGGCGGACGGGCGGACGCCGAGGAACGGGTCCGATCCGAACATGAACGGGCGCAGGTACAGGGAGGTCTCACCACCGCTGGGCACCCAGGCCTGGTCAAGCTCGACGAGGGCCTTGATCGAGTCCAGGAACGCGGACTCGGGCAGCTCCGGGAGCGCGAGCCGGCGGGCCGACTTCGCGAACCGGGCCGCGTTGGCCTCGGGGCGGAACAGGTGGATCGAGTCGTCGGGATGACGGTAGGCCTTCATCCCCTCGAAAATGGTCTGGGCGTAGTGGAACACCGAGGTCGCGGGAGACAGCTCCAGCGGACCGAAGGCGGTGATCCGGGCGTCGTGCCAGCCGTCGTTCTTCGTCCAGGTGGCGATCGCCATGTGGTCGGAGAAGTACTGCCCGAAACCTGGGTTCGCCATGGTTTGGGCACGCTGGTCGTCGCTCGCCGGTTGGGTGTTCGGCTCAACGATGAACTCTAAGGCGCTCATAGCCGCACCGTACCTCTTGGTCGAGTGGTCATGCGAGGCTCAGCCGGCCGCGCGCTTGGCGATCGCGTCACCGATCTCCGCGGTGGTCCGGACGCTGCCCGTGCGCTCCTCGATATCGGCCGTGACGGCCGCCTCGATCGCGGCCGCGGCCTCGGTCAGGCCGAGGTGCTCGAGCAGCAGCGCCGCGGACAGGATCGCCGCGGTCGGGTCGGCCTTCTGCTGGCCGGCGATGTCCGGGGCGGAGCCGTGCACCGGCTCGAACATGCTCGGCGCGGTCCGGTCCGGGTTGATGTTGCCGCTCGCGGCCAGGCCGATCCCGCCGGAGATCGCCGCGGCCAGGTCGGTGATGATGTCGCCGAACAGGTTGTCGGTGACGATCACGTCGAACCGGGCCGGGTCGGTGACCAGGAAGATGGTCGCCGCGTCCACGTGCAGGTAGTCGACGGTGATGTCGGGGAAGTCGGCCTTCACCGCGTCCACGGTCCGGGTCCACAGGTGACCGGCGTGCACGAGCACGTTGTTCTTGTGCACGAGCGTGAGCTTCTTGCGCGGCCGCGCCTGGGCCCGCGCGAACGCGTCCCGTACGACGCGCTCCACGCCGTACGCCGTGTTGACGGAGACCTCGGTGGCGATCTCGGCCGGGGTGCCGACCCGGAGTGCGCCACCGTTACCGACGTACGGGCCCTCGGTGCCCTCGCGGACGACGACGAAGTCGACGACGCCCGGGTTCGCCAGCGGGGAGCCGACAGACGGGTAGATCTTCGAGGGCCGCAGGTTCACGTAGTGGTCGAGAGTGAACCGCAGCTTGAGCAGCAGACCGCGCTCGAGGACACCGGAGGGCACGCTCGGGTCGCCGACCGCGCCGAGCAGGATCGCGTCGTGCTTGCGAATCTCCTCGAGCTCGGCATCCGGGAGGGTCTCACCGGTGGCGTGCCAGCGCTTCGCGCCAAGGTCGTACTCGGTGCGGTCGAACGTCACGCCGTACTGGGCGGCTACCGCGTCGAGGACCTTGAGTGCCTCGGTGGTGACCTCCGGTCCGATCCCGTCTCCGGGAACGACGGCCAGCGTGAAGTTCTTGTTGTCGCTCACTTCTTGGGTTCTCCCCCGTTGTCGCGGCGGTTCATGGCCTCTTGGACAGC
Source organism: Kribbella yunnanensis (assembly GCF_039529655.1). Taxonomy (NCBI): domain Bacteria; kingdom Bacillati; phylum Actinomycetota; class Actinomycetes; order Propionibacteriales; family Kribbellaceae; genus Kribbella; species Kribbella yunnanensis. The sequence continues at coordinate 324,489 of NZ_BAAANF010000016.1, read as the reverse complement.
CTTGACCTCGTCGGCGGCCGGGCGCGCGGGACGGCGGCGACGGGCCGCCTTCCGCTCGCGGGCATCGATCGCGGGCCAGTTGGCTGGATACATGTCGTACATGCTGCACTCTCCCCGGTTGGACATGGGCGGCAGGATGGGCCCGAATTTACTCTGGCATGCGACTATCTCGCCACTATGCGGGCATCCCATCCCGCTATGTGAGATACCAGTGCTGGTACTGGACCGGAGCTGTGCAACTCTCAACCGGTGAGTGCTCCTCCAGAACTGCCGCCGCTGGTTTCCGCGGCCCTCAGCCTCTCCGGACGGCGTGGCTTCGTCAGCTCCACCAGGAACGAGACCGGCCGGCTCCTGGCCAGCCTGGCCGCGTCCAAGACCGGTCTGCTCGGCGAGCTCGGCACCGGCTGCGGTGTCGGTTCGGCCTGGCTGCGCAGCGGCGCCGGCGAGGGGACCAAGATCGTCACCGCGGAGAGCGATCCGCAGCTGGCCAAGGTGGTGGCGGAGCTGTTCGCCGACGACGAGCGCATCGAGGTCGTCTCGGCCGACTGGACCGCACTGATCGAGCGCGGCCCGTTCGCGCTGCTCTTCGTGGACGCCCGCGAGGCCAAGCTCTCGGCCCGCGACGTGATCGCCGACGTGGTCGAGCCCGGCGGCTTCGTCGTCCTGGACGACTTCACCCCGTCCGCGGTCTGGCCGCCGATGTACGAGGGGCGCGTCGACACCCTCCGCCAGGAGTGGTTGATGGACTCCCGCTTCACTACCGTCGAGGTGATGGTCGCCCCCGACGCGGCCGTACTGCTCGCCACCAGACACTGATTCTCTGGGCAATCCTTGCCAACACTTCGGCGGTCCCAAAGCGTCAAGGGGGCAGCCGGTGCGGAGGGCACCGGGTGCTGAGAGGACACAGATGGCCATCGATCGTGAATTCGAGGAGTTCACGATCAGCAGACAGCGGGCGCTGTTCCGCTACGCATACCTGCTGATCGGCGACCGGGGTCTCGCCGAGGACCTGCTCCAGGAGTCCCTCACCAAGACCTACGTGCGCTGGAACAAGTTGCGCGACTCGGCCAACGCCGAGGCTTACACGCGCAAGGTGATGACCAATACGGCGATCGGCTGGTTCCGGCGCCGGTCGTGGCACGAACGACCCAGTGACAACCTGCCGTCCGGCATACCGGCGCGCGCCGATGACACATCCGCGCGGATCTGGCTCTGGGCCGAGGTGCGCAAGCTGCCGCCGCAGCAACGCGCCGTACTGGTGCTGCGGTACTACGAGGATCTGAGTCAGGCCGAGACCGCGGCCATCCTCGGCTGCAGCGAGGGCACCGTGAAGAGCCAAGCCTCCCGTGCCCTGAAGAAACTGCGCGCCGGACTCGCTCCCGAAGCGCTCCCGCTCCTGGAGAAGGTGGTGACCGCATGACCGGTCTGCTGAAGGACACGTTCACCGAAGAGGCCGAGGCCATCGGTGACCCGAACATCGACCTGGCGGCGATCGCCGCGAACGGCACTCGCCGGATCAAGCGTCGCCGGCTCGCCACGGTGATCACCGCGGTGGCTGCGACGGCCGCCATCGTCGGTGGCGGACTGACCGTCGTACAGCAGGTCAACGGCGACCCGGACAGCAAGGTCGCCGCCGGCGGCCCGCTGGCCGAACGGCGGGCGACCTGGGCCGACGGCAAGGAGATCCACTACGGCTCCGAGGTGATCCGGGTCCCTGTCGCGATCTCGTCGTTCCTGCAGACCAACGCTGCCTTCGTCTTCACCAGCGCCGACGGCGGCGTCTACCAGGTCCGCCCCGGCGAAGCGGCCGTCAAGATCGGCAAGGGCAGCACGAATCACCGGCTCGCCACAGACGCCGACCAGGCAGTCGTCGGCTGGGTCGACACGACTCCGGCCGTGCCGCAGTTCGTCCTGTACGACGTCGCCGCCGAGCGCGAGCTAGCCCGCACGGCAACCGGCAACAAGGCCGGCCCACCGACCGCCGACCGCGCACTGCGGGTCGCCGCGATCGACAACGGCATCGCGTACTTCGGCGCCTCGGACGGCCTGCGCCGCTGGACGATCGCCACCGGAGTCGGCGAACTGATCAAGCCGAAGGCGTCGCCGGAGTTCCTGCTGGCCGCCGAAGCGGGGCAGCTCGTCTGGGAACACCCGAACGGCGGCGACAACGACAACGACCTGGGCATGGGCCCGGACGTCAATGCCACCGACCCAGCGCATTACCGCGGCTGGCACGGCAGCCTGTCCCCCCAGGCCCGCTACCTGCTGACCGACAAGGCGGATGTCGTCGGCCTGGTCGACACCCGCGGCGGCGTGGAGTGGAAGGTCGACATCCCCGGGTATCCGCTGATCGTCCCGACCCAGTGGAAGAACGACAGCACCTTCTACGCGATCGGCTTCCCGAGCGAGACCGCCCGGCTCGATCTGCTGAGCTGCTCGATCAAGTCCGTCGACGTCGGCTGCACCGCGGTCCTCAACGCGTTCGCGCCACCCGTGACGGAGACGTCGACCACCCAGTTCCCGAACGGCGTCCCGGTGAACTAGGTGCGACATAGGTCGGGCCCGGACACTTGGGTCCGGGCCCTGACCAGCCACCATGCGCCTGCGGGTGGCTGGCTATCTGCCAGTTAAACAGCCGCGGATGCTAGTCAGTTGTCAAGGTCCACAGTGCGGGCAGTGTCGGCCTGGACGACCGACGAGATGTCGTCCAGTACGGCGGGCGCGACGGCCGAGTCGACCGAGAGCGCGACCAGCGCCTTGCCGCCCTTGCGGTCCCGGCTGACCTGCATACCGGCGATGTTCACGTCGGCCTCGCCGAGGATCCGGCCGATCTGGCCGACGATGCCCGGGCGGTCCTCGTAGGTGAAGAAGGCCAGGTGCGCGGCCAGCTCGACCTCGACGTCGAAGCCGTCGACCTCGACCAGCCGCTCCGACTGCCGAACGCCGACCAGCGTGCCGCTGACCGAGACCTGCGCGCCGTCGGCGAGCGTGCCGCGCAGCGTGATCAGGTTGCGGTGCTCCGGGCTCTCGTGGTCGGTGACGAGCCGGACCTCGAGGCCCCGCTCGGCCGCCAGCAGCGGCGCGTTCACGTACGAGACGTTGTCCTCGACGACATCGGCGAAGACACCCTTGAGCGCAGCGAGCTCGAGCACCTTGACGTCGTACTGCGTGATCTCGCCGCGGACCTCGACGTCGAGCTGCTGCGCGACGCCACCGGCCAATGCGGTGAAGATCCGGCCGAGCTTCTCGGTCAGGGCGATCCCCGGCCGGACGTCCTCGGCGATCACGCCGCCCTGGACGTTGACGGCGTCCGGAACCAGCTCACCCGACAGGGCCAGGCGGACCGACTTGGCGACCGCGATCCCGGCCTTCTCCTGCGCCTCGTCGGTCGACGCACCGAGGTGCGGCGTGGCGACGACGTTCTCGAACTCGAACAGCGGCGAGTCGGTGCACGGCTCCTTGGCGAACACGTCCAGCCCGGCCGCGGCCACCCGGCCCTCCTTGAGCGCCGAGTACAGCGCGGTCTCGTCGACGATGCCGCCGCGGGCCGCGTTCACGATGATGACCTCGGGCTTGACCTTGTGCAGCTGCTCGTCACCGATCAGGCCGATGGTCTCCGGGGTCTTCGGCAGGTGCACCGAGATGAAGTCCGACGCGGCCAGCAGCTCGTCCAGCGAGGCGAGCCGGACGCCCATCTGCGCGGCGCGGCCGGCCTGCACGTACGGGTCGTAGGCGATCACGTTCATGCCGAAGGCGGCCAGCCGCTGCGCGACCAGGACGCCGATCTTGCCCAGACCGACGATGCCGACGGTCTTCTCGAACAGCTCGACACCCGAGTACTTGCTGCGCTTCCACTCGCCGTTCTTCAGCGACTGGTCGGCGGCCGGGACCCGGCGCGCGGCGGCCAGCAGCAGCGCGACCGCAAGCTCGGCGGCGCTGACGATGTTGGAGGTCGGCGCGTTCACGACCATCACCCCGGCCTGGGTGGCGGCCTTCACGTCGACGTTGTCCAGGCCGACCCCGGCGCGGGCGACGACCTTCAGCTTCTTCGCCGCGGCCAGCGCCTCGGCGTCGACCTTGGTGGCGCTGCGGATCAGGATCGCGTCGACGTCGGCGATGGCGGGAATCAGCTCGGCGCGGTCGGCGCCGTTCGCGTGCCGGATCTCGAAATCGGGTCCGAGCGCCTCGACGGTGGCCGGGCTCAGCTCTTCGGCGATCAGGACGACGGGACGAGTCACATCAGTCATGGGAGATGTCTCCTGCGAAAGCGGTAGGGGCTCGTAAAGGTTCAGAGCACCGCGCTGTGCCCGCTGACTCGATCGTACCTCAGGTCGATTCGCAGGGCCGCGCGGCGGTCATCTGCTTGGACTGGTCCAGGCGCAGGACCCGGCCGGTCCGCTCCAGCTTGTACCGCATGTCGAGCCGGTTGCAGGTCTGGCCGCCCGACTTGTGGGCCGTCGGGGCGAAGAGGACGGAGTACGCCATCCGCACGTTGACGCTGCCGTCGGCGTTCTGGGTGACCTCGGTGATCGCCGGGTCGAAGAAGTACGTCGTCTGGTGGCTCAAGCGGTCCTGCGCCACGGACAGCGCGTTCGCCAGCCGCGTCGAGTAGTACACGCGGACCCCGGCGAAATCGTGCCGGTTCTGCAGCGTCAGGTAGTTGGCCAGCATCTTCTGGGCATCGGTGGCGAGCACGGTAGCCGCGACCTGCAGCTTCGGAGTGACCACGCTGCCTGGGCCACGCGACTCCTCGCAGCGACCACCCAGATCCGGTACGCCGTCGGTCTGGGTGACGTAGCCGCGCAATTCTGCGGCCGGCGCGATCCGGCTCGCAGCCAGGTTGTCACCGGTGACCATGCCGACGAGTTGACCGGACCTGCTGACCACCGGACCACCGAGCTTGCCGAGGTTCATCACCTCGCTCAGCGGGCGCGGCCGTCGTACCGAACCGACCTGCTGGACGGTGAGCTCGCCGGACTGGGTGTAGCCGATCAGCGCCCGCTCGGTCTGCGGGTCAGGGGTTCCAGTGGCCAGCGTCAGGGGCGGCGTGGTCGGCAGACTGATCACCTGCAGCAGCGCCACGCCGTTCCCCACGCGGAGAACGTTGGCACGCCGGACCAGGCCGTCCGACAGGATGACTGCAACGCCTTTCGCCTCCCGGACCGCGATGGCAGCGGTCAGGACGAGCCCGGTGCCGACGACCGCACCTGTGCCCTCACCCGTGCCGCTGCAGGTTGTCGCGAGCACTCGGACCACACTGGGCTTCGCAGCGGTCAGGGCCGCGGCGGTGTCGATCGACAGCCGGTCCTGGCGGATGAACCAGCCTGCGGCGGCACCACCTGCGACAACGAGCAGGAAGGCCACGAGGCCGGCCAGGAAGCGTCCGAAAAGCCACGGGCGGCGCGGAGGAGGCGCCGTACGGCGGACTGCCGGCTGCAACTGGGTGAGCGGAGGCGCGCCGGCGGGAACCCGCCGGGGCGGTCGCGGCGGCGCCTGCCTGCCGTCGTGCACCACCGCATTGCCTCCTCGCCGTCACTGGATCGATCGTGGCCGATTCTGCCAGCTGGGACGGCCAAGGGCCCGGACCATCCACCTGAATGGTCCGGGCCCTGCACAACTACTGGATCAGCGGGCGGACGAGCCCTCGACGTAGTCGTCGTCGTGCGACTTGACCCACGCCATCAGGCCGCGCAGTTCCTTGCCCACGGCCTCGATCGGGTGCTCCTGGCTCTTCTTGCGGAACTCCGCGAACTCCGGCGCACCGGCGTCCTGGTCGGCGATGAAGCGGGCCGCGAAGGTGCCGTCGGTGATGTCGCCGAGGACCTCCTTCATCCGCGCCTTCACCGACGCGTCGATGATCCGCGGGCCGGACACGTAGTCGCCGTACTCGGCGGTGTCGGAGACCGACCAGCGCTGCTTGGCGATACCGCCTTCGTAGATCAGGTCGACGATCAGCTTGAGCTCGTGCAGGCACTCGAAGTACGCGACCTCCGGCTGGTAGCCGGCCTCGGTCAGCGTCTCGAACCCGGCCTGGATCAGCGCCGACACACCACCGCAGAGGACGGCCTGCTCACCGAACAGGTCGGTCTCGGTCTCCTCGGTGAAGGTGGTCTTGATGCCGCCGGCGCGCAGGCCGCCGATGCCCTTGGCGTACGACAGCGCCAGGTCCCAGGCCTTGCCGGACGCGTCCTGCTCGACCGCGACGAGCACCGGGACACCACGGCCCTCGGTGTACTCACGCCGTACCAGGTGACCGGGGCCCTTCGGGGCGACCATGAAGACGTCGACACCGGCCGGCGGCTTGATGTAGCCGAACCGGATGTTGAAGCCGTGGCCGAAGACGAGCGCGTCGCCGTCGACCAGGTTCGGCTCGATCGCCTCGGCGTACAGCTTGCGCTGCGCCGGGTCCGGAGCCAGCACGACGATGACGTTGGCCTCTTCGACGGCCTCGGCCGGGGTGACGACGCGCAGGCCCTGGGCCTCGGCCTTCGCCCGGCTCTTCGAGCCCTCGGGCAGGCCGACGCGGACGTCGACGCCGGAGTCGCGCAGCGAGAGGGCGTGCGCGTGGCCCTGCGAGCCGTAGCCGAGAACGGCCACGTGGCGGCCCTGGATCACCGACAGGTCGGCGTTGTCGTCGTAGAACATTTCTGCTGCCACTGGGAGCCTTCTCCTTGGTAGTTGCTGATGACTGCGTTCAGCCCTGGCGGGCCGGTGCTACAGGACGGCCCGGCGGCGGCGCCGGCACCGGGTGGTGACGCTGTGGGGGTTGGGCCTGCACCGTCGGGGTCCCCGACTGGACGTGCGGCGGGGGCACCGGGACCGGCCGGAGCGTGCGGTCGGAGATGGAGCGGCTGCCCCGTCCGATCGCCACCATGCCGGACTGCACCAGCTCGCGGACGCCGAAGGGTTCCAGCACCCGGAGCATGGCCTCGAGTTTCTCGGGATTGCCGGTCGCCTCGATGGTGATCGCGTCCGGTGCCACGTCCACCACCTTCGCACGGAACAGCTGGACGGTCTCCAGCACCTGCCCCCTGGTCAGGGTGTCGGCCTTCACCTTCACCAGCAGCAGTTCGCGCTGAACCGTCTGCGTGGGCTCGAGTTCGACGATCTTGATCACGTTCACCAGCTTGTTCAGCTGCTTGGTGATCTGCTCCAAAGGCTGCTCGTCCACGCTGACCGCGATGGTCATCCGGGACACCTCCGGGTGCTCGGTCGGGCCGACCGCGAGGGAATCGATGTTGAAGCCCCGCCGCGAGATCAGCGCCGCGACCCGGGCCAGCACACCGTGCTTGTTCTCGACCAGAATGCTGAGTGTGTGCTTGGTCATCACAGCTCCTCCGAGTCCCACTTGGGCGCCATGTCGCGGGCGATCTGGATCTCGTCGTTGCTGACGCCGGCGGCGACCATCGGCCAGACCATCGCGTCGCGGTGCACGACGAAGTCGACCACGACCGGCTGGTCGGTCACCGACATCGCCTTGTCGATCGTCGCGTCCACCGAGGCCTTGTCGGCACAGCGCAGCCCGACGCCGCCCATCGCCTCGGCCAGCTTGGCGAAGTCGGGGATCCGGTTCGAATGCAGGTCGGTGTTGGAGTACCGCTTGTCGTAGAACAGCGTCTGCCACTGCCGGACCATGCCCAGCGACTGGTTGTTGATCACGGCAACCTTGATCGGGATGCCCTCCAGCGCACAGGTGACGAGCTCCTGGTTGGTCATCTGGAAGCAGCCGTCACCGTCGATCGCCCACACGGTCTTGTCCGGCCGGGCCACCTTGGCGCCCATCGCGGCCGGCACCGAGTACCCCATGGTGCCGAGACCGCCGGAGTTCAGCCAGTGCCGCGGCTTCTCGAACGGCAGGTAATGCGCGGACCACATCTGGTGCTGACCGACACCGGCCGTGTAGATCGTGTCCGGGCCGGCGATCTGACCGATCCGCTGAATCACGTACTGCGGGGACAGGCTCCCGTCCTCCGGCTCGTCGTACCCGAGCGGGTACTTCTCCCGGACCGACACCAGCTGGTTCCGCCAGGCGTCGTACGACGGGGTCCGGCCGCTGGTCGAGATCTCGGTGCGCAGCGCGGCGATCAGGTCGGTGATGACCTCCTTGCAGTCACCCACGATCGGCACGTCGGCGGCCCGGTTCTTGCCGATCTCGGCCGGGTCGATGTCCGCGTGGATGACCTTCGCCTCGGGAGCGAACGAATCCAGCTTGCCGGTCACCCGGTCGTCGAACCGCGCGCCGAGCGTGATCAGCAGGTCCGAACGCTGCAATGCACCGACCGCGGAGACCGAACCGTGCATCCCCGGCATCCCGAAGTGCAGCTCGTGCGTGTCGGGCAGCGCGCCCCGCGCCATCAGCGTGGTGACCACGGGAATGCCGAGCAGCTCGGCAAGGTCCTTCAGCTCCGCCTCGGCCTGCGCACGAATCACGCCACCACCGACGTACAGGACCGGCTTCTCCGCGGCCGTGATGAGCCGCGCCGCCTCACGCACCTGCTTGGGATGCGGACGGGTCACCGGACGGTACCCGGGCAGCGACAGCTCGGTCGGCCAGTGGAAGTCGACCTTCGCCTGCATCGCGTCCTTGGTCACGTCGACCAGCACCGGGCCGGGGCGGCCGGTGGAGGCGATGTGGAACGCCTCGGCGATCGTGGTGGCGATGTCGTTCGGGTCGTTGACCAGGAAGTTGTGCTTGGTGATCGGCATCGTGATGCCGCGGATGTCCGCCTCCTGGAAGGCGTCCGTCCCGATCGCCGCACTGGCCACCTGCCCGGTGATCGCGACCAGCGGGACCGAGTCCATGTACGCGTCCGCGATCGGCGTCACCAGGTTGGTCGCCCCCGGGCCGGAGGTCGCCATACAGACCCCCACCTTGCCGGAGGCCGCCGCGTACCCCTGGGCCGCGTGCCCGGCGCCCTGCTCGTGGCGTACCAGGATGTGCCGGATCTGGGTCGAGTCGAGCATCGGGTCGTACGCCGGGAGGATCGCGCCACCCGGGATGCCGAACACGGTGTCCACTCCGGCATGTTCCAGTGCGCGGATCAGAGCCTGTGCCCCGGTCAGCTGCTCGCTCATGAGTGCCTTCCCTCAATCCTGGTCACGTTGTTTGCTTTTCGCGACCGATCCATCCTCGCTTGCGTTCGCTGTCCTGACGCTACTGGGTCTCAGATAGTCGCCCTGGCAACAAAAAACCCCTTCCGCCGGTTGGCTGAAGGGGCGCGCTCGACTCAGTGGTCGCGTCAGTCGGCGCGCCGCACAAGTACGAGGAGAATCGATCGCATGTAGGCATTATTCGCCCGCGAACCACACCGGGGTCAAGTTCGGGCCCACCCCGTCCCACCATACGAGACACCCATCCCACCCCCTGGCGGTCGCGGGGACGGGTCAGATGCAGACGGCGCCTTCGGAGGCGGAGCGGACCAGGCGGGTGTATTTGCCGAGGACGCCCTTGGTGATCGCGGGCTGCTTGGGCGTCCAGCCTTCGGTACGGCGGGTGAGCTCTTCGGGGTCGACGTGGAGTTCGAGGGTGCGGTTCGCGACGTCGAGGGTGATGCGGTCGCCGTCGCGGACGAACGCGATCGGGCCGCCGTCCACGGCTTCCGGGGCGACGTGGCCGACGCAGAGTCCCGTCGTACCGCCGGAAAAGCGGCCGTCGGTGAGCAGCAGCACGTCCTTGCCGAGGCCGGCGCCCTTGATCGCGCCGGTGACCGCGAGCATCTCGCGCATCCCGGGGCCGCCCTTCGGGCCTTCGTAGCGGATCACGACGACGTCGCCCGGGTTCAGTTCCGGTACGGCGTCCATCGCCGCCCGCTCGCCGTCGAACACCCGCGCGGTCCCCTCGAACACGTCGGAGTCGAACCCGGCGCTCTTCACGACTGCACCTTCCGGAGCGAGCGTGCCGTGCAGGATCGTGATGCCACCGGTGGGATGGATCGGCTTGTCGAGCGCGCGGATGATCGCGCCGTCGACGTCCGGCGGGGCGATGTCGGCGAGGTTCTCAGCCATCGTCTTACCGGTCACGGTCAGGCAGTCGCCGTGCAGCAGACCGGCGTCGAGGAGCGCCCGCATAATCACCGGGATACCGCCGACCCGGTCCACATCCGTCATCACGTACCGGCCGAACGGCTTCAGGTCACCCAGATGAGGGACCTTCTCGCCCACCCGGTTGAAGTCGGCCAGGGTCAGCTCGACCTCGGCCTCGCGGGCGATCGCGAGCAGATGCAGTACGGCGTTCGTCGAGCCACCGAGCGCCATCACCACGGCGATCGCGTTCTCGAACGCTTCCTTGGTGAGGATCTGCCGAGCCGTAATCCCCTTCTGCAGAAGGCCGACCACGGCCTCGCCGGACTTCCGCGCGTACCCGTCGCGACGGCGGTCGACCGCGGGCGGCGCCGCCGATCCGGGTAACGACATACCGAGAGCTTCAGCAGACGCGGCCATCGTGTTGGCCGTGTACATCCCGCCGCACGCACCCTCACCCGGACAGATCGCGCGCTCGACCGCGTCGACCTCCTCGCGGGTGATCAGACCGCGAACACACGCACCGACGGCTTCGAACGCGTCGATGATCGTCACGTCCTTGTCGCCAAGGCGGCCGGGCATGATCGAGCCGGCGTACAGGAAGACGCTCGCGAGGTCGAGCCGGGCGGCGGCCATCAGCATGCCGGGCAGGGATTTGTCGCAACCGGCCAACAGAACCGAGCCGTCGAGGCGCTCGGCCTCCATCACCGTCTCCACCGAGTCGGCGATGATCTCGCGGCTGACGAGCGAGTAGTGCATCCCGACATGGCCCATCGAGATGCCGTCGGAGACGCTGATCGTGCCGAACTCCAGCGGGTACCCACCGGCCGCGTGCACGCCCTCCTTGACCGCCTTCGCGAGCCGGTCCAGCGAGAGGTTGCAGGGGGTGATCTCGTTCCAGCTGGACGCCACCCCGACCTGCGGTTTCACCCAGTCGTCGTCACCCATCCCGACCGCTCTGAGCATTCCTCGGCTCGCGGTCGCTTCCAGACCGTCGGTGACTGTGCGGCTGCGGGGCTTCACATCGACCATGGGCTCACTCTAAACACATTGCCCCACCGTCCTGGGCTCTCTAGCGTTCGCGCAGTGGATCCCTATGGTGACGAGAAGCTGGTCGAGCTCTACGACCTCGACAACCCCGACGGCGACGATCACGCGTACTTCCGCGCGCTCGCCGACTCCCTCGATGCCCGGAAGATCCTCGACCTCGGCTGCGGTACCGGCCTGCTGACGCGCTCGCTGGCGACACCCGGCCGGGAGGTGATCGGTATCGACCCCAGCCCGACGATGCTGAACTACGCCCGCCGTACGCCGAGCTCCGTCACCTGGCTCACCGGCGACGCCACCGTGATCCCGCCGACCGCGGACGTCGATCTCGTGGTGTGCACCGGGAACACGATCATGCACATCCCCGACCTACCCGCTGCCCTGACTGCCTTAGCCGGAGCGCTCCGCGACGGCGGCGTACTGGCCTTCGAGTCGCGGAACCCCGCGGCGCGGGCGTGGGAGTCGTGGACGCGCGAGGCGACGTACGGGGAACGCGACACCCCGATCGGCCACCTCACCGAATGGCTCGACCTGATCGAGGTCGCCAACGGGCGCGTCGTCTTCGATGCGCATAACCAGTACGACGACGGCCGCGACGACGTCTACCGCAACGAGCTGTACTTCCGCTCGCTCGCGGAGATCAGCGACGCGTTGGACGCAGCCGGATTCGCAGTGCAGGTGACTGCCGGTTGGCAGGGTGAGCCGTTCTCTGTGGACTCTCGGCTGATGGTCTTCCGCGCCGAGAAGGGCTAGTCCATCCGTTTGGCGAGGGCTTCGGCGAAGCCGGTGACGCCGCCGACGTAGGACCACGGCACGCTCTCGATCCGGCCTTCGGTGCGGCAGGCGTGATCCATCGCCTCGGACTTCGCGCCGGCCCACTTGAGCGCGAACGCCATCGCGCCGTGGGCGGACACATCCGCGGGATCCGGCGTACGAGCGTCGTTCCACCACTTGTCGCGGGCTGCGGTCAGGTCCGGTCGGCGGCCGGAGACCTCGCGCGCGTACCGCTTCAGGCGCTGCACGCGCGGCGGGTCCTTGTCCGACGCAACCTCCAGCCAGACCTCGTTGAAGACATTGGCCGCGATACTGCACAGCACGCTGCCCGGCCGCGCCCGCCCCACCACCGCGTCACCGAAATCAACCAGCTCGGCCAGCTCCAGCCCGGACCACTTCTTCGCCAGCACCTGAACCCGGCCGGTATGCGCCGCATAACTCCCCGGGTGCCGGATCAGCGCGGCATGGAAGATCTCGGCCTTGTCCACCGGCTCCGCCTGCAACCCGAGTGCCGCCCACTGCAGCACCTCCCACGGCACCGCGTCATCCGCGGCCGCCACAATCGCACCCTGCAGCACCTCGGCCGCCGTACGCAGGATGTCGTGGAACGTCGCAAACCGCTGCGCCGACACATCCTTCGCCCGCTGCCCCGTCCGCACCGCCCACGCCTCGAACACCAGCGTCTGCCCGAACCACAACAACAGATCCGGATCCTTCGGGTACGCCTCCAGCCGCATCTCCAGCTGTTCGCTCCGCCCAACCGCCGCCTTCGCCAGGCCAGTAGCCCGGATCGACCGCAGATTCGTATTAGCCGGCGTCACCTTCAGCAGGGCCAGCCCAGTCGACAAATCCCCTCGCCGAACCGCCGCGTACGCCGCGTCCAGGTCGTCGTCCACCCAGGCCTGATCCAGCCTCAGCCCGGCCAGATCGACACCTTTCCGCGAGAAGAACCCCATTCGCGGATGGTAAGACTCCTCGGACCTCTGTGGACAAGGATTGCACTTTCCTGCAATACCCTGTGCCCTACCGCGACTGGCGAGGGTGGATCACCACCGTGGAGCGAACAGCTACGTGGCGTCGTCCGCCTGGGCGCCTCCTTCCGGAGGTCGCGCATGCGTTATGGGATGAATCCACATCAGGCCGCGTCGATGACAGTCGTCGGCTCGGCCGCGCCATTCACCGTCGTGGCGGGAAATCCGTCGTACATCAATGTCCTGGACGGGCTGACCGGCTGGCAGCTCGTCCGCGAGGCCGCTCTTGATTTTGGGGTACCTGCAGCGGCGTCGTACAAGCATGTGTCCCCGGCTGGCGCAGCGCTCGGTACGTCGGTCGCTGACGCGTACCGGCGCGCCCGGGACGCCGACCCTAAGTCGTCGTACGGCGATTTCGTGGCGGTCTCGCACGTGGTCGACGCTGAGCTGGCTGACGTGCTGCGTCGGGTCGTGAGTGACGGGATCATCGCGCCTGGGTACGCGCCTGGTGTGGTTGAGGTGCTGGCCGCGAAGAAGCGCGGCACGTACTTGGTGCTGGAGGCGGATCCGTCGTTCGAGCCACCGCGCGAGGAGGTGCGTGAGCTGTACGGCGTCCGCCTCAGCCAGGAGCGGGACGACGTACCGATCACTCGAGACCTGCTGTCGGCCGAGGTGGGTGACGCCGTCGCACGGGATCTGATGCTCGGCCTGATCGTCGTCCGCTACACGCAGTCCAACACCGTCGCCCTTCTGAAGGACGGTATGGCGATCGGCATCGGCGCCGGCCAACAGTCCCGAGTCGACTGCACCCGCCTAGCCGGCGCCAAAGCGGCCGAGTGGTGGTCCCGCCACTCGCTTGAGCCGCTCACCGGCGTGTCGATGGTCTCCGACGGCGCACTCCCCTTCCCCGACAACGTCGAAGAGGCAGCCCGCTTCGGCGTCACCCACCTCGCCGAACCCGCCGGCTCCATCCGCTCCGACCAGATAGCCGCCGCCTGCGCCACGCACGGCATCAGCTGGTCCCCCACCAACCTCCGCCTCTTCCGCCACTAGCTCAGGCGGTACCTCCCGGCGGCTACTCCCATCCGAACAGCCTCCGCCGTGGCAGCCGCCGACTGGCCGGTCGTGTCGAGGGCGTGATGCTCCAGCGCGCCCAGGTCGGCGAAAACGCCGTACATGTGAGTGAGGGCGCCTTCGTCACGCAGTGACTCGGGACCGCGGTTCTGCGCCCGGGCGATGGTTGTCTCAAGCGCAGGCCGCAGTGCGACGTACGACAAGGTCAGCCCGTCGGCCTCCGCAGCCGCCCGAAACGGAGGCAGGTAATGCGGTCCAACAACACCGTCGACCACGACGTCGTACCCACCCCGTGCATACGTCGCAGCGGCGCCCACATACGCATCCACCACCACATCGTTCTGCCTCGACGCATCCGGCAGGTACGGCGGGATGAACCCAGTCCGAATCGCCTCGTAGAACTGGTCGGTCACCAGATGCACAGTCGCCCGCTCAGCCTGCGAAGCGACCAACCGCGCCACCGTCGACTTACCAGCCCCCGGAGGCCCACTCACCACGATCACTTCGCCCTTCACTTCCCGGACGCTACAACCGGCTCTTCCGCCACCAACCCGTCCGGCACATACTGCTCACCATGTGGGCAGTCATCGGCGTATGGGACATCGACCCCGACCTCATCGAGGGCCTCCGCGACCAACTGTCACTGATGGCCTCGAGCAAGATCCCGCTCCCCGGCTTCGTGCACGGCACCTGGACCCGCGACGGCCACATGATCCAGGTCTACGCAGACGAGGCGAACGCCCGCCAGTACCACCAAGCGATGCTCGACCAAGGCGCCGTCGACCGCCCCGGCATCCGCAACATCGTCTGGGCCGTCTCCGAGGTAGGCGCCGAATCCGACACCACCGGCTGGACCGACCGCACCGGCACCCATCACCCGCCAACCTGACCGCGTCAGCCGCCGGCGACGCTGGGGAGGATTAGGAGTTCGGCGCCGTCGGTGAGGGGGGTGTCGGGGCCGGCTAGGTCTCGGATGTTGTCGGGGCCTAGGTAGATGTTGACGTGGCGGCGGACCGAGCCCTGCTCGTCGGTTAGGCGGCGGCGGAGGGCTGGGTGGGTGGCTGCGAGGGCGGCGCCGACGGTGGTGGCTTCTACCTCGATGTGTTCGGCGCCGTCGGCGAAGGGGCGGAGGACTGGTGGGAGCCGGAGGGTGATCACGTCAGATCACCGCGGCGCGCAGGGTGAGTACGTCGGGGAGGTGGCTGGCGACCTCGGTCCAGGTGTCGCCTGCGTCGGCGCTGGCGTAGACGCAGCCGTCGCGGGTGCCTACGTAGACACCGGCCGATTCGGCGGCGTCGGTGGTGAGCGCGTCGCGGAGGACGGGGACGTAGGAGACCTCGGGCAGACCGTTGGTCAGCGGTTCCCAGGTCGCGCCGGCGTCGCGGGAGCGGTAGACGCGACAGGTGGCGTCAGTGGGGATTCGGTTGCCGTCGGCCACCAACGGGAAGACGTACACGGTGTCGGGCTCATGCGGGTGCACGGCGATCGGGAAGCCGAAGTCCGACGGCAATCCATCGGCGATGCTCTTCCAGATCTCGCCGCCGTCGTCGGACCGGTACACACCATGGTGGTTCTGCGCGAACATCCGCTCCGGTACGTCGGGATGCGCCGCCAGCTTGTGCACACACTGACCGAACTCGGGATCCGGGTCGGGCAGGAAGTACGCCTTGATCCCGTGGTTGGCCGGGGACCATGACTCCCCACCGTCCGTCGTCTGGTACACACCACCGGTCGACATCGCGACGCTGATCCGCGCGGGGTCGGTCGCATGCGGCAGCACGGTGTGCACGGCCTGACCGCCGAAGCCTGCGCCCCACTGTTCGCGATGCGGGTGATCCCAGAGTCCCCGGACGAGCTCGAACGTCACTCCCCCGTCAGTCGACTTCCACAGCGCCGACGGCTGGCTCCCGGCGTACACAACACCCGGCTGGGCGGCCGGCGCCGGCTGGATCTGCCACACGCGCTCCAGCGACGCATCGGTCCCGGCTGGGAATCCGATCGAGCCCTCCGCCGGCTCATCCCACGTCTTCCCGAGATCATCGGAGTGGAACACCGCCGGTCCCCAGTGCTCACTGGTCCCGCCGACGAAGAGTCGCGGCTGCTCACCGCGCGTGTCGATGCCCACGGCGTACACGCCCTGCATCTCGAACGCGGGACCGTCGAGCCTCCACTCCCGGCGCGCAGCGTCGCTGCGGCCGATCCAGAGCCCCTTCTTGGTCCCGATCAGCAGTACGGTCTCGGACATCGTTGTCCTCCTAGCGTGGCGGCCCCGCCACCACATTGATGAGTGCTTCTCCACGCGCGAAACGCTCCAGCTGCGCCCGCACCAACCGGGCGACCCGCGGCTCGAACGCCGTCGAGGCACCCCCGCGATGCGGGTTGATCAGCACATTCGGAGCAGACCACAGCGGATGACCTGACGGCAACGGCTCGGGATCGGTGACGTCGAGCGCGGCCGAGATGCGCCCCGTACCGAGCTCAGCCACGAGCGCGCTGGTGTCGACGATGACCCCGCGAGCCACGTTCACGAGCAGTGCCCCGTCCTTGAGCCGGGCAAGGAACTTCTCGTCGACCATGCCGCGCGTCTCATCAGTCGCCGGAGTCAGCAGTACGACGACGTCCGCCTGCGGCAGCAACTCCGGGAGGTCGGTCGTCGGGTGAACACCGTCCCGCGGCCGCCTCGCCACGCGGATCACCTCACACTCGAACCCGGCCAGCCGCCGCTCCAGCGCCTCACCGATCGACCCGTACCCCACGATCAGCACGGTCCGATCCGCAAGCGAGTCGTCCATGTCCACATAGTCGGTCGGCCACACACCGAGCTCCTGGTTGCGCACCGCCCGCGGCAACCGCCGGTACGACGCCAGGATCAGCCCGACCGCCAATTCGGCCGTCGACGCGTCGTGGACCCCACGCGCATTGCACAAGGTGACGCCCTCCGGCAGATGCGGTACAACGGCCTCGTAGCCCGCGGTCTGCAGCTGAACCACCTTCAGATCCGGCATCGCGGCGAAGGCGGCGGGCAGATCCACCCCGACCATGTACCCCGGCACGAAGAACTCCGCCCCATCCGGCTCCGCCTGCGCCGACACCCCGTCCGGCACCCCACCGAGGACCCGCTCGGAGTCCTCCCACGGAAGCCACGCCCTCACCAGATCACCCATGAGGAAAACCTACTCGCCGCCACGGACAATCCGCGCGAGCAGGCGTGACAGAAGACCCATGCGTGCTCCCGAACCGCCGTCGTACTCTGATTAGGTGCCCTCGACATCGGATGCGGCTGCAACACTCGCGCACGATCAGGCGGTAGACCGGCTCCGCGCGTCGTACCAGCGCATCCCGGTCGGCGAGCCCGTGCGGCTGGCCAAACGCAGCTCGAACCTGTTCCGGCCGCGCACCGAGCTCGCCACGCCCGGCCTGGACGTCTCCGGGCTGACCGGGGTGCTCAGCGTCGATCCGGTCGCGCGGACGGCCGACGTACAGGGCATGTGCACCTACGAGGACCTGGTCGCGGCGACCCTGCCGCACGGGCTCACGCCGATGGTGGTCCCGCAGCTCAAGACGATCACGCTGGGTGGCGCGGTGACCGGGCTCGGTATCGAGTCCTCGTCGTTCCGCGCCGGACTGCCGCACGAATCCGTGCTGGAGCTGGACATCCTGACCGGCGCCGGCGAGATCGTGACCGCACGACCTGGTGACGACCTCTTCCGGATGTTCCCGAACTCCTACGGCACACTCGGCTATGCGACCCGGCTGCGCATCTCACTCGACCGCATCTCCCCGTACGTCGCCCTGCGCCACGTCCGCGTGTCGTTGGACGACCTGGCGCCGGTGATCGCCGAAATCGTTGCCTCTGGCACGTATGACGGCGAACCGGTGCACTTCGTCGACGGGGTCGCGTTCAGCCCGTCCGAGGCCTACCTGACGCTGGGGCGCAACAGCGACGCCGCAGTGCGGGCGAGCGACTACACCGGTCAGCAGATCTACTACCGCTCGATCCAGCAACGGCAGACCGACTGCCTCACCGCTCACGACTACCTGTGGCGGTGGGACACCGACTGGTTCTGGTGCTCAGCCGCCTTCGGTGCACAGAAGCCATGGGTACGGCGTTTGTGGCCGCGGCGGTGGCGGCGTAGCGACGTGTTCCACAAACTCGTCGGTTTCGAGAACCGTCATCACCTCGCTGCCCGGATCGGTGAGCGCCGCGGTCAGGCGCCGCGCGAGCGCGTCGTACAGGATGTGGAGATTCCGGTGGCGCGGCTGGCCGAATTCCTGCGGTGGTTCGACAGTGAGGTCGGGATGCGGCCGGTGTGGCTGTGCCCGCTGCGGTTGCGCGGAACCGCGTCCTGGCCGCTCTATCCGCTGGCGCCCGGCGCGACGTACGTGAACGTCGGCTTCTGGGGCACCGTCCCGATCGCTGCTGGTGCTGCGGACGGTGATGTCAACCGGGCCATCGAGGACGCCGTCGCCCGCTTCGGCGGCCACAAGTCGCTCTACTCCGATGCGTACTACTCCCGGGAGACGTTCGACCGGCTCTACAACGTCCCGGCCCTGACTGAGGTGAAACAACGCTACGACCCGGAAGCCCGGCTCACCGGGCTCTACGAAAAGGCGGTGACGCGCCGATGACGACGCTCGCAACACAGGTATCCATCGCAGAAGCCCTGACCACCGTGACCCCGGAAGGCCTCCCTTTCCGCTTCACGGCGTACGACGGCAGTGCCACCGGCCCCGCGGATTCCCCGATCCACATGCACCTGGCGACCGAACGCGGCCTGTCCTACATCCTGACGGCCCCCGGTGACCTGGGCATGGTCCGCGCGTATGTCCAGGGCGACCTGGAGATCACCGGCGTCCACCCCGCGAACCCGTACGAGTTCATGCGGATGATGCTCAACCAGGTCCACTTCGAACGCCCCACCGCGAGCGAGGCCCTCCGCATCGTCCACGGCCTCGGCTGGTCCCACCTGAAGCCGCCACCTCCCCCACCGCAAGAACACCTCCCGAAATGGCGCCGTACCTTCGAGGGCCTCCGCCACTCCCGCCTCCGCGACAAGGCCGCCATCCACCACCACTACGACGTGTCGAACACGTTCTACGAGTGGATCCTCGGCCCGTCGATGACGTACACCTGCGCTGTCTATCCGACTCTTGATTCGACGCTGGAAAAAGCGCAGTACGAGAAGTACGACCTGGTCGCGCGCAAGCTCGATCTGAAGCCCGGCATGCGATTGCTGGACGTCGGCTGCGGCTGGGGCGGCATGGTCCGCCACGCAGCCCGCGAGTACGGCGTCACCGCGCTGGGCGTCACGCTGTCATCGGCGCAAGCCGAGTGGGCCGCTGCCGCCATCAAACGCGAAGGCCTGGAGGACCGCGCCGAAGTCCGCTACCTCGACTACCGCGACGTCCCCGAACGCGACTTCGACGCCATCAGCTCCATCGGCCTCACCGAACACATCGGCGTCCGCAACTACCCGGCGTACTTCGGCTTCCTCCTGGACCGCCTCAAGCCCGGCGGCCGCCTCCTCAACCACTCCATCACCCGCCCCGACAACCGCTACCGCTCCACCGGCGCCTTCATCGACCGCTACATCTTCCCCGACGGCGAACTCATCGGCTCCGGCCGCATCATCGCCGAAGCCCAAGACGCCGGCTTCGAAGTCCGCCACGCCGAAAACCTCCGCGAACACTACGCCCTCACCCTCGCCGCCTGGTCCGACAACCTCGAGACCCACTGGGACGAAGCAGTAGCCGAAGTAGGCCCCGCCACCGCCAAGATCTGGGGCCTCTACCTAGCCGCCTGCCGAGTCGGCTTCGAACGCAACAACACCCAACTCCACCAGTTCCTAGCCGTAAAACTCGACGCCACCGACGCCCACTTCCCCTTGCGACCCACCTGGCTCAGCTAACCGCGGTCCGCACGTGGACGAGGACGCGGACCGGGCGTGGGCCGACGCCGCTCCAGGGATCGCCTATCTGGAGGGCGAGATCGCGTCGTACGGCGGGAACGAGCCACCCGCGTTGCGGCGGGAGGACTACCTGGTCGGTACGCCGGAAGATGTGGCGCGGAAGTTGATCGCGCTGCACGCCGAGGTGCGGTTCGTGGAGTTCGCGCACTGGATGCGGTTGCCCACGATGTCGCAGGCGGTGGCGATGCGGTCGCTCGAGTTGATTGCGAGTCGGGTCGTTCCTGCGGTTCGGGCTGGGGTTGGGCGATAGCTTGGGGGGACCTGCGAGCTGAGGAGACGGCGTGGTCGGACGGGTTGTGGTGGCGGTGGCTGCGTTGGCCTTGGTGGCCGGGTGTTCTGAAGGGGGCGCTACGCCGACGCCCAGCAACTCCGGTACGGCGCCGGCTGGGTCAGTTAGCCAGGTCAAGCTGACCGTGGCGTCGACCGTGGTGAGCGGGATCCCGGTGCCGTGGGGGCTGGCGTTCCTTCCGGACAAGAGTGCGTTGATCGCTGAGCGCGACACCGGGAAGGTGAAGCGGATCGTCGATGGGAAGGCGACCGAGGTCGGCACCGTCGACGGGGTGGACCCCTCGTCGGAGGGCGGACTGCTCGGACTCGCGGTCGACCCCAAAGCGCCGTACGTGTATGCGTACTTCTCGACCAGCAGCGACAACCGGATCGCGCGACTGACCTACAAGGACGGGCGGCTGTCGGAACAGACCACGATTCTCGAGGGGATTCCGCAGGCGGCGATCCACAACGGTGGGCGGTTGAAGTTCGGGCCGGACGGCTTCCTGTACGCCGGCACCGGCGACGGCGGCGATCGGCCGAACTCGCAGAACGACGACTCGCTGGGTGGGAAGGTCCTACGGATCACCACCGAGGGCAAGGCCGCGCCGGGAAATCCCGGCGGCCGGCTGTGGATCACCAAGGGCCACCGGAATGTGCAGGGGCTGGCGTTCGACGGGAATCAGCTGTACGCCGCCGAGTTCGGCCAGAACACGTGGGACGAGCTGAACGCGATCACGCCGGGGTCGAACTACGGATGGCCGGCCGCGGAGGGTGCCGAGGGGCTCGACGGGATGGTCGACCCGATCGCCCAGTGGAAGACGAGTGACGCTTCGCCAAGTGGAGCGGCCTTTGCCCAGGGCCACGTTTTCATGGCGTCGTTGCGGGGTGAGCGGTTGTGGGCGATCCCGGTCGCGGGCGGCAAGCGGGTCGGCGAACCGCAGGCGTTCTTCGTTGGAGAGTACGGCCGGCTGCGGACGGTCGAGGTCGCGCCGGACGGTTCGTTGTGGGTCACGACGTCCAACACCGACGGACGCGGCGAGAGCCGAGACGGTGACGATCGGATCCTGCGGGTGACGATCGGGCGATGACTGGTTGAAGGACAGTTGTTGTCCGACTGTCATCTGACTCGTCAACCGTTTGAGGATTTCGGCCGTCTGGTACTAGTGGGGAGGAACCCCTTACGCAGCAGGCTTTCCAGAGGAGTTGGTATGGTGCCCGACCAGGCGTCCGTCGTCCCCAGCAGTGTCGTCGCTTCGGTGAGCACCTTCGCCGATGCTCAGCAGACAGTCGACTACCTGCGCAGTTACGGGATGGACTCACGAAGCCTGGAGGTGGTCGGCGCCGAGCTCCGGCTGTCCCGCAGACAGGCGGCGGTCCCGGTAGTCCGCCGTACCCTCCTGAGTGCCGGCGCCGGTGCACTACTCGGGGTGTTGAGCGGAGTCTTCGTCACCCTGGTCGCCGAGACGACACTGACGGCGTTCTCGGTCCTACTGTGGGGATTCGTGTACGGCGTCCTGGTCGGCGCCATGTGGGGCCTCTTCCAAGGCCTGGTCCGGAACCGCCCCGACGCGCCGCCCATCGAGGTCATCACCCCGACGTACTACGAGGTCCGCTGCGCGCAGGACGACGTCTCGGTTGCACTAACCCTCCTAGCCACCGACCCAGAGCCCGAGCCCGCCCCCGAACCCCAGCCCTTCGCCGAACCCGACCGCGTCATCGCGGCCGAGCCCTTCACCAAGCTCAATCCCTTCGTCGAACCAGCGCGCCTCTCCGAACCCAACCCCTTCCTCCAACCCGAGCACTTCGCCGAACCCAACCCCTTCGTCGAGCCCGCGCGCTCCAACGACCCCGAGCCGCAGCATGAACCCGAGCCGCAGCCGGTGGCGAAGTCGCGCTACCTGGTCGAACCGCCGACGCGTGTCACCGCGCCCGAGCCCGAACCTGAGCCGGTCGCACAGTCGAAGCCCGCGGTCGAGGAGCCCAAGCCCGACGCTCCCAAGCCTCCGGTCGACGAAAGCCAGTCCGACGAAGCCGAGCCTGTGGTCGACGAGCGCGAGCCTGAGCCTGCGGTTGATGAAAAGCCGGTGGTTGACGACAAGCCTCAGGTTCGGCGGCAGCCGGCGCAGACTAGTCGGAAGGCTCGCGCCAAGAAGAAGACGGCGCGCACCAACGCGGCCTGACCTGCGTGAATCACTCCGAGTTCCGACGTACGGCGGTCGCCCCGGTGCTGGCCGCGTACGCCGGGACGCCCGGGGTTGATGCGGTCATGCTCGGCGGATCGACCGCTCGGGGTGATGCGGATCAGTGGTCGGATGTCGAGGTCGGCGTGTTCTGGAGCCGACCACCGACCACGGCCGAGCGCCTGGCCCCCGCACCGAGCGTTCGCCCGGGAACGCCGGAAGACGCAGGCTCACCGTGGTTCGACTATCTGTCGGTCGACGGGTTGGCGGTGGACGTCGAGCACGCGTTGTCGACCGCGGTTGAGGAGACTCTCGACCTGGTGCTGGAAGCGAACGTGCCTGATCCGGATGGTCTGACGCTGCTCAAAGGACTCGTCGACGGGCGGGAGATCGGCGGGCCGCAGCCGGAGTTGGTGCAAGGGTGGAAGCGACGGGCGGCGACGTACCCGCGCGGTCTCGCGACCGCGATCGTCGAGCGAGATGGGGCGATCGACAAGTTCTGGCGATGCCAGATGCTCATCGAGCGCGACAATCCCGTGTTGCTCACGCGCGAATTCCTTCGCATGACGAATCAGCTGCTCGCCGTACTGCATGCTGTGAACGGCTGCTACAGCGGTCACGTCCTGGCGTTCAAACGCCTGGACACGATGGAAGCCGAGCTCACCCACGCCCCACACCAACTCGCAGCCCGGTTGCGAGCAGTCTTCACCGCTCCCCCGCCACAAGCCGCCGAGATCCTCCGCCAACTGATCGAAGAAACCTACGACGTCATCGAGGCACACCTACCCGAGGTAGACGTCGCACGCCTCCGCACCCGCTTCCGAGCAACCCGCACACCTACCTCTTGATGGCAGCCACTGAAGCCACCGTGTTGATGACCGCGACTGAAGCCACCGTGCCACTGTGAGGAGCTGGCCGGCGAGTGTGAGAACCCGGTCGCTGGTAAAGGGTTTCCAGCACCACGGCGGTCACACTCGACGAGGTCCGACGCCCACTGGCTTCACTCGCCGACGTCCACTGGCTTCAGTGGCGGGGTGGGCAGGCAGGAGTCTGGGGTGGTGGGGCCGACGAGGCCCCACCACCGGTCGAACTAGATGCCTAGCTTGGCATTCAGGAGTTCGCGGACCTTGGCGGCGTCGGCCTGGCCTCGCATGTCCTTCATGACGGCGCCGATGAGGGCGCCCGCCGCTGCCGGCTTGCCGGAGTTGACCTTTTCGACCACGTCGGGGTTGGCCGCGATGGCTCGGTCGATGGCTTCGATGAGGGGGCCGTCGTCGGAGACCAGGGCCAGGCCGCGCTTCTCGATGACCTCGGCCGGCGTGCCTTCACCGGCCAACAATCCTTCGAAGACCTGCCGAGCCAGCTTGTCGTTGAGGGTGCCCTCGTCGACGAGCTTCTGGACCTGAACCACCTCGGCCGGGCCGACCGGCAGCTCGGCGAGGTCGACACCCTGCTCGTTGGCGGCGCGGGCCAGCTCGCCCAGCCACCACTTCTTGGCGGCTGCGGCGGCGACGCCGAGGTCGATCGTCGCGACGATCGGCTCCAGGGCATTGCCGTTGATGACGTCGCGCATCTCGAGGTCGGTGAAACCCCACTCCTCCTGCAGCCGCGCGCGGCGCAACGAAGGAGCCTCGGGCAGGGTTGCCCGCAGCTCCTCGACCCATTCGCGCGAGGGTGCGACCGGGACCAGGTCCGGCTCGGGGAAGTACCGGTAGTCGTCGGCGTCCGACTTCTCCCGGCCCGAGGTGGTGATGCCGGTGTCCTCGTGCCAGTGCCGCGTCTCCTGCAGGATCTTGCCGCCCGCGTTCAGTACGGCGGCCTGCCGGGTGATCTCGTACGTGATCGCACGCTCGACCGACCGGAACGAGTTCACGTTCTTGGTCTCAGTCCGAGTCCCCAAAGCCGTAGTACCGGAAGGCTTCAGCGACACGTTCGCGTCACACCGCAGCGACCCCTGGTCCATCCGCACGTCGGACACATCCAGCGCCAGCAGCAGATCGCGCAACTGGCTCACGAACGCACGCGCAACAGCAGCAGCCTTCGCCGGCGGGACCTCGATCGTCTTGGTGACGATCTCGATCAGCGGGATACCCGCCCGGTTGTAGTCGACCAGCGAGTGCGACGCGCCCTGGATCCGGCCGGTCGCGCCACCGACGTGGGTGGACTTGCCGGTGTCCTCCTCCATGTGGGCGCGCTCGATCTCGATCCGGTACGTCTCACCATCGACCACAACTTCGGTCCACCCGTTGAAGGCGATCGGCTCGTCGTACTGCGAGGTCTGGAAGTTCTTGGGCATGTCCGGGTAGAAGTAGTTCTTCCGGGCGAACCGGCACCACTCGGCGATCTCGCAGTTCAGCGCGAGGCCGATCTTGATGGCGGACTCGACGCCACGCCGGTTCACCACCGGCAGCGCGCCCGGCAGGCCGAGGCAGACCGGGCAGGTCTGCGTGTTCGGCGGGGCGCCGAACTCGGTCGGGCAGCCGCAGAACATCTTCGACTTGGTGTTCAGCTCGACGTGGACCTCGAGACCCATGACCGGGTCGTACTGCGCGAGGGCATCGTCAATAGCAACAACTTCAGCGGTCATCGGGTCACCTCCAGCTCCGGAGCCTTCGTCATCAGTACGCCGCCCCACTGCTCGGCCAGCGCGGATTCGAGCGCGGCGCCGACTGTGTACAGCAGGTCGTCGCGCATCACCGGGGCCATCACGTGGAAGCCGACCGGCAGGCCGTCCTCGTCGGCCAGGCCGCACGGGAACGACGCGGCCGCGTTGCCGGCCAGGTTGGACGGGATTGTGCAGAGGTCGTTCTTGTACATGGCGATCGGGTCGTCGATCCGGTCACCGATCGCGAACGCCGTGGTCGGTGTCGCAGGCGAGACCAGTACGTCGACCTGCTCGTAGGCCTTCGTGAAGTCCCGGGCGATCAGCGTCCGAACCTTCTGCGCCTGGCCGTAGTACGCGTCGTAGTAACCGCTCGACAGCGCGTGCGTACCGAGGATGATGCGCCGCTT
Organism: Kribbella yunnanensis; assembly: GCF_039529655.1. Taxonomy (NCBI): domain Bacteria; kingdom Bacillati; phylum Actinomycetota; class Actinomycetes; order Propionibacteriales; family Kribbellaceae; genus Kribbella; species Kribbella yunnanensis. The sequence goes on along the minus strand of NZ_BAAANF010000016.1, from coordinate 299,172 downwards.
CACCTCGTCGCCGAACCCGGCCTCGCGCGTCAGGCTCGTCACTGTCTCGGCGCTGTTCGTGCCGTCGTCGCCGACACGCAGCCCGTACCGCATCGCGTCGAACTTGGCCAGGTTGGACGAGGCCTCGCTCGGCAGGATCAGGTAGTACGCCGGCAGTGCGTACTGGAAGTGCGGGCACGAGACCTCGACGACCTCGGCACCCAGCTTGGTGAGCAGCTCGACCGCCTCGTGGAAGCGAGCCTCCACACCAGGCTGGTACCCCTCGCCGCCGAGCTCCTTGACCACGCCGATCCGCAGACCGGACACATCACCGTTGCGGGCAGCCGCCACGACGGCGGGAACGTCCTGGTTGATCGAGGTGGAGTCCATCGGGTCCCACCCGGCGATCGCCTCGTGCAGCAGCGCCGCATCCAGCGTCGTCCGGGCACACGGCCCCGGGGTGTCGAGCGAGGAGGCCAGTGCGATCAGCCCGTACCGCGAGGTGCCGCCGTACGTCGGCTTCACGCCGACCGTCCCGGTGAACGCACCCGGCTGCCGGATCGAGCCGCCGGTGTCGGTACCGATCGCGAGAGGTGCCTCGTACGCCGAGATGGCCGCAGACGAACCGCCGCCCGAACCACCGGGGATCCGGCCGAGGTCCCACGGGTTGTGCGTGGTCCCGTACGCCGAGTTCTCGGTGGAGGAGCCCATCGCGAACTCGTCCATGTTGGTCTTGCCGAGGATGACGATGCCGGCCGCCTTCAGCCGCTTCACCACGGTCGAGTCGTACGGCGGCTTCCAGCCCTCGAGGATCTTCGAGCCGGCGGTCGTCGGCACGCCCTCTTGCGTGAGCACGTCCTTGAGCGCCAGCGGGACACCGGCCAGCGGACCGAGCTCTTCGCCGGCCGCACGCTTGGCGTCGACGGCCGCGGCCTGCGCCAGCGCACCCTCGGTGTCGACGTGCAGGAACGCCTTCACGGACCCATCGACGGCAGCGATGCGATCCAGATGCGCCTGGGTCACCTCGACCGAACTGGCCTGCTTCGACGCCATCAGCTCGGAGAGCTCGGCCGCGGTCTTCCTGGTGAGGTCACTCATTTCAGTCCTCCTCCAGGATCCGCGGCACCCGGAATCGCTGCGCCTCGGCTGCCGGGGCGCCGGACAGCGCCTGCTCCGGGGTGAGGCACGGGACGTTCTCGTCGGCGCGCATCACGTTCGTCAGCGGCAGGGCGTGCGAGGTCGGCGGAATGTCGTCCGCCGCGACCTGGCTGACCTGCCCGACCAGGGTGATGATCTGGTCGAGCTGTGGCGCGAGGTGATCGAGCTCGGCGTCGCTGAGCTCGATCCGCGCCAGTCGCGCCAGGTGCGCAACCTCTTCGCGGGTAATCGATGGCATGAACCGGTCCAATGTGTCTGCAGTTGCTGGACACGCCACGGCAAACCTCCACGTGGCGCTCAAGTCATCCTAGAGGGCGGCTGTGACAGGTTTATTTCCTCGTCCCCGTTCGCGGTTCGAGAGGGCCCGGGCGTGTTGCGGGTTCCGCTCTGTAACATGGGCCGCGACAGGGCGTTACGCGCAAGGTGATCGGCTGGGAGATGATCGTTCGGTGTTCCTGCTGCGATTGATCATCCCGGACCGACCCGGTTCGCTCGGCACTGTGGCCACCGCCCTCGGTGAGGTGAGTGCCGACATCCACGCGATCGAGATCGTCGAGCACCGCCGCGAGAACGGCACCGCGGTCGACGACATCGTGGTCGACCTGCCTCCCGGCGTCCTGCCGGACCGGCTGGTGTCGGCCTGTAACAGCGTGGACGACGTCGAGGTGATCTGGTTCTCCCGGTACGGCGCCGGCGGCGGACTGCACATGGACCTCGAAGCGGTCGAGCAGATGACCTCCGCACCCGCGGACGCGATCGACCTGCTGATCGAGCAGGCGCCGGCCGTCCTGCACGCCGACTGGGCCGTCCTGCTGGACGGGACGGGTTCCGAGGTGAAGGTCGCGCTGGAGACCAGCGCCACTCCGGAGTTCGGTGACGTCGCGGCAGCCTGGCTGCCGCTGGAGAAGGCCATCACTCTGGATGCGCCGGACCACAAGGGTCTGTCCGAGTCCGTGCTGGTCGCGGCGCCGCTGGAGTCCGACCGCCGGATCATCGTGGTCGGTCGCCGCGGTGGGCCGGAGTTCCTCGGCTCGGAGGTCGCTCGACTGAGCTACCTCGCCTCACTCGCAGTCACCATCCGCGCCACCGCCTAAGGCGGCGAACTTCCGGCTATCCCAGCTGGAAGTAGGTGAACGTCCAGAGTCCGGCGAGCACCAGCAGCACCAGGACTCCGACCAGCGAGACGATCAGGATCGTCTGGCTGTTGCTGCCGCTGCGCTCCGGGAGGTCGAACTGGGTGGGACCCCAGGCCCCACCCCCCTCGACCCGTTGGGCCGCCTCAGGCGGTGGGGCCACCACCGCCTGTTCGACCCGATTCTCCCGGGGCAGCTTCATCACATCTCCGCCGATCAGCTCAGACGTAGTACGACTCAGCATCGATGTTAATCGTCCGGGACAAGAAGTCGTCTCGGTCGTTGTTCCGCACCTCGACCCGCCAGCCACCGACGAACGCCGCGGCCGGCTTGCCGTCGTTGTGCTTGGCGATGAATTCCTTCAGCGCCGCCGCGTCCGGACCCTTGAGCGCACCGAACGCGTCGCCGACTACCGTCGGCCAAGCCGCCTCCGCGGCGTCCTTGCGTCCGGAGATGCTGATCTCGAGCCGCTTCACGCCGCCGTCGGAGGTGCCGTAGCCGAAGACGCGCTGCGAACCGAAGTCGCCGACCTTCTTGGAGCACATGACCTTGCAGTCGTAGCCCTTCGCCGTCAGCGCGCTCTTCAGCTGGGCCTCGGTGGTCTGCCAGGTCTTGTCCGGCACCTTGATCGACTCCTCACCGGACTTGCGCCCGGACAGAGTCAGCGAGCTGTCGTTGCTCAGCCGGAACTCGCCCCACGAGGTGCCAACCTTGTCCGACTTCTGACCGGTCTTCACCGCGTCCTGGATCTTCTTCACCTCGCTGCCGCCGAAGGTGTCGTTACCGAGCGCCTGCAGCGCGGCGTCGAAGCTGACCGCGGCGTTGTTGCGGTTGTCGTCGTCGCGGGAGGTCAGCTCGAGGCTGATGATCGACCCGTCCTTGGTGAACTGGAAGATCGCGTCGACCTGGGTCGGACCGTCGTACTTGAAGCAGCCGCGGTGCGCACCGGCGTCGTTGTTGAACAGATCGGAGCACTGGTAGCCGATGCCCTGAAGCTTCTGCGTCGCCGCCTCGGCCTGGCCCGACGAGTTGCCGGTGCCGCCGCCGTTGGTCGAACCGGAGGTGGGCTGCGGGCCCGGGTCGGCGGTCTTCTTGTCGTCGCCGCCGAGGCCGCGGACGACCAGCACGATGATCAGGCCGATCAGCAGAATGCCGACCACGCCACCACCGATCACCAGCGGCATCTTGTCCTTGCCGAAACCGCCCGGTCCCTTGGAGCCACCGGAGCCAGGGCCCTGCTGCCACGGCTGCTGGCCTGGCTGACCACTCTGCTGCTGGTGCCAGCCGCCCTGCTGGGCGCCCTGCTGACCCCAGGCCTGCTGCTGGTAAGGCTGCTGCTCGCCCTGCTGCGGCGCGCGCTGGCCCCAGCCCTGGGCAGGCTGTCCCTGCTCAGGCTGGCCCTGCTGCGGCTGCGAAGGCTGCCCGTGCGAGGGCTGGCCCTCCGGCTGACCGGGCTGCGGCCGTCCAGGCTGCTGACCCCATCCGCCACCACCCTGCTGCGGAGGCTGGCCCTGCGGCTGCCCGTGCTGCGGCTGCTGCGGGTTCTGCCCCCAACCGCCGCCACCCTGGCCAGGAGGCTGCTGTCCCCAGCCGCCGCCTTGACCTCCTTGGCCCCCCTGCTGTCCGCCCGGCTGGCCCCCCGGCTGCCCGGAACCCCACGGTCCCTGTGGCGGCGTCGTCATATTCGCTCCTTTGACCCATGCATGGACGTGCAAAACTAACAGTCCGACGGCTCAGCTCTGGTGCCGGATCCCGTGATTCTTCAGGTAGCCCGCGACTAGCCCGGCTCCGGGGTACTCGCGACCGCCGTGGCTGCCTCGGCGCCATCGGCCAGCAGCACCCGGAATCCGGCCGCATCGAGGATCGGTACGCCGAGCTGAACCGCCTTGTCGTACTTCGATCCCGGCGAATCGCCGACCACCACGAACGACGTCTTCTTCGACACCGACCCGGCCACCTTGCCACCGCGGGACACGATCGCCTCGGTCGCCTCGTCGCGGCTGAACCCCTCGACCGTCCCGGTCACCACGACCGACAGCCCGACCAGTGTCTGCTCGACGACCGGCCCGGTCCGCTCCTGCCGCATCACGACACCCGCGGCCTTCCATTTGTCCACGATCGCCTGATGCCAGTCCACCGCGAACCACTCGATCACCGCATGCGCGATGGTCGGCCCGACACCTTCGATCTCGGACAGTTCCTGCTCACTAGCAGCCCGTACGGCGTCGATGTCGTCGTACACCGCGGCGAGCGCCTGGGCGGCCGTCGGCCCGACATGCCGGATCGACAACGCGACCAGCCCGCGGGCCAGCGGCTGGGTCTTGGCCTGCTCGAGATTCGTCAGCAGCTTCTGGGCATTCGCGGACAGCACGCCGGCCTTGGTGGTGAAGAAGGAACTGCGGATGAGCTCGTCGGCGGTCAGCGTGAAGAGGTCGCCCTCGTCCACGATGAGCTCGTCACCGATCAGCGCGTCGGCCGCCTTGAAGCCGAGCACCTCGATGTCGAACGCAGCCCGGCCGGCCAGGTGGAACATCCGCTCGCGCAGCTGGGCCGGGCACGATCGCGAGTTGGGGCAACGGATGTCGATGTCGCCCTCCTTCATCGGCCGCAGCTCGGTCCCGCACGACGGACAGGTGGTCGGCATCACCCAGGGCTCGGCGTCGTCGGGGCGCAACTCGAGGACCGGCCCGAGAATCTCCGGGATCACATCGCCGGCCTTCCGTAGGACCACGGTGTCCCCGGGGACCACGCCCTTGCGCTCGACCTCCTTGGCGTTGTGCAGGGTCGCGAACTCCACCGTCGATCCGGCCACCCGGACCGGCTCCATGACGCCGTACGGCGTGACGCGGCCGGTGCGGCCGACGTTCACCTCGATGGCCAGCAGCTTGGTGGTGACCTCCTCCGGCGGGTACTTGTACGCGATCGCCCAGCGCGGTGCGCTCGAGGTCGAGCCGAGTGCCCGTTGCAGGTCGATCTCGTCGACCTTCACCACGACACCGTCGATCTCGTGGTCGACCGAGTGCCGGTTCTCGCCGTAGTACGCGATGAACTCGTTGACCTCGGCCAGCGTCTCGACCCGGCGCGCGCGATCGCTGACCGGCAGCCCCCACGCCTTCAACTGCTCGTACGCCGAGGAGAGCCGCCCGAGCCGGTGTCCCTCGACCTTGCCCAGGCCGTGCACGACGAACCGCAGCGGACGGCTGGCCGAAACCCGCGAATCCTTCTGTCGCAGTGATCCGGCCGCGCTGTTGCGTGGATTGGAGAACACGTCCTTGCCGGCCTCGGCCAGCTGCGCGTTCAGCTCGGTGAAGTCCTCGACCCGGAAGTAGACCTCGCCGCGAACCTCCAGGAACGCCGGGACGTCGTCACCCTGCAACTGCTCCGGGATGCTCTTGATCGTCCGCACATTCGGCGTGACGTCCTCACCGGTCCGCCCGTCACCACGGGTGCCGCCGCTGACCAGGCGACCGTGCTCGTAGACCAGATCGAGCGCCAGCCCGTCGACCTTCAGCTCGCAGAGGAACCCCGAGTCGTGGATCTGCTGGACGGTCACCTCGCGCTCGAGCCGCTTCGCCCAAGCCTCCATCTGCTCGGCCGAGAACGCGTTCCCCAGACTCTCCATCCGCATCGGATGCTCGATCGGCGCGAACAACGTCGAGATCGGCACCCCGACCTTCTGCGTCGGCGAGTCCGGCGTCCGCAACTCGTTGTACTGCTCCTCGATCGCCTGCAACTCGTGCATCAGCGCATCGAAGTCGGCATCGGAGATGACCGAGCTACCCAGGTAGTACTTCGCCCGGTGGTCCTCGATCTCGTTGCTCAAGGCAGCATGCCGCTCCATCACCTCAGGCGGCGCCGCCGGAATCTCCTCGCTCATGCCCAAAACCTACCGCCGCCCACCGACAACCCCCCAGCACTACACCCCAAACCACCCACCACCCCATCTCCCCTCCCCGCATCTCCCCCTCCCCGCATCTCCCCCTCC